>JAPPCV010000100.1 GCA_028824715.1 Boseongicola sp. | reverse complement strand
GAAAGGGCCCGGGCGGAAGAAGACTACCAATGGGCACTGCAGCTGATTGACCGGCTCATCCATGCCGGCCAGGGCGGGGAAGACGCCAAGGCGATCAAGGCTCTGCTCCTGAGATTGCACGCCCGCGCCCAGATCAACTGCCCGACGCGGCACTACTACATTCAGTCGGCGAAGGAGCTGGAGCAGGGCTAGACCTGCGCGGTCGGCAAAGGCACCCGATTGGCGACGGCAATCTCCATCTCGGCGAGCCGTTCGATCAACCGGCTCCTGATCTCGGCATGTGCAGCGCTGTCCCAGAGGTTGGTCATTTCACCGGGATCGTCCGCGAGATCAAACAGCTCGTTCGCGCACTTGCCAAGATAGATCGACAGCCGCCACCGGTCATGGATGATCGTGTGAACGCGTGGACGGGCACCGAAGGCCTCTTGCGTCCGCTGTGTCTCGTACTGGATGTGTGCCGCTTCGCGCCCCGCGCCGCCTGCCACCGACAGAACGACGCCCTGCATGCCGACGGGCGGCGCGACCCTTGCATGCTCCAGGATCGTTGTGCCGATATCCTGCGTCTGCGCAATTTCCTGGCTGCGTTCGCCTTTCGCACCCTTCGGGTCGGCCCAGATGAACGGAACGTGAGTAAGGGAATCGTATTGCTCGGCGCCCTTGAACAGCAGCCTGTGTTCGCCAAGATGATCACCGTGGTCGGAAGTGAAGATTTGAACCGTGTCATCGTCGAGCCCGGCGTCCTTGACTGATCCTCGAATCAACCCGACCGCATCATCGATCATGGAGATCATGCCGCAGGTCAGGGCACGGGCCTCAAGCGCTTCCCGCTCGGAAACGGCGACGGAGTAGCCCGCCCTTTGGCCCAGCGTTCTGTCGCGCGCACGATCCCGCTCCGCAATTCTCACGTATTCCGGCGGCTCCCAGTCATTGGCGGCATAAGCCGCCGGCACCGGCATCTCTTCGGGCTTGTACATGTCCCAATACCTGCCGGGCGGGTTGAACGGATGATGGGGATCAGGCCAGGACACCATCAGGAAGAACGGCCGCGGATTGCCTTTCCGGCCCCGGATCCATTCGCGTGCCCGCTCAGCTATGTAACGCGTGGAGTACCTGTCTTCCGGAATCCTCGTGCGAATGGCCTGTGGGCAGACGTAGTCGTGCGGAAGCTGATTTTCGCGCCCGCGCAATGGCATGATCTCGGGAGCTTCGTTCTTCAGCCATAGTTCATAGTCACCGCCGGCCATCGTGCCGTGACGCAGCACGGAGTCGTAGTGGTCAAACCCGTAGAAGGGGGTCGGCACCTTGGGATGGTCCTGCATCCAGAACTGCTGCTGCTCGTACTGGTAGCTCGCGGCGTCGAGGCCCGAACGAATGGCGACGGCAAGATCCTCGGGAGGCTGCGCATAGCCTTCCCGACGCTCGGGCGGCTCGATCTGGGCGGCCCAGTCCGTGACGTTCTGCAAATGGCTCTTCCCGATGAGCGCGGTGTCATACCCTGCGGCGCGCAGGATCTCGACAAAGGTGACATTCTCGTGCGCAAGCGGAACGCCGAGCGAACGGACGCCATGGCTGGACGGCATGCGGCAGGTCATCAGGCTGGCTCGGTTCGGCATGCAAACGGGTGACGCTACGTAAAATCGGTCAAAGTTCACGCCCTCTTGCGCAAGTTCGTCGATATTCGGGGTCTGCAGCACCGGATGCCCGTTGCAGCCCAGATGGTCGAACCGCTGCTGGTCCGTGATGAAGAGGATGAAGTTCGGACGTGCACTCATTGGGAATTACGCCGCTGACTGAAACGCGGTGCGTTCCAGACCGCGGCTGATTTCACAGGTCAGCAGAGGTTGCCGACGCAAACGCCTCTCACCGTGCAGATGCGCCGGTCCCGGACGCCTCGTCTTGTATGGCCCTGACATCTGGGCATCGCGGCGTGGCCGCGCATTGCCGTGTCGAAGATCGGCGGAAATCCCGTCCTTCTGGCTTGCGCAGAAAGCGTCATGTTCCACCGTTTCAATCAACTACATAATGCCCCGTTCATTCGCAGACCTCGTGTACCGTTGCGTCGTCAGGCCCGCAAGGTCTCCCTGCTGCGGAATACGTGAAGGGCGACCAAGACAGCCGCGCCGGCCAACGCCGGTCCGCATATCTCGAACGGACGGAACAGGATCAGGACCGCCAGCGCCAGCCTCGCCATATGGAGTGCTTCAAGGCGACGATCAGCGTCATCCATGCAAAGACGAGCGGATAAAGCCATTCGGTCGGAAAGCGCCGGACCTTGATGAAGTCAATGCCGGTGACGGCCCTCCGGAATTCGTCCCAACCGGGAATTGCCGGCGTCACGTACAGGAGCACCAGCAGCACCAGCAAGAGCCCGACCAATAGACCAGCCGGTCCACCGGGGCGCCGGGAGCTTCCTGTGGTTCGTCCTGATCGGTCATTCCGGTTCGGCTGCGGGGCTGTTCGAAGCGTTCAGGATGGCGGCGCGGGCGACGCGTTCGGTCGCCCGACGCATTTGCCGGTTCGCGCCGTCATGGCTTGGCGCAATCCGGAACCGCATGACCCGCTTCCTCCCAGGCACGGACCGCGCCGGCGTGAAACCTGACCGGGTTGGGCCCGCACAAGCCCGAGATCGCGGGATCCAGAACCCCGAAATTCAACGACCCCATGAACGGGGCCAAGGCCTTGTGCCCTTCGAGGTTCTCGATATGCGCCTTGGTCAACTGACAGGCCACCTCT
>JAPPCV010000120.1 GCA_028824715.1 Boseongicola sp. | reverse complement strand
CGTCCAGACCGCGCAGGGGACGGTGCAGGGGATCTCGCACCGGCACTGCCGCGTCGTCCAGCGCGCCGACGGCTACGGATACGTCCTCGAGACGTCACGGAAAGAGGAGACGACAACGATGCACGGAACACGGGAGCCCGCATTCCTCCCCGCCCTGAAGGACGGGGTTTCCTGCGGGGTGACTTGATGACGGGCGCAGCCACACCGGCAGGGACAAGGGCGCAGGTGGCTCATCCGTCGGGTGCACGCATCATCGAACTCCTCAAGGAAAGCGGAGTTCGAGAGGTCGTTGCACTGCCCGACATCGTCACGAGCGACGGACTGCTTTGGCCGATATCGCGGGACCCGGAGATTCGCCTGACACGGGTCTGCAAGGAGGACGAAGGCGTCTCCATCTGTGCCGCGATGTCCTGCAACGGCACGCGAGCGGTGCTGCTGATGCAGCAGACCGGACTCATGGACTCACTCAACGCCGTCCGTGCGATCGGGGTCGACTACCAAAGGCCGGTCGTCATGCTTGTTGGCCTTCTGGAGAAGGAGCCTCATCTGCCAGCAAGCGAGTCCGCTGCCTACGGGGTAAGGATCGTCGAGCCGGTGCTCCGGGCGATGGGGATTTCCCGTTCCCCGATCGAGGAGCCGGAGGACGTTGAGAGCATCGTTCGCTTGATTGAGGAGGCATATGCGAATTCGCGTCCGCACGTGTTCCTGATTGGCCGGGCACCGGTGGCGCCATGACCATCAGGCGTGATGACGCGCTTCGCGCCCTCGTGCCGCTCGTGCGCGACGACGACATTGTCGTCGCCGTGTACCAGGCGAATTTTGACTGGATGGCGATCAATCCAAGGCCGCTGAACTACGTCGCCGTGGGAGCAATGGGGCAGGCGGCGTCGCACGGGCTGGGCTTCGCGCTGGCCAACCCGGAGCGACGGGTGTTCGTGTTTGACGGTGATGGCTCGCTGCTCATGAATCTCGGCGCGCTCGTCACCGTTGCCGGCGCCGGCGTCACGAATTTCTATCATTTCGTGTTTGCGAACCGAGTGTACGAGGTGAACGGCGACCAGCCGATCCCGAACGCCGAGAACGTCGACTTTGCGGGATTTGCCGCGGCCGCGGGATACGCCATGTCGCGGTCGTTTGACGATCTTGACGAATTCGCCGGCGCGGTGCCTCGCATCATTGAGCTTGACGGTCCGCAGATGGTCAGCCTCGAGACAGTGCCCGGCGAGTCGTACCCGAGAAACTACGACTACATCCATAGTGCCGGGGCACGAAAGACGTTCGAGGATGCGCTGAACGGACGGAAATAGCTCAGGCGCCGCGAAGCGCTGACGCCCGCCAGAGGCCGCCAATGCACTGCGACGCCACGCGCGACGCGATGACCATCGAGATAATCAGTCCGGTCGTGACGGCCGAAGCGATTCCGAACCAGACGCCGATCTCGCTGAACTGGAACACGCCGACAAACAGCCAGACAAAGAATGCAATGCCGAATGCCTGTCGGTAAAGGCTTATCCAGACATTCCAGATCGGGCGCTTGAGGGCCTGCAGGAAAGAGTTGATCGCGAAGTGCATCATGTAGGCCGGAAGGATCAGGCTCTCGACCCGGAGGTAGGCAAGACCGACCCGGATCACGTCCGGATCCTGGGTGAACAGTTCAAGCACCGGACGTCCCAGGATCCAGATGATCGGCAGCGCTCCGACGGTCATGAAGAATCCGACCTTCCAGCAATGGAAGAGCGCCTCTCGCACACGATCATGATCGCGGGCCCCGAACGCCTGGGCCGCGATCGGGAGCAATGCGCCGGTCACTCCGAGAACCGGGAGGAACAGGATCTGTTCGAGCCTGATGGCAATGCCAAACCCGGCAATCGCGTGCTCGCCGAAACCCTTGAGAACGAACTGCACCACGAATCCCGACAACATCATGATCATGAGCGCGAATGCGGTAGGGGACGTCTGAAGGAAGATCTCCCGAAGCTCGGGGCCTCGGGGCGCGAAATGCCGGGCCCGTACCCGGGACAGCGTCGCAAGCCTCAGCAGCTTCCACAGCAGATAGGTCATCACGCCGGTCTGGCTGATGACGGTGGATACCGCGAGGCCATCGAATCCGATCCCGGCCCAAAGGCCGGGAATGCCGAATATCAGCAACGGGTTAAGGGCGATGTTGGCAAAGAACGCGGCAATCAGGGCATGCTGCATGGACCGCCCGTCGCCGTGCGCCTGCAATGCCCCGTTGCAGGCAAACGCGATCATGAAGCCGGGCAGCGCCAGGGATAGGAGCAGGTAGTACCGAGTCCCGGCGTCGCGGTAGGGCCCGGGCTCGGACACAAGCTGCACCAACGCCGGGCCGTACCACGATCCGATGGCCAGAAGGGCCAGGGCGGCAATGGCGCCGAAAGTAACGCCTTGCGTCGAGAGCCGTCGGGCGGCGCGCCGGTTCTTCGCCCCGAGAGCGTTGCCGACGACTGCCCCCATGGCGGCACCGAGGCCGAAGCCGATGGACAGGGCGATGTAGAAGGCCTGGTACCCGAGCGAGATGCCGGCCTGCGCACTGGTCGACAGCAGGCCGGCAAAGAACATGTCCACGACGTTGTAGAGCGTGTTGAACAGCATCCCGATCGCGGCAGGGACGGCAAGCGTTCGAAAGTGACTGCTGATCGGGCCGTCGGTCAGGTTGCTGGTGAGTTCACGTGCCATGGATGGCCGCTCAGGGGCGCTCCGCCTGGACGGTCAGAAACACGAACTCCGGCGTCAATACGTCCACGAACCCGTGGTTCAGTTCGGCGTCCACGCTCAGGCTGTCACCTTCGGACAGGGTCAGGTGCTGCTTGCCGTAGCGGTAGATTGCCCGGCCGGCGAGCACCTGCACGAAAACGACGCCGTGGCCGACATAGGTCGGCGGCTTGCCGCCGTCCCGCGTCAGCGTGACCCTGCGGGCCTGGAAGCGAAGGTCCTTGCGCGCGTGAAAGGCAAGATTGACATAGTCGTGCCTATGCCCTTCAGTGAGCCGGGTGGATTTCAGGCCTTCACCGGCGTGCACCAGCGTAAAGTCCGTATGGTCGGTGCGCGCCTCTCGAAACAGCGACACGATGGGAACGCTCAGTGCTCCGGCGAGCGCAGCGAGCGTGGAGATGCTCGGGCTTACCAGTCCGTTCTCTATGCGGCTCACCATGGCGGCGGATACGCCGGAAAGCTCCGCCAGCGCCCTGGCGGAATGGCCGCGCTCGTTCCGGAGCTCCTTCAGCGACTGCCCGATGGCTTCATCGATGTGCTTTCCGGCCCTTTCGGATGCCATTTCGCGCCGTCACGTTTCTGCGTAGTAGCCGACCACGTCGCCGGCCATTGTCACGCCAAGCCCGTTGAGCAACCGGTTGGCGTAGTTGAAGTAGCAGATGATCTGGTTCATTTCCAGAATCTCGCCGTCATCCCAGCCTGTTTCGCGAAGTGCGCGAACGCAGTCTTCCGCGATCGTGCCGGGCCGCAGGGTCAGTGCTTCGGCATACCGAAGCGCCGCAAGTTCCCGACCCTCGAACTGGACCTCGGGCCGCCGGTCCTTGAGCGCCCTCTCGATCCTGTCGGCGCGCTCGTCGTCCCCGATCAGATGCTTCGCGTTGGCCCAGTGATTTGCATAGGAATAGGCGCAGTCATTCAGCGCGGACACGTACGATCCCAATGCCTCCTGGAACCACTGCGGAATGCTGTTGCCGTCGTCGTGAAGGCAGGCGCGGTAGAGCGTGACGTGACCATGCATCGTGTTCGGCCTGAGCGAATGGACGCGCATTACGTTGTCCACGGTTCCATGCGGAGTCCGCGCCCGCTTCAAGGCTTCCGAGAGCGCCTCATCGGCGTCCTCGTCGGAAATCATCTTGATCCATGCCGACATAGTGCCTCCTCGGAGCGTTTGGCAGGCGACGTTCGAATTTATTTCGAACCATTTCTTGCATAAACCGTCATGCAACGTTATTGAGTGAAACGCAAGAATGGGAGGGTTGCCTGATTTTGCGTTGTCGCTGTCAGTGGCCGGACCGAACGCCGCGCGCGATGCGCCCCGGATCCATGCGATCCCAGACGCGCGTCTGCAATGGCATGGCCGTTGGAATCGGCAATGAAGGAAAATCGTTGCCAGGCGTCTTCGCTTGCTGCCATGGTTCCGTGAAACGTGCGCCAGTCGTCACGGAAGGTGAAGTGCATGGATAGCCAGCCGATCATCGAAGCCCGCAACCTGGACAAGTTCTTCGGGAAGTTCCACGCCCTGAAGGATGTCAGCATCTCCGTTCGCCAGGGTGAGCGCGTGGTGGTGTGCGGCCCGTCAGGTTCCGGCAAGTCGACGTTGATCCGCTGCTTCAACGCGCTGGAAAGCCATAGTTCGGGCACTCTTGTGGTCGACGGCATCGAGGTCTTCGAGGGATCGAAGGACGTCCGGAAACTGCGGCAGGAAGTCGGCATGGTCTTCCAGCAGTTCAACCTCTTTCCGCATCTCACCGTGCTGGAAAACCTCATGATCGGGCCGATGAAAGTCCGGAAGGTCTCGCGCGACCAGGCGGAAAGGACCGCGCGCACGTATCTGGACCGGGTGCACATTCCCGAGCAGGCGGAAAAGTACCCGGCCCAGCTTTCCGGCGGCCAGCAACAGCGTGTCGCAATAGCCCGGTCGCTTTGCATGGAAACCAGGATCATGCTGTTCGACGAGCCGACATCGGCGCTGGATCCCGAGATGATCAACGAAGTGCTCGACGTCATGGTCGAACTTGCGGAGACCGGCATGACCATGGTCGTGGTCACGCACGAGATGGGTTTCGCGCGCAAGGTGGCCGACACAATGGTGTTCATGGAGGAGGGGCGGATCGTCGAGGTTGCGCCGCCCGATCAGTTCTTCACCGCGCCAGCAAGCGACCGTTGCCGGATGTTCCTGGCGCAGATCCTGGAACACTGAGATGGCGCTGAGCGAGACAGCCGGACTGCGCGGGCCGCCAATCCCGAAGCCGCCGGTGCATCAGCAGGTGCTGAACTCGGTTCCGGTCGCTGTCGCGATCTATGCCATCGTCGTCGGGCTGATCGTCTACGGATCGTTCGCCGGAGCCCAGAACATGGGCTACAACTGGCAGTGGTACCGCGTGCCGCAATACCTGTACAGCTTCACCGACGACGGATTCCAGTGGGGCGAGATCTCGGTCGGTCTCGTGGCGACCATCAGGCTCTCCGTCCTGTCGTTCGCGCTCGCCACCTTTCTTGGGCTCGTCGTGGCGCTGCTGCGGCTGTCGGGTCTCGTCGTGGGTTCTGCCGTTGCCGTCGCGTATCTCGAACTGATCCGCAACATCCCGCTCCTGGTGCTGCTCTATCTCTTCTACTACGTGCTGGGACCGATCTTCGGCCTCGACCGCTACGTCGCCAGCATCCTGACGCTCGCCGTCTTTCACTCCGCATTGATATCCGAGATCTTCCGGGCTGGCATCAATGCCGTTGCCGTCGGGCAGTGGGAGGCCGCGAAGTCGATCGGGATGTCCACCGGGCAGGCCTACCGCTACATCATTCTGCCACAGTCCGTCCGCTTCATGCTCCCGCCGATGACGGGAGAAATGGTGCATCTCATCAAGTCGTCGGCGATCGTCAGTGTCATTGCCGTGGCGGAGCTCACGACAATCGGGCGCAACATAATATCTGACACGTACATGAGCTTCGAGATCTGGTTCACGATTGCGGCCGTCTACATGGTGGTGACCCTGATCCTGTCCGTGGGCGTGTCGTTTCTCGAGCGAAAGTTCACGGTTGACCAATGATGCGGCTGAAATTCATCCCGAAACCTGTCGGCATGCATGCCGCATCCTGGCCAATGTCCGGCGTTGCGCGCCGGGCCGCGAATCGGTGTTGGACAGTTCCATTGGAGTCGAGGCTGGCCAAGATCGAGTGTCGTCAATGTCCGGAGAGGCCTGGACTTGACCGGCAAACAAACAAGTGAGAAGACCATCAAAATAGGAGGATACCAAAATGAAACTCACTCGCAGAATGCTAGGTTGCGCCCTCGCGGCGACCGCGACAGTGGGCCTTGCGCTGCCGGCGGCGGCGCAGCAGGCCACGCAGGCGCTGACCTCGGAGAGCGTCATCGAGCAGATCAAGCAGGACGGCGTGATCCGGATCGGCCTGTCCCTGTTCGTCCCATGGTCCATGCGCGACAAGAACGGCGACCTGATCGGGTACGAGCTCGATGTTGGCCGCAAGCTCGCAGAGGACATGGGCGTCGAGGTCGAGTTCGTCCCGACGTCCTGGGACGGGATCATCCCGGCCCTCGTTGCCGGCAACTTCGACGTCATCATCTCGGGCATGTCGGTTACGGCGCAGAGGAACCTGACGATCAACTTCACCGATCCGTACGCGTATTCCGGCCTCGCGATCATGGCAAACAAGGAATTGACTGCCGGCATGTCACTGGAGGACCTGAATTCGCCCGACGTGATCTTCACGGCCCGTCGCGGCGCAACGCCGGCCGTCGTGATCGCCGACCACTTTCCCAAGGCGCAGCTTCTTCTCTTCGACGAAGACGGCGCGTCTGCCCAGGAAGTGCTGAACGGGAACGCCCACGCGACCATGGCCGCGCAGCCGACGCCGAACCGCGAGGCGGGCCGGAATCCGGAGACGCTTGTCGTCGTGGAAGGCGATCTTTACGACCCGCGCGGCGAGGGGTTTGCATTGCGCAAGGGCGATCCGGACGCCCTCAACTACTTCAACAACTGGATCGCCCAGCAGTGGCGCAGCGGCTGGCTTGAAGCACGCCACAACTACTGGTTCGCGACCGAGGACTGGGCCGACCAGGTCGCCCAGTAGACCAATGCCGAGGCCCGGGAACCACGGCTCCCGGGCCTTGAGCCGTGAGGCGGCAGGGATTGCGCTCGTTCATCGACAGGATGAGGTGGCCTGACTACCTGATTGTCGCGATGCTCATCGCCTTCTTCGGGTATGTCTGGTTCACCATCGAAGGCACGCTTAACTACAAGTGGCGTTGGGAGCTCATACCTGGATACATCATCGGCTATCACACGGGCCGCGAGGCGTATTTCGCCAACATCCTGCTTCAGGGCCTTGCCGCCACGATCCGGATCAGCATTTACGCGAGCATCCTTGCGCTGGTTCTCGGCACGATCCTCGGCGTCGCACGGTGTTCGCAGAACCTGACCATACGGATGCTGGCGCGGACGTATCTGGAACTGCTGCGGAACATCCCCCCGGTCGTCGTCGTCTTCATTTTCTTCTTTTTCCTGTCGCAGCAATTGATCGATGCGCTCGACCTCGCGCGTTGGTCGCGCAATATCGCGCGGCAGGAAGACATCTGGCTGTGGGAGCTGTTTTTCGGCGACATGCGCCGCTTTCCCTCGATCATTTCGGGCGTGATCGTTCTTGCGCTCTTCGAGAGCGCCTTTGTCGGGGAGATCGTTCGCGCGGGAATTCAGTCGATACCGAAGGGACAGCGGGAAGCGGCGAGATCAATCGGCATGAGCCGGCTCCAGGAACTGCGGTACATCGTGCTGCCGCAAGCGATGAAAAGGGTCGTTCCGCCTCTCGCCAACCAGTTCATTTCGCTCATCAAGGACAGCTCGATCATATCGCTCATCTCGGTGCAGGAACTGACGTACAAGACGGTTGAACTGGTGGCGTCGTCACGGATGATATTCGAGGCATGGATCACGACCGCTGCGTTCTACTTCGTGGTCTGCTTCGGGTTGAGCCGGCTGTTCTCGCGACTGGAGCGCAGGCGGGAGGGACAGGCATAGGCCGACGCCTTCAGTCCGGGCGGGACGATACCGTGATGAACTCGATCTCCTTGCTCCGGATTTCCACGACGCCATGGTCGAGCATTGCGTCGAAGCTCAACGTGTCGCCGGGCGCGAGCTCGAACTTGGCATCGCCGCACGCATAGAGCCCCTTGCCGGAAATCACCGTCAGGAAGACGTGACCGTCGTGCTGGTACCTGGGCAGCTCGCCTGCCTCGTCCCGAAGGATCCGGACGCGGGCCGCCTCAAAGCTTCCGCCCGGGCCGCTGTGCACGCCGAGCAGCAGGTACTCATGGGCATGGTTTGGCGTGATCCGTCGTGACGGGATGCCGCCGCCTGCCTTGAGGTGGTAGACATCGGCCTTTCCGCGTCCGTGGGCGAGCAGCGCCATGACGGGAACGGACATGGCTTCGGCGACCGCGTCGAGCGTTCCAAGGGACGGGGAGACCAGCCCGTTCTCGATTCGGCTGATCATGCCGCCCGATACCCCTGCAAGTTCCGCCAGCTTCGCGACTGTCATGCCGCGCTCCCGGCGCAGCCTGTTGACCGTCCGTCCAACCACGATGTCGATTTCCGCCCTCTCCGGCATGACGTTCACCTGGCTTCCGGCCACTTGACTCTACATTACCAAAAGTAAAAAACATTACCAACATGCAACGGTACTCGATTTTCTCCCTGCTCCGGCATGCGATCGGCGGCCATACGACATGGGCGCCCGCCTGGCGCAGTCCGCCGCTGAAGGAAAGCTACGACGTGGTCGTCATTGGCGCCGGCGGACATGGACTGGCGACCGCCTACTACCTTGCCAGCGAGTTCGGAATCACCGATGTCGCGGTCCTGGAGCGGGGCTGGCTCGGCGGCGGGAACGTCGCGCGAAACACCGTGACCGTCCGGTCGAACTACATGCGCGATGCGTCAATCCCGTTCTACGTGAAGTCGGTCTCGTTGTACGAGGGCCTGACCGGCGAATTGAACTTCAACCTGATGCACTCGAAACGGACCATGATCGACGTGGTCCAGACATATCCGAAGATGCGTGAGCTGCGGCGGCGCCAGCTGACCATGGACATTTACGGGTCGACCTACGAACAGATTTCCACGAAGGAAGTCCGCCGACGAATTCCTGCGCTTACCGGCGGAGGGCCGGATGCGCGGCTGCCCGTGATCGGCGGGATGGTGCATACCGACGCCGGGGTGAACCGGCACGACGCTGTCGCGTGGGCGTATGCGCGCGGCGCCGATGCGCGCGGCGTTGAGCTGCACCAGCAGACGGCGGTCACCGGGCTCCTGCGGGGTCGTGACGGCGCCATCGAGGGTGTCGCAACGACGCGCGGCATCGTGCGGGCACGCAAGGTTGCGGTTGCCGTGTCAGGGCACACGACGACGCTGACCGAGACCGTCGGGCTCAGGCTGCCGCTGCGAACGATGAACCTGACGGCCTTCGTTTCCGAACCGGTCAAGCCGCTTGTCGACGTGGTCGTGAACTGCCCGGACAGCGGGTTCTATTTCAGCCAGTCGGACAAGGGTGAAATGGTGATTGGCGGCGCGCCGGACATGGGCCAGAGCTTTCGCCGCGACATCAAGCAGCACGTGTTCGAGGACACCGTGACGGCCATGCTGTCGCTGTTCCCGTCGTTCAAGAAGCTGAAGCTCCTGCGCCAGTGGGGCGGGCATGTGGACATCACGCCGGACGCCTCGCCAATCATGGACGAAACGGACGTCCCGGGGCTCTTCGTGACGGCGGGCTGGTGGGGCGGCTACAAGGCGGTCCCGGCCGGAGGCCTGACATTGGCGCACCTGATCGCGAAGGGCGAGCCCCATCCCCTGATGGCGCCTTTCACCTTGAGCCGGTTCCGGCACCTCGACTACGTGATGGAATCGGGAACGACGACGGCGAGATAGGGAGACGGATCGATGATGCTCATCCCATGTCCGTTCTGTGGTCACCGAAACGAAAGCGAGTTCGCCTATGGCGGTCCCGTGAAGCCGGATCGACCCGCACCGCATTCGACAAGCGACGAAGACTGGGTTGAGTACCTGACAACTGTCCCGAATCCGCTCGGTCCAGTCCAGGAGCGCTGGTGGCATGTGAAGGGATGCGGCACGTGGCTGACGATCTGGCGGGACACGCGAACGCATGACATCGTCGAGAGGCCAGGCGATGCAGGTTAGGCGCCTCCCATCTGGCGGCAGGATTGACCGGGGCCAGCCGCTGGCCTTTCGCTTCAACGGGAAGGAGTACACAGGGTTCTCAGGCGACACCCTGGCGTCTGCATTGCTTGCCAACAAGGTTCGGTTGACTGCGCGAAGCTTCAAGTATCATCGGCCACGAGGGATCATGGGGTCCGGTCCGGAGGAACCCGCGACCTTGGTGGAACTGGAGGGTCCCCACGCATCCGCCAACCGTGCGGCGACAACGGTGCGGCTGGACGACGGGATGGCCGCGCGATCGGTGAATTGCTGGCCGTCGCCAGGACTTGACATGGGCGCGGTCAGTCAGCTGTTCGCGGGACTCATCCCGGCGGGCTTCTACTACAAGACGTTCAAGTGGCCGGGCTGGCGCCTCTACGAACCGACGATCCGAAAGGCCGCAGGTCTTGCGGGCACGCCGGACGCGCCGCCGTCGGAAGGGCACTTCGAGGCGGTGCATGCGCATGCGGACGTCCTGGTCGTCGGGGCGGGGCCGGCCGGGCTGATGGCGGCCCTTGTCGCCGGTCGCGCCGGGTGCAGGGTCTTCCTGGCAGACGAACGAACCGAGGCAGGCGGGAGCCTGCTCGACCGACGCCTGCAAGTCGCTGGAATGCCTGCATTGGACTGGGTCGCTGAATCCGTTGCCGAATTGAAGTCGATGCCCAATGTCAAGCATCTGCAGGACGCGTGCGTCTGGGCATATCGCGAACATGGTTTCCTGATGGTGAACGAGCGGTCGCCGGCCAACCCCAGCATACTGGAACGGAACTGGCGGGTGCGTGCAGGGCAGGTGATTCTCGCGACGGGGGCGATCGAGAGGGGCCTCGTCTTTCCGGACAACGACCGTCCTGGCGTGATGCTGGCGTCGGCCGCACAGGCCTACGTCAACCGGTTTGCCGTGAAACCGGGCGAAAGGGCGGTGGTCTTCGCCAACAACGACAGCGCATATGGCGTCGCTGCCGATCTTCTGGCGTCGGGCATTGACGTTGCCGCCATCGCGGACAGCCGGGACGTGGTGCCAGGCCATGCATGTGACATCGCCGTGGACATCCCGATCATGGCCGGGTCCGTCGTCACTGGCGTCCGAGGGAAACGGTCGGTCAAGGGGGCAACCGTTTCCGGGCGAGACGGGAGGGGCGCCTCGACGATCGAATGCGACCTGCTGCTCCACTCCGGCGGATGGAACCCGGCCGTGCACCTGTTCTCCCAGTCACGCGGAAGCCTCCGCTACGACGAGTCTCTCGCGACATTCGTGCCGGATGACGCGGCGCAGGCCTGCGTCTCCGTCGGTGGCGCGGCCGGCGAGTTGTCGCTCGCTTCAGCATTGCGGACCGGTGCAGGGGCGGGCGCCGGGGCAGCGGGGACGGACACGCCTGATCTCCCCGCAACGTCGGAGGAAAGTTATTCGATTGCACCGCTTTGGCGTGTCGATGCACGGGGCGCCAAGGGCAAGGCTTTCCTGGACATCCAGAACGACGTCACGGTCGACGACGTGCATCTCGCGCTACGCGAGGGCTATGACAACGTCGAGCATGTCAAGCGCTACACGACAGGCGGCATGGGGTTCGATCAGGGAAAGACGGGCAACGTCAACATCATCGGCACGATTGCACTGCAGAATGGCGTGCCGCTTCAGGATGTCGGCGCAACGACATTCCGGCCACCTTACACGCCCGTGTCATTTGGAGCGATCGGAGGCACCCGGGAAGAGAGCGTCGTTCTGCCATACCGCCACACGCCCGTGACCCGGTGGAACCTCGATCACGGCGCATTCATGTACGAGGCCGGCGCCCGCTGGCGGCGGCCGGGATATTTCCCGCGTGGCGACGAGACGTTCCAGGAGACCGTCAACCGCGAGTGCCGTGCCGTCCGCGAGGAAGTCGGGGTCTATGACGGGTCCCCTCTCGGGAAGTTCGAGCTGAAGGGGCGTGACGTCGGTCGCTTCCTTGACCACGTCTACACGAACCTGATGTCCACGCTGAAGCCCGGCCAATGCCGCTACGGGCTCATGCTGACCGAGGATGGCCTGATCCTTGACGACGGCGTCGCCATGCGGCTGGGAGAGCACCGCTGGCTTGTCTCCACCTCCACGGCGCATGCGGACACCGTGAACGGGCATATGGAGGAATTGTTGCAGACGCAGTTTCCTGACTGGAACGTCTGTGTGACGACCGTGACCAGCCAATGGAACAACGCAACCCTATGCGGCCCGAAGGCGCGCGAGGTCGTGGCCGTCCTGGGCACTGACATCGACCTCTCGCCCGAGGAACTGCCGTTCATGCGATTCGCGGACGGCCATGTGGCCGGGCTGCCAGCGCGTGTCGTTCGGGTCAGCTTCACGGGCGAGCTGTCATTCGAGATAAACGTGGCGCCTCGGCACATGCGCGAACTTTGGGAACGGATCATGGAAACAGGCGCACCCTTCGGGATCGAGCCGGTAGGGTCGGAAGCCAGCCACGTGCTGCGGGTCGAGAAGGGATTTCTTTCCCTGGGACATGAAGTGGACGGAACGGTGGACGCCCATGATCTTGGCATGAGCTGGATCATGTCGAAGAAGAAGAGGGACTACGTCGGCAAGCGTTCGGTCGAGTTGCGGCGCCGGGGAAAGGCGGTTCGACGTGAGCTAGTGGGATTGCTGCCCGCCGGTCCGAATGACCAGATTCCGGAAGGTGCGCCGCTTACTCCCGGCGGTGAGAGGCGCCCAACGGAGGGTCTTGTTACCGCCTGCGTCTGGAGCGTCGTCCTTGAACGGTGGGTCGCTCTGGCGCTCCTGGAGAACGGAAGGTCGCGGCACGGCGAGAGCGTCCATGTCCGCTTGAAGAACGCGACGGTCGCCGCCACCGTCAGGGAGCCGGTGTTCCACGACCCCGACGGCCTGAGGATGAGGTCCTGAATGGGCTACGACGCGTCATTCGAGAGGCTCCCGATCAACGCGTGCTTCGACCTGAAGGGGGCGGAGAGCGCTCTGGTCGAGTGGATTGGCGCGGAAGTCTTGCCGGATTTTCCTGCAGAAGCGAATTGCTGTCGCAAGGCGGACGGCGTTTCGCTCGACCATGTAGGACCGCGCCATTGGCTCTTGCAGGCGAACATTGACCGGGAGGACGAACTGAACGCGGCATTGCGTCCACACGAAGCCCCGGCTGAGGTGAGCATCGTCAGGATCTCGGACACCATGACGACCTTTCGCATCACCGGCACCGATGCGGCGCATGTGCTGGCAATCGGCTGTCCGCTCGACATGCACGAAGCGGCATTCCCGGAGGATGCAGTGAGCTTCACCGAGTATCTTGGCCAGAAGGCGCTGGTACGCCGATGCGCAGGCGGATTCGACGTTTCCGTCGAGCGGAGTTTCGGCGACATGATGGAAGACTGCCTGACACGCGCGCTGCGTTGATTCGGAGGCACGAATGACACGGACGCATATCCACAAGTACGAAACCCGCTACCATGCGAAGGCGACCTATTCCAAGGCCATCCGGGCGCGAGGCGACCTCGTCGTCATGCAGGGCCAGGTCGGCACGCTGCTGGACGGAACCGTCATCGGCGAAGGCGACCCGGGCGCGCAGGCGGACCAGGCCTGCCGCAACATCGAGCGCTGGATGACCGAGGCCGGCGGCAGCCTGAAGGACGTCGTGAAGCTGACCGTCTATGTCACGGACGTCGGTCATCGCCCGGCGGTCTATGATGCGATCAACCGTTGGTTCGAGGGCGTGCACCATTGCTCGACCGGAGTCGTGGTCAGCGCGCTTGCGGACCCGGCGTTTCTGGTCGAGATCGACGCGATGGCGGTGATCGCCGACGAGTAGTCCTTAGATTCTGACCTGAACCATCCCGTCCCTCACGCGGGTCTCGAACACCCTCATCGGGCGCGTTGCCGGCGCGCAGACCGGACTTCCGTCCCGGACATCGAATGCGCCCTGGTGCAACGGGCATTCGATGACGTGGCCGTCGAAATATCCGTCGCAAAGATCGGCGCCGCCATGGTTGCAGTGCGCGAGCGAAGCGAAGATGCCGGTCGGCGTATCGTAGACGGCAAGCAATCGCGGGCCCAGCGGCACCCGAGTGACCCAGTTCCGTTCCAGAGCGTCCACCGCGATCAGATCGGTCCAGGCACGCTTGGCCCTGTTCACGTCCCGTCCGCTGCCGCGGCCGGTTCGCGCCGCATGAGCTGGCGCAGGATGTCGAGATGCGCTCCGAGATAGCCATGCCGTTCCACGTGGATGTGGTCCTTCAGCTTCTCGTGGAGCCTGGGCAGGGCATGGAACGGCACGGAAGCCACGTAGTGGTGTTCGGCGTGATAGTTCATGTTCCAGCAGAGGAAGCGCCATGGGGCGGAGACGAGATTCGTCCGCGTGTTCTCGGACATTTGCGCGACGGTCGGTCGCCCGACATGCTCCGTCATGCGAATGAAGCGCATCACCGGCTCGCCCAGGAACAGCGGAATGACCCAGCACCAGACCAGGCCCCACCAGCCCGTCATGGCCATGCCAAGGAAGATGGCGGCGTAGATCGCCAGCATCCGGCGCGCGTCCCAGAATACGGCCTTGTGCTCCACCGACGGAATGAACCTCTTCTCCGCTTCGCTCAGGCGACCGATCGCATGTCGGAACACCTCGGTGAACTTGCCGCGCCAGTAGGGGACGGCACTCAGGTACCATAGGTATTCGCCGAATGTCGTGGGCATCGAGATCATTTCCGGGTCGTCGTCATGCAGCTGCGTGTACGTGTGATGGTCGCAGTGCTCGTAACGGAAGAACCTGTGCGGCAGCATGATGATGAGCCCGCAGACGTGGCCGACGAGGTCGTTGACCCAGCGGGTGCGGAACGCCGTGTAGTGCACGCATTCGTGCTGGAGCGCGAAGTGGTGCACCAGCACGGTGCCTTGCAACAGCATTGCGGGCCATATCAGCCAGCTGTTCCATGCAAGTGCTATCAGTGTGGTTGTGACGGCCAGGAGCCCGACCCAAAGGACCAGGCGACGCAAGGCCGGTCCGTCCGACCGGCGCATGAACTGCTTCAGCTCCTCGCGCGAAAGTTTCCCCTCGGCCAGCGCTTGGGTCAGGGGTGTGACAATGGGATTTGACATGGGTACCCTCGTTATTTGCCGACAGCGGTGTCCTTTTCACCCTGCTTGACGGCTCCGGAGACGGGAGTGCTCCGCACCATGTGACCGGAACATCTGGCCACATTGCCATCTTGTTACCGCAAATTTCTTGATTGCGCAATCGCCTGACCGGCTTCAGCTTCCCGACAGCACGCGCAGTCAATGTTGCCTTTGGGTTCAACGGGCTTGGACAGGATGGAAGGCGGCATTGGCTGGTTCATGGGCATGCCCCGTTGCAAGACAAGGTGCGAGTCGACCGATGTTCCGTTGCACTCAAGCCGTGACTTCAAGGCCCCTTTCAACGGCAGCAAGCCAGTTCCGGACCGAAGTTGAAGCACGTCCAGCATGCATGCCGATAGCCTGTATTCCGAGTCCCTGCTAATCCTGCAAGACGTGGGTCTTCGGCATGGCCGTAAAATGTGCTGCTGCGCACACCTTGCCAGAAAGGAGGACTTTCAATGCGCCACCTGGCTCAAGCTGTTCTTGCCACTGCCGTCGCCGCAACCTTGGCTGCGTCGACAATCGCCACTGCCTCGGGGCCAGAGCTCCCGCTGACGCTCGAATCGGGGTTCCGCCTCGACCCGTGGAAGCGCGAAGTGGTGGCGGGCGGTCCGAACTGGGACGATTGCTGGCAACTGCCGGACGAACCGCAGTTCGTCATCGAATACGAGAGTGGCGGCTACGCCCTCAGCATTGGCACTCTTGGTCACGGGCTGGACACCACGCTGCAGGTCACGACGCCAACGGGCGACGTCCTGTGCGACAACAACAGCGGAGGCGACCACGACGCGCTGATCACTCTGGGCCAACCGACGAACGGTCGCTATGAAGTGCGCGTCGGAACATTCTGGCCCGATGATGTCGGCGGCATCGCCGAAGCATATGTCACCGAGCGCATTGCTGCAGGTCCGATCAAGCCGACGCCCCTGCACCAATGGAATCTCGAATCCGGGTTCGGCCGGGATCCGAGGCAAGCGGAAGTCGTTGCTGGAGGTCCGATCCTGGAAGGGTGCGGTCATCTGCCGGTCGAGCCGTCGCTCGTTGTCGACTACGAGAGCGGCAACAACGTCCTGAGCTTTGGCACCATCGGGTTCCGGCTGGACACCATGCTGGAGGTCGCGACGCCGGAGGGTGACGTCCTGTGCGACGATGACGGCGGGGATTACCGCAACGCGCTGATCACGCTGCCCGATCCGCCAAGCGGTCGCTATGAAGTCCGTGTCGGAACCACCTCGGCCGATGATGTCGGCAGCATCGCTGAGGTTTATGTCACCGAGCGACTTGACGAACGTCCGGCCAAACCGTTCCCTGTTCATCAATGGCCACTTGGCGCCGGATTCGACCGGGAGCCGAGGAGTGAGAGAGTGGTGGTGGGGGGGGCGACTTGGGGCGAGTGCGGTCATCTGCCTGACGAGCCGCAGCTTGTCATCGACTACGAGAGCGGCAGTCACGCCCTGAGCTTTGGCACTCTTGGTTACAGGTTGAACGCCACGCTGCAGGTCACGACGCCGGTGGGTGACGTCCTGTGCGACTATGACAGCGGAGGCGATTACGACGCGTTGATCACGCTGGGCGATCCGGCGAGCGGTCGCTATGAAGTTCGTGTCGGAACCTACTGGCACGAAGACGTCGGCAAGGTCGCAGAAGTTTATGTCACCGAGCGAATTGATGATCGTCCGGTCAAACCGGTGCCTGTACACCAATGGACGCTCGAAGACGGATTCGGCCCGGATCCGCTGAATGCGCTTGTGTCAGCGGGCGGTCCGACCTCTGGCGAATGCGGTCATCTGCCGGACAGGCCGCAGGTCGTCGTCGAATACGAGGGCGACGGCTCCTCGCTTGGCTTTGGTGCCGCCGGTTACTGGTTTGCCAGAACCTCACTGCAGGTCACGACGCCGGCGGGCGATGTCCTGTGCGACAGGGATTACGACGACGCCCGCATCGCGCTGATCGTGCTGGGCGATCCGGCGAACGGTCGCTATGAGGTTCGAGTCGGAAGCAACTACTCCGGCGTGGTCGGCAGGGTCGCCAAGGTGTTTGTCACCGAGCGAGTCCATCCAGGCGCGATCAAGCCGGCGCCTGTACACCGGTTGACGTTCGATGCCGCATTCGGCCTGAATCGGAGCAGTGCAGGAGTGACCGCGGGCGGTCTGACCCGGGACGATTGCGGGCACTTGCCGAACGAGCCGCAGCTTGTCCTCGACTATGAGCGCGGATACTACGCCCTGAGCCTCGGCGCCCTTGGCCACGGGTTTGACGCCACGTTGCAGGTCACGACGCCTACGGGTGACGTCCTGTGCGACGATGACAGCGGAGCCGGCCGCGACGCGAGGATCGCGTTGCGTGATCCCGCAAGCGGTCGTTATGAAATTCGCGTCGGAACCAGCTCGATCGATGCTGTAGGCAGAAATGCCGAAGTGCTTGTCACCGAGATCGAGGGTGATGAGGCGGACATCGCAGCAACGGATTGCCATGGCTGGGAGACAGATGGATTCTTCGGCACCTCGACGGTTGAAGATGTCCGCCAGTGCGTCGAGGCGGGAGCCGAACTGGACGCACGGGATGTTCTTGGCAACACTCCGCTTCACTTGGCGGTGGGCGAAGGTGCGAACCCGGATGCGGTGCAGGTGCTGCTCGACGCGGGAGCCGATCCGAACGCGCGGAACGACTATGACGTGACCCCACTTCACGTTGCGCCGGGCACCGGGACGTGGCCGGAGGTGGTGCGGATGTTGCTCAGCGCCGGGGCCGATCCGAACGCATTGGACAGACATGGCCTGACTCCACTGCATCTGGCTGCTGGCGGCGGAGCGGGTGCTGAGGCGGTCCAGCTGCTGCTCGACGCGGGAGCCGATCCGAACGCGCAGGCCTATCTTGGTCTGACGGCGTTGCATTGGGCGGTGAGAGAGGACACAATCCCGGATGTGGTGCAGGCGTTGCTTGCCGCTGGCGCCGATCCGAACCTGCCGGACACGGAGGGCGTGACCCCGTTGCACCGGGCGGCAGGCTTTGACACGAGCCCGGAAGCGGTGCGGGCGCTGCTCAGCGCAGGGGCCGACCCGAACGCCCCGGACGTGCGGGGCCTTACCCCGCTGCACTGGGCGGCGGGACGCGGCACGGGCGCTGCAATGGTGCAGGCGCTGCTTGATGCAGGGGCCGACCCGGACTCACGGGACAGGAACGGGAAACTCGCCATTGACCTGATCCCCGAGGACAGTTTGCTAAGAGGTACGAAGGTCTACCAGGAATTGCGAGAATCGCATGACCGGTGATTCCGCTGTCCGAGTCACACGCGGGAGCACAGGAATGCCTGGACTCGACTTGTGCCAGCTGCATTCAGAGCACTTGGTTCCTTTGAACTGAGCCACAGGTTGCTCGGCCACGCGCAGTCTGGCCACGGAACCGGCCCAAGCCCTTTCTGTGCTCCCAAGGCGTGCGGGTGACCCCGGTCCGCTGTCGTCGGGCCCGTCTCGCCAAGTCGCTCCTCCCGTGCAGGTGCGATCCCCAGCCACCCAGACGGACACTCTTCAGAATCGCGGACTGATCCGCCGTGCCGCAGACGAAATTCGGCCTGATAGGAGGCGGGGTCGCATTGGATCAGTGCCGGAGCGAGCCAAAGAGATTCTCCGGGCGGAAATTGACCTGCAAGTGCCGAGACTCTTCTCGAGATTCCGTCCATCGACTGGAATGCCACGTCTGCACTTGACGCGCGAAGTGACCGGTCATAAAGGCTGGTCACATGTACAAGATCAACGCATCTGACTTTAAGGCGCGATGCCTCGCAATTCTCGACGAGGTCCACGAGACTGGTGAGAGGGTGGTGATCCTGAAGCGCGGGCGGCCTGTCGCCGAATTGTCACGGGCGATCGGTGACGGTGAACGGTTTCCCCAATCAGAATTGGAGGGAACGGTTGTCATTGTCGGCGACGTGGTGGGACCCGTGTTGCCGGAGGAACACTGGGAGAGCCTGGAAGAATCGGCAACCTCTCCTCGAAGGGAGAGACCTGTGGGGTCGATCTCGAATGCACCGGCTGACTGAACATGATTGGGGACCGCCATTCAGCCCATCATGAACCACACGTCCGATCCCCCAATGGGTGCGCTTCCTCATCGCCCGGCTCCTGAAGATCCATGAAGGCGTTGCTCGACACGCATATATTGCTTTGGTGGCACTGCGACCGCGAAATGTTATCGCAGGATCAGTGGAAAGTCATCACGGCCGCAGATGCGGAAACGCCGCTGCAGGTTTCCGACATCTCGCTCTGGGAAGTAGCCACGCTGCACAGCCTAGGTCGCATTCGCTTGACGATCCCCCTGCGGGAGTGGCTGGAGAAGGCGGTCGCGCCGCCGCTGGTGCGGCGCCACGGCATCTCCCCGGCAGTGGCGACCGAATTGGCTTCCTTGCCTGCTTCCTTTCATCGCGACCCGGCCGACCGCATCTTGGTCGCGACCGCCCGAACAATTGGGGCGACGCTGCTGACGCGGGACCGCAGAATCTCTGCAGCAAAACTTGTCGACACACTGGCCTGACATCGAACCGCCTCGGACGGCCACGCCTGTGAAGTGGCCAGCTTGAAGGCACGATTGGCGACGCACGAGACGGTCGCCCCCACCGCGAGAACCCGGATCGACACGGCGGACGGGCGCACGGCCAAGGTTGTCCATAGAAATCGCGCAGGGGAATGCGCGCTCCTTGTTGACAGGCGTGACCGGAGCCTGCGGGTTTCTCGCATTGGGGCTGGGAACCAGCCTTCGGTCGCGAAGCAGGGACGTTGGTTCGAGGCTTGGTCGAGCCGTCGCCTTCAGGCGATGGAGTGTTCACGGCAGAAAAACAGATGGATTCTTCGTCGGCTTGACGGCTGATGGTGTACGCCAGTGTGTCGAGGCAGGAGCCGAACTGGATGCACGGGACAGGAATGAGAAAGTCCCCTTTTTCTTGCCTGATCTCCGTGGAAAGTTCGCCAGGAGGCACAAGGATCTACCGGAAATTGCGGAAATCGCAGGACCGATGGCTATGCAGTCCAGGCCTGGCAATGAATTCCTGGACTTAGTGAGCGTTCCGGGTTTAGCACCAATTCGCAAGACGGCCGCGGCATATCTCGAGCATCTGTTCGGCCTTGGAATTCAGTTCGGCATTGAGATTGGGAATGTCCGGCAAGGCAATCTGATCGAGTCCTGTTTCAAGACCTGACAGCAGCTCATTCATTGCGTCAGCGGCGGCACGCGCGGGTATGCCGGCAGTCGCTGCCGTGCGAAGGAAGTCGGCGCGTCGGAGGCGGTCATCCTTGCCGTTCAGCTTGAGGGCCATCCGGTCATGTTCCTGCCCCGGAAATACACGGGTGGTCACGGCATCGTAGAGCGGAGCTATCCGCACACTCCGGAAAGTGGCTGCGCCCGGAGAGGCGATCTTGAGCAAGGCAAGGTTCTTGAGATGCATGTCTCCGTCGGCAATGAGCCAGGCAAACAGCGCGCGCTTAAGGATGAGCAACAGGTCTTTCTCGGGCTCGGTAGAGAGAGGGCGCACGCCGCGAGCGATCCGCTCGATCGTGCTGTCAAATTTTGCTTCAGGGGGCAGGTCGAGAACCGAACAGATATCTTCCAGAGCAATGCGGCGGTCATCATCATCGTTGCCAGAGATGTCAAAGCGCTCGACAATCAGCGCTGGTGGCATTCCGTCCGGCATAGCTGTCAGTGCAACAGCCGGCGTTTCAAGTCCGGCAGCCAGCCCCAATGTCATCGACAGATATTCGATGACCGGCAACGCCTGGAACCCGCCGGTGCCAGCAGGCTTAAGGATGTGCGTAAAGGGCGCTGTGGTGCCAGGAGCCAAGCGCCCCTGCGGATCAAGATGCATCGGCGCCTTGATCTGTACGCCTGACATGCGCGGTGTTCGCGTGCTTGCAAAAAGGCGCGCGAGATTGTCTTCGAAGGTCCGCTCGATGTCACCGCGTGTCGGGCCTTCATAGCGACCGGTGAACGTGCCATTGTTGCAGAATTCACGGAGGCGAGTGGACAAGCGATCCGTCGGCAGTGCAGCAATCTCGGAGGGATCCGAACTGATCGTGACATTTGACATGTAACGTTTGCCGGAACGCAACAGTCCGCGTTCGTCATTCTCCTTGAGAACGCGCTTCAACCAGCCTTCGGGCAAGAGCGAATGAATGAAAGGCGGCAGCTTGCCGGGCGTACGTTGCTGCACCAATGGAAGGTCGAGGCCCTTCTCGGCCTGCCAACGCCACTCAAAGCCGTCGTGACGCAGCTCGCCAATCGGCTGGCCATGCCACGCCACGGTGAAGTCCAGCGCAGCTTCATTGCGCACCTCAATCAGCGATGGAGACTTCAAGAGGTAGCGCTCAGCTCGCTCGCCCTCGCGGTGCCATTCGTTTTCGCGGGCAAGGGCCCACAGGGCATCGGCGGACCCCTTGGGGTCGCCGTATTCTTCAACCAGGCGGGCCACGAGTGAGGCGCGCATGTCTTGGTCGATCGAGGCGGCGTGTTCGCTGCGCAGGCGGAAGGCTTCAAGGAACCGGAGCCGAAGCGAAGAAACAGCGACCCGGAACTCCCCAAGCCCGTCCGCGATCAAGGCCTGTGCGGTTGAAGGATGGGCTGGTGCGACATTCTGAATGATCTCCAGCGTCCTGATCCGGGTGCGCTGAGAGCGCGGACCACTGATGTACAATCGTCCGTCTCGGGTCGGTGCCAGCAACACGGCACTTGCAGCGGACAGGTAAGCCCGGGGATAGAGATAGTTGGCGATGCGCACGGCGTGCCGCAGCACGACTTCATCGATGTCCTCGTCGGCGTCGGCGTAGATGCCGCGCATGAGCTGCATCATTCGACCTGTTTCCGTTCGATAGTAGGCGCTGTCGCTGTCCAGGTTTTCTCCAATGAGGTAGAGCACTTTTCCGTTTTTCGCGTATTTCATATGCGTAAAGTTTGGAATATCAATCCGAGGGTGTCAAGAGATTCCGTATTTAGCGTATTTAGTGCTCGCCCGAAAATCCCACAACCCCTTGACTCCATTCGATGAATCTGACATTTCCCGGGCCGAAGATGTCGCCGAATGGGCCGGATTCAGGCCGTTCCGGCGCAAAACGGGCAGAAAACGGCCAATCTTCGGGAGGCAGGCATGAGAAACGTCATCAACTTGCAGCCGGAACTCGGCGAGATCGGCATCGAGAACATCGATCTGGACTTCAAGTCCAGGGACGACATTCCCGCGCTGCTCATCGGGCTCCAGCATCTCTGTTCCGACGAGGATTTCCGCGAGCGGCTGTTCGCGCTGCTGGAGGAGCACATGCTTCCCGGCATCGACAAGAGCGTCGGCCGTCCCGGCATGGAGATGTGGCGGATCCTGGTGATGGGCGTGATCAAGCAGGGGCTGGGCTGCGACTTCGACCGGCTCCACGAGCTTGCGAACGAGCACAAGACGCTGCGTCGGTTCCTCGGCCACGCGGACGTGTGGGACGAGCACCGGTACCACTGCCAGACGCTGGTGGACAACGTGAGCCTCCTGAGCCCCGAGCTTCTCGTCGGGGTCAACCACCTGATCGTGGAGAGCGGCCATGCGGTCGCAAGAAAAAAGCCTGGCGCGCCCTTGCGCGGGCGCTGTGACTCCTTCGTCGCCGAGACCGACGTTCACTATCCCACCGACGTCAGCCTCCTGTGGGACGCGATGCGCTGCCTGATCCGCACGACGGGCCGCGCGGCGGCGGCGCACGACGTCGCCGGCTGGAGGCAGTGGAAGCACCTGACGAAGACGGTGAAGAGGCTCTTCAACAAGGTCCGGTCGACCCGCCGCGCCAGCCCGGAGCGGGTGGAGGCGTATCTTGATCGCTGCCGCGAGATCGTCCTGCGCGTCGAGGGGGACCTGCCCGCGCTGGCCGCGAACGGCGCCTCGGCCTGGACGGTCACGGAGATCAGGGACTTCCTGGCGCACGCCGTGCGCCAGATCGACCAGACCGACCGCCGCCTGCTCAAGGGCGAGACGATCCCCCAGCACGAGAAGGTGTTCTCGATCTTCGAGCCGCACACGCGCTGGATCTCGAAGGGCAAGGCGGGATGCCCGGTCGAGCTCGGCGTCCCGGTCTGCATCCTGGAGGACCGGCACGGCTTCGTGCTCCATCACGAGGTCATGTGGGAAGGCAGCGACGTCGACTACGCGGTGCCGATGGTCGAGGCCGCGCAGGAGAGGTTCCCCGATCTCCGCGCCGTGAGCTTCGACCGCGGCTTCCACAGCCCCGGAAACCGGGTCCGTCTCGACGAGCTGCTCGACGACAACGTGCTGCCGAAGAAGGGCTACCTCAACAAGGCCGACCTGGAGCGCGAGAGGGACGAAAGTTTCACCGCGATGCGGCGGCAGCATCCTGCGGTCGAGTCGGCGATCAACAACCTCGGACACCGCGGCCTCGACCGCGTCCTGGCGCAGGGAGCCGGGGGCTTCGCCCGCACCGTCGCCCTCTCCGTGGTCGCGCTGAACGTCCACCGCATCGGCCTGCTGCTGCGCCGTGCGGAGCGCCTGAAGAGGAAGCGCCGCCGCGCTGCCTGACGGCGGCCGCTCAAGACCCCGAAGGTCCGGAACCCGCACGGCGCGGGAACGGCGGCCCGTGCGCCGACGCCGGCGAAGGACGCGGAATCCGGCCTCGAAGGCGCGGTCCTCTTGCCAGTTAGCGCTATCAGGGCAAGGTCCGCCTGCGAGACCGGGCGACCGACGTTCAGGCGCGAGCGAAATCCGGGCTTGAAATCGCCGGGCGAAGGGGTTTTCTGGCGGCCACTATTTAACACACGCAAAAAACTGAAAATGACGACTCTGTCGGACTGGATGAGTGCTCACGACATCATGTTGACCATCGTCGCGAGCCTGCCGCCCATCACGACCAACAAGAAAATGATCGGTTGGATGACGGTGTCCAGGACAGCGATCTTGCCACTCGGGATGGGTCGATTCCGGCAAGCGCGGCTCAAAAGGCCGGAACTATGCGGCCGTTGACATGCCGATGTCTCGGTCTGGATGCTCGAAGAGACTTGCCGCACAAGGATAGCGCGACAGGACGCCCACACCGTCCGGCAAGATCTCCGCCCTGAAAATCCCGCGTTCCCAGTACTTTACGCCGTCAACTTCAATCGTTGGGTCGATCACGTTCCAGGAAATTTCGCCCGGCGCATACGCGCCGCACGTGTGAAAGTGGAGAACGCGAGGATTGCCGAACGCGACGCCGCCCCAACGTTCGTAGCTCGATCCGGCATCCCAGGGAAACCCGCAGCCCGGGTGAATGCCGGCATGCCAGGAATGAACGAAATTCCGGTCGATGCCAAAGAGGGTTGACACCCGGTCGTAGTGGGAATTCGCACGTTCGACATCCCGGGGATCACCCTCGAATCCCGCAAGCCGCCCGTCGCTGAGCAATGCGTGGACCGGCCCGTCAAAATGGATGGTGTAGTCGTCATAGTATCGCGAACCGGTACCGGTCAAGAAGCCGGGCAAGGCAATCCGGCCACTGAATCCGGTCGCAGGCACGGGCGTGAATACGGACATCGGGAAGCGCCTGATCGTCGTGTCGCTCTCTGGACCGAGGACGACGTCAGACTTTCCCACCACGTCGGAACCGGCCGGGCAGGTGATCCGAACCTCACTTGCACGGGAAATCACGGAGTTCGCCTCGTTCTTCAGCTCCAGGAACGCCCCATGGTGGGCGTTGCCGAACCCCGTTCCGAGAAGGCGGGCGTTCAGGGCGAAGCTGACGATGACCTTCTTGCCCGGCGGCATGTCGGAGAAACGGAGCTGGTCACCGAGCCGGGCAAGAAAGAGGATGATGTCGAAACCCTGCATCCGGTGGCGCAGTTCATCCGAAAGATGGGGACTTTCCGCGTCAAAGCCGACATCCACTGCATCAACGGCAAGACCGATGCGCTCTGCCTCCCTGGTGACGCATTCATGCGCGTCGTCTTCGAAGTAGCCATGCTCCGAAGGTTCGTAGGCAATGAGCAGCCGGTCCCCCGGGCTTGCATTGGCGCAATTCAAGAGGAGGTTCCTGGCACCAAGCGAGGGCGTCATTTCTGCCATCCACGACGGATCCACTGAAGTTCAATTCGACCATCCGGCCTCATCCCGAATTGCGCCATTTGAATGTCGTTATGCCAACCATTAGACTGGCTAATATGATAATCAACATGCCATTCGCGTCCCTGCGCGCCTTCGAGGCGGTGTGCCGGCTGTCCAACTTCTCCGCGGCTGCCGCAGAGCTCGGTGTCAGCCAGAGCGCGATCAGCCAGCACGTGAAGGTTCTCGAGGAATGGCTGGGCCAGGACCTTCTCCTTCGAGGCGCCCGCAGGTCGGAGCCGACGCTGGAAGGCGAGAGACTTGGCCGCGCGATCTCGGAAGGCCTGGGACGGTTGTCGGACGTCTGCATCGACTTGAGAGACCGGAAGCGGGCCGACAGGACGATCATCATCAGTTGCCTGCCGGGCTTTGCGTTTACCTGGCTCTTCCCGAGACTGCTGCGCTTCGATCTTGCGCACCCGGATCTGTCCATTTCGATCACGACCGATACGGGACAGTTGCCGTTTTCGGGTACCGACGCGGACGTCGGGATTCGATACGGGCTCGGCGACAATCCCGGTTTCCATGTCGAGCGACTCATGCCGGAGCGCCTGTTTCCCGTCTGCGCTCCCGCGCTCCGGGATGGCGCGCCCGGGATGGCGACCCTGTCGGACCTCGCGCATCACACGGTGCTGCAGGACGAGAACCTGAACTTTGGCGCCTCAAGCCCGACATGGGAATACTGGGCCAGGGAAGCGGGCGTCAGGCTGCCCGAGCCGATTCGAACCAGGCGTCTTGGCCAGTCGAACCTGGTCATCCAGGCGGCAATCGAAGGTCTCGGTGTTGCCTTGGGCCGGGAACCGCTTGTCGTGGACGCCCTCGTCGCAGGCAAGCTGGTGAGGCCGTTTCCCGAGATCGTCTCGTCGCCGCTGTCCTACTGGCTGGTTTGTCGGGCCGGGATGCTGGAAAGCGCGAAGGTGCAAGTGTTCATGTCATGGATCAAGTCCGAGGCCGCCAGCCAGCCGCAGATTCCAGGCATTGCGAAGCAAAATGATTAGTCCTGCTAATGATCGTCATTATTGGATGGCGCTGGACCCGGGCGTCTGCAATGTCTCATGCTGTGTCAGCCGCACGAAGGGAGCGCAAACATGTTTCTAAGGAATTGCTGGTACGTTGCGGGATGGAGCGACGATGTCGGTCGGGAACTCAAGGCCGAGACGTTCCTGGGCGAGCAGATCGTGTTCTACAGGCTGGAGGACGGCACGCCGGTTGCGCTCGAAGATGCATGTCCTCACCGGAAGCTTCCGCTTTCTGACGGGGCTCTCAAGGGCGACCACGTCGAGTGCGGCTACCATGGATTGACATTCGATTGCAGCGGGGCATGCGTCGCGGCGCCCACGCAGCAGGACAACGTTCCGCGCCGTGCTGCTGTCAAGTCCTATCCGGTCCGTGACCGGTATCGCTTCCTCTGGATCTGGATGGGCGATCCGGCGCTGGCCGATCCGGACAGGATATTTCCGATCGAGAACTTCGAGGATCCTTCCTGGGGCAAGACGGACGGCGGAGTCTTGGACATCGACTGCAACTACCTGTGGGTCTGCGACAACTTGCTCGATCCAAGCCACGTGGCCTGGGTGCACGTGACCTCCTTCGCTGGAGCGGGGACAGACGAGGAACCGCTGAATGTCGAAAGGACCGATCGCGGTGTCGTGGTGTCACGGTGGATCTCGAACAAGCCGCCGTCGCCCTACTACGCGGAGCTTGTTTCGTTCTACGGCAATTGCGACCGGCTTCAGCACTACGAGATGTGCATGCCGGCGATTGGCCTTAACAAGTCAATCTACACCCCTGTCGGCACAGGCGGATACGGGAAGGGCCCGGTCGAGGAGACCTTCATCAACATCTCCTACAACTTCATGACGCCCATAGACGAGGACCGGACGCGCTACTTCTGGTTCCAGCACAGGAATTCCGACCCAGACAATCAGGACGTGTCGGAGTTCATGAACAATGGCGCCCGAATGGCCTTCGAGGAGGATCGCGCGATCCTCGAAAAGGTTCACGTCGGGATGAAGCACAAGAGGACCCCAAGCATTGATCTTGGCCTCGATGCCGGAGCCAAGCAGTTTCGCGTCATGCTCGGTCGGGCGATCGAGGCCGAAACCGCCGCTGGAGAGGCGCTCCAGCCTGCGACATGACAACTCTGCGCGCAATTTCCGATCTTCCGGTTCTCGACTTCTCGAGTGCCGAGTACCGGAACGCACCGTTCCAGGTCCTTTCGGACTGGGCGAGGAAATGGAAGATTGCGCGAAGCGAACGTGGCGTGGAACTGCTCGACTACGAGTTGTGCCGCAATGCAATTGTCGACCGTAACCTTGGAACCGGTCATCCCAAGCTCATCGACCTTCTGGGTCTCCCGGAAGGACGGCCGCTTGAATACAAGCGCAATTCGATCTCCTTCCACAATCGCGGGGACCGCCGTCGTGATCTCAGGCGTCCTCTCACACGGATCTTGAGCGAGGAGGCGGCCGAGAGGTTCCGGCCAGACATTCGCAAGGTCGTCACCGGGTTCGTGGACGCAATGCCTGCGGACCGGCCCGTGGATCTCATTTCAGCGCTTTGCGACAAGATACCTTCCGCCGTATATTGCCACTGGGTCGGCGCCCCGATGAGCGACGCTGGATTCGTGGCGCGGACATCCCACACAGTCCAGCAGGTTCACACGCGCGAACCCCGGCATACACCCGCTGTCGTCGAGGCGTTCGAGGCCCTCATCGACTACGTCGACGAGCGAATTGCCGACCGGCGCCAAACGCCGGGGGACGACCTGCTTTCCGATCTGATCCGTGCCGAGACTTCGGGACAACTGAACGCAGACGACTTGCGCAACTGGGTCATCAAGCTGGCAGAAGCCAATACGGACAATTCATCGCACCAAATCGCGATCGCGATCATCGAACTCGCATCGCGGCCGGACGTTTGGACGCGGCTCGGCGCGCAGCCAGAACTGGCCGCGCGCGCCGTTCGGGAGGTCATGCGGTATCATCCGAGAACCATCTCGACGTCGCGTGAAGTCTTGTCCGAGACGAAGCTTGCCGGGGTTGTCCTGCCCAAGGGAACACCGGTCTTTGCGAATATCGGCGCAACGCATTGGGATGCAGACTATTACTCCGCACCAGATGAATTCGACATCGACCGTGCAGGCGAGCCGCTGCATCTGAACTTCGGCGGTGGAGTGTTTTCCTGCATCGGACGCTTCATTGTCACTGTCGAGGTCGAAGAGACCGTCGCCTTTCTCGCAAGGAGATTTCCTGGCCTTGCGCTGGAAGCCACAGGCTTTGCACATTCAGCCATGTTCACGTCTGTCACGCAGTTGTTGGCGCGGCTGGAGCCTGCAAGCCCGCAGCGCGGCGCCAATCCCAGGCGCTATGCAACCGCGTAGACCAGCGGAAACTTCTCGCCAAAGAAAGGGGAGCCGTCAGCCATGCCAGGATCGTGCAGCCACTCCGTGACAGTATCGCGAGGTTGATAGGTTGCGCCTTCGCAGGCGAACCGGATCGCATATCCCCGTCTGCGGCGCGTGCTGGTCCGATTGCCCATGGCCGAATGCACGATCATCCCGTCAAATGCGAGCGCGTCGCCTGGCTCCATGTCAAAATGGATGATGCGGTGCTTGTCGCGCTCTGCCTCGAAGTCGGGCATGTCAGAATATTCGGGATTGTCCTCCTCCAGATAGTGGAGGAATGCACCCAGTTGATCTGTCTTGAAAGGCCGGTACTTGGCACCCCAGGCGTGCGAACCCGGAATGAATTCGAGGGCGCCGTTGTCCGGGTCCACTGGATCAAGTGCAATCCACATCGTCATGATGGGGCCGACGACAGGCCAATAGGGCTGGTCCGTGTGCCAACCCGTTTGCGTCCTCGTGCCAGGCTCCTTGACGAAGAGCTGGTCAAACATGAGCGACGTCCAGCTCGATCCCGCCACTTCCGCTACCCGCCGCCCAATGTCTGACGTCAGGCAGTAGTCCTGAAAGGTTCCGGGCTGCTCGCGCATGTTCTTGTAGGCGAAGTATCTTTCGCCTTTCTTCACCTCTTCGTCGACTGCTGTGCGCAGGCGCGCCAACCAGTTCTCGGCAAGGATGTTCTTCAGCAGGACCACGCCATCCCTGGCATAGGTTTCCTGGATTTCTTTCAAGTTTGGAGTTTCCATTTGATCTTCCACTTCTTCCAGAGATTCGGGAATTCGACCAGCGGTGAAGATCAGGAACGAGGTGAACTCCGGCAGTTAATGATGAAGTTCGGCCAGCAGGATCTGGACGTCCATCTACCGGTAATTCGGTGCAGGAATTGCCTGGCCTTGAGAGTCATCGCAGAGTGTCTCCAATTCCAGAAGTGTTAATCGCGCTGAGCCCTTTCGCAAGCAAATTCCAAGTTCCATCGGGCACGAATTCACAGCCGGGCATTCAGCCCGCGAGAGAAGCAACGCATCGGATCATGACATCGGGTGGCTCGCGACTTGGCGCGTAGCCGGTGCACCGGGCGGCGGGGCCAGGATGCGATCCTGGTTCCAGGAGTTGCGTTCGAGTGTCGGGACGGTTTGATTTCGGACGTCGCGGCTGCTTTCGCCATGACAGGCTGCGGAGTCCGGACACAGGCGCATGCCCTGTAGCATCCGCCGGCACACGGGATGTTCCCGAGACGTCATTCGCCCAGGTTCTGCCACGCAAGTTCAGCGTGTCGTTCGGGGGGAGCTGCATGCAACGGGCATCTTGGCTTGGGCTTTGCCCGCTCTATCCGAAGGCGGCCCCGGACATGCGCATTCGTGTAGTGACAAGCGCGCGCTGATCGGCTATGTGCCCGCCGTACGAAGATTCGAGTGTTTCAAGAATGCCTGCGAGACGAATGAAAGTGAAAGCTGCCACCGTTCTCAATGATGACTATCGTCCCGCCGATGACGAGCCCTTCATGAACGAACGTCAACTCGAGTACTTTCGCAAGAAGCTCCTGATCTGGAAGTC
>JAPPCV010000061.1 GCA_028824715.1 Boseongicola sp. | reverse complement strand
CGACCCCGCCAAGGATGTTGCCATGTAAGCGACAGGCCGGATCCGCCGGAACCGGCCGCTGGGCCCTTGATTTGCGAAGGATTCCTGCCCGACCCCCAAATGAAGATCCGGTTAGCCGGCCCGGTTTCCGAAGTCTGCCACCGGGTCGGATCGCGCATCGCTGTCATTGATTCAGCGAAACGGCAAGTGTCCTCTTCCCGCTTTCGGCAGCCAACGGCTGCCCGCTACATCCATGAACGGGGTTCAGCCTGCCCGCACGATCAGATGTGCCTGGCACGGAACGTCGGTTCACCCGCCCAGTTTAGATCGAACGCTGACGGCGGCATGCTGCATTCGGCCCGACCATTTGCGACAATGCAAAACTCACGCCGCGTGCAGCGTTGTCGGATCAGCCTCCTTGCCAAATTCGAGGCTCTGGCACACCAGCTGCGCGTTTCGCGTCAATCCTGCAGGGGCCATTCGACCAACCTTTGGAAGTCGGAGTGCCACAGGAGTTCCCTTGCGAGTCGCTGCTTCGGGAACTGAACAAGCACGACCTGCAGCCCGGCGGTCCGGGCGCGCTTCATCGCCGGCAGGCAATCCGTATCCCCGGTGACCAGGACGATCCGGTCGATGGACCGGTCAGCAGCGTAGGACGCAATGTCGAGGCCGATCCGCATGTCGACGCCCTTCTGCTCGAAGCGCGGCTTGAAGTCCTCGTCGGACAGGTCGGCTGAAGTGATGGGAATCCGTCTGGGTTCGAACCCCCGGAACTTGAGCATGCCCAGACGAACCGCAAACTGCGGCTTCGCCGCCAGCACCTTCAGCCATTCGTCCGAGCCTTGGAACAGTGCCGGCTCGCCCGAAACCGGCAGTCTCGGAGTTCCCCTATACGGAGCGCAATCGTAGTAGAGGATCCGGAGCAGGGTTTCGTCCCCGGCAACGCATGCATGGGCGACGGCCTCGATGGAATCCGGGTTGTACCCGTAGCCAGCTTGGCGGACCAGTACCCGAAGGTGCCCGCCGTCGATGAACACCGCGGCTTTCAAGCGAAGAGACCCTCCACAGGCTTGGCCCGCGGAGGGTCTCCGTATAGATGCCCGCCTACGAGCGTAGCGGATAACTGCATGGAAACCTATGCGTTGCCACCGCATTGGTCAACCGGAAATGCATGAGAATTCTTTCATCGGCCCCAAAGACTTTAGTGCCGACCCGAAGGTCGGATTCGCAGCCCCTTCGGAACTGTCCCGTGAATCATGCGAGCTTTCAGGTGCCCTGTGTCCGGCACGATCTTGTTTCGTCAGAAAGGCGGCGCAGACTCACGCCGTCAAACAGCGGCAGTGAAGATTTGCAAAATGGTGAGCTTACCATTTGCTCAACTCGCCGATGCGATCGGCGACCCGCTGAGCCGGCTCGCGCAGTTGGTCCACAGTCCAGTCCGCGGCGTAACCCTCCGTCACATCAGACGGACGGGCGTGGTTGACGAGCCGCTTCGTCAGCGAGCGCGGCAGCATCAACTCCCGCTCGGCCACCGTGATGAACGCGTTGCGCAGCCCGTGGAACCAGAAGGGGGTCCCCGCCGCCTTGCCGATGCCCTCGTAGAACCGCGCGATGTCCGCGACATGGCCCGACCGCGCCTTCTTCGGCGAAGGGAACACCCAGCCATCCGTCGGCGCGGCCTGGCCGCCGCGATCCGCCCGGAGCCGATCGAAGATGGCGGCGAGCTGCCGCGTGACCGGAAGCTCGAGCGGCTCCCCCGTCTTCGTCTCCTCGACCCGCAGGACGCCGCGCTCCAGGTCAATCCGCTCCCAGCGCAGCGACACGACCTCGCCCCGGCGCATGCCCGTGTAGAGGCCGATCAGGAAGATGTCGCGGGTCGCGGGACTGGGCACGGCCGCCTCGATGCCCGCGCGCCAGCGCGGCAGCACCTCCGCCGGGCCCGGGATGCGCCGCCGCCGCTTGGCGTTGAAGCGCCCGCCTGCCGCCAGCCAGAGATCGACCGGGTTGCGCAGGCCCTCGTGGTCCACGCAGGGCCGGCGGTAGACCGAACGCAGCATCGACATCGCCTGGTTCCCCGACGCCCAGCCGTGCCTTTCGGTGATCCTGTTGAACCTGTCCTCCACGTCCTGCCGGGTGATGGCGTCGAGCGGTCGCCGCACCCAGTCGCCGAACTTGCCCCGCAGGATCTGGCGGTAGAGCTTCACGGTGTTGTCCGCACGGTTCGGATTCGCCTTGATGTAGGTCTCGAAGGCCTCGGCCAGCGTGGGCACGCCGCGCGCGTCCGCCCGCTCTTCCGCCGGGTCCTCGCCCCGCGCGACCTGTCCGAGCATGTCGCGCGCCTTCCTGCGCGCCTCGTCGGGGCCGACACGGCCGAAGCGTCCGATGACGATGCGCTTGTTGGGCGCCTTGCGGCCGCCGTCGTCGGAGCGGTAGTTGACGATGAATGACTTGGTGCCCGAGGGCTGCACGCGGCATCCGAAGCCTGTCAGCCTGTCGTCCCACGCGATCCAGGACTTGTCTTCGGGCTTGAGGGCGTCCACGGTGCGCCTGGTCAGGGTGAGCTTCACCCGGGCCACGCGCTTGGCAGAGTTTCGGTTTTCCATTGGATATAGCCTGTCACGAAACACGCTGAAGTGCAACACCAAAGGCAACACGAGGAATCAAATCGAAGGCCATTCCGGGCCATCCCTGACAGCCATTGGCAAGGCGACGCAGACGCAACGGCGCTAAAAGACGGGGAAAATCGCAGACAGGGACTGTCAGGCGCCGACTGAAGTGGACAGTGTTTACATGAATGCGGAACAAATCAAGTTAAACTCGATTGGCCAACTTCCCTTGGCAATGACGAACCTGCCAGGGCTTCGAGCAATGGCAAGTTGCCCAACGACAGTTCGCTTCGGATTCCCGGGTCTTTCCTGCGCGGCCAGTTCGTTGCGTCGCGGCCACGATCGCGAGATTGCACCGTTGCGTTCGCCAGAGGGACTTGTCAGGTAGCAGGAATGGACCAGAGTCAACTGCCCCCCGCATTTTCCGGACCGTCGGCTTGGACCGGCCGCGAGATGCGTGACCGCACCGACTGGATCGTCACGCTGACCGAGGCTCAAGTGGGCGAGGTCGAGGTCGCGGCGCAGCGTTTCCTTTCGACCGGCGGCGATCCGGGAGAGATCAGGGCGGAGGACTTCCCCCTGCCACAGCTCTCCCGACACCTTGCGCGACTTCTGGACACCCTTCTGCACGGCCGCGGCTTTGAGGTGATCAGGGGACTGCCGGTTGCTGGCTACGACCAGCGCCTTGCCGTGACGATCTTCTGCGGGATCGGCGCGCATTTGGGCAAAGCGCGTTCGCAAAACGCGCAAGGGCATGTTCTTGGCCACGTGCGCGATCTCGGAGCGAGTCCGGATGACCCGAACAGCCGGATCTACCAGACCCGTGCGCGGCAGACGTTTCATACCGACAGTGCGGACGTCGTGGGGCTTCTTTGCCTGCGCGAAGCCCGGGAAGGGGGCGACAGCCTTCTCGTGAGCGCGGAAGCGATCTACAACAGGATGCTGGAAGAGCGGCCCGATCTGCTGGCATTGCTCTTTGGCCCCATCGCGACGGATCGTCGGGGCGAGGTTCCGGAAGGGATGAAGCCCTATACCGAGATTCCGCCCCTGTCCTGGCATGAAGGCCATCTGACGGTCTACTACCAGCGGCAGTACATTGACAGCGCCAGCAGGTTTCCAGACGCGATGCGTCTGACGCCGGAACATGTCGAGGCATTGGACATGTTCGACAGGCTGGCAAACGATCCGGATCTTCACCTCGCGATGCGGCTGCGGCCCGGTGACATGCAGTTCGTCTACAACCATGGCCAGCTTCACGATCGCACGGGCTTTCTGGACTGGCCGGATCCGGAACGGAGACGGCACCTTTTGCGGCTCTGGCTGAGTGTGCCGGGCGATCGCCCGCTGCCGCCCGTGTTCGCCCAGCGTTACGGCTCTATCACGATCGGCGATCGCGGCGGAATCGTGACTCCGGAGACAAGGCTCAACGCTCCGGTCGACGTCTGACTTTCAGACGCTGATTTCCTCGTATTCGCTGCAGCTTCGACCGATGGTGGCCAGGCCTTCCTCCAGGTAGTCGGGCAGAAGCGGTGTTCCGACGAGATACTCCGCGGTGCGGTCGTTGTGTTGGCTGAATGCCAGGCCCTTCGCCTCGGCCCAGCTGTCCGGGCCGTCGCCACGCCCCATCCACATGATGGCGACAAGATCGACCTGGGCTCCGTCAGACAGGTCGGAGATGAAGGACTTCAATTCGGCTTCAACGGGATCCGATGGCCGGTCCTCGAGAACAGCGGCATCGATGTCGTCAGCGTCGAGCGGCGATGCATCGGGATCGGAAGATGCGGTCTTGACGTCGAATTCGCGCGACTTGGCGATGATGAAGCAGACCGTGTCAAGCGGCACCCGGATGTCGGGCAGGTCGCTGTCAGGCGTTTGTCGGCTGAGCGTCAAGGATACGGCCTCCTGAATTGCATCCAGATTGCCAAGTATCCGGGCGATTGTGAATGCCTCGGTTCAGGAATGGCCAGGCATGGCGAACGTCTCGGCGCGCCCATGCCCGCCGAAGTCGTCAACTCCGTGCTTCAACGGTGCGTCAGCGGCGGAGGCCAAGCCGCTGGATGAGGTCCTGGTAGCGGGATTCGTCCTTGCGCTTCACGTAGTCCAGGAGCTTTCGGCGCTGCGCGACAAGTTTGAGGAGGCCGCGGCGCGAATGGTTGTCCTTCTTGTGGGTCTTGAAATGCTCGGTCAGGGTCGTGATCCGAGACGACAGGATGGCTACCTGAACCTCGGGCGATCCGGTGTCGCCCTCCTTCGTGCCATATTCCTTGATGACACGTGCCTTCTCTTCAGCGGTGATCGACATCGGGGTCTCCTTTTCGGATCATGGCACAAGCCGGGATGTCGTCCAGCAAGGCCCGTGGAGGTCGGATGCGCGCATATAGTCGGCGCCACGGCGAAAGAAAAGGGCTTTCCGCGCGGCAGTCGCGGTTCCGTCCAGGAATCAGGGACGGGTCCGGCCGCACAGAAAGGGATCGAATTGCCACGAAGCCCGCGATCCTCAACCAGAAAGTCCGCGCCATGGCGCGGGTCGCGACCGGTAGGAGACATAGAGTGGATGCCGGGGGTGACCTGAACTGGTCACGCCAAGTGCAAGCAAGGGTTTCGACGAGGCGAGGAGGAGTTCGAGCACCGACTGCCCCTGTCCGCGATGTGCGCCGTGAATGCCCCAGGCGCACAGGACGTCGTCGGCCCAGCCGACGGCGGCAAGGATCTGCGCCCTGTTGTCCGGTCCTTCGGGCGTGGGCGCGCGCCTGAGCCGCGACGGATCGGTTTCGCGGAGTGCAAACAGGTTGCAGACCCTGAACCCGCCGTAGCCAAGCCCGCGGGCGCGCCGCTCGCAACGCTCGATAGTGGGGTCGTTCGCAAGCTCGGTTGCCGTCGACGGATTCAGCATGATGTAGAGAAGACGGCGGTCGTCGTGGTTCCAGATGCGCGTCAGCGAATAGCGGTACCTCTTGCACGCCGAATAGACCGCCTCGCTGGCGCGATGTCCGTCGTCGTGGCGCCGCGTTACGAGCTTCATGGCCGGAACACCCGGCCAGGATGGAACTCGCCCGACATGTAGGTGCCGATGGCAACCGGACTTCCTCGGTGTGCCGCCCAACACCTTTCGCCGAAGGCGACACCGGAGGCGATGACCGGCCCAGGGCTGCCGTTGCGGATGCGGGCGACCGCTTCCTCCGAGACCTGGACCCGCGCCAGGTTCGCAAGGCCGGTTTCGAGCGGAAGGATCAGTTCGTCAATCTCCGGGGTCCGGGCCAGCGCCTCGATCCTGTCGAAGGCGACCGCGTGGTCGACATGAAAGGGTCCTGACCATGTCCGGCGCAGCCGGACAACGTGAGCTTCGGTGCCGAGCGCGTGGCCGAGATCGCGCGCGACGGAGCGTACATACGTTCCCTTTCCGCAAACCATTTCGAGGGTGACATGGTCGGGGTCGGGCCGGTCGACGAGGCTGAGGCTCTCGACATGGACGGGTCTTGGCGCGACCTGCACGTCCTCGCCGGCCCTGGCCCGGTCATACGCGCGTTCCCCGTCAATCTTGATTGCGGAATACGTGGGCGGAACCTGCGCGATGTCGCCTTCAAGCGCTGCCAGCGCAGCCTGCAAGGCCTCGTCGCCAGGTCGCGCGTCAGAAGTGGCGATGACTTCGCCTTCCGCGTCATCGGTGTCAGTTGCCTGGCCAAGGCGTATCGTGAACTTGTAGGCCTTCGATGCGTCGGTGACGTAGGGAATGGTCTTCGTGGCTTCGCCGAGCGCCACGGCAAGCAGGCCGGAGGCTGCCGGGTCGAGCGTGCCCGCGTGACCGGCCTTCCTTGCATCGAGCGCCCATCTGATCTTGCTGACCACGGCCGTGGATGTCGGTCCGGGAGGCTTGTCGACCGGAAGCCAGCCGGAGATGTCACGCCCCTTCTTCCTCCGTGCCATCTGGATTCCTTTCCGAGAGGGCAGGGTGCTAGCCCCGAAGGAGCCCGGCTGTCAATGTACGCGACATGCGACGAAGGCATGTCCGCGCTGCCTCGGGTGAACGTGCCGAGCCACCCGTACGCATGTGGAATTGCGGTTGCTTCCCGTGCGAAGGAAGGTCCAGCCGACCCCGGTGCAGTGGCGCCTACCTCACGACGCCCAGGATCGGGCCCATGGGCAAGCCGAAATCGTGACGCCCGATCATTGGCGCGTACAGGCGTGAGACCTTCCCGTCGAGAAAGAGCGCGTCAGGGGTCTCGAACACGTCTCGGAACAGGCGGGCAAAGCGGTGAAAATTGACGGGCTGATCCGAGATCGCGGCCACGATGCGCCCGTCTTCCGTCACCCCGATTCCGTTGCGGATGAAACGGGACGGCGAGTCGGCAAGGAATCGAGGATGGATTTGCCCGTCGATTACCAGCAAGGGGCCGGACTGGGTTGCGAAGCTGCAGGAGGCCCCGGACCGGACAAAGCTAAGGGATTCGACGATGTCTGCAGTGCTTTCGTCCAGGCAAAGAACGCCGTTCGGCAGGAGCCCGAAGTTTCCCGGCCCGTCACCGGTGACGACAGGCGCGAGTTCCAGACCGTCCTCTACATACAGTCCGACCGGGTCCCGGTTCGGGTGGTACATGCCGCCATTCATGGCAAGGACCAGATCACGATCCCGGGTTCCAACATGTGCCGCAACGTTGTCAAAGCTGCCGAAAGGCCTGCCGTCAGCGTCTTTCAGGAACAGTCGGACTTCCTCCTCCGCCGGGTCGACCTCGCAGGCCGTGAACGGCACGTTCTCGAAGGCCAGGCTCCAGCAGCCTGCGGCGAGGGCGCCTGTGCACAGCGCGGCGTTAGTCAGCGTCAAGATCGCGGCGAACGTTTTCATTTGCGAACATGGCACGAGTGTCGTCAAGGCGGTCGAAAGTCTCGTCAATGCGGAACCGGATCTCAGGCGAGAACTTGAGCTGGAGGCCCCTGCAGACGATGCGCCTGATGTCGGAGCGATTGCGACGAAGGGCGTCCAGCGCTTCGTCCCGGTTGTTTCCGCCCAAGGGCAGAATGTAGGCGGTCGCCACCTTGAGATCCGGAGAACAGGTGACTTCGCCCACGGTGATCGACATGGAATTGAGTTCCGGGTCGTGGACATCGCCCTGGACCAGGACGTCCGAGAGACGTCGCCGGATCAGTTCCGCGACTCGAAGCTGGCGCTGGGAGGGACCGGGGCCGTCATGAAGGCGGGAACGCGACATGTCCCGCATCTAAGTGCTGGCGAGCCGGTGGGCAAGCGCGTAAGGAAGTCGGGAACGGGAGGTGGGACATGACGGAACTGCCAGGTGTTGTCATTGCCGGCGTTTCAGGCCGGATGGGCCAAATGATTCTGAGCGAGGTGCTGGGCTCGAGCACATTGTGCTTGGCCGGCGCCACCGAACGGCCCGGGCATGACTGGATCAGCGCCGATGTGGGGGAGGCCATGGGAAAGGCCGCCCTTGGCGTGACCGTCACCGATGATCCAATCGAGGCGGTCGTGAACGCCCGGGTGCTCATCGACTTCACGACCCCCGAGGCGACGGTCGCCCATTCCGAACTCGCGGCACAGGCCAGATGCGTGCACGTGATTGGCACGACGGGCCTTTCGGAAGACGACCTGGAGCGAATCAATGCCGCAGCCAAGCACGCAACCGTCATTCGGGCAGGCAACATGAGCCTTGGCGTCAATCTCCTTGTGCAACTTACGCGCAAGGTGGCCGCGGCTCTTGACGAGGATTTCGACATCGAGATTGTCGAGGCACATCACAGGCACAAGGTGGACGCGCCTTCGGGCACGGCGCTCATGCTGGGTGAGGCTGCGGCGGAAAGCCGTGGCGTATCCTTGCAGAGTGTTGCCGATCGGGGTCGTGACGGCATCACGGGTGCCCGGCAAAGGGGAAACATCGGCTTCGCCGCATTGCGGGCCGGCGATGTCGTGGGCGAGCATGACGTGATATTCGCCGCGGACGGAGAGCGCATCGTGCTGCGTCATGTTTCGACCGACCGCCGCATATATTCCCGAGGTGCGCTCAAGGCGGCCGTCTGGGGCCTCGACCAATCGCCTGGAACCTACGACATGCTGGATGTGCTCGGGCTCAAGTGATCCAGGCGGGCAGGGCGCCGTCAATGCGCGTCCCGAGAGGCGGGATGCCCCTATGCACGTGATGGCGTTCTGGAAGGGTGATGAGCGACGATGCCGCCTCGCTTTCATCTGGCGGCGAATTCCGGGCCGGACTGGGAGTGGCGCATGAAGTCAACTGGCTATTGGCTTGGGATCGACCTGGGGACCTCCGGCGTCAAGACGCTCCTGATGAATGCCGGGCAGGAATCCGTCGCGTTGAGCCACGCGGATCTGGAGGTGTTCCGCCCCAGGCCTGGCTGGTCCGAGCAGGATCCTGAGCACTGGTGGACAGCGGTCAAGGTGACACTTGACGAATTGGCGGGCGCACATCGGGAAGAAATGGCGCAGGTCCGCGGCATAGGTCTCTCGGGGCAAATGCACGGCGCAACGCTTCTCGATGCGGATGATCGGGTGCTGCGACCCTGCATTCTGTGGAACGACGGGCGATCGGAGGCAGAGTGTGGCGTGCTGGACGCGCGCGCCGATTTTTCAGGCATCGGCGGCAACTTGGTCATGCCGGGCTTCACCGCGCCCAAGCTCGAATGGGTGCGGATTCATGAGCCGGATGTCTTCGCAAGGGTCGCGAAGGTGCTGCTGCCCAAGGACTACGTGAGGCTGTGCCTTGCGGGAGAGCATCTTTCGGACATGTCCGACAGCGCGGGAACGCTTTGGATGGACGTGGGTGGTCGCTGCTGGTCAAGCGAGCTGCTGGATGCGACGGGTCTTTCGGAAGGTCACATGCCGGGTCTGGTCGAGGGTTCGGATCCGGCGGGCCGGTTGAGGCCTGAACTGGCGGACCGATGGGGCATGGCAGTTCCGCCCGTGATTGCCGGTGGCGCGGGCGACAACGCGGCGTCTGCAGCTGGCGTCGGCGCGGTTTCGCCGGGAACGGGATTCGTTTCGCTTGGCACTTCTGGCGTCCTGTTTGTCGCCACTGAGGGGTTTGCCCCCAACGTGGACGCTGCCGTTCATGCGTTCTGTCACGCGGTTCCAGGCACTTGGCACCAGATGGGCGTGATCCTTTCGGCGACCGACACGCTCAACTGGCTGGGTCGTGTAACCGGGCGCCGACCCGCTGACCTGGTTGCAGGAATCGATCCGGCGCGACCTGCAGGCGAGCCGCTCACGTTCCTGCCGTATCTTTCCGGAGAGCGAACGCCGCACAACGACGCCGGTGCCCGCGGCGTTCTGGCAGGAATGAGTCAGGTGACGGAAGTTGACGATCTGGTGCGTGCCGCGATGGAAGGCGTGGCCTATGCATTTGTGGATTGTGTCGAAGCGCTGCGCTCGGCTGGCACCGTTCCGGACCATGTCCATGCCATCGGTGGCGGTGCACGATCCCGATCTTGGGTCCAGATGATCGCCAACGCTTCCGGATTGCCGCTCTCCATTCCGGTTGCGGGCGAATCCGGTGCCGCCCTTGGCGCCGCGCGTCTGGGCATGGCGGCGTCCGAAGGCGGTGATCCCAAGGAAGCCTGCGCGCCGGTCTGCACGGAGGGCATGATCGACCCCGATCCCGGCATGGCGAACTATCATGCAGACAACCTGGCGCGATACCGCGCGCTCTATGCGGGAACCCGGGCCACGATGTCCGGACCGGCCGTGCCGCAACGCAGCAATTGACTTTGTCCGGGCTCGGGGGCAGAACCGCAGCGGCACCATCGAGGGGATTCCATTCATGAAGAAGATCTTTGCGAACGCGACCGAAGCGCTCGACGGTCTCCTGCACGACGACATGCTGATTGCCGCAGGAGGGTTCGGCCTTTGTGGAATTCCTGAACTCCTGTTGCAGGCAGTTCAGGACAGTGGAGTCACGGGCCTCACATTCGCCTCGAACAATGCCGGCGTCGACAATTTCGGCATCGGAATCCTGCTGGAGACCAGGCAGGTCAAGAAGATGATGAGTTCCTATGTCGGCGAAAACGACGAGTTCATGCGGCAATACCTGTCAGGAGAGCTTGAGATCGAATTCAATCCCCAAGGCACCCTTGCGGAGCGGATGCGCGCCGGTGGCTGCGGCATTCCCGGCTTCTACACGAGAACTGGTGTCGGCACGCAGGTCGCCGAGGGCAAGGAGCACAAGGATTTCGGCAGCGAAACCTATATCCTGGAGAGGGGCATTTTCGCCGATCTTTCCATCGTGAAGGCCTGGAAGGCGGACGAGACCGGAAACGCGATCTTCCGGAAGACTGCGCGCAATTTCAATCCACCCGCCGCCATGTGCGGGAAGGTCTGCGTGATGGAGGTGGAGGAGATCGTGCCCACGGGCAGCCTTGATCCCGACCACATCCACTTGCCCGGAATTTACGTGCACCGGCTGATCCAGGGAGAGCACGAGAAGCGGATCGAGCAACGTACGGTGCAGAAGAAGGAGACTGCGTGATGCCTTGGGACAGGAACCAGATGGCGGAACGCGCCGCCCAGGAACTCGAAGACGGCATGTACGTGAATCTCGGCATCGGCATTCCCACGCTGGTCGCAAACTACGTCGGTGCGAAGGACATCACGCTCCAGTCCGAGAACGGCATGCTAGGCATGGGACCGTTTCCGTTCGAAGGCGAAGAGGATCCCGATCTCATCAACGCAGGCAAGCAGACGATCACGGAACTGAAGCGAACGGCATATTTCGACAGCGCGCAGAGTTTCGGAATGATCCGGGGCGGCAAGATCGCCGTGGCCATCCTGGGAGCGATGGAAGTCAGTGAAGCAGGCGACCTGGCGAACTGGATGATCCCCGGCAAGCTCGTCAAGGGAATGGGTGGCGCCATGGATCTCGTGGCGGGCGTTGGCCGCGTGATCGTCGTCATGGACCACACGAACAAGCACGGGGCGTCAAAGCTGCTGAAGGAATGCACCCTTCCGCTGACCGGAAAGGGAGTGGTGGACCTGGTCATCACCAATCTCGGCGTGCTCGAAGTCGGTCACAAGGGGCTGCACATTCTTGAGACCGCGCCGGATGTCAGCCGCGACGAGATTCGGGCAGCCACCGAGGCGGCCATCGTCTGACCACGTTCCGGGCAGGACGGGGCGCTGATCGCGCCGGCGTTGCGGCGGACGCTGTCGAGGCATCCGCAACGCCTCGGTACTGTGCGGGCGCATGCGGAAATTTTCGGAATTGACGCTTTTGCCGATCAGCCGGACTTGATATCCTGACACATGACCCGGACGGCATCCTGAAGCTGTCGCAACAATTGCAATCGGAGAGGAAAATGGACGGAAACGACGCCCCTGGGAAATGCCCCGTCATGCACGCGACTTTCGGCGCGCGATCAAACCGCGACTGGTGGCCAAACCAGTTGAACCTGCGCATCCTGCATCAGAATTCATCTCTTTCCGATCCCATGGGCGCGGCCTTCGACTACGCTGAGGAGTTCAAGAAGCTCGATCTGAATGAACTGAAGCAGGATCTCTATGACTTGATGACCGACAGCCAGGACTGGTGGCCGGCGGATTACGGTCACTATGGACCGCTGTTCATCCGCATGGCATGGCACAGCGCCGGAACCTACCGGACCGGTGACGGCAGGGGCGGCGGGTCTTCCGGGACGCAGCGCTTCGCGCCGCTCAACTCCTGGCCGGACAACGGCAATCTCGACAAGGCCCGGCGACTTCTGTGGCCAGTCAAGAAGAAGTACGGCAACGCGATTTCCTGGGCCGACCTCATGATCCTGGCCGGAAACTGCGCGATTGAGTCGATGGGCGCGAAGACATTCGGGTTCGGTGGTGGCCGCGCCGACTTCTGGGAGCCGGAGGAGGACATTTACTGGGGCGCCGAGGACACCTGGCTGGGCGATGCCCGCTATTCCGGCGACCGGGATCTCGAGAACCCGCTGGCTGCAGTCCAGATGGGCCTGATCTACGTGAATCCTGAAGGACCGAACGGCAGTCCCGATCCCCTGTCAAGCGGTCGGGACATCCGGGAGACTTTCGCCAGGATGGCAATGGATGACGAGGAAACGGTGGCCCTGGTCGCCGGAGGACATACCTTCGGCAAGGCACACGGCGCAGGCGACCCCGGCCTTGTCGGTCCGGAACCGGAAGGCGCGCCAATCCAGCAGATGGGACTGGGATGGAAGAACGGCTACGGTTCCGGGAAGGGCGTCGACGCGACAACGAGCGGCATCGAGGGTCCTTGGACATCGGACCCGACCAAGTGGGACATGGGCTACTTTGACGTGCTGTTCGGATACGAGTGGGAGCTCTCGAAGAGCCCGGCCGGAGCGCATATCTGGGTCGCCAGGGGCTTGAAGGACGAGGACCATGCGCCCGAGGTCGACGGATCCGGCAAGAAGGTCACGCTCATGATGACCACGGCAGACATGGCGATGCGCATGGATCCCGAATACGAGAAGATCTCGCGTCGGTACCACGCAAACCCCGAGGAGTTTGCAGACGCCTTTGCCCGTGCATGGTTCAAGCTGACGCACAGGGACATGGGACCGCGTGCCTGCTACCTTGGCCCGGAAGTGCCGGATGAGGAACTGATCTGGCAGGATCCGATCCCCAGGCCGGACCACGATCTCGTCAATGCTGCCGACATTGCCGGGCTCAAGAAGCAGATCCTTGGTTCGGGCCATTCCGTGGCCGAACTCGTTTCGCTTGCGTGGTCTTCGGCATCGACCTTCCGGGGGTCGGACAAGCGCGGCGGGGCAAACGGTGCCCGCATCCGGCTGGCGCCCCAGAAGGACTGGGAGACCAACAAGCCGCTGATGCCGGTCATCGAGTCACTCGAAAGGATCAGGGACGGCTTCGAAAAGCCGGTCTCTCTTGCCGATCTCATCGTGCTGGCCGGCTCCGCGGCGATCGAGAAAGCGGCTTCTGACGGTGGCAATCCCGTGGAGGTGCCGTTCACTCCGGGACGGGGGGATGCAACGCAGGACCAGACCGACGCGGAGAGCTTTGCGGTGCTTGAACCCGCGGCCGACGGGTTCCGGAACTACCAGAAGGCGCAATATGCGGTTTCGGCAGAAGAGCTCCTTGTCGACCGCGCCCAGCTCCTTACGCTTACGGCACCGGAGATGACGGTTCTTGTCGGCGGCATGAGAGCACTTGGTGCGAACCATGGCGCTTCGCGCCACGGCGTCATGACGGAAATCCCCGGCAAGCTGACCAACGACTTTTTCGTCGCTGTCACGGACTCGGGCATCGACTGGGTGCCGGTTCCTGGCGACGAGGGGGTGTTCGAGGGCCGTGATCGCGCCGGAGGCGTGCGTTGGACGGCAACGCGGGTCGACCTTGTCTTTGGCGCGAACTCCCAGCTTAGGGCGCTTGCCGAGGTCTATGCACAGGACGACAACAGGAAGAAGTTCGTGGCCGATTTCGCCGCGGCCTGGGTCAAGGTCATGGACGCTGACCGCTTCGACCTGAACTGAGCCTAGTCGAGATCCTCTTCTGATCGCCGGAGCGCCTTTATCGCGCTCCGGCGTTTCTTCTGTTCGAGGCGCCTGCGTCTTTGGCCTCGTGGCACAGAGGTCTTCACGCGCGGCTTCGGCTTGGCGAGCGAACGCCGGATCAGGTCTGCGAGCCTTGCGCGCGCGATGGTGCGGTTTCTGGCCTGACTCCGGGTTTCCGAGACCTGGATCACGACCGCGCCCTCCCTCGTCCAGCGCCGGCCGGCAATGTGCCTGAGCCGTCGCTTCGCAGAATCGGGCAGGGAAGGCGAACGTGCCGCTTCGAAGCGAAGCTCCACGGCCGTCGCCACCTTGTTCACGTTCTGTCCGCCCGGGCCCGAAGCGCGGACAAACTGTTCGGTGATTTCCCAGTCTCCCAGTTCAATGTCAGGCGTGATCCACATCAGGTCTGCTCGCTTCGATGATTCAGGCTGTTCCGGCGGTACGACAGCCACCGGATTGCGACTTTGCAGGAATGAAGAAGGGCCGCCGATGAGGCGACCCTTCCGAGTGTCTTGGAGATGGGCCAGTTAGGGACCGGCCAGGCCGGTGGCCCAATCAGGAGTGCTTTTGCAAAGGGTCTGCCCTTCAGCTGATGGGTCTCCCGACTGTCCGGACACCTCTCTCCAATATCGCTCTGGACACTGGACCACCTCCTTTCGCCTGTTTCGATTGCGCGGAGGTTGGCACGGATTCTGCCGCTGTCAAACTATTTTGCGTCCTGCCTGCCCAGTTTCTCGACAATGAGGCGAAATGGCACCAGTGCCAGAACGGCGATTCCAAGCTTCACGCCCCAGTCGGCCAGCGCAAGCGACACCCAGAGCGGCAGAACGGGCCCGAGCCCCAGCAACGGCAGGGCGTCGTTTGCCCAGCTCACGTCGTTTCCGGGCTCGACGAACGCAAGCCATGCCGAGAACGCGATCGTGAAGAAGATTGCCGTGTCGACCGCCGAGCCGATCAGTGTCGAAACGAACGGAGCGCGCCACCATGCCCCTTCTCTCAGCCTGTCGAACACAGCCACGTCCAGCAATTGTGCGGTCAGGAAGGCCAGCCCGGACCCGGCCGCGATTCGCCATGTCACCAACGGTCCGAACTCTCCCGCGATCTGTGTTCCGACAACGGAACAGATCACGCCGACCACGAATCCTGCCACCACGACCTTTCGGGCCGTGGCGGCCCCGTGGAGCCTGTTCATCACGTCGGTCACCAGGAATGCCAGCGGATAGGTGAACGCGCCCCAAGTCAGCCATTGGCCGAACAGGAACTGCACAAGGATGTTGGACGCCACGACGATGGCGGCCATGCAAAGGATGCCGGGCAGGATGCGGGACATGCGATGGATCCGTTTTTGCAAGGTTGCGGAGACTTGGCTCCCGGCGGTACGGGAACGCGGCGCCAATATCGCTCGAAAACCCGCCGGTCAAGCGACCCGGAACGCAGCCCGGCAAGCGCAGCGGTCAGCAAGGGCCGATGCGTGGCATGGGCGGCTGGTCTGCCGCGAAGCCTTCAGTCAACGCGTCAACGTTGTCGCGCACTGCTCCGGCAGGTCGGCGAGCACGAGTTCCGGCCGCGGCTTCGGGGGCGGTGCGTCCGGGTCCGGCGGCGGCGGGTTGAGGATGTCCCTGACCCAGCGTTCCGCGTCGGCGCATCCGTCACCATCTGGCGGGGGAGCCTGGTTCACGCAGTCCCTCGCATTGTCCGGACAGGTCAGCCGCACATGGAAGTGATAGTGATGGCCCCACCAGGGACGGATCTTCCGCAGCCAGCTTCGGTCGCCGGCCTCGTCCTGGCACATCTGAACCTTGGCGCCGGGAAACACGAAGATTCTCGCGACGCGCTCGTCCTCGGCGGCGGTGCGGAGGATTGCATGATGCTCGGCCGACCAGTTGTCATTGACGTAAGCGCCCTTGGAACGCCGGGTCGAAATCGATGACAGATCCTCCCGCTCCTGTCGCGAGAGGTCGAGCCGCTTTGGCGGCAGCATCCAGATGTCAACGTCAAGCCCGATCTGGTGGCTGCGATGTCCGGACATCGGGCCGCCGCGGGGTGGCGAGAGGTCGCCCACGTAGAGCCCCGCCCATCCATCCTGCGTCGCTGCGAACCGCGAGAGTTCCGTGACGAAATCGATCAGTTCCGGATGGCCCCAGTTCCTGTTTCGGGACAGCCTCATCGCCTGCCAGGACGGACCCGTTTCGGGCAACTGGCTCGCCCCGGCAAGGCAGCCGCGGGCGTAGCTGCCGATGGCCGCGCTGCTTTCGGCCGACGGCGTCTTCTTTGCACCGAAGAGTTCCTTTGCGATCGGTTCGGCGGATGCAGGCGAGGAAAGCGCGCATGCGATGGCGAAAGTCTTGAGAATCCGGTTGTTCATCTTTCTGCTCGATCTCCGTTGGGATCGGTCCATTTTAGCAGGACGGCACCTGCAGCGAAAAGCGCAATTATTGGCGTCACGCCCAATGCCACGCTGCCGCTCAGGGCGGTCACGATCCCGATCAGGAGGGGTGCAAGAAATGATGTTGCCCGCCCTGCAAGCCCGTAAAGGCCGAAGGCTTCCGTCGCCGTGTCCGGGTCGGCATGGCGCACCATGAGCGTGCGGCTTGCGGCCTGCAGGATGCCCCCGAAGCCGCCGATGAGAGCGCCACACGTCATGAAGACAATGTGCGGGAGTTCCTGGCAAATGGTGCCGGGGGATCCACAGAATGTCACGACATTCAGCCCGAAGATGCTGTCAAGGCGTACCGACATGATCGTGAAGCAGACCACGACAAGCGCGGCGATACAGAATGCTATGACAGGCTTCGGCCCGAAGCGGCGGTCAAGGCCCCCACCGATCCAGGACATGGCGGCCGCCGAGATCACGCCGACTATCCCGAAGATTCCGACCCGTGTGATCTCCCAGTTCAGGACGAGGACCGCATAGGTGCCGCCGAATGCGTAGAGCCCGTTCAAGCCGTCGCGATACAGCATCGAGCCGCCAAGAAACGAAGCAAGGCTCGGGCGCTTTGGCAACTTGCGCAACGTTTCGAGCAGGTGCCTGAGCGTCTCGAAGACGGGAGCGCGCTTGCGCAGCGCTCTTTCTTCGCGCACCCAAAGGAAGTACGGGATCATGAAGACCGCAAACCAAGTCGCGGCAAGGGGACCGACGAAGCGCGTGCCTTCCCGGAGCTCCGGATCGAGACCGAAGGCTGGTGCAAGTCCGATGAACGTCGTCCCCGACTCGTCCTCGACAAAAAACGCGAGCATGATGATGAGCGAGATCAGCCCGCCGAGGTAGCCGAAGGCGAATCCTGAGCCCGAGATCTTCCCGATGTCCCTCGTCGGCCCGAGGGAGGGAAGCTGTGCATTGGTGAATATCAGCGCGAACTCGACTCCGATGAAGCCAATCCCGAAGGCGATGATCGCGAACGCGAGGTTCGATCCGTCGGGCATCACCCACCAGAGCGAACCTGAACCCAGGATGCAGAGCGCTGAAAAAACGATGATCCAGGGCATGCGGCGTCCGGCTGCATCCGCAAGCGCACCCAGGACCGGTGCGGAGAGCCCAACGACGAGGCCCGAGACGGTCAGGCCAAGTGACCAAAGCGATTGCGCGCGCGCATCCGCAGCCTGCTCGGGCAGTCCTGCCTCCATGAAGTGCTGCGTGGCCACGGCCGCGAAATACGGGCCGAAGACAAAGGTCACGAGCAGCGTATGGTATGGCTGGCTGGCCCAGTCAAAAAAGAACCAGCCCCAAATCCGTTTCCTGAGAACCGCAGCTTGCACGTCGACCTCTCCTGTTCCTGCGGACTTAAGCCGGACTGGAAACTGTGCGCAACCTCGGTTCGGCCGCGCGAGACCAAATCGCGCGGTTGACGCCGTGTTGCACAGTCGCGGATTCATGAAAGCCATTGTGTTCGGGCTTGCACGGACGTGCATGGGGCCTTAGTTGAAGGCCTGACGCAATCGAGGTCATGCCATGAACGCGATCTTGCAGATAGTCTCCCTGTTGCTGGACGTCGCCTTCATGGTTGTTCTTGTGCACGTCATCCTGAGCTGGTTGATCAGTTTCAATGTCCTGAACCTGCGCCAGCCCATGGTGGCAGCAGTCTGGGATGGGCTGTGCCGACTTCTGGAGCCCGTGTACCAGCCAATCAGGCGCATTCTGCCAAATACGGGCGCGCTGGACCTTTCGCCGCTCGTGGCCTTTCTCCTCATCATCATTCTGCGCGACATCTTGCTGCCGGACCTGGCACGCAACCTGATGTAGCCCCAGCGAGATTCTTCGATGCTTTCGACGAACATGTCGGGAGTCCCGGCGTGAGTACGAGTTGCTTGGGGCCCGCCCGCCCATAAGGTGGCAGCGGCTCGCCTTCGACCGGGACGACGGTCTCGCGGGTGCTTGGTTCAACATGCCGACAAGGATTCGACGGAAAGCGTGCCGCCCTGCGTTCAACCAGGCGTAGACACGAAACAACGGAGACCAGGAAATGAAGATTACGAGATACTCGATTCTTGTGGCGGCAGCGCTGATTGCCACCGGGTCTGGCGCCGCTCTCGCTCTGGAAACGGCAAAGGGGCGCATGACCTTCGAGCATCTGGATGTCGATGGCAGCGGGGAAATCACCCGGGAAGATCTGGAAATGCTTCCGGGTGCGCGCTTCGCGGAGATGGACGCCGATGACAGCGGCGACATCAGCGAAGCCGAATTCGTGGCTGCCGCGCAAGCTCGCGCCGGCGAGGCGGCAGCTCGGATGTTCGCGCTGCTTGATGCCGACGGCGACGGCGTGCTGAACCAGGATGCATTGGCGGCACGGGGACATCGTGATGGCCGGTTGCGGGGGATCATGCGACTGGATTCCGATGACTCGGGCGGAGTCAGCGCAGAGGAATTCGAAGACGGGATGGAGCGATTTGCTCGTCGCCATCGCGGTCACCGCGGGGACAAGGGGGGGCGCTGGTGGGGCTTCTGGCGGAACTGACGCCGAAACGTGCCGGATTGCCCTTGCGGCAGTCCGGCACTAGGTCCGGTCGGAGATGGAAGACAATGCCGCTCTTGTCGCCCCGCGTGCAGGCGAAGTGCCGGATTCGGCACTTCTCGTCGCATTTGCCAATGGCGATGCGCAGGCAGGCCGCCAGTTGGTGGCACGACTTGGGCCGATGCTCTTCGGCTGCGCGGCCAGGGTTCTCGGCGATCAAGGCGAAGCCGAGGATGTCGTGCAGGAGACCATGCTGAGGCTCTGGAAGATGGCGCCGGACTGGCGGCAGGGTGAGGCAAAGGTCTCGACCTGGGCCTACAGGGTGACAATGAACCTCTGCACCGATCGACTTCGACAGCGGCGGGCCAGGCCGCAGGTCGCGCTGGAATCGGTCGCCGAACCTGCCGCAGACCTGGCAAGTGTGGTTGAACTCATGACCGCAAGGCAGAGATCCGAAACGCTGGACGCCGCCCTTTCCGTCCTCCCTGACCGGCAAAGGCAGGCTGTTGTGATGCGGCATCTCGAGGGATTCTCGAACCCCGAGATCGCCGAAATAATGGACATTGGCGTGGAGGCGGTGGAAAGTCTGACGGCTCGGGGCAAGCGCGCGCTCAAGAAGGCGCTGTACGGCAAGAGGGAAGAACTGGGGTTTGAGGATGACCGGAAACAGTCGTGACGACATTGCGCTTGAGACGCTGTTCGAGGCAGGGCGCTCAGAAAGGCCGTTGCCGTCCGGCGAATTCCTGGAACGGATGGCGGCGCGCGCTGATGAAGCGGCCGCGAGGCCTGCTCCCGCCGCCCGTCCGGTCTTGCGTCTCGCCTGGCTGGGTCGGGTGTTCGCCGCGTCAGGACTTTCCGGGGCCGCGGCGCTCGGCGTCTGGATCGGGTTTGTGATGCCGGAGGCAATAGATGCGTTGACGCTCGAGGGCGACGACACGGTCGCGCTTGCGACCTTCCTGCCGGGGACCGACCTTGAGGCGATCCTCGATGAGTGATGACGCCACGTCACGCCCGCGCCGGTCCTGGGTGAAGCCGCTCCTGTTTGTTTCGCTGGCGCTGAACCTGGTTGTCATTGGCGCCTTCGTGGGACGCGCCCTTGCGCCAGACCGTCACCGTTGGGATGATGGTGTCGCGGGACCCGTAAGGGCCGTGATTGGCGCGCCATTTGCGCACGCGCTGGGTCCCGGAGACCGGGGAGCGCTTCATGACAAGCTGACTGGCAAGCGTTCTCATCTTCAGGCGAGCCGAGGTCGGCTGCGTGACCTGCTGGACGAACTGCTGGTGGCGCTCAGGGCGGAACCATTCCTGCCGGACGAAGTGAGGCGAATCCTGCAGGAGCAGCGCGGGGTTGCAGAGGAACGCCAGTTGCTGGGCGAGACGCTGCTGCTCGAGCGGCTTGAGGCGATGAGTCCCGACGAGCGTTCTGCCTATGCCGACCGGCTGGAGCGTTCCCTGAAGCGATTCAAGCGTCGTTGAATCCGGAGATGCACGCGACGTGCATTGCGGCCAATGCGACCCGGCTTGGGTGACGTCCCGGGAACTTGCGCGAACCGTGGATTCCCGTTTCGGCCACCGCCGCATTCCTGTAATGACATGGTTGCTTGGGTCGGGGGCCGGACATGACACCGCTGTCAGAGGAATCCGCAGAGATACTGGCGATCAAGGCCCTGTCTTGGCTGGTCGGCAATGACGAATTGCTGCCCGTCTTTCTTGGCGCGACGGGCGCCACGGAGGCGGACTTGCGACAGCGCTCGATGGACCTCGAATTCCTGGCTTCAGTGCTCGACTTCCTGCTGATGGATGACGCCTGGGTGCAGAGGTTCTGCGACATGGAAGGGTGTGCCGACGACCTTCCCCTGCGGGCCCGCTTCGCGCTGCCGGGAGGCGCACAGGTCAGCTGGACGTAAGACGCAATTGGCAGGCCGGCGATGGATTCTGTCCGTTGCCGCGCGGGAATCATCAGGCGCTGTCGCAGACTAGGACGGTGCGTTCTGATCGATGAAGTCCAGGACCAGCGGCCGGATGTTGTTGCGCCAGCCCCGGCCAGCGAAGATGCCATAATGGCCAGCACCTGGTTCAAGATGCGAGGCCTTCTTGGAGGCTGGCAATCCCGTCAGCAGGTCCAGGGCGGCAAGGCACTGCCCCGGTGCGGAGATGTTGTCCTGTTCGCCCTCGACCGTCTTGATCGCCACGTCGGTGATCGCGCCGAAGTCGACATGGCGCCCCTCCACCGTGAATGCGTTTCGCGCGATTTCCCGGTTCTTGAAGATGCGTTCGACGGTTGAAAGGTAGAATTCGGCCGGCATGTCCATGACCGCGAGATACTCGTCGTAGAATCGATTGTGCCTGTCGTGGTCCGCCGCCTCTCCCTTTGCAGCCAGCACGATCTGGTTCGTGAATGCGCGCACATGCGTCTCGGAGTTCATGGTGATGAAGGAGGCGAGTTGCAAGAGCCCGGGGTAGACCAGTCGCCCGACGCCCGCATACTTGAAGCCCACTCGCTGGATCATGAACTGCTCAAGCTGTCCCATGGTCACGCGGCGTCCGAAATCCGTGACCTCGGTGCGTGCGGCATCCGGGTCTATCGGACCGCCGAACAGCGTCAGGGTGCGCGGCTGTGCATCAGGTTCCTCCGCAGCGAGACACGCCGTCGCGGCGAGGGCCAGCGGGGCGGGCTGGCACACGGCGATCACGTTGATCGACGGACCGAGATGGCGGATGAAGTCGGACAGGTAGAGAGTGTAATCCTCGATGTCGAACTTTCCTGCACTGACGGGAATGTCGCGCGTGTTGTGCCAATCCGTGATCCAGATTTCGGCGTCGGGCAGCAGGCTGTGCACGGTGGGGCGCAGAAGCGTCGCATAGTGCCCCGACATCGGAGCCACCAGCAGGATGCGTCGCCGCCCTTCCGGCCGTCCCTGGACCCGGAAACGGATCAGGTCGCAGAAAGGGCGCGCGATTTCCGTTTTGACGTCGACGAGATGATCCCGACCGTCCTCGCCAACCACGGAATCGATGCCCCAGTCCGGCCGGGCAACCATCCGTGCAAAGCTGCGTTCGGCAACCTCGCCCCAGGCAGCCACCAGGTTGATCCAGGGATTCGGCACGGCGCCCCAGACGGGGTAGGATGCCATTGCAGACGCAGTTGCACCGATCCATTGGTTGCTGTTGCGGGCGGTCTCCATCATGTCGTAGGTCAGCATGTGTCGCATATGCGTGCTCCTCGCGCACCTGGGCCAAAACGCCGCTTTGCCAATCTGTTCCTGTATCGCTACATTGCCCAAAATGCTGCAAGTGCAAAGTAAGTGGGGACCGAGGCAATGACAACCAAAGAAACCGACGGAGACGCGGACCGGCTGGAGGAGTTGCACAAGAACCTCGCCAGGATCGAGGAGCTGTCCGAGCGTCTGGTTGCGGCGATGTCCAGGAAGAAGGCGCCCAATCCGGACCTTCAGGGTCCCGGTAGGGAACTCTACGCAAAGGCGGCTACGGCTTATGCCGCAGAGCTCGTGGAAAGCCCGTCAAAGGTGTTCGAGACCCAGGTTGCGTATTGGGGCAAGGCCTTGACTCACTTTGTCGAGGCACAGAAGAGCCTGATGCAAGGAAGCCTTGAACCGCCCGAGGACAAGACTCCGGCGGACCCGCGGTTTGCCGGGGATCTCTGGGCCCAGCATCCCTATTTCAACTTCATCAAGCAGCAATACCTGATTTCCGCTGAGGCGGTCTCCAACGCTGTCGAAGGCCTGGACGACCTGAGCGAAACCGACCGCAAGCGCGTGAGCTACTTCACGCGCCAGATCATCGACATGATGAGCCCAGCAAACTTCCTCGGCACGAATCCGGAAGCTCTTGCGAAAGCGGCGGAGACCAACGGCCAGTCCCTCGTCGACGGCTTGGAGAACCTTGTCCGTGACATCGAGGAGTCGGATGGCGAACTGATGGTGACGCTGGCAGACAAGAAGGCGTTCGAGGTTGGCGCCAACATCGCAAGCAGCGAAGGCTCGGTTGTCTTTCGCAACGAGATCTTCGAGCTGATCCAGTTCGCTCCAACGACGCAGACCGTGCACGAGACGCCGCTTCTCGTCTTTCCGCCATGGATCAACAAGTACTACATCCTCGACCTGAAACCGAAAAACAGCCTGATCAAGTGGATCGTCGACCAAGGCTACACGCTTTTCGTCGTTTCCTGGAAGAACCCTGATGCGAGCTATCGCGATTTCGGCATGGCAGACTACGTGGAGAAGGGCTTCCTTACGGCAATCGACCAGGTAAAGGCCGTTACCGGGGAGAAGCGGATCAATGTCACGGGATACTGCATCGGAGGAACCGCGCTTTCCCTGACGCTTGCGCTGCTGGAAAGGCGGGGAGACAAGTCGATCGGATGCGCGACGTTCTTCACGACGCTCACTGACTTCCAGGACCAGGGCGAGTTCACCGTGTTCCTGACAGATGATTTCGTGGACGCCATCGAGACACAGTGCAAACAGGTGGGCGTCCTTGAGAACCGGATCATGAGCCGGACATTCAGCTTTCTCCGTTCGAACGACCTCATCTACGGCCCTGCCATCCGAAGCTACCTGATGGGAGAGGCGCCTCCAGCCTTCGACCTTCTCTACTGGAACGGCGACGGGACCCACCTGCCAGCGGCAATGTTGATGGAGTACCTGCGCGGCCTTTGCCAGCAGAACCGATTCGCGCGAGAAGGCTTCGAAATCCTGGGGGAAACGGTCCGGGTCGGGGACATCAAGGTTCCGGCATGCTCCGTCGCGTGCGAGACCGATCATATTGCCGCGTGGCACGCCTGCTACGAGGGATTCCGCCAGATGGGGAGCAACTCGAAGACGTTCCTGCTGTCCGAATCGGGCCATATCGCCGGCATCGTGAACCCGCCATCCAGAAACAAGTACGGTCATTACACGAGCCATGGCGTGCCCGCCGAACCGGCAGCGTGGAAGGACGCCGCCACGTACAACGAAGGGTCCTGGTGGCCCACCTGGGAGCGGTGGCTGGCGGCGCGGTCCGGCAGCGAGACCGGGGCGCGGGTTCCCGGAGCCGTGCAAAGCCACCCGGTTCTCGCCGCTGCACCGGGCACCTACGTCAAGGAAGTCGTGGAAATCGGCTGACCTTCCTCACTGAAGGAAAGAAAATCTCCGCACCGCAGAGTTTGCCCTTGAATTGCTGCGTTGCAGCATATATTTGTGCCGCAACTGCACAAACGAAGGGCTTTGCGCCACAGCTTCAGGAGTTGGAGAGAAGATGACCAAAAACGCAAATGGATACACGAAGGTGATGAAGGGCATGCTTGGCGAGTTCCCCGTCGACGCGGGCATGTTCAAGAGCGCCTTCAGGCAACAGGCTTCCGTCGCGGACAAGATGTCGAAAGTCGTGCTGGCTGCGGCCGAGAAGTCCACCGAGATTTCGGCCACATGGACAAAGTCGACCCTCGGAGAGATCGGCAATGTCACGAAGGCCCAGAACCATCCTTCGGACTACACCGTGGCCATGGGCGATTTCGCGCTTGCCCAGGCAGAATTGAGCGCCAAGTCGATGGAAGCCTTCGCGGACGTGGCCACGACGGTTCAGGTAAAGACGCTCGAACTGATGCTTGCCGCGGACAAGGATGCGGGCAACGGCGAATCGAAGGCCGCCAGAAAGGCGCGTTCCGGAACGGGTCGGCCCACTCCGCCATCGCATGCCGCTTCGAAGGCCGCCAAGAGAGCGCCCAAGGAATTGCCTGACGCCGCAGAGAAAGTGGCCGTGAGCCAGTAATTCGATTGCGACTGCCAACCTCCTCCCTGTTGGCATCCAAGACTGGCGGGCCGCAACGGCCCGCCTTTTTCCTGAGCGACACTTGGCGCCCCTCGGACGCCCTCGCGTTCGGATCCGGCCACGCCGCATTCGATATGCTCATCGTGCCGGAAGATCGGTTCGACGGGCATGACAACGCCATCTCAAGGGCGATTCCCGGGACGACGATTTGCCGAGGCAGGTGCCCTTGCGTGATCACGAGCGCTCGGAACCGGAATCAGTGATGGCCCTCTGATCCGCAGATTCACATCGTGCATCATGGGCAAACACGGCTGGATTGAACTATCTCGTTGAAAGGAAAGCAAAAGAAATTTGCTGCAGTGCAGAAAAATCCCTTGAATTGCTGCACTGCAGCATCTATGTATGCTGCATCTGGAAAACAGGTCGGGCGCCGCCCGTTCCCAAGGCACGGAGAGAGAAGAGATGACGAAGACTGCAAACGAATACTCGAAGATGGTGAAGGACATGATGGGTGCATTCCCCGTAGACGCGGGTGCATTCAATGACGCCTTCAAGAACCAGGCCTCGGTTGCCGACAAGATGTCGAAGGTCGTTCTGGATGCCGCCGAGAAGTCCACCGAGATTTCCGCTGGCTGGGCCAAGGCATCCATCGGAAAGTTCGGCAACGTGACCAACGCCAAGGAAGATCCGGTCGACTACAGCAAGGCGATGGCCGAATTCGCATCGGCCCAGGCCGAAATGAGCGCCGAGTCGCTGGCTGCCTTCGCCGAGGTCGCGAAGAAGGTCCAGATGGAAACGGTTGAGCTGATGCTCGCGGCCGGAAAGGATCTCGGCAGCGACGCTTCCAAGGCCGTCAAGAAAGCCGCCGAAGAGATGAGTGCCGCCGCGGAAAAGGTGGCCGTGTAATCGGGTACGCGGCGGCCCGTTGCCAACCTCCTCCCTGTTGGCGAACGGAACGGGCGGGCCAGTCGGCCCGCCCGTCTCTCTTTTCGGGCGGAAGGGGAATCGCGACGGAAATGCATCGCGGAAACCTTCTGTTGCGGCGGGCCTGGGCCCTTGTGCCAGGGGCCGTTCTCAGCCCGGCGACATGCCTCGCAGCCGCTCCGAGCGGCGACGGAGAATCTCGATCGTGGCAAGCAGGACGACCGAAACCGTCACGAGGATCGTCGCAACCGCAAGGATAGTGGGGCTGATCTGTTCGCGGAGCCCGGTGAACATTTGCCAGGGCAGCGTCTTCTGACCCGCCGAACCGACGAACAGCACGACCACGACCTCGTCAAAGGACGTGATGAAGGCGAAGAGCCCGCCCGATATCACGCCAGGCAGGATGAGTGGCATCTGCACCTTGGCAAAGGTCGTGACCGGATTCGCTCCCAGGCTGGCTGCGGCACGCGTGAGGCTCCGGTCAAAGCCGACCAGCGTTGCCGTCACCGTGATGATGACGAAGGGGATCCCAAGCGCCGCGTGGGCCAGCACGACGCCCCAATAGGAGCCTTGAAGCCCGATTCGGCTGTAGAAGAAGTACATGCCGGCAGCAGAAATGATCAGCGGCACGATCATCGGCGAGATCAGTATTGCCATGATTGCCCGACGGAAGGGCACATGCGGCTGGCTCAGGCCGATCGCGGCCAGCGTGCCGAAGGACACGGACAGGAGCGTGGCCATCGGAGCAATGCGAATCGAGTTCCACATTGCCTGCTGCCAGTCCGGATTGGTGAAGAAGTCGTTGTAGTGCTTGAGCGAATATCCGTCCGGGTCGAGGGCAAGCATCTCGGGCGTGAAGGTGAAGAAGTCCTGTGCGTTGAAGCTCAGGGGAATGATCACGATGATCGGGGCGATCAGGAAGAAGAAGACAATGCCGCAGATCACGCGGAACGCGTAATGCCAGAGTTTCTGGGTGAAGGAGGCATATGGAGGAAGGCCAGACACTTCAGCCTCCGAGCTTCACGTTGTCGATGCCGACGATCCTGTCATAGGTCCAGTAGAGGATCAGGACGGCAAAAAGCAGGATCGTTCCAAGCGCAGCCGCGAGTCCCCAATTGAGCGATGACGATATGTGATACGCGATCCGGTTGGAGATGAAGACGCCGCGCGTGCCGCCAACCAGTTCCGGCGTGATGTAGTAGCCGATCGCCAGGATGAACACGAGCACCGAACCCGCGCCGATTCCCGGAACCGAGTTCGGAAAGTAGACGCGCCAGAAGGCCGTCCAGTCCGTTGCGCCAAGCGACTTTGCGGCGCGGACATAGGACGGCGGGATGGTCTTCATGACCGAGTAGAGCGGCAGGATCATGAACGGAAGCAGGATGTGCGTCATGGCGATGATCGTGCCGGTCTGGTTGTTGATGAGGATGAGCCGACTCGCATCGTCCACGATCCGAAGCGCCACGAGAATGTCGTTGATGACGCCCTGCTGCTGCAACAGCACCTTCCACGAACTCGTTCGCACCAGAAGCGAGGTCCAGAAGGGAAGCAGCACGAGTATCATCAAGATGTTCGCCGTCCGCAGCGGCAGATTGGCGAGGAGGAACGCCACCGGATAGCCGAGAAGGATGCAGGATATCGTGATAACCAGCGACATGTAGAGCGTGCGCCCGAAGAGCAGGATGTAGATGCGGTCACCCTCGTCGCGGTACTGCACGCCGTCGGCTGTCAGCTTCAGGTCGACTGAATTGAGGAAATAGCCCGGCGTGTAGCGCCCCGCATATGTCCGTATGGTCCGCCACACCTGAGGATCCAGCCAGTCTTCGTCAATCGCCCCGAACTGTTCGCGGAGGCTTACGGGCTCCAGCCCGGCCGCTGCGGTCCGCGCGTCGTTCAGGAGCGGATTGTCGAATCCTCCCGCAGGAGCCTGCATCAGGTCGGCATAGAGCGCCGCGTAGAGGACGTCCCATGGCTCCTCTTCGAGCGGATCGCCGCCATCGGTCCGGACCACCTCTCGCCAGGTCGCGTGGACGGAAGCGGTGCGCGGAAGGCTGGCGCCTTCGGAAACCGCCAGCGCGTCCCAGGTCCTCGGGTCTTCCCATGCCTGGTCGAGCGTGGTGAACGCGTCCGCGTAATCCGTGGTGTCAAACTTGCCCACGCGCCGTCCCGACTTTCGGAACAGCGAGGCCAGGCCGGTCCGCTCGTAGTTGAGCCGGGAACCGAGCCGCGTATGGCTCTTGCGCTCGACCGCGAAGACCATGTCCGTGTAGAAGGCCTCGAACACGTCGTCGCCCGGTGACCCGCCTTGCTCCGGATCCCAGTTCCGGAGTGCCTGGACCGTGCGCGGGATCGTGTCGTGGACAATTCCGTTCTCGACCGAGCGGAACAGCATGTCCGCAATTGGAGCGATAAAGGTCAACAGGACGAAGAGGAGCAGTGGAGACACCAGCAGGAAGGCACGGGCCTTCTCGCGCCGAAGCGCCCGCCTGAGGCTTGCCTTGAGTGGCGTGCCGTCGGCGGTCAGGACAGGAGAATCGATGGCGGTCATGGGTCGTGGCCCTCGACGACAACGACGCTGCTCTCCGCCGTGCGACGGCGAATCTCCGCGACGGCCTGATACTCCGGGTCATGATAGGCGGCGAGCGCTTCCTCGTAGGACGGGAACTCGATCACGACATGTCGCTCGTGAAGTGCGCCTTCGACCTGAGTGGACCTCCCGCCACGGACGACGAAGCTTGCGCCCAACCCTTCCAGGATCGGCGTGTCCCTTGCCACATACTCCTTGTAGGCGTCAGGATCGCGAACGGTGATGTGCGCAATTATGTAGCCCTTTGGCATCGTGCCCCCTGCTGGAACAGGCCGGACCGGAATCCGGCCTGTTCCGCTGGTTCGTGCTATTGCGCCAGCCAGGCCTGGAACTTGGCGTCCAGGTCGTCCCGGTAGTCCGCCCACCACTCGTAGTTGTAGAGGAAGGTGTTCTTGGCGTTCTCCGGATCCGTCGGCATGTGCGGCGCCATGTCAATGCCAAGGTCGGCGTGCTGTCCGACAAGCGGCGCGGAGGACATGCGTGCGGGGCCGTAGCTGATGTACTTGGCCTGGTCCGCAAGGCGCTGCGTGTCCGTGGCAAACCTCACGAAGTCCTTGGCACGCGCAAGACGGTCCGCAGGCAGGCCGACCGGAATGATCCAGCCGTCAAGGTCGAAGACCTGTGCATCCCAGAGCATTCCGACCGGCTGGTCCTGTTCCTCGATCACCGAGAAGAGACGGCCGTTGTAGGTCGATCCGATCACGACCTCTCCGTCGGCGAGGAGCTGCGGCGTGTCGGCGCCGGCGCTCCACCAGATCACGTCGTCCTTGATGGTGTCGAGCTTGGCAAAGGCGCGGGCCTGGCCCTCGTCCGTTTCAAGCACGTCATAGACGTCGGCCTTGGGAACGCCATCGCAGATGAGGGCCCATTCCATGTTGTTGATCGGGCGCTTCTCCAGGGACCGCTTTCCGGGATACGTCGCCGTGTCAAAGACCGCGCAGACGTCGGTCGGGGGCGTCGAGCCGACCATGTCGGTCCGGTAGCCGAAGGTGGTCGAGTAGACGATCTGCGGGATGAAGCAGTCCGAGACGATCAGGTCGCCGAAGTCTTCGGATGCCGACGACCCGTCGGGTGCCGGGGCAAGCAGCTCGTCATGGTCGATTTCCATGGCAAGGCCTTCGTCGCAAAGGCGAATGGCGTCAGACGCGACGACGTCAACGAGGTCCCACGTGACGTTGCCGGCCTCGTTCATCGCGCGCAGCTTGGCCACCGCCTCGTACGAGCTTTCGTCCCACACCGCGGTGACCTCTGGGTTGTCCGCGATGTAAGGCTCCACGTAGGCACGATGCTGCGACTTCTGGTACGCGCCGCCCCATGAGACGAGCGTGATGTCATCGGCCAGCTGGGCCGAAACAGCGGTCGGACCCACCGCCAGGGCGAGGGCAGCCGCTGCAAGTACTGTCTTCTTGAGTTTCATCTCAGTCTTCCTTAGTTTCCCGACCTCGTTGCAGGAACTCCGGTCTCGGGATTGACACTCGAGTCCCCGATTTGGAGGGCCGGATGGAACTGCACGCGCGCCAATCAGGCATCAAGTGCGCGGCAGTCATCGGGCAACCACCCCAATTCGATAACCTTTCCGGCTTCCAGGCGAACCTGGTCCGGGGCATTCCTGGTCTTGACGACGAAGTCTTCCTTGCCCGCGACCCGAAGCCGGGTGCGGAACACGTCGCCCATGTAAATGCACTCAATGACTTCTGCCTTGAGCGTATGTGCGCCTTCCATCAGGCGGCTCTTGTTGAACTCGACGCGCTCGGGACGAATCGAGACCAGAGTGCGTTCACCCACCGAGGACACGTTCACGGCCTTTGCATCGATCGTCTCGCCGGAATCGAGGCTGACGGTGCAGTTCCCGTCCCCGATCGATTCCACCTGGCCCAAGAGCGTGTTGTTCTCGCCGATGAACTGCGCCACGAAGCTGTTTTCGGGCTCCTCGTACAG
>JAPPCV010000102.1 GCA_028824715.1 Boseongicola sp. | reverse complement strand
CCGGCTTCCAGCATCGTGAAGCCGGCGCACATCCACATGACCAGTGCGCCCCAGATAAGAAACGCAAACGTGTTGAGCACGAATCCGGTTTCCGCGCCGACCGGCGCCTGTGCCATGGCTGAGGCCGGCAGAAGACCCAGAATCGCTGCGAGTCCCAGAATTTCAAACAGCTTTTGCATGATGATCGTGTCCCTGTCTTTCGTGAACGCACTTTGGCATGTCATGGCGGAGCCCGAAAATCAACGCTGAACCTGACACGACAATGCCGATTGTGCCCTTGACACCGCGATGCATCGTCGGCAGAAAATTGACGGAAATCATGCGCGGAAATTCCTGTTTGTCACTTTCGTGGCAAGTTCATGGCCGCGCACGTCTTGGGTAAGGAGATTGAGATGGATTGCAGGGCCTCGAGGGACGGACACGCTGTGGTCGTCGAAGTCGAAGGACGCATCGATGGTGCCACGGCCGGGGATCTGGAGAATTCGATGATGGCCGAAATCGTGGACACGGACAAGGTTGTTGTCTGTGACCTCAACGGCGTTTCATATGTCAGCAGTGCCGGACTCCGGGCGATTCTCGTCGTTGCCAAGCGACTCTCCAAGCAGGCGGTGGAGTTCTCGATCTGCGGGCTCAACGGCCCGGTGGCCGAAGTGTTCCACATTTCCGGATTTGACAGGATTTTCAAGGTATACGAAAAGCGCGAAGAGGCGCTGGCAGAAGCGACGGCTAATTCAGGACAGGCCTGAAATGCCCAAGGTTGAGCGCCTTGAGATAGACAGCCAAGTCGCAAACCTCTCCAAGATCGAGGCTTGGATAGATTCGTTCTGCGAATCCCACTTCCCGGCGGTCGAGTACAGGCACAAGATGCATCTTGTCATCGAGGAACTGTTCATGAACGCCGTCATGCATGGCTACGGAGGTGACCGCGAGGACGGCCCGATCTGGCTTGCCTTGCATCCGTTGCCCGAAGGTGCGGCGCTCGTCATCGAGGATGACGCGCCGCCTTTCAATGTCCTTGAGGAAGGTCCCGCACCGGATACGCAGTCAGGCGTGGAGGACAGGCCTATCGGCGGGCTTGGAATCATGCTGGTGCGGAACATGGCCGACCACGTGAGCTACGACTACGACAAGCGCAATCGGATCACCACGGTCTTTGGCCGCGGGCCGCCGCCCGGCGGCGGCGCGGAAATGGACGCGGAAAGATCGGCAGCGGCCGGGCTGCAGGGGTCGTCGCCATGAATTTCGGCAAGTCAAGGCGGTCAAGAGATGCGACCCGGTAGGCTGACGATCCAGTTCATCTTCGTACTTTGCCTGTTGCCGATCGTCGGGCTGTCGGTTGCGGGCGTTCTGAACTACCTGAAATTCGAGCGATTGCTCACATCGAATGTTGCGGCCCGCTACGACGCCGTGCTGCGCGACTTGGTTCTGGCCATCGGAAACAGCCTCGAAGAGGGGCTGACGCTAGGCACGACCAGATCGACCGAACAGTTGATCCAGCGCTCCGTAAGCCAGTTCGAAGGCGCCTTTGACCTTTTCGTGACGGACGCCGATGGCGTCCTGCTCTACACGACCAGGCCTTCCGCTGAGGGACAGGAAAGCGCCGCGTTCGAAGAAGGGGTTGCGGAGCTTGAGATTCCCCCGCCAGGTGACGTGCTGCACACATTCGATTCCGGAGAGGAATTCTCGGCTCGAATGGCAATCCTGCAGAACGGCCGGTCGGTAGGGATGCTGGTGCTGTCCCATGACGGCGGCGATGTCATGGGAGACCTGGACGAGACATCGTCACATCTCGTCAATGCGCTGCTCGGCTCCTTGCTGCCCGTAATTCCGCTCCTGGTGCTCGGAACCGTGGCGGTCCTGGGCCGGATCGAGGGGCAGATCGCGAAGCGAAGCGAAACCTTGCATCAGGCGAGCGAACCTGAGGCCCCCGAGCCCGCGTCTCCCGACCCGCTTGTGCACGCGGTATGGAAGATCGGGCAGGAGATGGCCAAGGCGGGGAAGGCTGGTTGACATGAAGTCCCGTTTTCTCGCCTTCTTCATGCTGGCCCTGGTTCTGCTGACGCTGATCCCGTTCCTGCTGTTCGGGATACTGTCGGTTCGCACGTTCGAGGCTCGCCTTCTGCCGGAAGTGGAAAACCAGACGATCAATTCCGGACTGAGCCTCCAGCGACGCCTCAATCTCGCGATCGCGTTCTCCGGCGGCCTGGAATCGTTGCGCGGTGTCGAAGAGACGCTTGACGCGACTCGGTCCTTTTCGGCAGGCATGGAGTTTCTGGCGTTGACGGATCCGGACGGGGAGATTCTCTACCTTTCCGCAAGTGATCCGGGCGGCGTCGCCGACACACTTGCCAAGCTGACCGATCCGGCCCCGATGGCGATGGCCGAGCGGCTGATTGGGACGTGGGAGAAGGTAACGGGCAGGCCGCTCTTCTCGCCCATCGAGATGTCCGGTCGCCGGGTGGGCAATCTCCTCCTGTCGAGCCTGCCGCTCGGGAGAGATCCCGGCAATCCCGACGGCTTCCTGCATGCAGGTGTCAATATCGAGGTGATCGATGCACTGACGCGTGACATCTGGTTTGACATAGTCACTGTGGTGATTGCCGTCGCCCTTGTGGCCATCGAGTTCCTGATCCTGATCTACGCCGCGCTGATCATCCGCCCTCTCTGGATGATCGAGTTCCTCACGGCCAGGCTGCTGGTCAAGGATCTGCGTTTCGTGCCTGCGTCACTGTGGGGTGGCGGCATGCAGAAGCTGGTTCGCCGGATCAACGAGGTGATCTGGCGAGGCGTTGACATCGCCAAGACCCGCGCGGGCGAGATCGGGCTGCTTCTGCCAGGTGCCGAAGGCCCCCGACCGATTCGGTCTCCTGCTGTCTCGTACATTCGCCTTCCCCTGTTCATGTTCTTCCTCTCGGAGGCCATCCTGCGACCGATCCTGCCGCAGTTTCTCGGGCAGTTCGCGCCGCCTGACAGCGACCCGGGTTTGCGGATCGGCCAGATCATGGCCGGATTCATGGCAGCGTCCCTGATCTCGGTGCTTGTCGGCTCGATTCTCGCGGAGCGTTTTGGTGCCCGGCGTGTTTTCTTCTGGGGCGCCGTCTTGAGCGCCGCCGGCATAGCGGGCCATCTCGCCGCGCAGGGCTTTGCCAGCATCCTGCTGTCAAGGTCGCTTACGGGATTCGGCTACGGGCTGGTCTACGCGGCGGCGCAGATCTACATCAGCCAGCATGCAAAGCGTGATCGCCGAAGCTCCGGGTTTTCGGTGTTCTTTGCCGTGGTCGTCTCCGCCGAAATCTGCGGCCCGGCCCTGGGTGGCGTGCTGGCGGACAGGCTTGGCCTGGCCTCCGCACTGGTGGCGGCCACCGCCGTAGCAGCGATTTCGGCATTGCTCTGCATGCTCGTCATCTCGCGTCTGGTGCCGGATCTGACGGATTCGTCGGCCACGCCGGAGGTCGCTGCCGAGGGAAAGGCCGGAACCCAAGTCACGCGAAAGCTGTCCGGCGTGCAGTGGGATGCTTTCCGGACAGTCCTGCTGAACCCGAGATTCATGGTCGCCATGATCTGTTTCGCGATTCCGGCCAAGGCGCTCCTGACCGGGGGCCTGTTCCTGCTGATGCCGCTTGCCGTCGTCGGGTCGGGAGGCAGCGTCGCGGACAGCGCCCGGGTGCTCATGGCCTATGGCATCGCCATCCTGCTGCTGGCGCCGATTGTGTCGCCGCTCGCCGACCGCTGGCGAAAGTTCCATCTTTGGGTGGCTGTCGGCTGCGGCGTCGCGGGGATTGGGCTCGTCCTGCCTCACACGTTGCACACGCTCGGCCACGGAGGATTGATCGTGCTCATGGTCGCCACGTTGCTCTTTGGTGTCGGCCAGACCTTGTCCATCCCGGCCCAGATCAGCTATCTCATGCATGTGTCCGAGACGAGAGGCCCTAGCACCAGCGCGGGCGCGGTGCTTGGCGTCTTTCGTTTCATCGAGCGCTTGGGCTCGCTTGTCGGCCCGTTGGTCGCGAGCGGCTTGCTGCTGGCGTCGACACCCGAGGAGGCGCTAATGTTGATGGGCATTGCAGCCGTGCTGCTGATGGCTTGCGGATTGAGTTGGTATCTGGCTTTCGGGGATCAGGAAGAGGGAGATGCGATTCGTGCCTTGCTATTCGAGACGTGAACTGCTTGCCGGGTCACTGGCCTTCGGAGTGGCCGGTCCGATGCCCGGACGCCTGCACGCGGATGCGGCGGGCAAGTCCGTATTCATGGTTCTGTGGCGTGGCGAAACCGAAGTCGAGGAGGGCTTTCGCGCGCATTTCGCCGAATCCGACGTTCCGATAGATTTCACGATTCGGTCCCTTGACCGGGATGTGAGCAAGCTTCCGTCCATCATCGAGGAGATTCAGCGCGTCGAGCCCGATCTCGTGTACACCTGGGGAACGTCGGTCACTCTCGGCATTGCCGGCCGGGATCCGGAACTGGCGGCAGGTCCGGACGACTATCCGCCCATGATTCTCGACCGGCCGGTCCTTTTCACGATGGTGTCGCAGCCCGTTCGCTCACGCATCATTGAGGAGTTCGGACCGACGGGCAGAAACGTGACCGGCGTCAGTCACATCGTGCCAGTGGAGACGCAGGTCAGCGCGATGATGGCCTACATGCCGGTGGACCGCATCGCGGTCATTTTCACCCCCACGGAGACGAATTCCGTGCTGGCCGTCGAACAGCTCGTCGCTCTGGGGGATCGTGAGGGAATCCGGGTCGACGAGTTTCCGGTGCCGCTGGATTCCGAGGGCAATCCCAGCCGGGATGCCCTGCCGGAGCTAATTGACGAGGCGGCGGACGGCGGCCCGCAATTCCTCTATCTGGGACCTGACAGCTTCATCGGCGAGCACGCGAAATACATCACCGGGCTTGCGAACGCGAAGCGGCTCCCCTCCTTTGCATCGACCGAGCGGATGCTTGCCTCGTCGGATGCCTTGTACGGACTGGTGGCGCCCTACCGGAAGGTCGGGCGCTTCACGGCCCAGAAGGCGGAGCTGATACTTTGCGGCGAGGAAGCCGTGTCGGACATTCCCGTCGAGGTGATGCCGGAATTTTCGTACCAGATCCGGGTGGACGTCGCTCAGTCTCTCAACATCCTGCCCAACCTTTCGCTTCTCGATTACGCGGAAATCATTGGCCAATGACCGCGACCCCTCTCCCAGCGGGCCCAGGCAAGAACGTGGGGAGGGGCAGGCTGAGCAATGTCGCCGAACGCCGCCTGGACCGGACGGCTCGTGAAGTCCCTTCCGGCACCGGCCTGCGGCTTGCCACGATGGAGGACATTCCGGCGCTGGTCGACATCGTCGACTGGGCGACAAGCCAGACGAAACGGGAGGGCCTGTTTCTGCGCATGACCGAGGAATTCCTGGCCAAGTTCGTCCAGGACGGAATCGTGCTTCTTCCGGTGTCGGACAGCAAGATTCTCGGATACAGCAACGCGATGCAGGCAAACAGCGACCATCCGCCTTTCCTTGACGGGTCGTACACTCGGGCACCGGGTCTCCTCTTTGGCACCGTGCTCGGTCCTGAGGCGCGTGCCCAAGGCTGGCACGGCAGGTTGATCCGGATCCGAATGGACATCTTTCGCGAGGCTGGAATTGATTCCGTGCAATGCACGGTATCGCCCTACAACCGGGTTTCCCTCGGCAACCTTCTGGCTGCCGGGCTCCGTGCCTACGGATTGAAGGACTTGCTTGACGGACATCCCCGGTTCCTGCTTCGGCATGACTTTGGACAAGAGGCGATGCCGGGCCCGTATTGCAAGCTGGCACTGCCGGCGTCAGGAAGCGTGGCAGACCACCGGGCGTTGCTGGCGGACGGCTATGTCGGCGTGAGCCTGGAACGGGGCGAGACCAGCGCCCTGTGCTACGCGGCGGGATCCGGGTAGGGTCGCGGGGGTCGATGGTTCGGAGAGATGACGGCAAGCTCCACAAAGCATGGAACCCGGAAGGGGCGAAGCCTGCGGCGCGGGATCACCATGATTGCCGCCGCCGCCCTGGTGGCGGTATCGGGAATCGTCATTGCCTACGCGGAATTCCGATATGACCTGGTGAGCCGGAGATACGAGTCATCCTGGATCGAAGTGCAGTCGGATTTGCTCGACACGATGCTGGAACTCTATCGCGGGCGCTTGGGGGACGTCTCAAGAACGGTTGTCCTTGATGCCGAGATCGACACAGCGCTGAGAAACGGCAGCTCGGATGATCTCAACAGGCTGCTTGAGCAAGTCAGGAACACGGTGCGTGCACGGCCTGAATTCGCCGTGCTTTCCGCCTCGGGGCAGATTCTGGCCACCACTGGCGACGAGGCCGGCCTGGTTGAATCGGGCGTCGTTCAGGAAAGGGCCGCAGATGCCATCCGAAACCGCATCGTCGTCGCCCCAAGCGGCTCGCCGTTCCTGGTGCATTATTCGCCGGTACGGCGCGGCGACGTCGTCGTGGCGCAGGTCGTGGCGTATCTTGAAATCAGCGACGGGATCTCGTTCTTTTTTCCGGATCTGATCGGGCTGGCACTTTCGCAGCCAGAGGGCGGGCTGTTCGGGCTTGCGGGAGAAGTTCCGGCACTCGAATCCGCCCTTCCGGAGCCCGATGGACAGGCGCGGCATCAGATCATGTCAAGCTCGGATGGCAGGCGTTTCGATGTGGCGACCCTGCCGCTCAGGGACGAAGACGGAAACTTCTCCGGCGAACTCGTTCTCCTGAGGGACATCTCTGACGCCCTGGAGCGCGAGGAAGTTCTGGCCACGCTGGCGTTTTCGTCGGTGCTGGTCATAGTCCTTCTTTCGCTTGGGCTGCTTGCCCGGGCGCTACGCCTCGGATTTCGACCCTTGGGGGCGGTGGTGTATCTGCTCGATGCCATGGCACGCGGCGAAACCGGCCTGCGCATGCGAAACGTCGAGCCGCCTCCGGAGCCCGAGAGCGACGTCGAAGGCGTGCCTGAACGGTTTGCGTACCACAGTGTCGCCAGGAAAGGCCAAGAGCCCGAAAGTTCCGGCTCGACCAGTCTCGCGCAGCGGTCGGTAGCGGAAATAGATACGCTTCTTGACACCGTGGAGCGGTTCCGTGCCAGCATAGACGCCCGCAATGCCTTGATCGCCGTGCAGGAGCAGCTCGAGAGCGCAAGGCGAATCCAGCAATCGCTGCTTCCTGAGGACTTTGACCTGCATCCCGGCCTCGACTTCAGCGGGCGGATGCGTGCCGCCCAGGATGTCGGTGGGGACTTTTTCGACGCGTTCCCGGTGGACGACGGTCGCGTGGCGGCCGTGATCGCGGACGTGTCCGGCAAGGGCATCGCCGCGGCGCTCTTTGCCGCGCAGGCGAGCGTCGTTCTGCGGTCGCATTGCCAAATGCCTGAAAACCTTCCCGAGCAGATACAGGCGGCGAACAATGCGCTTTGCCAACGCAACCCCGAAGAGATGTTCCTTACCGCGATCGTGGCCTTCATTACGCCGCGAACAGGCGAGGTTGCCTTCGTCAATGCGGGTCACTGTCCACCAATGATCGCTGGTGCCGACGGAAAGGTCCGGCTTGAGATGCGACCGCCCAATCTCGTGCTCGGCGTGCTCCCGGACGTGGACTGGTCACTGCATCACCTGACCTTGGGTCCCGGGGAGAGCCTGCTATTTCACAGCGACGGATTCGACGAGGCACAGACAAAGGAAGGCGAGATACTGGGCCGGGACAAATCAATGGAGATTTTTGGCAAGGTGATTGGCGAGGCTGAGAGCCAAGATTGCGCAGACGTGTCGGAACGCATTCTTGAGGAGATCGACCAGTTTGCCGGGGACGCGCCGCAGGCCGACGACATCACGCTCATTACGATGAAGCTGGTTGACTGAGCGCAAGTACCTGAGGCGCTCCATGTCATCACGACCGTCGCCGGGTCCGGGCCAGCGACGTGCCTCCGGTCGGCTGGACCGGGTTTCGTGCATGAACCGTCCTGTAGGCGCGTGGCGTCACGCCGTAGTGCGCGCGAAAGAGCTTGTAGAAATGGCTCATGTTCTCAATTCCGCAATCAAGCGCAATGCCGGAAATTGATTGGTCGCTGGAACCGAGGGCCATCGCGGCATACTGCATGCGGATCGTGTTGACGTAGACGGACGGCGAGATTCCAAGATGACGCTTTGCCATCCGGCAGACGTGCTCGTGCCCGCGCCCGGCGGCGGCCACGAACCCGGCCGCGCCACGTCGGAACACTTCCGGGTGTTGCGCAGCCTGGCAGGCCATCGCGAGCCATGGCGGCATGGCCGCGTGGCCCGTGACGGCATAGTCCACGACCCGAGTCATCATCGCGAGCAGGAAGTTCTCGATTCGGGCGAGGCTGCGTCTTGCCGTCTGCAGTTCCAGCGCCGTGTTGATTGCGCGCTCCATTCGAGGACCTTGCAGCTGGTGCACTTCGGGCATTGCGCTGTCCGTCCAGAAGTAGCGGCCAGCCAGATCATCCCCGTAACGTTCCACGAGATGGTCCGCGCTTTCGGTTCGAAACATCACGTTGATGATCCGGCAGCCGGTGCGTCGCCTCGCGCGAAACCAGTGGCGGTCGTCGGGACGGATGAAAAGGAGCGCGCCCTCGTTCAGGAGTGCTGTTTCGCCGTTGACCCAGTGCCATGCGGCGCCCCGCTCGATGAGGGAGAGCTCGTGGTAGTCATGCGTGTGGGCAAATCGGGCAGGGGCGGTGTCAAGCGAGCTCCAGGTGAAGTCATAGGCTGCTCCGTCCGACAGGCTGTCTGCGATCAGGAAGCGACGGGTTTCCATGAATGCCGATATTCCACAAATTCAGGCGCGTTAAAACGCAAAAATGTCAAAAAAAGACAAAAAATAGTCAACCAGCGGACTCCGCACCAAGCTGCGGAATGCGTAATCCTCCATCCAAAGGATGACCATGGCCATGATGCAGGAAGCAGAGCTTCAGGATCTGTCGTTCCGTCCGGTGGAAAACCACGCGCCCGCGCGGCTCAGCCCTGCGCAGATCGATCAGTATAACCGCCTTGGCTTCGTGCAGCCGTTCGACATCTTCGGACAGCAGGAAATCCGGCACATCCGGACGTATGCCAATCGCCTGATAGCGGACATGGGCGAGGATGGCGCCTACGGAATCAACTGCTACCAGGCGCGGCTGGCCGGGCTTTGGGACATCGTCACCGATGCCCGTATCCTTGACCACGTGGAGGACATCATCGGACCGGACATTCTCTGCTGGGCGACGGCGATCCTGTCCAAGAGGCCCCACGACCCGCGGCGGGTTCCCTGGCATCAGGATGCCTCGTTCTGGTCGCTGAGTCCCGCGCGCACCGTCACGGTCTGGCTTGCCGTTGACGACGCGGACGAGGAGAATGCGGCGATGCGGTTCATCCCTGGCAGCCATGACAGGGGTGCGCTGAAGGTCAGGGAGGCCCAGGGGGAGTCGGTCTTTCACATCGAGACCGAATGCGCCGGAGACATGGGCCAGCCCTTCACGAATTCATTGCGGGCCGGCCAGATTTCGCTGCATGCCGACATGCTGGTTCACGGGAGCTTGCCCAATGCATCGTCTCGTCGGCGTTGCGGGCTGACAATGCGCTATTGCCCGCCTTCGGTGCGAATAACCGACCCGGACTGGGCCGAGGGTGTGGAGGCGATCCTGTGCCGCGGGTCCGCGGCGGACTGGAAGGTGCATCCGCGCCCCGACAACAACGACATCACGAAGACAGACACGCCCAGAAACCATGGAACGAACTGAGGTGGTCAAGTGAAACTGAAATGGTATGGCCACGCTGCCTTCCGCCTGATGCCGAGGGATGGCCCGACCGTGATTACGGATCCCTACACTCCGGAAGAGGTCGGGTACCCCGCAATTGCAGACGTTGCCGACGTGGTGATTCGGTCGTCCCATGATGACGAAGCCCACTGCCGGTCCGATCTGATCCGGGGCGATCCGGCCGTGCTCGACGCCCTCGAGATCGCGTTGAACGGCGGTGTCCGGGAGGCGGCGGGGCTCGCGGTCACGGCCGTGGAGGCGGCGGAGTGGGATCAGCATCCGGATCACGAGGTGCCTGGGCGGAACGGCATGTACCGTTTCGAGCTGGACGGCATCCGCGTCGCGCATATGGGAGATGTCGGCAACCCGCTCAGCGACCGCCAGCTCGCGTTCTTCGAGGACGTGGATCTCTTGCTGGCTCTAGCGGGCGGCTATCTCACGATCGAGTTGCCCGACTTGACGAAAATGATCCACGCAGTGCGGCCGAAGCTCGTGGTGCCGATGCATTTTCGCACGCTGACCTACCGGCCGCGCAACACGAAGTGGATCGAGAGCTTTTTGAGCAGTTTCAAGGAGGAGGACGTGGAATTTGCCTGCGCACACGAAGTCGAGCTGACAGCGCAGGACATTCCCGACGCGACGCGAGTCCTGGTGATGGACTATGCGCGCTGAGGGTCGACGCCCGGGCGGACGGCAGGCCCGGACACGCGCTCGGGGCGCTGCAAGGTCTGGCGCGCTCCGACGCAGAACCATTCCAGATCAACAGTGGAGGAACAGATGACTTTCAAGTCTACGGTATTGCTGGCCTCGTCGCTTGCATTGGCGGCGGCCGGCGGTGTCTTCGCGCAGGACGTGGCGCGCGAGGACACGGTGATCTTTGACCTTGATCGCACGATCAAGGATCCGGGCAACTTCAATTGGTTCACGCCCGGGACCAAGCGGATGCACGGCGCGCACCAGGCCATGTGGGAACCGCTCTTCATCCTGAACTACGGGACGGGCGATCTCGATCCGTGGCTTGCGACCGGCTACTCGCAGAATGACGACTCGTCCGAGTTCACGATCAGCCTGAGGGACGGCGTTGCCTGGTCGGACGGCGAAGCGTTCAATTCTGACGACGTGGTCTTCACGGTGAACATGGTGTTGAACAACGAGGAGATCTCGAGCCGCGAGGCTGCCACGGTCCGCGCCCAGGTGGCGAGCGTTGAGGCGGTCGACGACCTGACGGTCAAGTTCACGCTCAAGGCGCCGAATCCGCGCTTCATTGTCGAGAACTTCGGCGTACGCATCTTCGGTTCGTTCCTGATCATGCCGGAACACATCTGGAGCGGCGTGGACGCGGCGACATTCGCCAATTCCGAGCCGATCGGCACCGGGCCGTACACGTTCACCTCTGCCGCCACGAACCGTGCGGTGTGGGACCGGAACGACGACTGGTGGGGCGCCAAGACCGGCTTCATGGACCTGCCGGTGCCGAAGAGGCTGATCTGGCTGGAGTCGGGCGGAGAGGAAAGCCGTGCCCAGCTCATGGCCACGAACCAGCTCGATGCCGCGCAGAACGTTTCGGTCGGCACCTTCGAGGCGATCAAGGCGCAGAACCCTGCCGTGATTTCATGGCATGATGGCTACCCCTACGCGGCCGCCGACCCCTGCGCACGCCAGCTCGAGATCAACACGACGATCGCGCCGTGGGATGATCCCGACATGCGCCGGGCGGTGAACCACATCATCGACCGGACGCAGATCGTGAACGTCGCGGTGGAGGGTGCCACGGTGCCGTCACGCACCATGTTCGTGCAATACGGTTCGATGGCACCCTTCATCGATGCGGCCGTCTCGAACGGACACGAGCTCTCGCCCACGGCGGATGTGGCTGCAGGCCAGGTACTGATCGAGGCGGAAGGCTACACCATGGGTTCGGATGGAATTTATGAGAAGGACGGCAACGACCTCGAGGTCAAGATCCACGTGAACTCGGCCTCGACCGAGTATACGCGGACCATCGACGTCATCGTCGAACAGCTGAACCGTGCCGGGATCAAGGCGTCGTCGGTTCCCGTCGAGAACGGCGTGTTCTGGGGCGAGGTTCTGCCGTTCGGCACCTACGAGATGTCCTACAGCTGGCTGTCCTGCGGGTCGGTGAACGAACCATGGGCATCCATGGGCCGCTACACCGTGAAGGACGTAGTTCCGGTGGGCGAACGATCGCCGAGCTTCAACAACACGGCTCGGTGGGACTCCGAGGCGGCTCACAAGTACTCGGCGATCGTCGACGAGATGGCCTCGCGGCCGCTCGGGGATCCGGAAGTGCCGGGCATGGTGGCAGAGGCCTATCAGTATCTGCATGAAGAGATGCCGTTCATTCCGCTCGTGCAGTCGGCGAAGCTGCTGCCGTTCAACACCACCTACTGGACGGGCTGGCCGTCGAGCGAGAACTACTACAACCACCCGTACTTCTGGTGGAACCACACCCACCAGATCATCCACAACCTGGAAAAGGCGGGAGGCTGAACGTCTTGATCAGCCACTGGGCGGGGGTGCGCGAGCCGCGCGCCCCCGTGCGACCGGAACGGAGCACGACGCAACGCCGGAAACCGGGCGCCCGTTCGGGGCAGACGGCGACCATCATGCAACGGGCGTCATCCGTCCGGACGAAGTTTCCGCCCTTGAGCGTGACGCAGCTTGCGGCTTGGGGCGAGGGCGTCGACGCGACGTGGGGAGGTGCGGAAGTCCAGAAGATCTTCCGTGCCTCGGACGTGATCCTGGCCACGTGCAAGGTCCAGGCAATGTGGGAATCCTGTGCTTGGCGTGACCAGTCTTCCGGTCGCCGGAGCAATGATTTCACGGGTCGTCGAAGGGGCGGACTCCAATGCTCCTTGCCGTGCAGGCGTGCCTTTCCAGGACGCCACGTCCCGTCCTGCCGCGCCGTCAACGGCGTGCAATGATGTGCAATGATGTACTTCGCCGCATTGAGATCGGCATGAACCGACGGGCCGGCCAGGCGTCGTGAATGCGGGTTGATCCCGTTTGCGAATGACGCAACGGTGACGACAGCAAGGCTGGGGCTTGGCCCAGGGAGACCGGCATGGGACGCATCCCGCGCTCATATCTCTTGAATCGCGTCGTGACGCTGCTGCTCACGGTGTGGATCGCCGCGACGCTCATCTGGATCATTCCCAGGCTTTCGCCAGTCGATCCCGCCGACATCATGCTCGGCCGCATGGCGGCGGGAGCTGGCGCGGTCGAGAATGCCGACCAGATACTTGAACGGCTGAAGGCGAACTTCGGGCTCAACGACCCCTTGGTCGTTCAGTACGTCAAGTACATCAGGAACGTGGTGATATTCGACTTCGGCCTCTCGACGGCGACGTTTCCGACGCAGGTGTCGACCCTCATCGCGCGTGCCTTGCCGTGGACTGTCGGGCTCATGCTCCTCTCGGTTGTCATCACCTTTTTCATCGGCAACGCGCTTGGTGCGCTTATGGCTTGGGACAGGTCGCCGAAGCTGGTTCGCGTCGCGATCCCGGCCGCAATGGTTTTCACGTCAATTCCACCTATTCTCTCGGGCTTGCTGCTGATGTGGATACTTGCGGCAAAGCTCCGATGGTTCCCGCTGACCGGAGCCTATGGGTTGACAGTCGAGCCTGGCTGGACGTGGGGGTTCGTCCAGTCTGTCATCCATCACGGCTTTCTTCCGGCGCTTTCCATCGTGATCGTGACTTTCGGTTTCTGGGCGCTCGGCATGCGCGGCCTCATGATCACCGTGCAGGGGGAAGACTACGTGACGCTGGCGAAGGCAAAGGGCCTGCGACCACGCTACATTCTATATCGCTACATGATCCGGAACGCCATTCTGCCCCAGATCACTGCGTTTGCGCTCAAGATCGGGCTCTTGGTCGCGGGACAGGTGCTGGTCGAGCGCATCTTTGCCTACAACGGCATGGGAAAGCTCCTCTACGACGCGATCCTCGACCAGGACTTCCCGGTCATTCAGGGCGTGAGTTTCGTCATCATCCTGATGACGGCGGTAAGCGTGTTTCTGGTTGACCTGGTCTATCCGTTCGTGGACCCGCGCGTCAGGCATGATGGGGGTGAGGCATGACCGGGCATCGTGCCGGAGAGATCAAGGGATGGCGATTGCGCCGTTTCGAGTCTCCATGGGTCAACCCGAAGCTCTTCTGGGGCGCAGGGCTTTTGCTTGCAATTGTGGCGCTCGGGATCATCGGAAGGGCTTTCTGGAACCTTGATCTCGCGTTTACGGGTGCGGCGCCTTTGAAGCTGCCGCCGGTCGGCTTCGAAAACCTGCGAGGCCAGGAAGGTGCATGGATCCATCCGATTGGCACGGACGGTTCCGGACGCGACATGCTGGCCCTGATCGTGATCGGGGCGCCGAATTCGCTTTTCGTTGGGCTGCTGGCGTCGCTCATCGGCATGTCGCTCGGCATCTTTCTCGGATTCTCGGCGGGATTCATCGGCGGTCGGACCGACGACGTCATTCGGGTGGTTTCCGACGTGATGATCACCATTCCGCCGCTTCTCATCCTGGTCGTGGTGCAGTCCGCTTGGGGCGACGTGTCGTTGACGATGATGGCCCTGCTCATTGCAGGGTTCGTCTGGCAGTCGCCGACGCGGTTGATCCGGGCCCAGGTGCTCTCGATGAAGCAGTCCGGCTACGTGCAGATGGCGCGCCTTTCGGGAGCCTCGACGATGCACATCATGTTCCGGGAAATGCTGCCGAACCTGGTACCATATCTCTTCGGCTCGTTCATCGCTAACGTCACGACCTCCATCGTGACCGCCGTTGGACTTGAAGTTCTCGGCCTTGGCCCGCAACGCATTCCCACGCTTGGCCGAACGATCTACGAGGCGATCAATGCCGGGGCGCTGATTCAGAACCTCTGGTGGTGGTGGGGCATTCCCACGCTGCTTCTCGGTCTCATGTTCATCGGCCTACTGCTCGTCAATCTCGGACTCGACGAGGTGTCCAACCCGAGGCTGAGGAAGCTGTAGTGGCTGATGTCCGTCATGCTCTGCGGATTTGCGGCGGTTGGCGCCTGATCAGGAGCACCGCCGGGCGGGTCTTCGCGCGAGGTTGTCGCGTGAACTTGGTGCCTTGGTGCCTTGCCGAGCCATTCGAGTGCGGGGTCGCACGATGAACGCCCTGAACGTGACCGACCTCTCCATAGACTTCCCCACCGCTCGCGGTGTCGTTCATGCACTGACCGACCTTTCGTTCTCCGTGGCACGAGGCCGTCGACTGGGGATCATTGGCGAGTCCGGGTCGGGCAAGACCACGACGGCGCTCGCGGTCATGCGGATGCTGGCAAGTCCGGGATTCGTGAGCGGTGGCTCGATTCGCCTCGCAGACCTGAACGTGCTGGCGCTCCCGGAAGAAGAGATGCGCAGGGCCCGGCTTCGTCGTGTCAGCTACATACCTCAGGGCGCCATGAATTCCCTGAATCCGGTGATGCGGGTCAAGGACCAGCTCAAGGACGCGATCGTCACGCACGAGGGTCGGACGGAGCGGGAGGTCCTGCGAACGCGGATCGAGGACGCGTTTGCAGGTGTTGGATTGCCGGAGCATGTCGGCTCGCTCTATCCGCATGAGCTTTCCGGGGGGATGAAGCAACGGGTCTGCATCGCGCTCGGCGTGATCCTTAACCCGGAATTGATCATTGCGGACGAACCGACCTCGGCCCTCGACGTGGTCACGCAGCGCCAGGTCATGCAGACCTTGAAGGACGTCCAGCAAGGGATCGGCGCCGCATTGATCTTGATTGGCCACGACATGGGACTCATGGCACAGTCAGTGGACGAACTGGTGGTGCTGAAGGACGGGATTCTCGTCGAGCACGGCGACATGCGTCGGGTCATCGTGAATCCGCGCCACCCCTATACCCGCGAACTCGTGGCATCCGTCCCGCTTGTCGGCGGAGAGAGCTTTCTCGGGAACTCCTCCGTTGTGCCGGACGTCGCGCGGCCCCGCGAAGGTCTCCCGCTTCTCGAATTCGAGAACGTGCACAAGGACTATGGCGGGATCACCGCCCTGCATCCCATGAGTTTCAGTCTCTGCGGCGACGAGCCAAGGATCATCTCGATCGTTGGCCAGTCCGGGAGCGGAAAGTCGACAATGGGGTCGATCATGCTCGGCTTCAATCCGCCGTCGAAGGGGCGAGTGCTGTTCGAAGGCCAGGACGTCGCTGGCATGTCACCGCTGCAGTTGTGGGACTTCCGGAAGAACGTGCAGGCGGTCTTCCAGGACCCCTATGCCTGTTTCAATCCGTTCTACCGGGTAGACCATGCCTTGAGCTTTCCGTTTCGGAGATTCGGTTACGCAACTTCGGATGCGCAGGTTCAGGACAGCATGCACGAGGCCTGCCGGGCCGTGGGTCTCGATCCGGCTCTCATTCTTCGACGCTATCCGCACGAGCTTTCCGGCGGGCAGCGCCAGCGCTTGATCGTGGCGCGTGCGCTCATGCTGAACCCGAAGCTTCTCATTGCCGACGAACCCGTCTCGATGGTTGACGCCAGCCTTCGCGCCACGATCCTGAAGAACATCTACGACCTGAAGGACAGGCACGGAATCTCAATTTTCTACATCACGCACGATCTGGCCACGGCCTATCATGTCTCGGACTTCGTCATGGTGCTCTACAAGGGACAGGTCGTGGAGGCCGGACCTCCGAAGGAGGTCATCGGAGACCCGCAACATCCGTATACGCAGCTGTTGATCGCCTCGATCCCCTGGCCGGATCCCGACCGTGACTGGGGCGGAACGACAACCGCGGCGGAAGACATCGCGGCACTCGATGCGTCGGACCGCGACGCCCTGACAGTCTTCAGGGGCGACGTTCCGGGTTTCAGGCTTGATGTTGGCGCGTAGGGAATTGGCGCGCTTGAGCGCGACACGGGAAGTCGAAAGCGGCAGAGTTCGGGCGAACGGTCGGTCTGGCCAGGCTGACGGCGCAAGCCCCACGGATCGCGCAGGAGATTGCCCATGAGCCATTTCCTGCGCTTCACGCCGGAGAAAATCCGGCAGCGGATCGCCTTGATTCGTCCCTTGGTCCATCGTCGGCACGAACCGATTCCGGACTTTCGCCTGAAGGAGTTGCCCGACGCCAGCGTTGACCCGCCGCTTGCGGCCGACACGTCAAGCTGGGCCACGGTGCCGGCCGAAACCCACTGGGGTCGCTGCGACCTGAATTTCCTGTTGAAGTCGGAATTTCGCATCCCCAAGGACTGGACGCCGGGCAGCGCCGCCCTCTTTCTTCCGCTTGGCGAGGCGGGTGACATCTTCACGCATCCGGAGGCGCTGGTCTATGTCGACGGCAGACCTCGCGGCTCTGCCGACCGCTACCACCACACGATACGGCTGCCCGCAGAGATTCTCGCAGGCAAGACACATGAGCTTGCTCTCCACGGCTGGACCGGTCTGGACGGGTGGCCGCCAGATCCGAATGCACGCGACATGCTCTTCATGGGCAAGCCTTCAGTCGTTGAAGTCGATTCCGAGGTGCTCGAATTCGTGATTCTGGCGGAAACTGCGCTCGATACTGCGGAACAGCTCAGTGAAGATGACGTGACCAAGCACGGCATCCTGAATGCGCTCGATGAGGCATTTCTGTCCCTTGATACGCGTGACCCGCTTGGTGCCACGTTCTATGGTTCGGTTGCGAAGGCGCAAGAAGAGCTTTCGCAGCGACTCGCGGAGGCCGGTCGGCCGATCGACGTGACGCTGCACGCCATCGGCCATGCACATATGGACATCGCCTACCTTTGGCCGATCAGCCAGATTCGCCGCAAGAACGGACGTACCTACTCGAACGTGCTGCGCCTGATGGAGCGCTTCCCGAACTATCGGTTCAGTCATTCCCAGCCGCAGCTCTACAAGTTCACCGAGACTGACTACCCGCAGGTTTTCGAGGAGATTCGGGAGCGCGTTGCCGAATCCCGATGGGAGCCCATCGGTGGGATGTGGGTCGAGCCGGACACCAACATTCCGGGCCCCGAATCGCTTGTGCGCCAGCTCCTGCTGGGCCGACGGTACTTTCGTGAACGCTTTGGAGACGCGGAGACACCGGTCTTGTGGCTGCCGGACACCTTCGGCTTTTCCTGGTGCCTTCCGCAGCTCATGCGCTTGGCGGGGCTGAAGTGGTTTGTTACCAACAAGGTGAACTGGAACCAGTATTCGCGCATGCCCGCGTCGACGACATGGTGGCAGGGCATCGACGGCTCCCAGGTCCTTGCACACTTCCTGACGACACCGCGCGACGTGCAGCATCTGCCGTTCCCGACGAACTACAAGTCCGATCTGTCCGCTGCCGAGGTGATCGGGACCTGGACCCACTCGACGTCCAAGAGCGGCGTGACCAACCTGCCGATATGCTACGGCTACGGCGACGGCGGCGGAGGGCCGACCGAAGCGCTTGTGCGCAAGGCGCACATCTTCGCGCACATGCCCGGAGCACCAAGGATGCGTCTTTCGACCGTCCGGGAGTTCTTTGAAGCCATCGAGACGCAGAGGCTGGACCTGCCTGTCTGGAACGACGAGATCTACCTGGAAGGGCATCGTGGCGTCTTCACGTCGCAGGGCTGGCTCAAGCGGGCGAATCGGAAATGCGAGAACCTTCTCGCCGAGGCCGAGGCGCTGGCGGTGCTGTCCGACACGCGGCCTGGCCTGAGCGAGGCGTGGGAACTCCTGTGCCTGCATCAATTCCACGACACGATTGCCGGTACCGCGATCCGGGAAGTGTTCGTCAACGCGAAGAAAGACTACGCGCGCATCCGCGAGATCGCCGAATCGGCCATCGAGGAAGCCAAGGCGCCGCTTGGTCCCGGGATTGCCATCAACTTGATTCCCCACCGGATGGACCGTGTCGGATTGCTTGGGGGCTCCGCGCCGAAAGGCGCCTTGTCGCAAGACGTCGATGGCGGCTGCCTGGTACATGTGCCTGACTGTGCACCGATGGCCGCAACGCCCCTGCCGGCCCGGGGCGCGGGGAAGACTGGGCTTGGCATTCACCGTCAAAAACAGGGGTTCGTTCTCGAGAACGACCTGATCCGTGCCGAAATTGACGGACTGGGGGATCTCGTTCGGGTCCATGACAAGGAAGTCGGCCGCGACGTTCTGGTTCCTGGCCGAACTGGCAACCGGCTACAGGCTTTCGAGGACCGGCCGATCAGCTGGGATGCCTGGGACATCGACGCGTTCTTCGAGGACCGTGGCTTTGTCATCGACGGTGCGACGGAGATTGCGATCGAGGAGAGCGGCCCGATTCGGGCGAGCCTGCGCATCGAGCGCAAGTTTCAGTCCTCAACCGTTTCCCAGCGCGTTCGGCTGCATCATCACTCGAAGCGCATTGACTTCGTGACGGAGGTTGACTGGCACGAAACCCACGTCCTCCTGAAGGTGGCCTTTCCCGTCAATGTCCTGGCAACCATGGCAACCTACGAGATCCAGTGGGGCGCAATCATGCGGCCGACGCATCGCAACACGCCTTGGGACTACGCAAAATTCGAGGTGCCGGCGCAGCGATGGGCGGATCTTAGCGAAGCCGATTACGGCGTCGCGCTTATCAACGACTGCAAGTACGGCTACGACATTCGCGACAACGTCATGCGGCTCTCGCTCATCAAGTCCGCGACAATGCCCGACATTGGCGCCGATCAGGGACGTCATGTGTTCACGTACGCGCTGTTCCCTCACCGCGGCGACTGGCGCCATGAAGTTCTGGCCCAGGCCGCTGATCTCAACCGCCCGTTGCGGCTTGTCCCCGGAAAGCCCGGACATGAGACCGCTCTCGTTGAATGCGATGCGCCCAACATCATCATCGAGACCCTAAAGCCAGCGGAGAACGGGAAGGGCTGGATTCTGCGCTTCTACGAGGCCCACCGCCGTCGCGGTCCTGTGACGCTGACATTCGCGCGCGAAGTGACGTCTGTGAGGAGGGTCAACCTTCTTGAAGATCCCGGTGCCCCGCTGCCGGTTGTGGACGGCCAAGTGACCCTAACGGTCACGCCCTTCGAAATCGTATCGCTTCATGTACTCTGAATCGCTTCCGTGCCTGCCTCGGCAAGCAGTGGATTCGGCACTTGCGCCTCGATGCCAGGCGCAGGCAACGATTCGTTCCTGTTCCCGGTCCATCCGGCAATTCAGGGCACCGGGTTGCTTTCCGACTGACGACGGGCCGGCAAGATCTTCGACAGTCGGAATCCAGGGACTGCCCGCCAACCTCGCGGGCACATTGGAGGAATTCACTGTGCAAGAAGGTCATTGCGCCGCGTTCTATGTTTGGGTACATCCGCGCGAACAAGACTTGCGATGGCCAATTGGTTACGTATCCGTGTCGGCTCCCCAAACCTCAAACTGCCTATTGATCAGAATCCAAAGCTGATCGTTCCTGCAACAGAGAACTTGCGGACCAGGGATGTGGGGCCTGTACGACATGACTTGTCAAGCAAAGGAGAGAGCTTCACATGAAATACTTCGCAGCCGCTGCAGCGGCCATGACACTGGCAATTGGCGCACAGGCCGCCATCGCTGCCTGTGACGATGGCGAGATCGTCGTCAAGTTCAGCCACGTCACCAACACCGACAAGCACCCGAAGGGGATTGCCGCAACTTTGCTCGCCGAGCGTGTGAACGATGAAATGAGCGGGAAGATGTGCATGGAAGTCTTCCCGAACTCCACGCTCTACAACGACGACAAGGTGCTCGAAGCGCTTCTTCAAGGCGACGTGCAGCTTGCCGCGCCCTCGCTGTCGAAGTTCGAGAACTTCACGCGCCAGTTCAGGCTCTTCGACCTGCCGTTCATGTTCAAGAACGTCGAGGCCGTGGATGCCTTCCAGGCTTCGGCGACCGGACAGGCCATGAAGGACTCGATGCAGCGTCGAGGTCTCCAGGGGCTGGAATTCTGGCACAACGGCATGAAGCAGATGTCGGCCAGCGTGCCGCTTCTTTCGCCATCCGATGCCCAAGGGCTCAAGTTCCGGATCCAGGCGAGCGACGTCCTGCAGGCGCAGTTCGAGGCCATTGGCGCAAACCCGCAAAAGATGGCCTTCTCGGAAGTGTACGGAGCCCTGCAGCAGGGTGTCGTGGACGGGCAGGAAAACACCTGGTCGAACATCTATGGCCGAAAGTTCTTCGAAGTCCAGGACGGTGTAACCGAGACCAATCACGGCATCATTGACTACTTGGTGGTCGCCTCGACAGATTGGCTGGACGGTCTGGATTCAGGGGTGCGCGAGCAATTCCTCCGAATCCTGCAGGAAGTTACCGAGACTCGCAACGGCGAGGCGTTTGCCGTCAATCAGCAGGCTCGCCAGGCAATTCTGGACGCTGGCGGGACAATCCGCGAACTGACGCCGGAGCAACGTGCGGCTTGGGTTGATGCTATGCGTCCGGTCTGGGACAAGTTCTCGAATGACGTTCCAGCGTCACTGATCGACGCCGCCCAAGACATCAACATGAGCATGTAAGGCCTGTTGCGGGCGGGCTTCCGGACTCGCCCGCAATCTCTCGCCACGGAGAAATCAGATTGCACGTATCCGAGACGGGTCTCCGCCTCGGAGTCGCGTCATCAGGCCGAATCTGCGGCCTCGGTCCATGCCCCGAAAGCACTCAACTTCCATTCTGGGCCAATTTCGGATTCGGATGTCGGGAACGACGCGTGGTTGCGTGACGCAGGCAACACGCGGTCCACCTGTCGCTTGAATCCTTTCGTATTCGGGACGCCTTGTTTTGCGGGATGCAATCGAAGTCCGGTTCGGGTAGTGATCCTGACGGAACGGGGACAATTGCGATGCATGCGAATTGGACGGACGCGATCGAGGAAACGCTGATTGCGGCGCTCTTGGGTCTTATGACCCTTTTGACCTTTGCGAACGTAGTTGCCCGATACGTGTTCAATTCAAACATTCTTTGGGCATTGGAGCTTACCGTTTTTGCATTCGGCTGGCTTGTGCTTCTTGGCGCGTCCTACGCGGTCAAGAAGGGCATGCACCTGGGCGTCGACCTGGTCATCAATGCAGTGCGGCCGTGTGCACGCCGCATCCTGGGCCTTGTTTCCGTCGCTTGCTGCATCGCGTTTGCATTCCTTTTCCTGAAAGGCGGATACGACTACTGGGCGGTCTTCGCAGACCTGCCTCCAACCGAGGGGCGCTGGTTTCCCTTGGGATTCCCCGAAACGTTCCGAAGCCAGTCCTTCTACGAGGTGAACGACATTCCGTTGCCCGAATTCTTGAGATTCGTCGAGGGCTGGCTGCTGTATCCCGGCGATCCTCCCTTCGAGAAAGTGCCGAAGGCAATCCCCTACGTTGTGCTGCCTTTGTCCGCATTGCTCCTGCTCATTCGATTCCTTCAGGCAGCATGGCGCATCTGGCAGGGGACAACCGACCGGCTGGTGGTCAGTCACGAGGTCGACGACGAGTTGGTGGACGGCCGGGCAGGCGAGAGGGAGCAGGAATAGTGGAGGTCGTCCTTCTGTTCTCGATGGTTATCGGGTTCCTGCTGCTCGGCGTCCCGATCGCAGTTGCGCTCGGGTTGTCCTCGACGCTGTTCCTGCTGATCTACTCGGAGAGTTCGCTCGCCTCCGTTGCAGGGACGCTCTTCGAGGCATTCGAGGGGCACTTCACGTTGCTTGCGATTCCCTTCTTCATCCTGGCGTCGGCCTTCATGACGACGGGTGGCGTTGCGCGCCGGATCATCCGGTTCTCGGTCGCTTGCGTCGGGCACCTGCCTGGCGGCCTGGCAATCGCTGGCGTCTTCGCCTGCATGCTCTTTGCGGCGCTTTCCGGCTCTTCCCCTGCCACCGTTGTCGCAATCGGCACGATCGTGGTGGCCGGCATGCGTCAAGTTGGATACTCGAAGGAATTCGCGGCAGGCGTGATCTGCAATGCAGGCACGCTTGGCATCCTCATTCCGCCGTCAATTGTCATGGTCGTATACGCGGCGGCGGTCGAGGTCTCGGTGGGACGGATGTTTCTCGCCGGCGTCATTCCCGGAATGGTCGCGGGCCTCATGCTGATGGTCACGATCTACGTGATAGCCAGGGCCCGCAACCTGCCACGGGGCGACTGGCAGGGCTTTCGGGAGATTCTTGAGAGTGGGCGTGAGGCAGGCTGGGGCCTGTTCCTCATACTCATCATTCTTGGCGGCATCTATGGCGGGGTCTTCACGCCAACCGAAGCCGCTGCAGTGGCGGCGGTCTACGCATTCGTTGTCGCCTGCTTTGTCTATCGTGACATGGGTCCGCTCGCGACGGCATCTGAGGCAGCAAACATTCCGCTGTATCGCAGGCCGCAGGCCTTGATCACGGCATTCGTTCACCCTGACACCAGGCACACCCTGCTGGAAGCGGGGAAACTGACGATCACGCTTCTGTTCGTGATTGCGAACGCACTTCTTCTGAAGCACGTGCTGACCGACGAACAGATTCCTCAGGGCATTGCCGCCGCCATGCTGGAAGTTGGCTACGGGCCAATCGCGTTCCTGATCATCGTGAACGTCATCTTGCTGATCGGCGGGCAGTTCATGGAGCCATCCGGACTGCTCGTGATCGTTGCTCCATTGATGTTCCCGATTGCGATCGAGCTTGGAATCGATCCGATCCATCTGGGCATCATCATGGTGGTCAACATGGAAATCGGCATGATCACGCCTCCCGTAGGCCTGAATCTCTTCGTGACGTCTGGCGTTGCGGGCATGCCGATGATGGCAGTGGTGCGCGCCGCATTGCCGTTCCTGGCCGTGCTGGTCGCGTTCCTGATTCTGGTCACTTACGTGCCTTGGCTCAGCACCTTCCTGCCAAACACGTTCATGGGTCCGGAAATCATCACGAGGTAGCGGCCTTTCCGCACATCCGGGCGTCCCGGGTTCGAGCGTCAGCCATCCGTTTGGACGTGCAGCTTGCCTTCCACTATCGTGCGTGTGAACACGTCCCTCACCGCCTGCGCAGTGACCTTCAGATGAGCCACGAGCGTGTCGAAATCCGGAAAGTCGACACATCCGAGCATCAGTTCCTGAAATGCGCGGGGTGCGGTTTCCGGGTCGAACCGTTCCTCGAGACAAAGGCGGATGACCTGCTGGATCTGGGTATAGAGATGCAGCGCGTCGACGAGCGTTGCCGTCTCGTTCGCACCGATCATTACCGGACCAAGCGCCTCAAGAGTCGACCGCGTCTCGGCTCCCGGCGCGGGGAGGTCGTCCAGGACATGACCGGCATGCAGGCGCAGGAACTGCGCGATGAACTCGATGTCGATCAGGCCACCCGGGACCAGCTTCAGGTCCCAGACGTTCGCGGGAGGTTTCTCGTCCGCGATCCGTTGCCGCATTTCCGCCATGCTCCTGGCGGACTTCGTCACGTCGCGGACGGCAAAAAGAACGTCGTCAAGCACTTCCCATACGTCAAGGGCAAGCGTCTGGTCGCCAGCAACGACGCGTGCGCGCGTCAGCGCCATGTGTTCCCAGGTCCATGCCTCCTCGCGCTGATATCTGCTGAAGGCCTTGATGTTGGTGGCGACCGGGCCCTTGTTTCCTGAGGGCCGAAGGCGCATGTCAACCTCGTAGAGCACGCCCTCTGCGGTTGGGGCGGAGAGGGCGGCGATCAGGCGTCGCGTAAGGCGGGTGTAGTAGCGAACCGGGTCAATCGGATTGTCGCCATCGGATTCCGAGCAGTCAGGGTCGTGCGTGTAGAGCAGGATGATGTCGACGTCGGAATCTGCCGTCATCTCCAGGCTGCCGAGCTTTCCGAGGCCGACGATCGTCACCTTGCCGCCAGCGACGCGACCGTGTGCGGCCTCCATTTCCCTGGTGACCGCAGCGAGCGCGGCCTGCATCGTCAGATCGGCTATGTCCGTGAAGGCCCAGGCTGCGCGCTCGCCGCTGATTGCGGCAGTCAGGAGCCGCACGCCGATTAGGAACTTCTGTTCGGCAGCGAAGATGCGCAGGCGGTTGAGAATTTCCTCGTGGGCGAACTCTCCGCTGAGGAACGCGTCAAGGCGATCCGACAGCACGCGACGGACCGGGAGCTCGGACAGCAACGCCGGGTCCAGCATGCCGTCGAAAATGTTCGGCTTGCGACTGATGACCGAAGCGAGTTTAGGGGCCGCGCCGAGGATGTTCACCAGCAGCGACATCAGGCCGGAATTGCTGCCAAGGACGGAGAACAGCTGAATTCCGGCCGGCAATCCCGAAAGAAACGTGTCGAACTTCACGAGCGTCTCGTCAGGCTGCCCGGTATCGGCGAATGTCTGCAGGAGCCGGGGCATGAGGTCGAGAAGGCGATGGCGCGCCGCGTCTGTCTGGGTTGCACGATAGCGCCCGGACTGCCACGATCGGACGATCGACGACACTTCGGATGGTCTCTTGAATCCCATCCTGCCAAGCGTCTCGAGAGTGTCCGGATCGTCGTCGTCGCCAGCGAAGACGAAACTGCCCTCCTCGACGGGGTGTTCCTTGTCCTGTTCGAAGAGCTGGTCATAGTGGCCCTCGACCAGTTCCAGCGTTTTGCGGAACGTGTTGGAGAAGGATTCGGCGCTCTCGAATCCCATCATCAGGGCGAGTTCGCCTAGCTCTTCCTCGGTGTCCGGAAGCAAGTGAGTCTGCTCGTCGCGGCGCATCTGGATCCGATGCTCGACATCGCGCAGGAACCAGTAGGCGTCCCGGAGCAGGATGTCCGTATTGCGGTCGATCCATCCTTGTTCGGCCAATGCCGCGAGCGTCCTTTCCGTCGGACGCGTGCGAAGTGCCGGCATGCGTCCGCCCGCAATCAGCTGCTGGGTCTGGGCAAAGAACTCGATTTCCCGAATTCCGCCGCGCCCGAGCTTGACGTTGTGTCCAAGCACGGTGATTTCGCCAAATCCCTTGTGCGCATGGATTTGCCGCTTGATCGAGTGGATGTCCGCTATGGCAACGTAATCGAGGTACTTGCGGAAGATGAATGGCGTCATGTCCCTGCAAAAGGCGCTGCCGGTCTGCAGGTCGCCGGCCACGACGCCCGCCTTGATGTAGGCAGCCCGCTCCCAGGTCTGGCCTCTGTCCTCGTAGTAGCGCATCGCGATTTCGTAGGGCAGGGCAAGTGCGGTGGAGCCGGGGTCTGGCCGCAGGCGGAGGTCGGTCCGGAAGACGTATCCGTCGCCCGTGCGTTCCTGCAGGATCTTGATGAGACGGCGGATCATGCGGGAGAAGATGCGAGTGGCCTCTCCCTCATCCCTCACGATTCCTGCCCGTGGGTCGTAGATCACGACGAGATCGATGTCGGAGGAATAGTTCAACTCGCCCGAACCGAGCTTGCCCATGCCGATGACCGCAAGTCCCGACAACCTGCTCGGATCCTCCTTGTCGTTCAGGTCTAGCTTGCCTGACTTGTGCGCCGCCATCAGCACATGATTGACCGCCGACGACGCGGCGGCGCGCGCGAACGCGCTAAGCCACGAAGTGACCCTTCGCGTCTCGAGGACCCGCCTGAGGTCGTAAAGTGCCAGCGAGAAGGCAAGCTGGCGCTTGAGCTCGCGCAAGCGCTGCATGAGGTCAGATTCGGAAGGGTGGGTCCGCCACGCCTCCCTTGCATCCTCGACAAGGCGATTGAGCAACTCGTCCGGCGCTTCAACAAAGGTGGGCAGGACGCATTCCGGGTGTGTGGTCGCGATGCCGCGAAGATGTGGCGAAAGCACGATCGAGGCAAGAAGAAGGTCTCGGTTCCGCGACTTCTTGTCCAGGAACGCAATCAACTCGGGCTGGCCAGACCCGGCTTCGCAAAGATCGCTCAACACCTCTTCCGCGACTTCCCCTGAAACGGATCTTATCGGCCTGCAGATCCCTGCAAGGAAGACTTCTTCGGCTGGATCGGTGATCGTCGAATCCTGACCCGGCATGCCAAGTGCCTTTCTTCGAACACTTCCGCTACACTGCTTGTCCCGTTGACGATTGACAAGTTCCGGGGCCGGGTCGCGCGGAAGCGGGACGTACCCGACAGCGCGGCCGGGACTTCAGGCACTCGATGTTGCCGGCGGAGAATGCGCATCCGAGACCAGGACGCCGCAGTCACGGCCCCCTGATCTCATCGTTTGCAGTTCAGGTCTTCACTGATGCCGTTTGCGCCTGAGCATCTGGAGAAGGCGATCCAGGAGCCTTGGGCGGGCTGCTGACAGGCTTGGTGCTGGGCGGATCCTTCTGCCGCTGAACCGATCCGTCAAAATGTGCTCCCGATTCGATTGCAATCGTCTTGTGGATGATGTCGCCTTCGACGCGCGCGTTGGACGTGAGGCGCACCTTGAGTCCTCGCACCTTGCCGACGACACGGCCGTGCACGACAACATCGTCCCCGTTGCATTCGCCCTTGATCGTCGCACTTTCTCCGACGGTGAGGAGATGAGCGTGAATGTTGCCCTCCACCTCGCCTTCGATGTTGATGTCGCCTGACGTTCTGATGTTGCCGATGACCTTGAGGTCCGATGCCAGCACCGAGGGCGGCGGCTTGGCCTTTTGGGTGCGTGCGGGCACCTCGCTAACGGTCGGCACGTCCTCTCCAACCTTGGCCTTGAAGGTCTCGCCGGCCTTCTGATTCGAGTCGGGTTCGCTTGTCTTGGTCTTAGAAAACATCTCTCGCTGCCTTGATGTAAATCAGTGGGTTGATCGCTTTCCCATGTGTGCGGATTTCGTAGTGCAGATGGGTCCCCGTCGAGTTTCCGGTGTTCCCCATATCACCGATTCTCTCCCCGCGCGAGACTCTTTGCCCTTCTTTCACCCTAATTCGCGAAAGATGTGCGTATCGGGTTTCGAAGCCGAAGTCGTGCTTGATCTTGACCAGTTTGCCGTAGCCCGCATGCCGCCTCGCAAACGTCACGACGCCGTCCCCGGTCGCAAGGATCGGGGTTCCGGACGGCCCCGCCCAGTCATGGCCCCGATGCATCTTGCCCCAGCGCATTCCGAATCCGCTGGTCGAACGGTGAACGCCTCGAATCGGGTAGCCGAAGGGCATGCTCTGGACCGCGACTCGGTACAGCTCGGCCTCACGAAGCTGTTCCAGGACGTCACTGGCCCGGAGCAACTGGGGATCCTCGTCGGCTTCCCCCGAGGTCGAAAGGACCACGGGCGAAAGCAGGCCGCCTTGGCCGGAATATCGCCGCCTCACTTGTTCGATGATGCTGTCGGTCGGCAAGCCAACGGCAGAGAACATGTCCTTGATTGGCGCCAGCGAGGTCTCGACGGCATCTTCGATCTGGCGAAACACCCGTTCGTTGCGTTCGATCTCCAGTCTCTTCTCGAACGCGACCTCGTCAAGCCGGGCCTCCGCCGCGTCGGCGGCTCTCCGTATGTCGTCCCTTTCCTCCGCAACGCCGGCCAGCGTCGTGGTCAGGAACCCGAGCGTTGCGACAAGCTCCTCTTCCGTCGTTTCGGCAGCAAGCCCGTCAGCATTTTCGCCGAGCCTCGCCAGCAAGGCTGAGGCTTGCAACCGTGCGTCGTCACGCTCCTCCATGGACTTTCGAAGCGTGCTGGCGATCACGTCGACGCCGGTTTCCAGCTCGCGGCGGCGATCTTCGGAACGAAGCAGCCGGGACTGGATGGTCGAAATCTCTTCCAGGGCAGCAGCAAGTCGCTCATGGGCGTCAGCCGCCTCCCTTGCTCGGGCATTGCGTTCGGCCGCCAACCCGTTGAGGCGCGATTCGTAGACGGCTTGGTCACGGAGCGCTTGTTCGTAAAGAGTGCCTGACCCGAAACCGTGCATCACCACCATAGCGGACGACACGATCGTCCAGCAAAGGAGCAGCGCGGCGCCCGAAATTCCGGCGATCTGGACAAAGGGAGTGAGCCGAATGAGCCTTGTTTCGCCGTCAGTTCGAAGGAATAGCCGTTTCTCTGGAAAGGCGCGTGCGAGCGTTGAACGGAATTTCGTGCCCAAGAGATTCACGTGCGGCTGTACCTTTCTTGGGAAAAGTGCTAAGGATTCATGCCTTTGCGCCGCGCCGTGTGTCAAGTCTCGCGCCATGTCCATTCGGAGTCCTTAGCCGAACCGGACCAACGAAAGGCCAAATGGGCGGAATTCTGCCGAAATTCCGCAATTGATCCACAGGAAGCGCACCCACAGGGCATCGCCCGCCACGAACATCCAGACACATTGGCGCAGATTGCAGCAATGCGAAGCGCTCCGGGACCAATGCCCGGCATGCACAACTTGGCCGAGAGGTTCCCGGGACAGGCTAAGGCATGGCAAGGTTCTGTGCGGGCTGCTCCGTAGGGGCGGACTCATGCGTGTTTCCGGCTCAACACAAATGCTGCTAGGTTGTGCCGCACATCGTGCAGAACGGTTGCCGGCATGAAGACTTCGGAGACGGGCAGAAACGGCGAACCTCCCAAGACCCCAAGGGCAGGCGGGACGGGCGGACGCCTGCGCGCAGGCCTCGGGCTCATGCTGTCGCTCGCGGCTGCCGGTCTCGCGATTGTTGTCCTCGCGCTGGTCCTGTCAGGACGATCGCTGCCGCTGCCCGAGTTCGCGCGCGCCATGGTCGAGGGCAGGGCGAACACCCTTTCCGAGGACGTCATGATCAACTTGGGAAGCGTGAGTCTTTCCATCGGACGCGATGGATCGCCGTTGATCCTGATGCGTGATGTCCTCGTGGCGCAGCGTGACGGCAGTTCGCTTGCGCACTTGAACAGCCTTGGCGTGAGCTTGTCGCTCGAAAGCCTGTTTCGCGGGAGGGTTGCCCTTTCACGCATGCTCCTGGAAGGCGCGCAAGTCACGGTACGACGCGACGGTGACGGGGGGTTTTCCTATCGTTCGCAGGAGGAGATCTGGGAATCAGAGGCGGAACCGCTGCCAGGGATTCTCAAGGAAGTCGACCGGTTCATCGGCGGCCCGGCGCTGTCGTCCCTGGAGGAGGTCCGGGCGACCGGAATCGTGCTGACCCTCGAGGATGCCCGAAGCGGGCGGATCTGGCAGGCATCCAACGCTTCGGCAGTGCTCCGGCAGTCCGAGGACGTGCTGACAGTTTCGGCCGGTTCGGATGTCTTCAGCGGCACTGACGAACTTGCCCAGATGCAGCTTTCCGTTTCGAGGAGCCGTGACACCGGACGCGTTTCGCTCGGTGCCCAGGTCACGAACATGCCGGCGGCCGACATCGCCCTTCAGTCTCCGGTTCTTTCCCTGCTTGGAGTGCTTGACGCACCGATCTCGGGCGCCGTTCGAACGGAGTTCGGATCGGACGGCGAGCTGATTTCTCTCGCGGGCACGCTGGACATCGCGCAGGGAGCGCTTCGTCCGACCGAGGACGTTCCGCCGGTGGAGTTCGATTCCGCACGCGCTTATTTCACTTTCGATTCCGAACGGCAGAGAATCCTGCTCTCGGAGGTGTCCTTTTCTGGCATGAGCGGCGAAGTCCTGGCCACGGGCCATGTCTATCTGCGTGATCTTGACGGAACTTGGCCCCGCTCGTTCCTTGGCCAGTTCAAGGTCGAAAGGCTTGCCTATTCCGGCGACATCTTCCAGGCCCCGATAACGTTCGAGGATGTCAGGATGGACGCTCGGCTGAGGCTTGACCCGTTCTCGGTTGAACTGGCCCAACTCGTCGTCGACAACGAGGGCATTCCTCTTCGGGCAAACGGCAGCGTCAGCGCCCGCAACGGTCTTTGG
>JAPPCV010000134.1 GCA_028824715.1 Boseongicola sp. | reverse complement strand
GCCTGCATGACGCGATAGAACCCGCACGGAGGCAGGCGGAGAACGGGGAATGCGGAGCCCTCGACCTGAAGGGGCTTTTGGACGAGCTGGGCCGGGAAACGGGGGTCCGTGCCCGATCCGGTGATCACGCCTCTGGCCCGGCAGGATCTGAAGGGAATGGGCCGCCATACCCATGAGCCGCCGGGCCACGCCGGAATCCAAATCGGCCGCCGCCTGGCCAGGCTTACGCCTCGTCCTCGCCGACCTTCTCAGTGCAGCGCCAATCTGAATTCGGCAACGAAGTGATGACCATCCGCGCCAGCTCCTTGACTTTCTCGAACCGCGTGATCTGAAGCGCTTCGGCTTCGACGCGACTTGTTTGCCAATGGCTTGCCAACTGTTTGCCAGTCCGACGTGCAGACTTGGGAACATGTTTGCCAGTTTGCTCATGAGCCGCCGGTCGTGACGCGGCAGCGTCGCCGTGGAAGCGCGAGGCAAGGCCAGTTGTGAATGCAAAACGGCATGACGCGCCGCAAGACACTGCGCTACGAAGACCGCGTGACAAAGAGTCATGTTCCGCTTTCGTCGCACATTGACAATCCGACATCCGCGCCATTCCGGGATCGGCCCCTGAAGGGATGCCGGCACCGGGTTGACTGGCCGTCCAGCTTGTCAGGCGGCCCGTGGCTCCACTTCGCGATCAATGGCAGTCCGGGCTTCCCTTCCGGCCGTATCGAGGTCGTAGCGAGTCTGCAGGTTGAGCCAGAATGCGGCGGTCGTGCCGAAGCAGCGCCCCAGACGCAACGCGGTGTCGACCGTGACCGGGCGCTTCTCGCGCACAACGTCATTCAAACGCGGTCTCGGCACTTTGAGGTCCTTGGCGAGTCGATAGACGCTGAGGTCAAGCGGTTCGAGAAAGTCCTTGCGGAGGATCCTTCCCGGATGAACGGCGGCAAGCCTTTGCCCGGATGCAATGTCCGAAAAGTCGACCTCGTGGCGTTCCAGTTCTTCACGCATGATCGTCATGTTCCATGCTCCCCTGATGATAGTCCACAATTTCAACGTCCCAAGCATCGCCATCACGCCAGACAAGGCAGATGCGCCATTGATCGTCGACGCGAAGACTGTGCTGTCCGGTCCTTCCGCCGCGCATGGCCTTGAGCCTGTTTCCGGGTGGAAACCTCAAGTCGTCAATCATCTCTGCGGCATCGAGGGCGGGCAACGTATCCCTTGCGCGGCCCTGAATTTGCGTAGGGCAACATCGCACGGCATGGCCTTTGAAGATCGCGGCGGTTCGCTTGTCGGCGAAACTCCTTGTCGCGCGATTTTCGTAACGCAGTGTCTTACGGCGCGTCAAGTCGTTTGCATTCACAACTGGCCTTGTCTCGCGCTTCCACGGCGACACTGCCGCGTCACGACCGGCGGCTCATGGGCAAACGGGCAAACATGTCCCTAAACCTGCACGTCGGACTGGCAAACAGTTGGCAAGCCATTGGCAAACAAGTTGCGTCGAATCCGAGGCGCTTCGGGTCACGTTGCGTCGCGGCAATTTCCTACAGGACATGTATAGAAGTGTTTTTCGTCTCGCAGTCACGGAAGCAGAATCTGACAAGATATCAGAAATCAGAAAGAGGAAAAGACCATGAAAAGAGTTCTTTTGGCTTCAACCGCACTCGTAATGTCGGCCGGCATCGCAGCCGCCGAGGTGGCGGTTGGCGGTGATGGACGCATGGGTGTGCAAAGCACAGATGGTGGAGACGTCAAATTCAGCAGCCGCGTCCGCATAAGCTTCACGGCTTCCGGCGAGACTGACAATGGCCTTACGTTCGGCGGCTCAATCCGCGCTGACAACGCCAGTGGCGGTTCCGGAGGCACGGCAGGCAGCGTCCACGTCGCCGGCGCGTTCGGCAAGGTCGCCATGGGCGACGTCGACAGTGCCGCAAAGGCGGCCGTTGGCCATGCAGGGGGCGTAGGCTACACCGGCTTGGGTGACTGGAACGAAATCAAGTACATCGGGGGTGGCAACGACCCAAGCGCACTTTGGAACTACACCATGGGCGATCTCACGATGTATGCCTCGGCTGGCAATCCCAACTATGATGATGCCGATGATGATGAAGATGTGGACTTGAGCGGAGCCCTGTCCTACAGCCTCGGCGATGTCGGATTCGGAGTCGGCGTCGAACGACGCGGCGACCTTCAAACCGTTGCTGCCGGCGTGAACGCCACGCTGGGCGATGCGAGCGTCAAGCTGGTTTATGGATCCTATGACGACGGCGATGCCAGCACTGACAACGTGGATTCGTACGGTGCCTCTGCGTCCTTCGTTTCCGGTTCAGCCACCTTCTCGGCTTTCGCGTCGGGCAATTCGAAAGGCATGGACGGCCAGGACCACTTCGGCATCGGTGCCTCGTTCGACCTGGGCGGCGGCGCCGCGATCAAGGGCGGCTTCGTTGATGGCGACGCCCTCCCGAACGGTGCGAGCTTCGATCTCGGCCTCACGATGAGCTTCTAGCCAGCCGTCAACCTTCACGCGGGCCAGTCCCGCAAACCAACGCAAAACTGATCAAGAGGAAAAGATCATGAAATTCACAAGGGCAATACTGTCCGCAACCCTGCTTGGAGGCGCACTTGCGCTTGCAGGGTGCGGGGGCAGCGGCTCTTCCAGCGGTGGCAACATGGACGAAGACATGATGACCCCCGAAGAAGAGTGCTTGGCAGGTGGCGGCCTCGTCTACGAAGACGGCATGTGCAAGAGCCGTGAAGACATCGAGCAAGAGGCCGTGGACAAGGACGCGGCAGACAAAAAGGCCGAGGCGGACGCTGCAGCCATGGTGGCGACGGCGTTGAAGCTGCATAAAGGCATTGGCAAGCCAGGTGGCGCTGGAGCGGATCTTCGGGGTGCTTCGTACGGCTCTGACGCAAATGCGGCCAACATCGCTGTATCGATCGGAGGTAATCCCTTCGTTCATTTGTCGAAGGACGACGAGGCGACGGTTGCTGGCTTGAGTGGCTGGACAGGCATGAGATTCACGGCCGAACCCACCGATGATGGCGTGTACGAGGCAGTGGTCTACTCGTACGTTGGAGAACCGAAGGAGGGGGCGAAGTTCAATTCCGGAACCGATGGTATCGGTTTTGTCCTCGACACTGGAAGTGAAGACACAGTGACGTTGACTGCTGATTTGAACGTCGGGTCAAGAATCGCCAGCCCGAGGTTCACACATGCAGCGGGCGACCACACCTTCAAGTTGCCAGAAAATAACCCAACTGGTCAGACAATGATTCCAGTCTCCGGCAGCTACTACGGTGTGGCGGGTACCTATTCTTGCACGCCCGGAACCGGCGCTTGCACGGTCAGAAAGGCAGCGGAGGGCTATACGTTTGTCAATCCCGCAGCTTGGACCTTCAAGGCCACCAACCCCGAAGCCCGGGCATTGGAAACTCCTGATGCCGACTACGCATCGTATGGTTGGTGGCTCCACAAGTCCGAAGACGACAGCACCTATACCGCAAGTGCCTTTCACGCTTATCGGGGCACTGACAGCGGAACGGTGGGAATCGCGGACTTGAGCGGGACAGCAACGTACACGGGCGGCGCTGCGGGCAAGTACGCACTTCATAGCACAACCGGCGGCACGAACGACGCCGGCCACTTCACTGCGGACGCCATGCTTAAGGCCACCTTCGGCGCGGAACATATGGTCACCGGCACGGTGGACAACTTCGTCGGTACCGATGGTGAGGCACGGGATTGGTCCGTCGCGCTGAACAAGTCCACGGTCGACGACGCTGGGGCAATCGGTAACCAGATGACCGTTTGGACCATAGGTGGGACAGACGCCGAACCTGCCGGTGAATGGTCTGGGAATCTTCGTGAGCAAGACGGGAACACCGGCATTCCTGGCGTTGCAACCGGAACATTCTATTCCGAATTCGGCCGGGACGGCAAAATGGTCGGCGCTTTCGGAACCAACGTCGAATAGTCGTTTCTCTTCGACTGTCACTTTCCCCGGCCTGTCATGGGCCGGGGTTTTCGATTCAGTCTACCATCGGTTAAGCTCGTAAGTTCTCGTGTGCGCTAACCCGACTTCAGAAACTCGGCGCGTGTTTTGATGAATTTGCCGGGTTTCGGCGCGGGAAACGCCTTGTTTTCAAGGACCCGACCCCCAGAAGTCGCGTGTAGTGCCGACCTGCCCCCTTGATCTGGTGGCCGCGACGGCGGAGTCTCCGCCCATGTTCGTGCGCTGCAAGAAGCGATTCAAGGACGGCAAGGAACACCGCTACTGGAGCGTGGTGGAGAACTGCCGCGTGCGCGGCGGCCGGGTCGTCCAGCGTCAGATCCTGTATCTCGGCGAGATCAACGACAGCCAGCGCGCGGCATGGTGCCGCGCGATCGAGGTGCTGGAAGGCCGGTCGGGATCGCGTCAGGTGGCGCTGTTTCCCGAGGACCGGGAGGCGCCCGAGCTGGACTGCGAGGTGGTGAAGATCAACGTCGCGGAGGTGTCGCTGCACGACCCTCGCCAGTGGGGCGCCTGCTGGCTGGCCCTGACCCTGTGGGACCGGCTTGAGCTGGACCGGTTCTGGGCTCCGCGCCTGCCTCCGAGCCGGCAGGGCACGCGCTGGCTCGACGTGCTGAAGATCCTGGCCTGCTACCGGCTGGTCGATCCGGGCAGCGAGTGGCGCCTGCACCGCCACTGGCTCGAGCACAGCGCCCTGCGCGACCTGCTCGGCTGCGACCGGGCGATCCCTGCGGACACGCTGTACCGCTGCCTCGACAGGCTGCTCGCGCACAGGCAGGCGTTCTTCTCCTTCCTGCGCGAGCGATGGGCGACGCTGTTCGACGCGCGGTTCGACATCCTGGTGTACGACCTGACCTCGACCTACTTCGAGAGCGATCCTCCGTTCGACGACAAGCGCCAGTTCGGCTACAGCCGCGACAGCCGCCCGGACTGCGTGCAGGTGGTGATCGCGCTGGTCGTCACGCCGGACGGCTTTCCGCTGGCCTACGAGGTGATGCCGGGCAACACCTCCGACCAGAGCACGCTGGCCGGCTTCCTCGAGCGGATCGAGCGGCAGTACGGCCGGTCCGACCGGATCTGGATCATGGACCGCGGCATCCCGACGGAGGAGACCCTGCAGCAGATGCGCGAGGGCGACGCGCCGGTGCGCTATCTCGTCGGCACGCCCAAGGGCCGGCTGACGAAGTTCGAGAAGGCGTTCCTTGACCGGCCCTGGCAGGAGGTGCGCGAGAGCGTGGGCGTCAAGCTTCTCGTCGAGGACGGGGAGCTGTACGTGCTGGTGCGCTCGGAGGGGCGGCTGCACAAGGAACGCGCGATGCGCCGGCGCCGCCTGAAGAGGCTCTGGCGGCGCCTCGGCGAGCTGCAGGGCCAGTCCAACAGCCGCGACCAGCTGATGCTCAAGCTCGGCGCCGCCAGGAAGGACGCGGGCCGGGCCTGGGGCCTGGTCGACATCCGCGTGCCGGCGACCGCGGAGGAGCTCGCCGCGCACGGGTTCTCGTTCCGCCTTCGCCGCGAACGGCTGCGCCAGGTCCGGCGGCGCGAGGGCCGCTACCTGCTGCGGTCCAACATGGTGGCCGAGGACCCGGCCGAGCTCTGGCGCCTGTACATGCGGCTCGTCGAAATCGAGCAGGCGTTCAAGGAATTGAAGCACGACCTCGCGGTCCGTCCCGTCTTCCACCAGGTCGAGGAGCGGATCGAGGCGCACATCTTCGTCTCGTTCATCGCATACTGCCTGCTGGTGACGCTGAAGAACATCGCCCGCCCGCGTGCCGGCGGGCTGACCCCGCGCGCCATCATCGAGGCGTTCGGCACGATCCAGATGGTGGACGTGCATCTGCCCACAACCGACGGCCGGCGTCTTGTCCTTCCGCGCTGCACCCAGCCATGGAAGGAGCACGAGCTTCTCCTGCACCAGCTCGGCATGACCCTGCCGGCACAAGGCGCGTCGCGGCTCTCTTCGTGCCGGCGTGCAACCCGCTGTCCGTCGGCCGCCGTGTAGTGCCGACCTTTGGGGGTCGGATTCAGGAATATCAATGGGTTACGGACCTCGAAACCCTCGAGTTGCGGAAATCGGGCTAATTCCGTTCGATCCGCGCGGCTTTCGCGCAAGTTGTTTGCCAGAAGCCCGGCAATCTCATCGGCGAACCATCTGGTCGCCTGGGCGTCGATCTTGACTGGCATCGGGAATTTTCCGCTCCCGACCGATCTCCAAATCGTGGGCTTTGAAACTCTCATGATGCGGGCAGCATCATTCACGTCGATCATCTCGCGCTACGCAATCATGCAGGATCAGCCATATGGCGGTCTCCGGCGTGTGGCTCGCGCTACCGCGCACCGTCTTACTGCACTTGTCTTCGCCGACCGCCAACACGTCCCGTCAGGCCGTCTCGATCGCCGCTGTCCACCGAAGGCTATCCTGAACAATGCCGCGGGCACCTTGACCAGTCCCACCTGATGTTTGCCAAGAAGATACCCGGTGCCCGCCCAGAGATACCTGGTGCCCGCCCAGAGGCCGATCATTGCCAGGAGGCCAGCCATGCAGACGAGGAGGGCTCCCGGAGCCGCCGGCATGAAGACATCCACGAGATCAGATGCCAGTTCATTGAAGTCAATTTGTTTGCCAGCCGCGCATCCCGTTGCGCGCCGCGATTCCGCAGCGGCCTTCCTCTTTGCACCGCCGGGGCAGTGCCAGCTCACTTCCCGAGCACGTCCGTCAGGAGCGCATTGTTGCGTTCCACCCTCTTGCGCCGCTCGAGGACTCCCGCAAGTTCGGAGGCCACCTGGTCACAGGTTTCCTCCAGCTTCTCGCGCTGCATCAGCACCAAGGCGTCCAGCAGGATCAGCCGGTGAGCCCGTTCGCGCCGGGCTTGTTCCGCCCTTTCCGAGCTGCCGCGCGCGGCCATGGCGCCCCTGTACCCTGGATTCCAGAGGAACCACTCCACGGCATTCACGTTGCCCTCGCCCGCGCTCCTGTCGCTGGCACTCCAACGACAATCGCCGGAGAGGCAAGGCCCCGCCGCGCACGGCGCGGAGTGGCAAGAAGTGTCTCCTGGAGGGTGCAACTTTGGGAACCAAGTATCGAACTTGGCGTCCCGAAATTGAAAACCCCGGCCCATGACAGGCCGGGGCAAGGTGTTTGTCGGAGGGACGACTGCCCCTCAGTCGGCCTGGAAGACGCCCGCTGCCTCGCCTTCGGTGCCGAATGCGGCGTCAAAGGCACCGACAAAGCCGGTGGGGTTCTTGCCGCCCGCGCCGTAACCGTGCGCAACCCAGTCACCGTCGGTTGCGAAATGGCTGCCATGCGGCGAGCCATCGGGAACAGTCCCGGTGAAGGTGTTGGCGGCGGTGGGATCTGTAGCAGCGCCCAAAGTAACGTGCCACGCTGGGTTGACGTGAGCACCACCAGCAAATCCGGTGATTGAACCGCGCAATGACGCTGCCGAAGCAGTATCAGTGAACGTAGCGCTCAGCGCGACATTGGCCGTGAATTCGCCGGAAGAGGTTGTCGCGTCGTCACCCTCGCCAACCGTCCGGTGCGAATACCCCATGGCATCACCGCTGTACGACGCCTTCACGTCTTCGGTGGCGTCATCCGCGCGGGTCCAAGACAGCGCCGTATCGCCAGAGGCGGGCGAAAGGGACTCGTGATGCAGATTGATCACGGTCGTACCATCCTCGAGTTCGGTCAGCCAGTGGCCGTAGGTGGCGGCATTCAGCTGCCGGGCATAGTTGCCCCCAACTTCCGTCAGGTAATAGCGCCAGCCTGGATTGGTCGGGACAAACTCCACGGTGCCAGTGATATCCCCGTCAGCGTCGGCAGAGCATGCCGCGGAAAGGCAGACCAGATTGCCTGCAATGCCCTTGTAGAATGCGGCCGTCGTGCCACCTATTGTACCACCAGTCAAAGCCGTCAGAGCAGTTGTACCGGCTTCATCAGAAGAGAAGTCTCCTACCTTCGTCGTCGCCATTCTGGCAGACCCTGCGATCTCCGCAAAGGTCATTCCTGACATTCCCGCATGCATGATGCTGCCTTCCGGTGCTCCTGAGCTAGCGACAGACGCTGGAGCGTCGGCGGTGGCATCTATGGCAGCAGCGATTGCAGCTGAGACCACATCCGCCTTGGCCTGCGCGATCTTGGAGTCGCTGTCGTCGACTGCCGCTCCGGACTTCACGCCCGCGACGGTCATAGCCAGGGAACCATCGCCTTCGGCTTCCTGAATGGCCACGATTTTAGCCAAGGACGCCTCCGCGGTTTCGAGGATGCTGGCAATTCTGGCCATCGCATCGGCCGACATGTCGGCAGTGTCGATAGCCTTGATGGCCGCGACCGCATCATCGGCCTTCACACGCTCGGCTTCGATCAGCGCGCCGGCCCCGAGGACGGTCATGACGTTGTCATATGCCCCTTGCGAGCTGCCGTCGACGTCACTCGCAGCCAAGGCTCCGCCTGCCTCCGTGGCTCCTTCAAGAAGTTCCATTGCCCTCGCGCTTGCGGCAGCAGCGGCTCTTTGCGCGTCGACCGCATCTTCAAGCGAGGTATCCGGGGGCGGATCCGGCATCGTCGGCGGGTCCACCGGATCAGTTGTGTCGTCCGACCCCCCTCCGCAGCCTGCCAGTGCCAGCATCGCCACAAGCAGGGCTGCCGGCAACAGTGTCCAATTCAATTTCATGTGCTTTGCTCCTTGCTAAGCGTTTGTTTGGTTTGCGGGCCGAGACCCGCATGAGGGTTGAAGGGTTGCCTAGAAGCCCATCGCCAAGCCGAGAGACCAGGTGTCTTCTTCAGTGTCGTCGGCATTCTGGGAATTGCCGTAACCGAACTGGATCTTCGCTCCGCCACCCAGGTCATGCTGGGCCGCAACGCCGAAGCCGGTATCATCCATTCCGCCAGTTTCCGACCGGCCGAAGTTGACGTTGACCGACGTGCCACCCATTGTGTAAGTCGCGCCAACACCGATGTGCGTGGTGTCGCCATCCGTGTCATGGCTCAACCGGGAGAAGTTCAGCCCGCCGCTGATGTCGCCGAAGGAGGCCGAGACGCTCGCGCCTGCGATGTTGGCGTTGTCATGCGTCTGGAAACCGACGCCGAGGCTGACGTCGCCGAAGCCGCCCGTGACGCCTGCGCCGATGATGTCGCCGTTGCTGCCGCCGTCTTCCTGCTCGAACGACAGGGCGACTCCGAGGCCCCCGAACGAGTTGTCGTAGCGCAGGATCTGGCCGTCGTTGCCGTCGTTGCCGTCAAGGCCGCTGTTGCCGTTGAATCCGGCGTGACCCGTGTGGTCGTCCGCGATCGCGCCTGCGCCGCCGACCTCGGACATCGCCCAGTCGAAGGCTCCGTCGGTGTCACCCAGAGTGACGTTTCCGAAGGGACCCTTGACGTATGCCGCAACACCGGCGTCGTCGCCGCCTACTGCACCGGCGTCCTCGTCAAGATCAACCGCAGTGCCGAAGGTAAGGCCGGCGTCGGTCATGGCCTCCATCTTGAAGCTGACGTCGACGTCCTGGTGGAACATTGCGTCGCCGGAGCCGCCGTCCGCGATCCCCATTTCGGCGGAGCCTGAGAGCGTCACGCCCTGAGCGTAGGCCGCTCCCGACATCGCCACGAGCGCCGTTGAGGCAAGAAGTGTTCTCTTCATTATCTTTTCCTCTGTCTGATATCTTGTTAGATGAGTTGACAGACCAGACCTAAAGCCAGCCTGCGCGGCCTTGATGCGAAATCATCCCACAACCAATCAACCGTTACATGCCCAGATCCGTTATTTCTCGGTTAGTGGGTTGCAATTGTACAACATCTGGTTGCACGGTTGGACTCGTCGCGTCAACGCTTGTACGGGCATTCCTATGCCTTGATCTGGCGGGGACGCGGCACCGCAGCTTCACGCCGTCCGACTCCGCGCCTTCCTTGCCCATGTTGCTGCGGCACGTGCACAGCTTGCGCACATGAGCTTTCCGGGTCTCGCCGGCATGGATCCGCAAGATATGCATGTCCCGGATGCCACACGTTCTTCCCTCATCTTCCGCACTGACGCGTTGAGTCTGGCACGGCAAGAACTGCAACGCTGCGTCGTCGTGTCGTTCGGTCCGCCACACGAAATGCAGATGCGAGATTCTTCGAGTTCCGCCCTCATCGCCCGTTGTGACGCGTTGAACTTTTCTCCGCATTTGCTGCAGCGCTGCAATTCAGTGTCGTTCGGACCGCCACACATGATGCAAAGACCGGATGCAACGCGTTCGGCACTCTTCGCCCGTTGCAACGCGCTTTGTTCAGCACGGCAGGAACGGCAACGTGTCGCCTTGGTCTCGGTCGGTCTGCCGCACGAAATGCAGAGTCCGGAAGCCCTGCGCTCGGCCCTCTTCGCTCTCAACGGAGCATTGTGCTTCTCACGGCACGAAGTGCAGCGCTTGGTCCTGGAGTCGTTCGGCTTGCCGCACGCAATGCAGAGTCCCTGCTCGGCTCGCAACCTCCGCATCTTCTGGTGCGCTGTTTCCGCCACGTCCTCACATCCATCACGGCCTCGAAACCAGGGGGTTTCCGGATCCTGTTCCCGAGGCGCGGCCTGCGCCGTCCCGTCAAGCAGGACACGCCGGCCCGTCTCTGGCACGCTCTTGTGAAGTACAGGAACCGCAACGACCTGTAAGGGCGGAATCCGGCATGAGGCACAGCAAGCGCCGCGGCCTGCCGGATTCCGGACCTGCCAGATCACGGTCTTCCTCCCGTTCCCTGCCGGCGCCCTGCACCGCGCCACGCCCTGCGGGGCGACGGGATGGAAGGCGATCCACGAACGGATCCAGGGCCCGGATCCGGCAATGCCGGACCGCTTCCGGTGCCGCAGGATCGGCGCCGTGCACCAGCGGCCGGGCATCTGCCGCACTCGCGACATCATGATCAAGGCCGGCCACGACCGGCGGCATTCGGTGTGACGCGCCTTTCGCAGGCGGTGCGAGCTGGCCGGACATCAGAACGGCTGCCAACGGCTGCGGAGCCGAAGACACTGCCACACTGCCGCACCAAAGCAACGCGGCCCTGCCGCAAGAACCGTCGCTCAGAACGGCTCGATCTCGATGCCGAGGTAGCGCTCGGCGCCCCGGTCCCGGACCAGGCCGAGCTCCCGCACCAGCGTCTCCTGCCGCGCCCGCCAGGGCGCCGGGTCCGAGGATGTCACCAGCTGCAGCTTCTGCATGACGTCCCGGACCCGAGTCCGTGCCGCGTCGCCGGGCAGCCTGTCCATGACCGGTCCCTTGCCCTCGCACATCTCCCGCACCTCCGCGCCGGTGAAGCTGGCCGAGACGCGGCGCAGCACCTCCTCCTCGCGGACCATCCATCCGATCGTGCCCTCGCTCTCCCGCCAGTCCGCCTGAAGCTCCGAGAGCACCGCTGCCCGTTCCTTCCGGATTTCCGCTGCAGTTGACGTGGTTCCGCGCTCCAGCGCCTCCGCCATGGCCGACGCCAGCCCCTCGCTGTCCGTTCCGCGCGTCGCGACGACGGCCCGCGCCACGCGGGTCTCGATCCCCGTCGGCCGCGGCGCCTCGCGCTCCAGGCGCCGCATCCCCTCGGCGACGCCGGCGCCGTACGCGTCGATGTGCTGCTTCCTGTAGAACTGCGGGTTCCCCTCGAACCGCGCGTTGACCGCGTAGATCTCGTTCCCGTCGACCGCACGCGTCGTGGCGACCCGCAGGTCGGTCTCCGCCCGCCTGCGCGCGATGCCGGCGGCGACCTTCGCGACCTCGTTCTCCGGCACGTCCCGGGCCTTGGCCGACGATTCCAGCACCGCCCGGACGTCCCCGGGCAGCGTGTCCCGGTGCACGGGCGACTCGGCGTCCACGCGCTCCGAGACGGCGCAGGCGAGCACGAGGACGTCGTCGGCCAGCTGCCGGCGGTCGCGTTCCGCCGCTTCCCGCGCAACGACGCTTCCGATGCCTTCCATCGCCCGGTCGAACGCATCGGGCTTCCGGCCGTCGGCGGCGAGGTGGGCGGCAAGCTCGCGTTCCGTCATGCCGTCGGCGAGCGCGCGCCCGCGCCGGGCCGTCTCCCCGGCCTCCTCGATCCACGCGCCGGCGTGTCCAGGCGCAAGCCTCTCGTGGGCGCGCATCGACGTTTTGGCCCGGTTCATGACGTCCGCGACATCCGCGCGGTCCTCCTTCCAACGCCCGTCACGTTCCTTCAGGCGATCAACCTCACGGCGGACCGAATCCGGAATGACGTCACCAGACTCGAGCTCCCGGACCTGCTCCATCAGGACGCCCCAGGCCGGCGCGTCGAACGCGATGCCGCCCGCCGCGTCCGCCTGCCGCCAGGCCTCCGCCTCGCGTCCGCGCAGCTCCTCCTCCACGGACCTGCCGATGTAGCGCCACAGCCAGTCGCCGGTCTCCCGCAGCCTCTTGCGGGCCTCCGGCATCGCGGCCAGGTGCGCCGCGTATGGACCCTTGCCGTCCACCGTCCTGCCGTGATCCGCGATCTCCCGCTCCGCCTCCGCCCGCCAGCCGGCCAGCGCCTCCGGCGGCGCGTCCGTGCCGGGGTAGCGTTCCATCATCGCGTCGGCCCGGCGGGGCCAGTCCCGGATCTCGCGGACCAGGGCTTCGCTCTCCGCCCCGTGCTCCAGCCACCTGCGGGCGATCTCCACGTCCCTCTCCGAAGTCCCGGGATCGCGGGCGAGCTCCCCGGCCAGCTCCATCAGCTCGCCGAAGCGCGGGACATGGAACGGCGGAACCCTCCCTTCGCTCGCCCCCTCGCGAACCTCTCCGGCGAGCCAGACGAACCCGTCCCGCCGGTCCTGCCCGAGCGCGTCACGAACCGCCGGGAGCGACCGGCGCACCTCCGCGGCCTCGTCCGGCATGGCGGCGAGATGGGAACGGTGCGGGCTGCCGTCCGCCAGCATCGCCTCGGCGTCCGCCACGATCCTCTCGCCCTCCTCCTGCAGGGCGCGGCGGACCGGGTCCGCCGGATCGAGGGAGACGGACCGGATCCAGGCCTGCCGCCGCGCCTGCCAGCGATCTGCGCGCCCGGACAGCTCGCGGACCACGCCCGCCAGCGCCTCCTGCCGGTCGCGGACCTCCTTCCACTCGGCGACGGTCCGGGCGGCGTCCGCTTCGAGTCCCTCCGCGCCGTCGAGCCTTTCCCCGATCCGCGCGGTTTCCGCCCAGCCTTCGCAGTGAATCTCCGGAACGGACTCGCGCCGGGCGCGGTCGCGGAGCGCGCGCCAGCCCCGCCGGAAGCGCCCCGAATCGTCCAAGGTGCGGGTGCGTTCCAGCGCCGCCGTCTCCATCCTGATTCCCGCCTCCCCCGGCACGGCCTCTTGGTCCAGACGGTCGTGGCGATGGTGACGCTGCGGCCCGTCCTGCATCGCCCGCGCCTCGCCCAGCAGCGCCGCGCCTTCCCGCCGCCAGTCCGCGTGCCCGGGCATGTCTTCCGGATGCCGTCCCGCCGCCTTCGCCGCCCAGCCGAGCTCCGGCCAACGCCGCCAGTGCGCCCGGACCCGCGCGGCGAGGTCCCGTTCCTCGCGTTCCCTGGCGATCCGGCGCTCCTGCCCTTCCAGCATCGCGTCCACCGTCCGGCGCATGTCGGGCGGCAGGTCCTCGATCGCGGACAGCGCCGCCGCCCGCGCCATCACCTCCGCATGTCCGGTAAGGTCGTGCGGATCCCGGCCGGTCTCCTCGCCGCGCCTTTCCAGCTCGCGCCAGTCCGCGACCAGGTCCTCGAAGATCTCCGGCTCGACGACAGGCGGACGTTCCGGATCGATGCCCAGCGCCTCCAGCGCGCCACGGTCCTGTCCGGGCCGGCCCTCCAGCGCCTCGACCAGCCCCTCCCGGTCGTCGGTCAGCAGCAGGAACTCCTCCGAGGCGCGGCTCAGCTCGACATGGAACAGCGCCTGGTCCACGGCGCCGGCCGACTCCAGCACCGCGATCGCCGAGCGCGCGGTCGCGCCCTGCGCGGCGTGCACCGTGGTGCAGTACGCGTGGTCCAGGTGCCGGAGCTGCACGTCGTCCCTCGCCAGCGACAGGCCGCGCCCGTCCGGGTCGCGGAACCGCACGCGGCTCCTCTCGACCGCGACGACATCCGCCTCGCCGCCGTTGACGAGGCCGGGCCGGCCGCGTGAGGCCTTGCGGTTGCGGGTCCAGCGGATCCGGTCGCCGGCACGGATCTCGATCTCCTCCGTGTCGTGCAGCCGGCACCACCAGGCGCTGTTGCCCGAGGGCCGGAAGCTCCGCTCGCCGCCGGGCGTCGCCAGCGTCACCTTCCCGTCGCCTGCGGCCGTGACGATGCAGACGTCGTCCTGCCTGCAGCCGTAGGCGTCGCGATGGAACACGACGGTGTCCCCTTCCTCCCAGCTGCGGATGTCCGCCGCCTGCGCCCGCGTGAGCCGCCGGTCGACCAGCCGGTCGATGACCAGCGACGGCCCTTGCAGCGCGCCCTCCGCCGCGAGCCCCTCGCGCACGGCGGCGTTGACCTCGCGCCGGATCGCGTGGGTGGGCGCCATGATCGCGGTGTCCGTCCTTGCCTCCGGCCCGAGCGCCAGCCAGCGCCGTCCCGCCTCCGCGCCGAGATCGCCGCGCGGGACCTCGCGCACCCGCTCGCCGAGGATCTCCGTCGCCGCGCCCGGCGCGCCCTCCCTGGACCGCCTGACGGCCTCCAGGAGCGCCGGGTCGCGCTGGCGCAGCACCTCGTCCATCACCGCGGTCTCCATGCCCGCCCGCTGCATGAGCCGGAACGGCTGGCCCGCGTCCACCGCGCGCAGCTGCGCCGGGTCGCCCACCAGCGCCACCCTTGCGACGCCGAGGGTGCGGGCGGTTCGCAGGAGCGCCTCCATGTGCGCGGTGTCGATCATGGACGCCTCGTCGACCGCGAGGAGCGCCCCCCGGAATTCCTCCCGCCCCCGCGCCAGCCTGTCGGGATCCGAGAGGTCCCCGTGACGAACGAGGAACCGCTGCAGCGTCCATGCCTCGACGCCCGCCTCCCGCGCCAGCACCCGCGCGGCGGAGGCCGAGGGCGCGAGGCCCAGGATCCTGCGTTCCCCCGCCAGCGCCGCCGCCTCGCGGAGCATCGCGGTCTTGCCGCTGCCGGCATGGCCCTGCACGCCGACGATCCGATCCCGCGCGAGCAGCAGCGTGCGGGCCGCCGCACGCTGGCCGTCCGTGAGACGCCCGCCCTCCAGCCGCGCCGCGACCGCCGAATCGTCGGCGAGCGGGACGGCCCTTCCGCGCCCCTCGCGCAGGAGCGCCAGCAGCTGCCGCTCCGCCTTCACCGCGCGGTCGGTGACGAAGGCGCGGTCCGCGCCCCGGCGTCGGGTTTCCACGAGTTCGCCCTCGCGCACGAGCCGCGCGACGGCGGCGTCGATCCCGTCGAGCGTCCAGCGTCCCGGCGCATGCCCGAGCGCCACGGCCCGAATCTCCGTCTCGGGAATGACCGCGCGCCGCTCCTCGGCATGCGCCACCGCGCGCGCCACCGCCTCCAGCGGCCCGGTCTCCGGCTCCGTTGACAGCCGCCCGGGGGCCGAGGGCCTGCCGGTACGCCGTCCCTTCCTCGGCGCACGGGCGCCGCGCGGCAGCTCCGGCAGGGCCGGCGCGCGCTTGCGGTTCCGGATCACGTTGGCGGGCAGGTCAGGCGGCGGCACGGTCACCGCGTCGGAAATCGCGCCGGTGTCGGGATCGACGGGCCGGGGCGGGGCCAGCGCCATCCTGTCGCGGGAGAGCCCCAGCGCGCGGGCCCGCTGACGCCATTCCGGCACCAGCTCCGCGAGGCCGCGGTCCCGCTTGCGCCGCCGCGTGTGCAGCGCCGCCATCTGCGCGAGGGCCGGGGTGTACGGCAGCCCCAGCCGCTCCAGGTGGGCGAGGATCTCCCTGCGCCGTCCGGAGAACGCCATCAGGAAAGAGCGGTCGTAGCCCGCGAGCTCGAAGCCCGGCACGTTGCCCACCATCGTCGGCACCGTCGCCATGCCCATCGCCTGGAGCCGGCGCGCGAGCTCGTTGCGGTAGTGGGCCCCGATGAGGTTCCGGCTCCGCCGGATCCGCGTCGGCTCGACGCTGCGCCAGGCGCCGTCCCGCGTCCGGGTCATGTTGGCAATGACGCAGTGCGTGTGCAGCTGCGGGTCGAGGTCGCGGCTCGTCAGGTGACGGAATCCGGCCACGGCCATGCCGTCCGCCTTCACGCGTGGGCGCCGCCGCGTCGCGGGGTCCCAGCCGCGCGTCTCCAGCAGTTCCGCCTCGATCCAGTCCAGCGTCGCGCGGACCGCCTCGTCATGGGCGCGGATCACCCGCCGGTCGCCCGCGACCAGAGCCTCCAGCGACACCGACTTCGGGGCCGAGAAGGTGACGTCCCAGCCGGGGCGGTGCTCGCGCTCGCCCTCGCGCATGCGCCCGAGGCGGATTTCCGTGCCCGGCACCACGCCGGAGAGCAGGTCGTCGAAGCGCTTGGGATGCACGTGGCCCCTCAGCCCGATCGCGCCAGCCGCCGCGCCGTGCCAGAAGCTCGCCTGCCGGTGTTCGGGATCGTCCTTGGCGTAGTAGCCGTCACGCTCGTAATAGGACAGCGCCGCCGTCGCGGAGGCGAGTTCCACGACCGTCGCGACCATCCGCTCAGGCTCCCGTCGCCGGCACGGCGGGAGACGCGGCCCGCCGGCGCCGGATCAGATGCCGAACCATCGGTAGAGGTTGAAGGCGAAGTGCATCCTGCCTTCCAGCGCCATGCCCGCGAGAATCCCGAGAAGCGTCCACGGAAGGACCGACATCCACCAGCGGAGCCGCGTCCCGTCCATCCTCGTGCCGAGCGCGGAGACTTCCGACTGCACGTCGCCGAGCAGCACCGAGCTGCCCCTCGCGACGTCCCGGGTCCTGACGGTGGCGTCGAGGATCGCCTCGCGGTCCGCCGCCAGCCGCCCCTCCAAGGCGGAAAGCCGCTCGCCTTCGGCCACGGTCGCGCCCTCGATCCGGTCCGCCGCCGCCTCCATCCTGCCGGCATGCGCGGCGGTCCGGGCCTGCGGCGACTCCGGGCCGGACCGGATGCCGGCGGCGTCCGCGATCTGGTCGAGGAGCTGCCCGGCCCAGTTCTCGAGCTCCTCCCGCGTCACCGGCCCGGGCCCATCGGCCGCCGCCTCGACGACGCGCTTCAGGAAGACCGCGCTCCAGTCGTCCAGGTCCTGCCGTGTCAGCGGGACGGGCCGATCGGCCTCCGCGGCGTCCCGCGCCGCGACCGCGTCGCCGAGCTTCGCGACCTCGCGCCTCACGGCCTCCAGCGCCGCCGCGTTGGCGCCCGGCCGCGTCGCCATGAGATCCGTTGCGGACGGTCCGCGCCGCACTCCGTCCCGTTTTCCGCTCATGCGCCCCTCCTTCCATGACGGCCGCCTGTCCCGCGCCGTTCCCCGGCCCGGACGTCCCTGGCACGCGCCGGGGCGGATGCCGCCGGGCCCGGAATCATCGGGATTCCGGCCCGCCGCCGCGGCTCCGCGTCAGCCTGGCCATGTCCGCCCGCGCCTCCCTCTCGCCGCGCACCGCGGCCAGCGCGGCCCGGAGATCCTCCTCCCGGCCCGACTCCAGCATGTCGGCCGCCCAGACGGCGAACCGGGCCGCGACCCGGGCCTGCACGTCCTCGACCAGGGGAACCGGGGACCCGCGGCCCGCCAGCAGCGCGCGGATCTCGCGGATGCCGTCCAGGAGCTCGCGCTGCTCCGCCGGGTTGAGCGCAAGGATCGGGGCGGTTCCGTCCACCTCCCGGCCGTCACGCTCGACGAGGCCGACGAGGTAGCGGTTGATCGGGAGCCCCCGCCGGGAGGCGTGATCGCGCACGATGTCCCACTCGGCGTCCGTCGCCGAGACCGACAGGTGCCTCGGAGGCTTCCCCACGCCCGTCACGGCGCCGGGTCCCGTGCCATGAGCGAGATCGCCGACAGGAGGCTCTGGCCGCTTTCGCCCGGAAGCCCGTCCTGCAGCAGGCGCACGATGTCCCTGACCTCCAGGGCGCCGTCGAGAAGCGCGAACTGCTCCTCCTCGTCGATCATGAGCGGGTGGACGTCCGGATCGTCGGCGAACGCGAGGTCGAGCACGTAGCGCGAGATCGACTTGCCCGCCGCCTTCGCCCGCGCCCGGATCATCTCCTGCTCCTCCGGCGGGCAGTGCAGGCTGCGCTGCCTCGGGCGCCCGCGCCTCTCGCCGCTCACGGCGAATCCTCCGGACCGGAGCTCGCGGCCTTCCAGCGGTTCGCCGCGCCCGGATCGGTCAGCCGGTCGAGCATGCCCTCGCGGTCCATCCACGCGTCCACCGCGTCGCAGGCGTCATCCCACGCCGCGCCGGCCCCGGCCTCGCGCAGGCGCCGCTCCTCGAGCTTCGAGAGCACGAGCGCCTCGCGCACCGCGCGTCGCAGGACCTCTCTCGGAAGCGCGTCCGGGGCCAGGGCGCGGGAGACGACGTATCTCGAGATCTCCATGCCGTTCGCCCCGGCAGCCTGCGAGATTCGCTCCCATTCGGCGTCCGTGGCCATCAGGCCGCGCTGCCTGCGAACGGCGCTCACGGCGCCCGTTCCGGCTGATTCGCCGCCTGCGACGTCAACACACGGCCCCGATCCTGCATTTGACGTCCTCCGAACTTCCTGACATGCATCTTGTGCCATGATCGAGTCAGGATTGCAAACGCGGCATGCACGATTGTTCCCAAGCTGCAACTTTTTTCTGACAGGCGTCGGCGGGCCGCTTCCGGAATTGTTGTTTGACATTCCTCACAAGAGCCCTGTAAACAAGGGCAATGCAGGAGAAAGAAACAACGAATCAGAGTGGCATGAGCCACGATCCATCCTTGAGTGTGGTCATACCCGTCATCGAAGTCAGCGACTTGCACAAGAGCTTCGGCACGCTCGAAGTGCTGCGCGGTGTTTCGATGGCTGCGCCTAAGGGCCATGTCGTTTCGCTGATCGGCTCTTCGGGATCTGGCAAGTCCACGCTTCTTCGATGCATCAACCTGTTGGAGGACAGCCAGCAAGGTCGGATCATCTTTGAAGGCGAGCCAATCTCCTGGCGCGGCGAAGGCGCGAACCGCAGGCCGGCAGACCGGGTCCAGGTCACGCGCATCCGCACGAACCTGTCAATGGTGTTCCAGCAGTTCAATCTCTGGGCGCATCTCACGATCCTCCAGAACGTGATGAAGGCTCCCGTAACCGTGCTCAAGCGAAACCGCGCCGACGTGGAAGATGCGGCACGGCGCTATCTTGAGCGGGTCGGCATCGGAGACAAATGCGACGCCTACCCGGCGCAGCTTTCAGGCGGACAGCAGCAAAGGGCCGCGATAGCGCGCGCACTCTGCATGGAGCCCAGGGCGCTCCTTTTTGACGAACCGACATCCGCGCTTGACCCTGAACTTGAGCAGGAAGTGGTGAAAGTCATTAAGTCGCTGGCCGAGGAAGGCCGGACCATGCTGCTTGTCACTCACGACATGACGATGGCGCGAGACGTTTCCGACCACGTCCTGTTCCTGCATGAAGGCCGAATCGAGGAGCAGGGATCGCCCGATGCCCTTTTCGACGCGCCAAGGACCGAACGATTGCGGCAATTCCTGAGTCACGTCCGCGCAGCATGACAACGACACCGCAAGGAAACCAACATTGCAAAGGGAGACCCCAAATGAAGAGAATCATCCTGACCATCGCGGCGCTCGCGCTCGGCGCGGGACTTGCCCATGCCGGCAGCCACTCCGTCATCCGCATGGGCACCGAGGGCGCCTATCCTCCCTGGAACTTCCTGAACGATGCTGGTGAAGTGGACGGCTTCGAGCGCGAACTGGGCGACGAACTCTGCCAGCGCGCTGAACTCACCTGCGAATGGGTGACCAACGACTGGGATTCGATCATCCCCAACCTCGTCTCGGGAAACTACGACACGATCATCGCCGGCATGTCGATCACCGCCGAACGCGACCAGGTCATCGACTTCACCCAGAACTACAGCCAGCCGGATCCGTCCGCGTATCTCGCAATGTCCGAAGACGTCGACGTGGAAGGCGCCGTGCTCGCGGCGCAGACCAACACGATCCAGGCGGCCTTCATCGCCGAGAAGGGGTGGACGTTGGTTGAGTTCGCCACGCCCGAAGAGACCATCGCGGCCGTCAGGAACGGCGAGGCTGATGCGGTCCTGGCCGACCAGTCCTACCTGACGCCGATTGAGGCGGAAGACGCCGACCTCGTCTTCCTGGCAAGAACCGAGCTCATCGGCGGCGGCGTTGGCATGGGCATCCGGGAGAGCGACACCGAACTCAAGGAGAAGTTCAACATGGCCATCCAGTCCATGAAGGACGATGGCTCGCTGAACGCGCTGATCGAGAAATGGGAAATCGGCGAACCGTTCTGATCCGCAAGCCTGGCTGCACGCCCCGCAACGGACCTGTCGGGGCGTGCACGCCTGATTCGGATGGACGCGCCCGGCCGGATCAGGCGCGGGTGCGTTAGCGGGAGACGGGTCGATTTTCGGGTTCTGCGCCGATCCGCAAACGCTCGACACCGCGAGGTGGATGGCGTGCTACCTGACGACGGGCAAGCACTTCGGGTTCTACTGGTCCTTTGTCACCGTCCTCGTTCTCCTGGCGGTCACCGCTCCCACCGCCTTGCTCTTCGGATTCGGCGGCGCATCGGCGGCGCGGAGCCAGTTCCTGCCGATTCGCTGGTTCGGCACGATATACATCTCCATCGTGCGCGGCGTTCCGGACATCGCGTTCTTTCTCTTCTTCGTCATCGCGCTCGACCAGGGCTTCGAGTTCCTGCGTCACCAGTATCTGTGCCCGGACTGGACCGACAGGATCTGGCAGGGCAACGATTTTGTCGTCTGCAGTGCGGCCAAGCTTCCGCTGGGCAACGCGCCGCAATGGGTTCACGAAGTCTACGGCTTCTTTCTTGCCGTCCTGACCTTCGCGATCGTCTTTGGCGCCTTCGCCGCGAACGTGCTACACGGTGCGATGCAGGCGGTGCCGCGCGGGCAGATCGAGACGGCGGAAGCCTACGGCATGACGCGCCGCCAGGCCTTTTGGCACGTTCTCGTCCCGCAAATGTGGATCTACGCGCTTCCCGGCCTGTCAAATCTCTGGATGCTCCTGATCAAGGCGACACCGCTGCTCTTCCTGCTCGGCGTTGAAGACATTGTCTATTGGGCGCGCGAGCTGGGCGGCACGAAACAGGCACGCTTCTCCGACTACCCGCATGGCGACTGGCGGCTTTGGTACTTCCTCGCGCTGCTCGTGTTCTACCTTGCCTTCACCAGGCTCAGCGAAGTCGTCCTGTCACGGATCACGCGTCGGCTCAGCCACGGACAGGCCACGATCGGGGCAACGGCATGAGCTGCTGGCAAACCGTCCAGGACTACGGTCTGCGCGCGATCGGCATCGGCGAGCGCCTCCTGCCGCGCGAGGGCTTCGATCTGTGCCAGCAATTCACCCTGATCGGTTCGGGGCTCATCTGGAACGTCTACTTCGGCCTTCTCGCATTGCTTGCCGGCTTTTTCATCGCCAACGCGGTGGCGCTGTGCAAGGCATCTTCCAATCCCTGGATCAGGAAGCCTGCCGAGTGGTTCGTTCTCGTCTTTCGCGGCTCGCCGCTCTTCATCCAGTTCTTCCTGGCCTATTTCATTTTCCTGCGCATCAAGCAGGCGGGCTACATGCCCTGGCTCACGTCGGCGCAGGCCGGCGCCCTTGTCGTTCTCGTGCTGAACACTGCCGCCTATTCCGGCGAGATCTTCTTTGGCGCACTGCGCACGGTGCCTCGCGGCGAGGTCGAGGCGGCGGATGCCTACGGCTTCACGGGGTGGAAGAGGTTTGTCTCGATCGTCTGGCCGACGACCATGAGGCTCGCATGGCCAGCCTACACCAACGAGGCCATATTCCTCTTTCACGCAACGACGCTGGTCTTCTTTTCCGGTTTTCCGACATGGAGGCAGCAGGGTGACGCCCTCTACTACGCGAACTACTTTGCGGACAAGACGTTCAACCCGTTCATTCCCTATCCGATCGTCGCCTTCTACTTCATCCTGTTGACCTTGGCCCTGATCGGAACATTCGGCCTCGTCAACCGTCGGCTCAACCGTCACCTGCCGCAGGAGCGACGTACAAGGCTGAAGTTCCGCCCGAACATCATCCGGTAACGCAGGCAGCGCATCGGCGGGTCCGCTCCCGGCATTGGTCCGGCAAGAGAGCGAGCTTGCCGCCCGACATTCCTCCGTAACATTTCCTGACCATGAAGCTCATCGGCCAAACTTGCCGGTTACTCGCTCTAGAGCGTTGCTGATACTGTCGTGGAAGTAGTTCGACAGAGTGGAGGCCGGCCTGTGCTTTGGCGTGATCAATCCCATTCGGAATGGAATTTCAGGTTCGATGCCCAGGACTTTCAGCCTGACGTCTCCATTCTTGTGGAGCCGGTAGCTCTCCAAGGAGACGGGATCAACTATTGCGCAGGCCAATCCCTGCTCAACATAAGTGAAGAGCGAAAGGAAATACTGGGTTGTGTGTCGTATGTTGGGTCGAAAGTTGAACTGTGCGAACACGCGGTGGATTTCTCCATGGACGGCATGCTCTTCGCCAAGCGTTGCCATCGTGACGCCGCTGAGATCCTGCGGAGTGACCGTATCGTTGGTTGCAAGAGGGTGGCTCTCAAGCACGACGCAAAGGCATCGAAACTCAAACAGGTCCGTATTGATCAGGTTCGCCTCGGTCGAAAACTCCGGAATGTAGTCGGCCAAGCCGATGTCATAGCGCTGGCCCGCCATCAGACGGTAGACACCTTCGGAACTGCGAGAGACGACATTCGTGCGTACATTCGGATGATCCGAACCGTGTTTGGCGATCAGATTTGGAAGAAAGAACACTGACGGCCCTGGCATCGTGGCAATGTTGAGTTCACCGGTCTGCAACGACCTAATGCGATGCATGTTTTCGGACACGGTCTCGAGCCGGCGCAAGATTTCACCGCACTCTGAGTGAAGATACCTGGCCTCCGGCACGGGATGCACGCGACCACCCCGCCGCTCGAACAGCTTCATCTGAAGATCGTCTTCGATTCCTGCGATGGTTGCGCTGACGCTCGACTGGGTTCGATGCAAGTGCCGCGCAGCCTGAGAAATCGAGCCGGTGAGCATGACTTCGTTGAAGGCCTGAAGCTGATTGAGCTTGAGCATGGGCGACTCATCGAAAAAACCGATATCTTTAGCGATATTAACAATTTGTTTCGATAGATCAAGGCCCTTAGCCTGATCCCAGTCCTGGCCGCACGGCGACAGCAGGGACAATCAGGTGTGGCCGGGTTTCCGACATTCGGAGTGAACCACAAGGAGGATACGGGATGATTGGGAAACTTGCGGGAATGCTGACCGCTGCTGCAATTGGCTTCGGCTCGCCTATGGCCATGGCACAGGAAAGGGTCAATGTTGCTGCTCCGAACTGGTCAAGTGCCACGGCGATCGCGCACCTGATCAAGGTGCTTGTTGACCAAAAGGTCGGCGGCGAGGCGACTTTGGTGCCTGGAACCAACGCAACCATCTATCAAGGCATGGATCGCGGAAAGGGGGACATCGATGTTCACCCCGACATCTGGCTGCCCAACCAGTCGAACTTCACCAAGGAATATGTGGACGGGAAGGGAACCGTGGTCCTGAGCCAGAACCACTATGCCGGCAAGCAGGGATTTTGCGTATCGAAGGGCTTTCAGGAAAGGACCGGCGTCACATCGATCTACGACCTTGCGCGGCCAGACATAGCGGAGATGCTCGACAGCGACGGCGACGGCAAGGGCGAAATCTGGATCGGCGCCCCGGGCTGGAATTCTGCCAACGTAAACGAGATCAAGGTTCGCGATTACGGCCTGCTGGCCTTCATCGAGCCTTTCCGGGCCGAGCAGACGGTCAACACCAATCGAGTCGGCGACCGGATCGCCAAGGGCGAGGGCGTGGCCTTCTACTGCTATGCGCCGGAGGCCATCTGGTTCATGCACGACATAGTGCAGCTCGACGAACCGCCGCACGATCCGGCAAGATACAAGGTGGTTCAGGCCTCGGAAGATCCGGACTGGCTGGCCAAGTCCTACGTTGAGACCGCTGACGCACCGCGAGAAGTGCAGATTGGCTATTCCAGGTCACTCGAGGATCGCGCGCCGAACATCGTGAAGCTGCTTAACAACATCGCTCTCGATACCGACACGGTGAGCGGGTGGGCCTTCGAGATGATCGTCAACAAGCGCGAACCGGAAGACGTCATCCGCGAGTGGGTCGCGACCAATTCCGACCGCGTCGATGGTTGGCTCGGACTGAACTGAGACAACTTGCTCCTCAAAGATCGGTCCCCGTCCAGGGGGCCGACGAAGGAATTCCCGGCGAGGCGCATGGATCCACGTGCCGCATTTCTCGTCGGGACTCTGCAACTCTCCAGCAGGAAGGGAGGGTGCGATGCTTGGAATCGCTGGCTACGCGAACGGGAGCGCCCCGGTTTCCATCGAAGTCGACGGCGTCTGGAAGATCTTTGGGGCCAACTGGGAAGTGGCTCTTGAGGACGTTCGGGCCAACGGTATCTCGAAAAAGGAAGCGCTGGACAAACACAACTGCGTAGTAGGTGTTGCCGACGCGAGTTTCTTGGTCCGCAAGGGAGAGATCTTCTGCGTCATGGGGCTCTCGGGATCCGGAAAGTCAACCCTTGTGCGTCACATCAACCGTCTGCTGGAGCCTACGGTGGGCAGGATTGTCGTAAACGGATTGGAAGTGACAGAACTCGAGCCGGAACCGCTCAGGCAGTTTCGAAATGAGAAGATCGCGATGGTCTTCCAGAATTTCGCGCTCATGCCGCACCGCTCGGTACTCGACAACGTGGCGATGCCTCTCGAAATTCGCGGCGTCAACAAGAACCGGCGGATGAAGCAAGCGGCGGAATACCTCGACCTGGTTGAGCTTGCCGCATGGGGCAACAAGTTCGCGCATGAACTCTCTGGCGGCATGCAGCAGCGCGTCGGTCTTGCCCGTGCCTTGGCATCCGATCCGGAAATCCTCTTGATGGACGAGCCCTTCAGCGCGCTTGATCCGCTCATTCGACGGCAGCTGCAGGAAGAGTTCATGCGGCTCGCATCGATCATGAAGAAGACAACCGTCTTCATTACCCATGATCTCGACGAGGCCGTGCGCATCGGCGACCGAATCGCCATCATGCGCGACGGCGCGATCGTGCAGATCGGCACGGCTGAAGACATCGTGATGAACCCTGCAGACAGCTATGTTGCCGACTTTGTGGCCGGCATCTCGCGGCTCAAGGTCGTAAAGGCCCATGCGGTGATGAAACCCATCGCCGAGTACGAACCGTCAGGCGCGCCGCTGGGGCCGGACTCCCGGGAGTTCGACGAAGACGTGAACCTGAGCGCCCTGATCGACGCAGCAATCAAGTCCGACGACCCGCTAGCCGTTGTAGATGGTGACAGGACCCGCATCGGGGTGATCACCCGCGCCGACCTGCTCACCACGATTGTCGAAGGAACCGAAACGTCATGACCATGGATGCGATCTCTTCCGCCCCGAGGTCAGGGCCCGACCAGACGCCGTCCGATGAACGGATGGAACTCATCCACGAGTTTGCCGGCATGAACGGCGACTACTACGCAGCGCAATTCGACAAGATCGGCAACTCGACGGGCTTCTCATGGACCTTCAACCTCGCTGCCGCAATTCTGGGACCCGCCTGGTTTGGCTTGCGACATCTCTGGCACTGGGGACTTCCGTTCCTGATCCTTGAGGCGTTTGCACTTGTACAGCTGTCGCGCGGCCTCTTCGGTGATCTCTCGGCCACGGTCCGCGACCGCATCGCTCAAATCGAATTCACCTTGGAAAGACGCCGTGAACAGCTTGCGGATGCGATCGCCAACAATGACGGAAACGTTGCGGTCTTCGAACGTACAATCAAGTCGCTGGAGGACGCGATCGGGAACATTCAGGCCGAAGCCGCGGCGGCCGATGCGGCTGGCATTTGGGTCGCACTTTCCGGCTTGGCCTTTCTTGTCGTCGTCAAGCTCGCAGAGGGCGTTTCAGCCAACACGCTCCTCGAACGACGCCATTCCGATTGGCTGTCTGACCGATCCTACCCGGCCGGAATATCGCAGTTGAAGACCGCACTGAGCGTTGCCTTCGTGATTCTAATCTATGCAGTGAGTGTCGTGCATTACGCTTTTCCGGGCTTGTGGCCGATGCTCGCTCGATTCCCTGAACATCAAGCCTGGAGATTGACCGCGATCAACGGCATTCGCGACTTTTTCAACTATGCAGTAATCAACGGCGAATGGTTCTTCGACTCGATCTCCTACGGCATCCGGGTGATCCTTGACGCGCTTGAAGTGCTTTTCGTCAACACGCCCTGGGTGGTGATTGCCGGCATAATCATCCTCTTGACCGGACTGTCAGCCGGACCTGCGGCAGCGATCTACACGGCGGCTTTCCTGCTCTATATCGGCGTCTTGGGCTTTTGGGAAAAGGCAATGACAACGCTGGCGCTTCTCGGCACGGCCGCGTGCATCAGCATTTGCCTCGGCATTCCACTGGGCATGTTGTGCGCGCGCCGGCAACGACTCTACGCCGTGGTGCGTCCCGTGATGGACTTCATGCAGACCATGCCATCCTTTGTCTTCATGATCCCGGTGATCGCCTTCTTTGGCACCGGCAAACCAGCTGCCGTCATAACGACCATGATCTTCGGTGGAACACCTGTAGTTCGACTGACAGTCCTGGGACTGCGCGGCGTGCCGGAACATGTCCGCGAAGCAGCCATCGCCTTTGGGGCATCCAAATGGTACCTGCTGACCAAGGTGGATCTTCCTCTGGCAGCCCCGTCGATCCGGGCCGGTGTCAATCAGACCATCATGCTGAGCCTTGCCATGGTCGTCGTGGCGTCGCTGATCGGTGCGCGAGGCCTTGGAGAGGACGTGCTTGAAGCGCTCCAATACTCCTCCGTTGGGCAGGGCATTCTTGCCGGATTCTCCATCCTTTTCTGTGCCATGATCCTCAACCGGATTGTCCAGGGCAAACTGACCTGACGGCAGGCGATGACAGCAGTCCATCCGGCAAGAAACGCTGTCCCCGACGTGACAATCATCGGGGCTGGGATCATCGGCACATGCTGCGCCTTGGAGCTGCAGGCAAGGGATCTCTCGGTCTCCATAATCGACCGGGGAGGCCCCGGTGATGCGACGAGCTTTGGCAATGCCGGGATAATCTCTCCCTGGTCCTGCGTGCCGCAGGCAATGCCGGGAGTCTGGAAGTCTGTCCCCAAGTGGTTGCTTGATCGCGAGGGTCCCTTGAGCGTGAGGTTCAGAAGCAATCCTGATCTTCTGTCCTGGGCCGCACGATTCCTTGCGAACACGCGCCTCAGCCGGGTGCACGCGATCTCAGATGCTATGGACATGCTGATGCGCGGCAACGTGCAGTCCTATCGTGCATACTTGAAAGGCACTGGGCGTGAAGACCTCATCCGGGACAGCTGGTTCATAAGTGTCTACCGCGGCAACGCCAAGGCAGACCTTGATGATCTTGGGTGGCGTCTCAAGATTGATCGAGGGGCATCGGTCGAAATTGTGAACGGCAAAGATCTGCGGAAAATGGAGCCGGCGCTCTCTTCGGAGTTTGGCCAGGCAATCGTCCAGAAAGGGCAGTCACGCACGACCAATCCAGGCGAGCTCTGCAAAGTCCTGGTCGGCAAGGCGCAGCGCCATGGCGCCCTGCTCATCCGCTGCGACGTAAAGGGCTTGAAACCTGAGGAAGACGGTACAATCAAGCTGGAGACCAGTTCTGGCAATGTCTCGGCGAAAAAGGTTGTTCTCTGCGGCGGCGTCTGGTCAACGGAGCTGCTCAAGGGCCTCGGGGTCAAGCTGCCGCTTGTCTCCGAGCGCGGATATCACCTGGAATTCGCTGATCCGGGTGTTTCGCTGAACAACTCCATCCTGGATGTTGTGGGGAAGTTCATCATCAGCTCAATGGAAAACGGCGTCCGAAGCGCTGGCATGTCAGAATTTGCCCATGTAAATGAACCGCCGAACTACAGGCGGGCCGACATCCTGGCACCGATGTCGAAGCGGTTGGTTCCTCGCCTCAACACGGAGCATGCTCGGAGATGGGTCGGTTCCCGGCCCTCCTTTCCCGACAATCTCCCAGTCATTGGCGAGGTGCCCGAGATCCGCAATCTCTATGTCGCGTTTGGTCATTCCCACTATGGCCTCGGGATGGGGCCTGCTACGGCGCGATTGCTTTCAGAATCTGTCTTGGGAACGGCCTCCAATGCCGATCGCTCCGCCGTTTCCGTGGAGCGCTTCCGGTGATCTGAATCGCGCGGGATCGGCAAAGCCGCGCGGGGACGGTCCTGGCAATGTCGGAGCCGAAGGACACCCGCGTGTGGGCTCACTGCATCAGTGCCCAGCCTGGCGCGCTCCGCCCTGCAAGCCGCACCTTCCCACGACCGTACCGTGTCCCGAGGGATAGGTGTCCTTGACGTGCGGGGCAGCCACCATGACTGGCGAGGCGGACGGACGCATGAATGCTCCATTGATTCCTTGCTGGCTACTTGCCGGCTGGATTCCGAGGGCTTCATGCCCGATCAAGCCGAACTGGCCGCCAAGGCCAGGCGGAAACGTATGGCCAGCGACCCTGGGCAGCAAGCCGACATTTCCGAACGGCGAACCGATCTGCGGTGGACGAATTCAATCGGCGTCGCGACTGTCCCACTTCCAATCGGGCAGTTCTGCGAGGTCATCGACAATGGCAGGACACTTGCCGCGTCGGCTCTCGACTGCTGACACGTACACAGTTGATACGCGACGATGGCGGACATCTGGAATCCGGAAACCGGGCTCGATGCCGAGACACGGCGAACAACATGATCGTCGTGGCCATCCTTGCGGTGCCCATGCTGCCTCGGCGGCCCCACGCATCGCCGTCGCCCGGATTTGGGGCCGGACAAGGTCCGAAGCCAGCCGACCCCGCGCTCCGACAACCGGAACGGCACCTCCGGTTCGTCTGGGCCAGTTTCGGTCTCGACTCGCCACATCTGCGGCACGGAACTCTTCGCCCACGCAATTGCGGTGTTCGTCCCCGTGCATTCAATCCAGATCGGCAATTCTGGATGTGCACTCGGGCACTCCAAGGACGGCTGTCGGGATCCGAACCTGATCCTTGCCCTCGGCGTCCCAATCGACTAGGCGACACCCATGATCCAGTCTGACGATCGCCTGATTGTCGCGCTTGACGTCCCGGACGCGCTCGCGGGCCTTGATCTCGCCACGCGTCTTGGAGACAGCGTGTCCTTCTACAAGATCGGGCTTGGAATGCTCACTGGCGGCGGATTTGCGCTGGCAAGCGAGCTCAAGCAGGATCATGGCAAGCGCATCTTCCTGGACATGAAGCTCTTCGACATAGGCGCAACGATCGAGGCTGCCACGCGCGGCCTTGGCCGATCCGGCATTGATTTCCTGACCGTTCACGGAGATCCGCACGTGGTCCGCGCCGCCTGCGAAGGTGCGGCTGATTCCGCAATGAACGTCCTGGCAGTCACGTTTCTGACATCGCTCGACCGGAGCGACCTCGATGCCGCTCAGACAAGGCCGGGAGAGATTGCCGATCTCGTGGCCGAGCGGGCCGCGCGGGCGTTCGAGGCCGGAGCAGACGGCGTCATTGCCTCGCCGCTTGAAGTCCGTGCAATCCGCGCATTGCCTGAAGCCGCAGGCAAGCTGATCGTGTCACCCGGAGTGCGGCCGAACGGCACGGACCCCGGTGACCAAAAGCGGTTCGCGACACCGGTCGATGCCATCCGGCACGGCGCCGACCACGTGGTCATCGGCCGCCCGATCCACCGCGCGCCGGATCCAGTGAAGGCCGTGCGCGACATCATCGCCTCGATCCGGGAACCGTGAGAGACTGCGGGCACGTCCTCGCGTGTCCCGTCGCGACAGCGACCGACTTCCCTGCCGCAATCGTTCGTCACGGGACAATGGCGTGTCTTCAGCTCTCGAAGCGCGACGGCAGCAGGGAACCAACAACGTCAGCAGGCAATGACGGCGTCCTGCCGAGCACGAGGTCGGCCAGCAGCGCCGCCGCCGCAGGGGCGGTCTGGAATCCGTAGCCGCCCTGGCCAGCCATCCAGAAGAATCCCGGGTGGCCGGGCGCTTCGCCGATGACGAGCGCGCGGTCCGGCGCGAAGGTCCTGAGACCCGCCCAGCTGGTTTCCATGCGCACCACCGGTTCGGTCACGTATGGCTCGTAGCGCGCGATGCCTTCGGCCAGCACCATGTCGTCCGGCCATGCGTCCATCGGCTCCATCGGGTCCTCTTCGGCTGCCGAGACGATCCATCCACCCGCATCGGGCTTTGCGTACCAGGAATCGCCCGGCCCCATCAGCAGCGGCCAGTTCCTGACGTCGTGGCCACCCGGAGCCGGCAGGCGCGCGACTGACCGGCGGTAGGGTTGCAGCCCGATTCGCGCCGTTCCTGCCATGGCCGCAACTTCGTCGGCCCAGGCTCCGGCAGCATTGATCACGACGTCGGCCACGATCTCCTCGTCCCCGACCGAAACATGCCAGGAGTCCGCACGCTCGAATTTCGTGACGCCTGCCCCGGTCCGTATGGTGGCGCCGTGTCGCCGCGCTTCTGACGCCATGGCGTGCAAGAGACGGTTCGTATCTATGTCCTGCGCGTTTTCGGAATACCCGGCCCGCACGATGTCACGAGACAGGATCGGCACCCGCGCATGCGCGTCCCTTGCAGGAATCTCCGCAAGGCCCAATGCGGCCATGTCAGCCTCGAACGCGTCCGCGTCTTCCGGAAACGCAATTGCCAGGAGACCCCGTGGAGACAAGGCGTCGAGCGATTCGTGAACCGGGCGTGACGCCTGGTTCAGGACGCGGACGGTGTCATTCCCGTAGTCCTCGATGAACATCGCGGCCGAGCGCCCGCTCGCGTGATAGCCAAGCGCGGTCTCGCGTTCCAGCACCAGAACGCGAGCCGACGGGGCCAATGACGCCGCCGCGGCCAGGCCCGCAATTCCGCCGCCGATCACGGCAACGCGCGTCACGCTTCCTCCAGCCGGTCGGTCGCGGGAGGCGGCGCGGGCGAGAGCGCCGACAGCCGGGCATGGAGCGCATCGTCGAACTCGAACTCGATGGCCGCAAAGGACGGTGCAAGCTGCTCCGTCGACTTCCCCGAGATGATGGGACCCCATACCCCCGGATGCCGCGCAACCCATGCCACCGCCAGGGTTGCCGGAGCCGCGCCGGCCTCCTCCGCGATCTTGACCAGGTTCGCTACCGCCTCATGCATCCAGTCGAACCCGTAGCGAGTGGCATAGGTGTCACTGGTGGTGAGGCGCCCGGTCTCGCCGGAAGCGTATTTCCCGGTCAGCAATCCTCCGCCGAGCGGGGAATAGGGACAGACGGCCAGGCCCTCCGCAATTGCCATGGGAAGGATCTCGACTTCCGCCTGCCGCTTCACCAGGTTGTACATCGGCTGAAGGAACTGTATCTCGACACCATGCCCGCACGCGACCTCTCGCGCCTTCATCACCTGCCAGGCAGCGAAATTGGATACGCCAAGGGCGCGCACCGAACCATCTTCCTTGTACGCGGCAAGCGTCTCCAATGTCTCTTCAAGCGGCGTCTCCTCATCCCATCGGTGGAGGTACAGGAGATCGACGGTCTCCAGGCCGAGCCGCTTTCGGCTCGCGCCGAACTCCTCTTCGATCCGCGACCGGCATGCGCCGTGATACCCGCACTTCGTCGCGATGAAGACGTCGTCGCGATCCGGTGCGACGAGCCTTCCGGAAATTTCCTCGGAACGGCCTTTGGAATACAGAAACGCAGTGTCGAAGAAGTTGATGCCCGCCTCCCGGCAGGCCCAGTACATTGCCGCAGAGGCGGTTTCGTCCGCAGCGCCGCCGAACTGCATCGTGCCGAAGCTGAACCTCGACAGGGCCTGCCCCGAAATCGTTCTCACATCCGGCATCGGTTCAGCTTGAATCCGTTTCCGAACACCGCTGGTCCGGGAAAGACGCATATGGACGGCAAGACTCGACGTGGCGCCCCGGCGAGTCCGCCGGCACGCCGCGTCGAGCAGGAACGATCAATTGGGAATTTCGCCCGTGATCCCCTCGACATAGAAGTTCATGCCTACCAACGTGCCGTCATCGGCGGTCTCGCCTTCAGCCAGCCACGGCGATCCGTCCTGCTTGTTCAGCGGGCCGGTGAACGCATGATACTCGCCGCTTCCGATCGCATCGCGGAGCGCTTCGGCTTCGGCCTTGACGTCCGCGGGCACCGCATCGGTGATTTCGCCGATCTCGACCATGCCGGGGCCGATGCCGTCCCAGGTGTCAACGCTCTCCCAAGTGCCGTCCATCACGGCCTGCACCCTTGCGATGTAGTACGGCGCCCAGTTGTCAATGATCGAGCTCACGCGCGGCAGCGGCGCGTATTCCGACATGTCCGAGGCCTGGCCGAACGAGATCACGCCCGCCTCGGCAGCGGCTGCCTGCGGCGCGGTGGAATCCGTATGCTGCAGGACTACGTCCACGCCGTTGTCGATCAGCGCCTTCGCGGCATCCGCCTCTTTCGGAGGATCGAACCAGGTGTAGACCCAGATCACGCTCATCTCCACATCGGGGTTTGCCTTCTTGGCATGGATGTATGCCGAGTTGATGCCCCGGATGACCTCAGGGATCGGGAAGGACGCGATATAACCGATCTTGTTGGTCTTCGTCATCTTGCCCGCGATATGGCCCTGCACCGCACGTCCCTCGTAGAATCGCGCGGAATAGGTGCTGACGTTGTCGGCGCGCTTGTAGCCGGTTGCGTGCTCGAACTTCACGTCCGGGAACTTTGCGGCCACGTTGATCGTCGGATCCATGTACCCGAACGAGGTCGTGAAAATTATGTCCGCGCCCTGAAGCGCCATCTGGGTCATGGCCCGCTCGGCGTCAGCGCCTTCGGGCACGCTCTCCTGATAGACGGTCTCGACCTTGTCGCCAAAATGCTCCTGAACGGCCAGAAGGCCCTGGTGATGTTCATAGGTCCACCCGCCGTCACCGATCGGCCCGACATAGACAAATCCGGCCTTGACCGGCCCGTCGCCGTGGCTGCCGCCGACAGCCGGCAGGCTCGCTGACATTGCGGCCGCAGCCGCCAGAGTTATGATTTTCAACATGTTTTCCCCCAGTTTGTTAGTGCAAGGACACGCCTCAGCCCGAAGCGTGAAACGTGCGCCCAAGTGAATTCGGCGCATTGGCCTGTGCACGCCTTTTGTCGGACGAAATGATGACCAGCACAAGGATTGTTATCAGGTAAGGCGACATCGACAAGAGCTCGACCGGAATCGCGATTCCCGCCGCCTGCAGGTTCAGCTGCAGGACGCTCACGCCGCCAAAGAGATAGGCGCCGAGCAGGACCCGCCACGCCCGCCAGGAGCCGAAGACAACGATCGCCAGCGCGATCCAGCCCCGACCCGCAGTCATGCCCTCCGTCCATTGCGGCACGATCACGAGGCTCAGGCAGGCCCCGCCCAGCCCGGCAAGCGCGCCGCCGAAGGCGATTGCCGCCAGCCTGGTGCCAAGCACGGAGTAGCCAAGCGCGTGCGCCGCCTCATGGCTTTCGCCGACGGCACGGAGAATCAGGCCGGACCGGGTGGATCTCAGGTACCACCAAACGCCGACGACAATGGCCAGCGACAGGTAGACCATGGCGTGCTGGCTGAACAGGACCGGTCCCAGGAACGGCAGTTCCGAGAGAACGGGAAGTTCCAGCCTCGGTGATGCAGGAGGGCGAATGCCCACGTAACCTTGCCCCATCAGCGAAGAGATTCCCAGCCCGAACAGCGTCAGACCAAGCCCGGTGGCCACCTGATTTGACAGGAGAACCTGCGTCAGCACCCCGAACAGCAGCGCCAGCACGGCGGCAGCAGCGGCGGCGGCCAGGAATCCCAGGGCTGGCGAGCCGCTTTCGACTGCAGCGATGAAGCCCGCCACAGCACCAACGATCATCATGCCCTCGACGCCCAGGTTCAGAACGCCGGACTTCTCGACCACGAGTTCGCCCATGGCCGCCAGCAAGATGGGTGTTGACGCCAGCAACAGCGCCGCAACCAGCAGGACGGGGTTGATTGATCCCAGGTCCATCACCGCGATCTCCCCTCAGTCCGCGCAACACGCCGCAACGGACGGCCTCGCCTCCTGCGACCAGGACATGACAGCGACTGAACGCGTGTCATCGCAAGATTGCCGGTTTCGCGCGGCAAGGCCAAATTGCGAATGGCTGACCGGCTGGTCCCGACGTCACTCATGCCCGCGCCCTCACATCGAACCTGACACGGTAGTTCGTCATCACGTCGAGGGCCAGGAGGAAGAACAGGAGCATTCCCTGAAACGCCTGGATTGCCGCCGCAGGCACGCCCAACGTGGCCTGAGCCGCCTCGCCACCAATGTAGGTCAGGGCCATCAGGAAACCTGCCAGCAGGATGCCGACCGGATGCAGCCGTCCAAGGAATGCCACGATGATCGCCGTGAACCCGTATCCCACGTTGAAGTCGATGTTGATCTGCCCAGCGGGACCGGCAACCTCGAAGAGCCCCGCAAACCCGGCCAGCGCGCCAGACATGCCCAGGCAGGTCAGCACCAGCAACCCCGGGTTCACGCCTGCGAACCGCGCGGCGCGCGGGCTCGCGCCTGCAAGACGGATATTGAATCCAAGGATGTGACGGGACAACAGGACATGGCCTAGAATGACTGCAATGAAAGCGGCGACGACGCCCCAGTGCATGCCCGACCCGGCAATCAACTCGTGATTCGCCGCCGCATCGTAGTGCCTGAGGTTGCGTGAACCGGGAAATCCGGCTCCGTCCGGACTCCTCAGGGGACCAAGCGCCATCCAGGCCAGTATCTGCTCGGCAACATATACCAGGAGAAGCGAGACCAGGATCTCGTTCGTGTTGAAGCGCGTCCGAAGAATTCCGGGGATCATCGCCCAAAGGAATCCCCCCAGTCCGCCTGCAAGCACCATCATCGGAAAGATCAGCCATCGCGCTTCCAGCGGGTAGAAGGCCAGCCCGACCGCGGCCCCGCAAATCGCACCCATGATGTACTGGCCTTCCGCGCCGATGTTCCAGACACCGGCGCGAAACCCGAGCGAGAGCCCGATCGCGATCAGGACCAGGGGACCGGCCTTCACCAGCAACTGTCCTCGATAGTAGAACGCGAACTCGCCGAGAATCGGATCCCAGAAAATCGTTCGGATCACGAGCAGAGGATCCTTGCCCAGGAACGCGAACAGCAGGCCGCCCGCCACCATTGTCGCCAGCACCGCAAGCAGCGGGGTTGCCCACGCCCAGGCGCGGGACGGCGCGGGACGCCGCTCCAGCCGGATCACGGAACCGGCTCCCCGGCCTCGACAGCCCGGCCAGGCCTGGACGCAGCCAGCCCGATCTCGAGGTCATGGGCGCCGCCAAGCATCAGGCCGATCTCTTCCAGGGTCAGTCCGGCGGTGTCCCGCGGCTTGCTCAGCCGCCCCTCGTTCAGTGCGGAAAACCGCGTCGAGATCTCCATCAGCTCGTCCAGGTCCTGGCTGATCACGATGACTGCGGCACCCTGGCTCGCCAGGTCGAGCAGGGACTGCCGGATCGCGGCCGCCGCCGCTGCGTCAAGGCCCCAGGTCGGCTGGTTCACCACCAGCACGTCCGGCTGCTGCAGGATCTCGCGGCCGATGACGAATTTCTGCAAGTTCCCGCCGGACAGCGACCGTGCCACGCTCCCGGCACCTGGAACCCGGACATCGAACCGCTCGATCACGCTTTCGGCATGAGTCCGCGCCTTGCTCCAGTTCACGAACCCGCGACGGACCATGCCCATGCGGCGGCGTCCGGACAGCGCCGCGTTCTCGACAAGGCTCATGTCTGGCGCCGTCGCGTGGCCGAGACGCTCTTCGGGGGCCGCAAGAACGCCAAGCGCGCGCCGCTCGTTCGGCCCGAACGAACCGATCGGCAAGTCGCCGAGCAGAACCGACTCCGGCGGGCTGCGCGACTCCCCCGAGAGAACCGCGAGCAGTTCGTCCTGACCGTTCCCTGCGACGCCGCCGATCCCGAGGATCTCGCCACGCCGCACGTCAAGGGAAATGCCCTTCAGTTCCGTTCCGAATGCGGCGCCGGACGTCGCGGTCAGTCCGGCTATCGACAGCGCGACTTCGCCGGGGTCTTGAGTCCGCGCGGCAGGCAAGGCCAGTTCGCTCCCCACCATCGTCTCGGCGAGCTCCCGCGCGGATTTCTGGCGAGGGTCGCACGAGCCGGTCACCTTGCCGTGCCGAAGTATGGTGGCCCAATCGCACAGGGCCCTGATTTCCTCGAGCTTGTGGCTGATATAGAGGATGAGCTTCCCTTCTGCGCGCAGCCTTTTCAGGGTCTCAAACAGGATCGCCACTTCCTGCGGCGTAAGGACGCTTGTCGGCTCGTCCATGATCAGGACTTGCGGATCCTGCAGGAGGCACCGGATGATCTCGACCCGCTGCCGCTCACCGGCCGACAGCGTGCCGACCAGCCGGTTCGGGTCCAGCGGCAATCCGTAGGTTTCGCTTACGTCTCGGATGCGCGTCGCCAGTTCCCGCATCGGCGGCGGCACCTCCATGCCAAGCGCGACATTCTCAGCAACGTCCAGCGCCTCGAACAGGCTGAAATGCTGGAACACCATCGCGACACCGGCCTGCCGGGCATCATGTGGCGATGCCGGCGCGTAGACCCGGCCGTCGAGCTTCATCCGTCCTTCGTCGGGACGCAGGAGGCCGTAGACCGTCTTTACCAGCGTCGACTTCCCGGCGCCGTTCTCGCCCAGAAGCGCATGAACCTCGCCTCGGCGGGCAGAAAAGCTCACATCGTCATTTGCCACGACTCCGGGATACGCCTTTCGCAGGCCCTGCACCTCCAGGAGCGGCGTGCTCACGCGCCCTGCCCCGTCACCGCCTGCATCCCGGCGCATGCTCCTGCCCAAGCGAACACCTGACCTTCCTGCCGAGATCGAACGCGTCAAGCCTCATGCTGCACAGCCCTTTCGGCCCCATCGCCAAGTCTGGACGCTCTCGATCCGATGCAGTGTCCAGCCTTGATCCGCCATTGGGCCATTCTGGAAGCCCGGCGGCTTCCGCACAAGCACGAATCTGTCCGCTGGCCTCGGGGGCGCCGGAGCCGCGCTGGATCAGGTTGGGTGCGGCCGTCGATGACGCATGGGCGAGATTGGCCGATGCCGTCAGCTTGCCGAACGAGGCCGCGTTCTGCCGGCTCCTTCACTCGTTCCTGAACATGCAGACATGACGTAAGCCTCGATCCGCTCAATCCCGTCCTTGTCGAATCGCAGCCCCTGCTTCGTCCGACGCCAAAGAAAGTCCTCGGCCGTCATCACCCACTCGTTGGCAATGGCCCAATCCAGTTCAAGCGCGGTGACGGATTCGCCAAAGTCCTGTCCCATGTCATCGAGTGCGCGAACCCCGCTCAGCATCTGTCTCGTTTCGGTGCCGTATGTACGGGCTAGCCGTCGCGCCCAGTCCCTGGTCAGGAACGGATGAGTCGCCAGCAGTTCCGCGACGAGATCCTCGATTCCGTCAACCGGCAGATCGCCGCCGGGCAGGGGTGCCCTCGCAGTCCATCCCCGTTCCGGACTTCCCAGAACCGGAGCGATCATTGCAAGTGCCGCCTCGGCCAGCTTGCGGTATGTCGTGATCTTGCCGCCATGGACGCTCAGGAGCGGTGCGCCGCCCTCCTCGTCCAGCTTCAGGAAATAGCCACGCGTTGCTGCCGTCGCCGAAGTGGCGCCGCCGTCATGGAGCGGCCGCACTCCGGAATATGTCCACACGACGTCGTTCTCCGTCACCGGCTTCTTCAGGTACCGTGACGCGAAATCCAGCAAGTAGCGCATTTCCTTCGCGGTGCATGCGGGCGGAACGGACGGGTCGTCGTGATCCTCGTCGGTGGTGCCGATCAACGTAAAGTCATCTTCGTAGGGAATGGCGAAGATGATCCGGCCATCCGTGCCCTGGAAAAAATAGCACTTGTCGTGGTTGAAGAGGCGCCTGGTCACGATGTGGCTGCCGCGCACCAGTCGAACGCGTTCGCGTGTGTCGGACCGCACGACGTTGCCCATTATGTCGTCAACCCACGGACCGCCGGCGTTGACAAGCATTCGTGCACGAACTTCAAATTTCTTGCCCGCCGCTTCCAGCGTCACCTGCCAGGAACCGGCCGTACGTTCAGCCGAAAGAACCCGTGTGCGGGTCATGACCTGCGCTCCGCGTGCGGCGGCGTCGCGGGCGTTCAGGACGACAAGCCGCGCGTCCTGGACCCAGCAATCGGAATACTCAAAGGCCTTGCGAAACTTCAAGTCAAGCGGCTCTCCGGCCGGGTCGACGTCGAGGTCGAGCGTCGCCGTGCCCGGCAGGATGCGGCGCCCTCCGAGGTGGTCGTAGAGAAAGAGGCCCGTCCGGATCAGCCAGGCCGGGCGGCGACCCTTCATCCACGGCATGACGGCAGCGAGAAGTCTCGAGGCGGGCGTTCCGACCTCGAAACGCATGTCGTCATGATAGGGAAGAACGAAACGCATCGGCCAGGAGATATGCGGCATGGCGCGCAGGAGAACCTCTCGTTCGGCAAGCGCCTCACGCACCAGTCCCAACTCGAAATACTCCAGGTACCTGAGGCCGCCGTGAAAGAGCTTGGTCGACGCGCCGGACGTGCCCGAAGCGAGGTCGTTCATTTCGGCGAGGCCCACGTTCAGGCCCCGACCCGCCGCATCGCGCGCGATGCCGCAACCGTTGATGCCGCCGCCGATGATGAAGAGGTCGAAGGTGCCGGGTTCAGTCCGCATCTTGCCGTCCAGTGCAAAAGTCCCTGTTTCGCATCTCAGTTCAGATCCGGCAAGACTCCGGTTGGTCGTTGATCCTGTCCGCTTCGGCCATGTGCCTGGTCCGACAGGCCCATGCACGATGTCGCGCTCCCCGGAGGATGTGATGCATTCCGCGCACGTTCAATCCTGAACACGCCGAGGGCGCACGACTGGATCCGTTGGCAAGTCTCCCGTTCGGGATGCATGGTTGCAAGGACGACTGATCGAGGAGACCCGGTATCACGTCATGTGCCTGCCGTCACGGAACAAGGCCAGGACATCTGGCGGGACCTAGATCTGGGTTCGCATCTGGTGGCCGGGAGCAAACAAGACCTGAACGGCCGTGACGGACTGGTCGTGATCCCAGGTGAGCCTGTTGACCGCAAGCAAGGCGCTGTTTTCCGGGCAGTTCAGGTGTTTCGCGTTCTCGGCTGTGGCCGGTCTTGCCGCAAACGCGATCTCGCCCCTTGTGTAGGGAACATTCAGCAACAGCCATTCATTGGCGCTGATGGATCGAAAGTCCTGCTCAAGGGCACCGGGCACGTGGACCGTGTTGATCCAGCGATCTTCCAGCGCGTATGGCATGTCATTTGACAGATGCAGTGCCATGACATGCAGCAACCTTTCCTGCACGCCAACACCAAGGGCAGCGCTTATGTGGGTAGGCGCGATGCGGACTTCCCTGAGTGCCAGCTGGTATCCGTAGCGTGCGCCGCGGTCTTCGACCTCATGCCGGATCACTGCAATGTTCAGGGTCGCCTTGGCAACGGGTTGTGCAGCGACACGGGTGCCCGCCTTGCGCCTGCGCTCCAGCAAGCCGCGTTCTGCAAGGCTGCGCAGCGCGCGATTCACCGTGGGGCGGGCGCATCCGAATTCCTTGGCAAGTTCGGCTTCGTTGGGGATCAAGTCTCCGGGCTTCCATTCGCGTGCGTGAATCCGGCGCAAGACCTCGTTTTGCACGCCTTGCCAGGTCTGTGCATTCTGCACGTTCATAACGCGCCCTTCAGGGCGTCAATGGTTCTCACGTAGTCTGCGACGATTTCGGTTCTCGCGACATGCCTGCCTTGCAGGACCTTGTGCCTGCCTGCGGACCAGACATCTGAAACCAGCCTGTCGTCGCCCGCGAAAATCCAGGCGTCAAGGACGGCATCTCCGCCAAAGCCGTGCAGGATCTCCGACGCGGTGTCGAGCGCCAGCATGTCCGCCCAGTGGCCCGCTTCCAGACGTCCGGTCTTGCGTCCTGCAGCTTGCGCGCCGCCTTGCAAGACATGCTCGATGAGACTCCGCCCTGTCGACATGCGCCTGGTTGCGAACGCCGCACGCGTGTGATCCCGAAGACGTTGCGTATAGTCGAGGGTGCGCAGTTCCTCGCTCAACGCGATACGGATGTTGCTGTCCGATCCGACGGCAAGGCGGCCTCGCTGACCAGCCCAGCGCACGCCGTCAAATATCCCGTCGCCCAGGCTGCTCTCCGTGATCGGGCACAGTCCTGCAACGGCTCCCGTCGCGGCAAGGCGGGTCGTCTCTGCCGGGGTCATCTGGGTGCAGTGGATCAGGCACCAACGCTCATCCAGCGCCATGTGATCCAGGGCCCACTCCACTGGCCGTGCGCCCCATTGCGCCTGCACCTCCTCGACCTCCGGGACTTGCTCGGCAAGGTGCATGTGGACCGGGCCTGCCGGGAACTCGTCGGCGTATGCCTTCAAGGTCTCTGGCGCGACAGCCCTCAGGGAATGCGGTGCCACACCGATTTGCGTGTCATCCGGCAGAGCTTTCAATGCGCTCTGTGCTGCATCGCGCAATCGCCGGAACCGGTCCAGGCCGTTTCCGAACCGGACCTGCCCCGGCCCAAGTCCGCGACCGTCGCATCCGCCGAACTCATAGTGCACCGGCAAGAGACACAAGCCGATTCCGGTCCTGTTCGCCGCAGCAGCGATGCGCTCCGACATCTCGCCAACGTTGTCATATGGGGTGCCTGCAGGCGTATGGTGCAAGTAATGGAACTCGGCATTGGTGCTGTATCCCGCCTCCAGCATCTCCATCTGAACGAACGCGGCAATCGCCTCCACATGGTCCGGCGTGAGATGTCCCAGGAAACGAAACATCAGGTCACGCCACGTCCAGAAGCTGTCCGTGGGATTTGGCCCCCGCCGCTCGGTGAGACCGGCCATCGCGCGCTGAAACGCATGGCTGTGAACGTTCACCGGTGACGGGAGCAGCAATCCGACGCAATGCCCGGCTTTCGAAGCGCCGGTTTCCACGTGCGCAATGCGGCCTGAGCCATCCACCGCCACCGCCACTTCTGATGCCCAGCCACTCGGCAACAGCGCCGCTTCAGCCCAAATCCGCATTTTATGTCCACTTGACATGCTTTTATGTATATACATAAAAACACGATGAGGTTCCCAATGCAAGCGAGTCGCACCCGATGCTCCTGACCAATGCCCGCATTGCCACGCTGGCCGACGATGACAGCTTTGGACTGATTGACGATGGCGCGATCGCGATCAGGGACACCCACATCGCTTGGGTCGGCCCGCGAACGGAACTGCCCGCGCCGTATCAGGATCTCGAGGCAAGCGACCTCGACGGCCGCCTCGTCACGCCCGCCCTGATCGACTGCCATACGCATGTGGTCTTTGGCGGAAACCGCGCAGCCGAGTTCGAGTTGCGTCTCAACGGCGCAAGCTACGAAGAGGTCGCCAAGGCCGGCGGCGGAATCGTCTCAACCGTGGCAGCGACCCGGGCCGCGAGCGAAGGCGCGCTGCTTTCGGATGCGCTGACCCGTGTCGACGCGATGATCGCGGAAGGCGTCACGTTGATCGAGGTGAAGTCCGGTTACGGGCTGGACTTGAGCAGCGAGCCGAAAATGCTGCGCGTGGCGCGAGCCATCGCCGGCGCGCGCCCGGTGGATGTGCGCACCAGCTATCTCGGCGCCCATGCAACCCCTCCCGAATACAAGGGCAGTCCCGACGCCTACATTGACGAGGTTTGCATCCCCGCCCTGCGAGAAGCGCACGCGGAAGGCCTGGTCGATGCAGTGGACGGGTTCTGCGAGGGGATCGCCTTTGACACGGCGCAGATGGAGCGCGTGTTTGACGTCGCCGCGGAGCTGGGACTGCCTGTCAAGCTGCATGCCGAGCAGTTGTCGAACATCGGCGGCGCGCGCCTTGCCGCCCGATTTCGCGCGTTGAGCGCGGACCATCTGGAATACGCAAACGAGAGCGACGCCGAAGCCATGGCCGCGTCCGGCACGGTTGCAGTGCTGTTGCCCGGTGCATTCTACACGCTGCATGAAACACAGGTGCCGCCGGTCCAGGCGTTTCGGGAGCATCATGTGCCAATGGCCCTGGCAACGGACTGCAACCCGGGTTCGTCGCCCATGACCTCGCCGCTCCTGGCCTTGAACATGGGCAGCACGCTCTTCCGGATGACGCCGCTTGAGGCGCTTCTGGGCATGACCGCACATGCCGCCAAGGCCCTGGGCCTGGAGGACCGGGGAAGGATTGTCCCGGGAAAGCGCGCCGATCTCTGCGTTTGGGACATTGCACACCCGGCCGAGCTGGCCTATCGCATTGGGTTCAATCCCCTGCACGCGCGCATTTTTGCGGGAAGGCAATGACCGTCTTTCTGGACCCGGGTGCGGCGACTCTTGCCCAGCTGAACGACATCTGGGCCGCGCAGCGCCCGGTTCGGCTGGACTCGGCTGCCCGTCCCGCAATCGACGCCGCCGCAAGAATGGTCGCTCAGGCCGCTGCCGACGACGACCCCGTCTATGGAGTCAACACCGGCTTCGGGAAGCTCGCGAGCGTCAAGATCGCGGCTGAAGACACGGGCAGCCTGCAGCGGAACCTGGTCCTGTCCCATTGTTGCGGCGTCGGGGAGCCCCTGGACGTCGCGACGACCAGGCTGATGATGGTGCTGAAACTCCTGTCGCTCGGTCGCGGGGCGTCGGGGGTGGCGCTCTCAACCGTAACCCTGATCGAGGACATGCTCGATGCCGGCGTAACGCCCGTCATTCCGGTTCAAGGATCGGTCGGTGCGTCCGGCGACCTGGCCCCTCTCGCCCATCTGGCCGCGGCGATGATTGGCGAAGGCGAAGCCGTCCTTGAGAACGCCCGGATGCCGGCCGGCGATGCACTCGAGAAAGCGGGCCTGGCCCCGATCGTTCTTGGCGCGAAGGAAGGTCTGGCCCTGATCAACGGCACCCAGTTTTCGACAGCCTGTGCCTTGGCGGGATTCTGGGGTGCCTGGAAGAATGCCGCGACCGCCGTGGTGACCGGTGCAATGTCAACCGACGCGATCATGGGCTCGACCGCACCATTGCACCCGGCGATCCACGCCCTGCGCGGCCATGCCGGGCAATCCGCGGTGGCCGAGGCGCAGCGCAGCCTGATGCGAGGATCCGAGATTCGCGAAAGCCATCGCGTCGGCGACACAAGGGTGCAGGATCCCTATTGCATCCGCTGCCAGCCGCAAGTCACGGGCGCTGCAATGGACTTGCTTCATGCCGCAGGACGCACGCTTGAAATCGAAGCCAATGCCGTCACCGACAATCCGCTTGTCCTTGTCGAGGACGGCGTGATCGTCTCGGGCGGAAACTTCCATGCAGAACCGGTCGGCTTTGCCGCCGATCAGGTCGCGCTCGCGGTGTCGGAGATCGGCGCGATTGCCCAGCGGCGCGTCGCCTTGATGGTCGACCCGACGCTGTCCTTTGACTTGCCGCCCTTCCTGACGCCGGATCCCGGCCTGAATTCCGGCCTGATGATCGCCGAAGTGGCGACGGCGGCCTTGATGAGCGAAAACAAGCACCTCGCCAATCCCTGCACGACCGACAGCACGCCAACCTCGGCGAACCAGGAAGATCATGTCAGCATGTCCGCCCATGGAGCACGGCGGCTTGAGCGCATGAACGCCAACCTGAACGTGATCCTGGGCGTCGAAGCCATGTGCGCCGCGCAGGGAATCGAGTTCCGTGCGCCGCTGAAGACGAGCGCCGCGCTGGCGCAAGTCCTGCAAGTGCTGCGCGCCAAGGTGCCCGCCATGACCGGAGACCGGTACATGGCACCGTCCCTGGAATCGGCTGCCCGGCTCGTCGCGACCGGGTCACTGACCGATGCCGTGGACCTGCCTGCATATCTTGAAGGATCACTGGCATGACACCTGTCGAGGTCGCACGTGGCACGGGTCCCGTCGTGCTGGGGTTTCCCCACGCCGGGACCCACGTGCCGGAAGAGACAAGGGCGCGCCTGAACGAACGCGGGCGCATGTTGGCGGACACTGACTGGCATATCGACCGGCTCTATGACGGCCTGCTGCCTGACGCGACCTCCGTTCGGGCGATCTTTCACCGCTATGTCATTGACGCCAACCGCGACCCGTCGGGAGAGAGCCTGTACCCCGGCCAGAACACAACGGCGCTTGTGCCATTGACGGATTTCGACGGGCATGACATCTGGGATGCCCCGCCGACCGCGGCCGATGTCGAAGCCCGTCGCGCAAGCTTGCACGCTCCCTATCACGCAGCGCTGCAGGCCGAACTGGAGCGCGTGCAGCAGTTGCACGGAGTGGCGATCCTCTACGATTGCCACTCCATCCGGTCCCGGATCCCGTTCCTCTTTGACGGCACGTTGCCCGACTTCAACATCGGCACCAACCTGGGATCCTCCTGCGCACCGAAACTGCAGGACGCCGTCTCGCGGGTCTGCGAGGACGCGCCCGGCTGCAGCACCATTGTGAACGGGCGCTTCAAGGGCGGCTGGACCACGCGCCACTTTGGCCGCCCGGGCGCAGGCTGCCACGCGATCCAGATGGAACTGGCGCAATCGACCTACCTGACGGAAGAAGCCCCGCCATGGACCTACGACACCGAGAAGGCCGACCGCCTGCGATCCCGTTTGAAGACCGTCCTGACAACCTTGGCCGACACGGCCTCTAGCCTGGGAGCCGATCAATGACCGACCCACGTCACAACATCCGCGACGTCTTTCCCCCGACGGGGCCCGAGATCACCGCAAAGAGCTGGCTGACCGAAGCGCCGATGCGGATGCTGATGAACAACCTGCACCCGGACGTGGCCGAAAGCCCGCATGAGCTCGTGGTCTACGGCGGCATCGGCCGTGCTGCCCGTACATGGGCCGATTTCGACGCGATCGTTGCGGCGCTTCAAGGTCTGGAGGACACGGAAACCCTGCTTGTGCAATCCGGCAAGCCGGTTGGAATCTTCGGCACCCACAAGGACGCGCCGCGCGTCCTGATCGCAAATTCCAACCTCGTTCCCAACTGGGCCAACTGGAACCATTTCAACGAACTCGACAGAAGGGGGCTTGCCATGTACGGCCAGATGACGGCCGGATCCTGGATCTACATTGGCACCCAAGGCATCGTGCAGGGCACCTATGAGACTTTCATGGAGGCGGGCCGCCAGCACTATGGCGGCAACCTGAACGGACGCTGGATCCTGACGAGCGGTCTCGGCGGCATGGGCGGCGCGCAACCTCTGGCGGCGGTCATGGCCGGGGCATGCTGCCTTGCCGTCGAATGCGACGAGGCCCGCGCCGATTTCCGCCTTCGCACACGCTATGTCGACGAGAAGACCCATTCGCTCGACGAGGCGTTGGAAATGGTCGAACGCTGGACAGGCGCAGGCGAAGCCAAGTCCGTTGCACTGATCGGCAACGCGGCGGACGTGGTCCCCGAACTGGCCGGTCGCGGGGTTCGGCCCGACATCGTGACCGACCAGACCTCCGCCCACGATCCGATCCATGGCTACCTGCCGCAAGGGTGGAGCGTGGCGGACTGGCGCGAAAGGCAGGAAAGCGATCCGGATGCGGTGGAAAGAGCCGCCCGTGCCTCGATGAAAGTGCATGTCGCCGCGATGGTGGACTTCTGGAACCGGGGCGTGCCGACACTGGACTACGGCAACAACATCCGGCAGGTCGCGCAGGAAGAGGGCCTGGAAAACGCCTTTGCCTTTCCCGGATTCGTGCCCGCCTACATTCGCCCGCTCTTCTGCCGGGGCGTCGGCCCGTTTCGCTGGTGCGCGCTGTCTGGCGATCCGGAAGACATCTACAAGACCGATGCCAAGGTGAAAGAGCTGGTCGAGGATCCGCATCTTCACAACTGGCTCGACATGGCCCGGGAGCGCATCGCCTTCCAGGGGCTGCCGGCGCGGATCTGCTGGGTGGGCCTCGGCGTGCGCCACAGGCTCGGGCTCGCCTTCAACGAAATGGTGCGGACCGGCGAGCTGTCGGCCCCGGTGGTCATCGGGCGCGACCACCTGGACGGCGGTTCGGTCGCGTCACCCAACCGCGAAACCGAAGCAATGAAGGATGGCTCGGACGCCGTGTCCGACTGGCCCATGCTGAACGCGATGCTGAACGTCGCAAGCGGCGCCACCTGGGTGTCGCTGCATCACGGCGGCGGGGTCGGCATGGGCTTCAGCCAGCATGCGGGCATGGTCATCTGCTGTGACGGAACGGAAGACGCCGACCGCCGCATAGCGAGCGTCCTTTGGAACGATCCTGCCACAGGTGTCATGAGACACGCAGATGCAGGCTACGACATAGCCCTGGAATGCGCGCGCGAGCAGGGATTGAACCTGCCCGGAATCCTGGGAACGTGACCGCCCCGGCCTGCCGGGCCTTGCGACGCGTTCGACAGGCCGATGGTCCTGGAGGCCGCATGGCCGCGCCACGGGTTTCGGGCGTGGCCAGCACGGCAAGCAGGCGTCAAGAGCGCGGCCGTGCGTGAAAGTGGCCGGGAACGGACAAGCGCGGCCTTCAGACCTCTTCCCAGGGGAAGCTGTCCAACCGTTCGGCACCGTTTTCCGTAATCAAGACCTGGGTTTCGAGCTTGACGCTCTCTGATCCTTCCTCTCCGATCAGGCTTTCGACGCAGACTACGTGGCCCGGTTCGAACCGCCCGGACATGGCGCCTTCGTCAAAGTCCACATGCAACGGCACGACGGGCCATTCGTCAGCCATGCCGACACCATGCAAGGCCAGCGAGTAGCGATAGTCGACATGCCTCGCGGGTATGCGCCAGCTCTTGGCATTGAACTCCTCGAATGACAGGCCCGGTTGCAGCAGCGCCAGATTGTGATCGATCTGGCTCAGCGCAGTGGAATAGAGCCTCTTTTGCCGGTCCGTCATCGGGGCATAGCCACAGGTCCAGCTGCGCGACAGGTCCGCGCAATAGCCGAAGGGACCGATCATGTCCGTATCGAACGAGATCATTTCGCCCGCCTGGCACCGGCGGTCCGAACATTCCTTGTACCACGGGTTGGTGTTGGGCCCGCAGGTCAGCAGCTTGGTTTCAAGCCAGTCACCGCCCGAGCGCGCGTTCTCGAAATGCAGATGCCCCCAGAGCTCGCGTTCCGACACCCCAGGAAGGGAGTGGTCGTAGATCCGCGCCATGCCTGCTTCGCAGACGCGAATGGTCCAGCGCATCAGCTTGACTTCGTCGGCCGACTTGATCGCTCGCGCCATTTCGGTCAGCCTTGTGCCTTCGACATATTGCAGCTGACGCGCCTGCAGGGCCAGCAGCGGCGGGCCGTCCAGCTTGTCGATGGCGATGCGCCTGTTGCCGCCGCCATGCGCTTGCAACAGTTCCGTGATCTCGTCCGCCCAACGCGCCATGTGCCGGGGCGACTTGTCGCCCTTGGCCATGAACGTCCACGAGATGGAGTTCCGCAGATCGTCGATGCCCGGCAGACCGTCATTGAGGTGCTCGCAGCCCTTGAACTCGAACATGACCGCAGGGCCATCCGACACGATCAGCGCGTAGCGCATCGGGTTGTGCGCGGTCCAGACCTGCATGTTCGAACTGTCGAACGCGTAGCGGATATTGATCGGATCGTAGAGCAACAGTGCCGCGACGTCGGCCTGCGCCATCGCTTCGCGAAACCGGTCCAGCCGATAGGCACGGGCCCGGTCCAGCACATCCGGCGCGACTGGGCTGATCAAAGGCCTGTCCGCGCCTTCGCTGTTCAAGTACGTCCGCTTGCGCTCGTCTTTGAACTGTGGCGGCATCTCGGTCATTTCGTGCGGCCTCCTCGGCAGGCCAGTGAAAGCTGTTCGCGTCAGTCGGAGTCAAGCCGAGCGGCCGTAGAACCCGATCCGCTCTTCTTCCGAAAACGTGACGCCAGGCTTGTCGTAGTAGGAGAACACCGCGATCATCCGCTCCCGGTTTCCACGGATCCTGGTTACGCGGTGCGGGGTGTTGATGCCCCGAAAGACGTTCAGGGCGCCAGGTGTCGGCGTGATTGCCCGCAGATCCGGATCCTCGTTCCGCAACAGCCTGGCAACACCTTCATAGTTGGGATTGTCCGCAGTGCGCAGGTCGGTACGATACTCAAAGTCACCGCCTGCTTCCGGTGCCTGCAAGAGCAGCGTCGTGGTGAACTCGGAGCGGTCGAAATGCCAGTTCAGCGTTTCGCCCTCGTGGTAGGCCATGACATTGATCCGGGCGAGCGGGTCATCCATGGCAAAGAGCGCCCGCTTGCCCATTGTCACGGCCAGAAAATCCACCAGTGGCGGCCAGGCGTAGATTTCGGTGACGGGACTGGCGCCCAGCTGATCGGCGCACAGCGTGTGATTGACGGTCTGAAACCGGGTCAAGGCCGGATGATCCGGAGCCAGGTCCGGCAGATCCTTCTTGAAATAGATGTTGTGCATCCGGCTGTGGGTAAAGCCTGCGCTGGCCATGGTCGACTTGAGGTCGTCGGCAGCCGCCTGCGCGACTTCCGGCTTCAGAAACCCGTCGAGATTGTACATGCCATGCGCGGCCAGATCGGCCCGGCACCGCTCGATCAAGGCTTTGCACTCGTCGCTGTCTGGTCGGTCGATTGGATAGGTCGCAAGATCAAGCAGGTGCTGCATTCCAAATTCCCCCTGGTTACCAAGAGACAAGATTTCCGGCTCTTCACAACACGAAAGTGGCAGCGGATGGCACTGGATTTCGCTTCCACTGCCGCTGGATCCCGTCCGACCCTTGCGCGACTTCATCAGCCGGCTTGATCGTGCATCCGGGCGAGAAGGAAAAATTCCGCGAAGCGCTCAAAGAGTGGACGCCGTCACATCGATGAAAGACGCAGCCGACTGCACGCAAGCATTCGCGGCCAGACCGCACCCGTGCCGCTCGATCAGGCAGCCTCGATCACGACGCCCATGCGGGCGGACTGCCCTAGAATCAGCCAGATGTGCCACTGATGCGCCGTCATGGGCAAAACCGGCTGCGGGACGGCGCTCCAGTCGCAAAGGCGGGCGCAGACCCGCGACGGTCTTTCGCTTGATCTCGGTTGCGGCGCGCGAGGTTCGCCAGGGCATGCATGGTGCAAGGCGCTTGGCGAGAGGCAGGCAAAGGTCGCCGACGGCACCGGGGCACGACGCCTGCAAGATCTGCGAAGATCGTTTCAACGAACCCCCGGCCGTTCTGCAGGGGCGGCCTCCGCGTGGATCGAACGGTGTCGAACTGACGCGTGACATCCGCGCATCCGGCCGGTCGCGGGCTGCGGCCAGCCGCACGGGAAGTCATTGTTCTTCGGTTTCCCCGGTTGTGCCAGACAGGCAATCGGCAACGCGGTCGGTCGGCATCGCCGCGAGAAGCGGTGTGAAATCGCCTGCACCAAACATTGACCTGGCGGCATCATCAACCACCCGGCAGGTCAGGCGCGCCAGTGCCGAGCCAAGCGAGATGCGGGCGATTCCGGCTTCGGCGAAGTCGGAGCGCGTGAAACGTGCAAAGGGCCCTGCTGCCAACGCGTTGACAGGCTTTTCCGTCGCGCGCACGACAAACTTGAGAGACTGCAACCCGGGGGGCATGGGCACATAGAGGCAGTCGGCCCCGGCCTCGTCGAAGGCGCGGATGCGGTTCAGCGCCTCTTCCAGCCGGTAACTGCCGTTCAGGATGCCGTCGGCCCTTGCCACCAGCACGAAATCGCGTCCAAGCGCGCGGGACGCCGCCGCGGCGGCGCGAATGCGCTCGACCGCGAGCTCGAATCCGAAGTGCGTGCCCTCAGAGAAGTCGGTGTCCTCGATGGAGATCCCGGCAAGCCCCGCCTCGGCTGCGAGCCGAACCGTTTCGGCGCAGGTCTCGGGATCCTTGCCGAATCCGTCCTCGAAGTCGCCGGACACGGGCAAGTTGACGGCGGCAACCATCTCCTGGGCATGCGCCAGAGCCTCCTCACGATCAACGGTGCCGCCGTCGGTCCGCCCGAGGGTGAAGGCATGGGCGGCCGAGGACGTGCCGATGGCTTCGGCACCCAGGGCGGCAAGCATCTTGGCCGAACCGGCATCCCAGGCATTCGCGAGAATGAAGGGATCGCCCTTTCGGTGCAGGGCGCGGAACTCCTTTCCGACGTCACGCGGCATGGTCCCTCGCATCGGCAATCGGCGCAAGCCGTCCTGACGCCTCTTCGAACCGATGGTCCTCAAGCGTCATGGCCGCTCGCAAGTGGTCGGCAGAAGTCCGTTTGCGGCATTCGCCCGGCATTGCCAGGATCGGCACATCGTCGGGCGGTTCGTTGGCGAATACACCCCCGGACACGGCCATCGCACGGATTTCAAGCATGAACTTCATCGCGTCTGCGCGAGTTCGGCAAAGGCGTGACGTCGACGAGCCGGAGCGGCCGCGCCGAGGGACCGCACGCAGCTCGAAGCACCGATGATGCCTTCCCGCATTGTCGACAGGCCCGCACGTTCCTCGATCCTCGCGGCGGCGGCGTCCCGAAACGCGAAGGTTCCGGCGGCAGGGGTGCAGCCGTCATCGCCAGCACGCCGCACGGCACCGCGCCTCGACGGTCCCGGGCGCGCTGCTGACGTCATGCTCGCCGATGGCGGTTGCAACGACCGGCATGCCCGCGCCGACCATTCCGAGTGCGGGGTCCAGGCGCGCCCTGCCTTCGGAACCGCCACAGGCAACGCGATTGATTCGAGTCGGCGGATTCATGTCCACAGCAGGATACGGAGCGCCGGATTTGTCAATCCGGCAAGGCAAGCGGCCGCCTTGCCGAAGCTGCGGCAGCGCGGCCCGTCCTCAGTGCCAGGTCGGGTGAAACTTGCCCGCGGGAGACAACGTGAAGATGTCGCAGCCGTCATCGGTCACGCCGACCGAATGCTCGAACTGCGCGGAAAGCGACTTGTCTCGTGTGACGGCCGTCCAGTCGTCTGCCAGAATCTTGGTTTCGGGCCTGCCCAGATTCACCATCGGCTCGATGGTGAAGAACATGCCGGGCTCCAGCACGGCGCCCGTTCCCGGTCGTCCGAAATGGAGCACGTTGGGCGGAGCATGGAAAAGGCGCCCGAGACCGTGGCCACAAAAGCCCTGGACCACGCTCATCTGGTGCGCCTCAACGTAGGCCTGGATGGCATGCCCGATATCGCCGAACGTGTTGCCGGGCCTGATCGCCTCGATGCCCTTCATGAGCGCGTCATGTGTCACCTGGATCAAGCGCTCGGCCTTTCGGGCAAGCCCGCCCGCAACGTACATCCGGCTCGTGTCGCCATGCCAGCCGTCAACGATCACGGTCACGTCCACGTTCAAGATGTCCTTGTCCTTGAGCCGCTTCTTCCCGGGAATTCCGTGGCAGACGACATGGTTGACGCTGATGCAACTGGCGTGCTGGTAGCCCTTGTAGCCGATCGTGGCCGACGTGGCGCCCGCCTCGTCTATCATCCGCATTATCGCCCTGTCGATTTCGCCGGTGGCCATGCCCGGCTCCACCAGCGGAGCAATCTCGTCCAGGATGTGCGCCGCGAGCGCGCCGGCACGGTGCATGCCGGCCAGGTCCCCGGATTCGTGAATGCGGATGCCGTCCTTGGTCAGACGGCCCTTGCTGTAGTCGTACACGGGACATCCTTCCTCTTCTCCCCCGCCATATAGTGCCTTCCGGAGAAATCCGCCAGTCATATGCTGGCCACGGCCTGTTCAATGACCGGCAATTCGGAAGCGAACTCGACCCCCTCGCGCGTGATCTTCGTTCCGTGGCATATCGCCTCCACACCAGCCGCGCGGGCCCGGTCGAAGGCGACACCGTAACCAGGATCCAGGTCACGAGCCAGAACAAATCCGGCACAGTCCGTCCTCTGCACGACATAGAGCATCACCGCCCGGAATCCTTCCGCCACCATGGCCGAAAGTTCGGCCAGATGCCTGGCGCCTCGTTCAGTCACGCAATCCGGAAATTCAGCCAGATCGCCGGTGCGGTTCAAATGCACGTTTTTCACCTCCACATAGGCGTCAGGCAACCCGGGCTCCGTGAGGAGAAAGTCCACGCGGCTGTTGGCGCCGTAAGGCACTTCGCGCCGGACGTCGCCGTATCCGGCAAGGCCTTGTACATGCCCCCCAGCCAGCGCCTCGGCAACGATCCGGTTCGGCACCGAGGTGTCGATGCCCGCGAGATGGCCACCCCGCAACTCGACCAGGCGCCAGCCAAACTTCAGCTTCTTTCTTGAATCGTCGTTTGGTTCAAGCCAGACACGCATGCCCTCGTCGGCAAGTCCCAGCATCGACCCCGGATTGGGGCAATGAGCCACCACGGTGCGACCGTCCCTCTCCAGTTGCACGTCCGCAAGGAACCGTTTGTAGCGTCGGATCAGGCGGCCCGGCACCAAAGGCGTTTGAAAGCGCATGCCTCGGGCCCTATACCGGCATAGGGAGAGGGACAAGGACTGACTCCATGGCCAACCCAACCGCCGCCATGCTGGTGATCGGTGACGAGATTCTTTCCGGACGCACCCGTGACTCCAACATGCACCACCTCGCCGGCAGGCTGACCGAGGCCGGGATCAATCTCACTGAAGTGCGCATGGTTGCCGATGACCGCATGGCAATAGTGGAAGGTGTAAGGGCGCTTGCTCGGGAACACGACCACCTCTTCACTTCGGGCGGCATCGGGCCGACGCACGACGACATAACGGCCGACTGCGTGGCCGAAGCCATGGGCGCCTCCATCGATGTCCGCCCGGATGCGCGCGCCATCCTTCAGGCGCACTATGACCGGCAGGGCATCGAAATGAACGAGGCCAGGCTGCGGATGGCACGGATCCCGGAAGGCGCCGCGCTGATCAAGAACCCGATCTCCGCTGCACCGGGGTTCACGATTGGAAACGTCCATGTCATGGCAGGAATTCCGGCAATCTTCGAGGCAATGGTCGCAAGCGTTCTGCCCACGATTTCGGGTGGCGCCCCGGTGCTGTCCGAGAGCATTCGGATTGATCGGGCCGAAGGTGACATCGCCGCCCGATTGAACGAGCTCGCAGAGGAATTCACGCAGCTGAGTTTTGGTTCCTACCCCTTCCGGCAGAACGGCGAGTACGGCGCGAATGTCGTGATCCGGGGCATAGATCTTCAACAGATCAATCATGCGGCGGCGCAGTTGCGCGCGGCGTTCGGAGAGGACGCAACGTGACGGCACCCGTTTCAGAAAGTCCGAATGCCGAGAGCGAAGGCACAATGGTCCCGGCGTCAACTTTCGAAGGCGGGCAGTGCATGTGTCGCGGCAGCCAAAGCGGGATCCAGCACGTGCCTGCGACTCGTTTCGCGGCGGCGAGGCTTGCCGCAGGTTCGGAGGCGGCCTCTCCCATGTCGGGCGGCGAGACTCCAGTCATGTGCGGCATTTTCACGGCGATTGTCGAATCCGCATTTCCGCATGCCTTGTCGCTGATCCCTGCCTCGCCGCAAATGGTGCCGGGCGAGACGCCCGCATACATCACGGTGGCACAGATGTTGAGAAACACGGTCCGCGCGCCGATCCACGCAGCCACTTGCAGGATCGGCATCGCAAGAACGTGCTACCGGAGCGCAGAACTGGCGGCGGGTTGGCCGCCAAGCAGCAATCATGCGAGCAGGACGGTCTCGTGAGACTTGCGCTCATCATAAGCCTCTTCATTGCAACACCGACATTGGCGCTTGAGCTTGCGCTTCCCAACTCGGCGATCGTTGCCATCGAGACGAGCGACGCCGCCAGTGTCCGCCTGCCCGAGGCTTCTTGGTCGCCAAGCACTGTCGTGCCGGGCACCGAGGGCGCAATCCGAAGGACCGTGCTCAAGTTACCCGATGCGCAGTGGACCACTCTCCAGCTCATCGGGCCACTTCGCGACAAGCTGGAAGAGGCGGGATACGTCCAGGTCTTCGCCTGCGCAGACGCTGAGTGCGGCGGCTTTGATTTCCGCTTCCAGCTCGACCTGATCGGCGAGCCGGCCATGTATGTCGATCTCGGGAACTACCGTTACCTCCTGATGCGGCATCCATCGAAAGAGCCTCATTCCGTCGCCTTGGTCGCATCGCCGACAACCAACGCGGGCAATGTTCACGTCACGGAAGTTTCCAGCGCGCGCTTTCCCGAGGTGGAGCCGGATGCAGAAGACGTAGAGGCGGAAATGGAAGGGGATGCGGACCACGCCACGCAAAGGCCCGGCAACTTGGCTGCATCCTTGCTGAACCGAGGTCATGTGGTGCTTGATGCGCTTGAGTTCGGTTCGGGATCCGCTGACCTGGGAAACGGGCCGTATCCTGTGCTGGCGGAACTCGCAGCCTGGCTTCTGGACAATCCGTCGGCCCGCATCGTTCTTGTGGGGCACACAGATTCAATGGGCTCGCTCGAGACGAACACCACACTTTCGCGCAGGAGGGCGGAGGCGGTGGCGAACCGACTGATCGAGGCATTCGGCATCAAGCCGAGCCGGCTCGAGGCAGCCGGCGCCGGATACCTGTCGCCGATCGAATCAAACCTGACCGAGGCAGGACGTACCGCGAACCGTCGCGTGGAAGCGGTTCTGATCTCCGTGGAATGATGCCGCGTTACGGAAGCTCGTGCCTGCTTTGAGCGCTACCGACTGGCTTCAGGGCAGGTCCTGATCGCATCGCGGCCGTGTTGGCCCCCGCCCGCATGGTCGCAATCGCTTCGCGAAGCAGTTCGGCAACGGCGTCAATTTGAGGCGCCCCATGCCTTGCCCGGTCGCCGCACCCCCCGTGACGCGTCCCGTGACGACGTGCTATGCATCGAGTACACTTTGTTGGAGGAATTCGCCATGCTGAAGTCTTACATGCCGGTGATTGGGCCGGCGCTCCTGGCCACCGGTGCGCTGGTCGCCGCAGCAAACGCGGCAAGCGCGGCCGAGGAGGCGTCGGCCACGATGATGAATGCAAACGGGGAATCCGTGGGTTCGGTCACGCTGCGCGCCACCCTGCACGGCACGCTCCTGCACGCGAAGCTCGAGAATCTGCCGCCGGGTGCTCATGCCTTCCACGTCCATGCGGTGGGCGTCTGCGAGCCGCCCTTCACATCGTCGGGCGGGCATTTCAATCCTGATGGGAAAAAGCACGGGTTCGACAGCGCCGAGGGCATGCACGCGGGCGACATGCCCAACATCCATGTGCCGGACTCCGGGACGCTGGAGATAGAGGTGCTGAACACGCTTCTCAAGCTGGATGCCACGTTGTTCGACGCCGATGGCGCGGCCATCGTGATCCACGACGGGCCGGACGACTATGTGTCCGATCCGGCAGGCGCAGCCGGCCCTCGCATCGCCTGCGGTGTCATCATGCAGTGACCACTCCCGCCCTGACAAGGTCTTGCGACGCATCCGACGAAGCAAGCCTTGCATTTGCCACCGGACTTGCATGCTCTGCTGTCACGGGCCGGAGCATCATATCCGGCCGCTCGACCTGACGGACCCTGGGATCATGCTGTCGCACGAGCACCAAACCGGTTTCCCCGCCCTTGGCGGCCGAGCCTCCTACACTTGCGGGCTCAGCAGGCGACTTCATAGTGGCGAACGAATTCCGCGTCAGGCTCCACTCCAAGTCCGGGACGGTCGGGCACGTTCACATAGCCGTTTCCTGACTTGACCTGGTCCTGAATGTTCAACGGCTCGGACAGCAGTTCGTCCCGAAATGCGTTGTGTGTCGTGTCGAATTCCAGCATCGGCTCGCACGGATTGAGCCCGCCAGGCATCGCGGGCATGGCGGCAAGCAGCTGCAGGTTCGTAGCCACCGCGATGGCCGAACCCCAGACATGATTGACGACTGGCGTGAAGTGCGCATGCGCAAGTGCCAGAACGCGCAGATATTCGCTGATTCCTCCCAAGGCACAGACCTCGGGCTGTGCGATGTCAAGCCCGCGATTCTCCAGGATCTGCCGCCAGCCCCATCGGTTGAACTCAGCCTCGCCACCCGAGATGTTGACCTTGAGTCCTGTTCGCAATTCCCGGTAGCCGTCGAGATCCTCGGGCGCGACCGGCTCTTCGAACCAATATGCGCCGAGTTCTTCCAGTGCACGTCCTACATGGAAGGCGTCTGACGTGGTGTAGCAGCGGTTTGCGTCGACCATGAAACGGCCCCTGCCGGCAACGGCTGCTGCGACTGCTTCGCACAGCTTCACGTCCGCCTTCGGGCCCAGCCCCACCTTCATCTTGACGGAGCGGAATCCCATGCCGAGGATTCCGGCCGCTTCATCGGCAAACCGTGCAATGTGATCCTCCAGGCTCTCGCGCTTGAGCATCATGCCGTAGCCGTAGGCGGGGACGCGGGTTCGATGCGCCCCCCCGATCAGCTTGTGAAGCGGCAGTCCGGCGACCTTGCCAGCAATGTCCCATAACGCGATGTCGACCCCGGAAAGCGCCTGAAGCGGCATGCCTTTCTGTCCATGATCGCGCAGGAGATTATAGACCTTGTGCCAAGTCACGTCCCGGTCCATCGGGTCGTCGCCAATCACCATGGGCTGAATGACCCTTTCGACTATCCCCTTGTTTGCGAGCGCCACGTTGCCCGGGCCGAAACACTCGCCCCAGCCGGTGACGCCCTCATCGGTTTCGACCTCGACCAGATGGGCGGTTCGGCGCGCGTAGAATTGTTGGGAATAGCCAAGTTCTTCCGGCAGATCATATTGCAGAACGTGACTGGTGACTCGTGTGATTTTCATGCACTCACCCGTTCGAGTCGATCAGCGCGAGGCGCGCCGGACATCCGACTAGTGACCGCGGGGTCGTGATGCTCCGGCACTTCGGGTTCTGCGGGGAAGGACTCCCAGCCCGTCCGCCACGCAAGGTCGGCATCCTCCGTGAATGCGGTCTGGACGGTTTCGCCGGGCCCTCCCGTGCCCGGTTTCATGGGCCCCCGGTGTCCCTGACTGTCTGACGGCCCGCCAGCAAAGCCCGTTCTGGTTGGAAAGTCCATGGTTCACCTCAGTCGAAGAGACTTCCGATATTGGTCTTGATCCGGTCGCCGATGTAGAGAGCCAGCGCCTGAATCGTCGCGGTCGGGTTGACAGCACCCGACGTCACAAAGATGGACCCATCGACGATAAAGAGATTCTTCACGTCATGGGACCTCCCCCACCCGTCGACGACCGAGTTCTTGGGATCGTTTCCCATCCGGCAGGTGCCCATTTGATGCCAGCCGGCGCGCCTCCAGACCTTGTCGCTGTCATTCGGGAGAATCCGCCTGGCCCCTGCTGCCAGAAGTGCCTCTTTGGCGCGTTCCTCGCCGTGCTTGAGCATGGCGCGAGTGTTCTCGCTCAAGCAGTAGCTGATCCTTGGCGCGGGAATTCCGTCGCCGTCAGTCAGTTCCGGATCAAGAGTGACACAGTTGTGCTCCTCAGGAAGATCCTCCGTGACCACCGTCAGCCCGGCAAGATAGGGATAGACATTGTCCATGATCTCGCGGTGTTCGGCGCCCCAAGGGATCGGGTCGTCGATTCCGAATCCGCCGAGAGCATAGGTCATCGGCGTTGTGGAGCGGCCTGAATGCAGGCCATAGCCGCGGACAAATCCTCGCGAGGGATCGGATTCGTAGAATTCCTGGCTGAGTATCGAGCACGCCATGGGTCCCTCGTGACCCTTCATCGGTTCGTCGAAGACACCGGAAATGCCAGTCAACGGGTGGAACATCAGGTTCTTTCCGACCAGTCCTGAACTGTTGGCAAGACCATCAGGAAAGAGCCTGGAGGTAGAATGCAGCAACATGCGCGGCGTTCCCACGCCATTGCAGGCCATGACCACCATTTCGGCCATTTGCTCGTGCACCTGTCCGTCGGACCCGTGGTAGAGCACGCCCTTGGCAAGACCAGTGTTCCTGTCCACGAGAATTTCCCGAACCCGTGCATTGGTTCGCAATTCGACGCCAGCGTTTTCGAGCACCGGCCAGTAAGTGAAATTTGTTCCGCCCTTGGCTCCGGCTGCGCAGCCCAGATCACAGGTGCCAGCATTGACGCAACGCTGCCGGCCGTCATGATCCTGGCTGAGAATCGCGACATCCGACGGCCACCAATGCCAGCCGAGCCTGTTGAACCCCATGGCAAGTGTCTGTCCCAGCTTGCCAATTGGAATGGGCGGCAACGGCGGCGTGTAGTCAGGGTACGCCGGATTGCCTCCCAGACCCGACACCCCGGTATTGGCGTCGTTCATGTCATAGAACGGGGCCAGGGCATGATAGTCCAACGGCCAATCCTCGCCCACACCGTCCAGGGATCTTGTCCGGAAGTCCGAAGGCTTCATCCGCGGCCAGTGGCCCAGGAAGTTGATCGTGGAACCGCCCACGCCGTTCCAGTTCACCGGAGTGATGCAACTGCCTTCCGAGTTGATTGGATAATCCTGGCTCAACTTTCGCACATTCGGGTCGCAGGAAAACTCGGCGTATCGCGCCAGTTCGTAATCATCGCGTCGTGAAGGAAAGTCGCTGTCCTGCAGGTGATCACCCTGTTCCAAGCACAGGATTCGCATCCGCGTCTCCAGCAGCGACCAAGCGATTGCCGCACCCGAAGCGCCGGCGCCCACGATCAGCACGTCAACCGGATCGCTCGCCATCTCAGCCACCTCCGGCTATACTCGGATCACGGTAGAACGGCCCGCGAGCCCGGACAGGTTCGATGAGACTGCCCATGAACTCTGCGCTTTCTTGGGCAACCTCATATCCCGAAGGATGAGCCGGGTGCGCGCCAACACCGACTTTGGCGCGCATGTCCGGGCGGCTGTAATATCCCTTGTAGGATTCGGTGAGAAGCTCTGCGAATTCTATCGGCATGGATTGCTCGAGCCGGCGAATGGCATCGGAGTCGATACCGTCCGTCAGTTCTGACGCCCGGGCCAGCAGCCGCCTTAGCGCAGCGTCGAAACGGGACCTGCGTGCGGCCACGTGCGCCAAGTAGTCGGCAACTCCAATTTCTCCGGCACCGGGAATGTTCCTTTCGCAACTGCCCGGAATCAGCTGGTCAAGGATCGAGTCAAGCAAGTGGCGCTCCTTTGGCGACATGGGGAAGTCGGCCATCCCGAACTCCTACTGTCCCGTACTGCCGTCTCTTCTCGACAGTGCGTCAACGGCCACGGCAAGGATCAAGATCGCTCCTGAAACCATGAGCTTGTCAGCGGCACTTGCGCCGGTCAGGTCGAGCCCGTTGCCGAGCGATCCGATCACAAGTGCGCCGAGTATTGCGTTCCATACCGAGCCGCGCCCGCCGAAGAGCGAGGTCCCGCCAATGACGGCCGCGCCGATGGCTTCCAGCAGAAGCGAGCCGCCTGCAAAGGCTGTGTAAGACACCGATCCAAATCGAGATGCCCCGAAGATGCCGCCGATAGCCGCCATCAGCCCAACGATCCCAAATGCCGCCACGCGGATCCGATTGACATTGAAGCCAGCGCGACGTGCGCTTTCGGCGTTGCCGCCAACGGCGAAGAGCGAGCGCCCGAACGGTGTGGATGTTGTGATCCAGCCCAGGAGCGTGGTGATCCCGACGAGCAGAACCAGCAAGAGCGGCAAGGAGCGATAGGCATTGAGCGTCACGATCACGGCAATCACGATTGTGCCAAAGGCCAGCACCTGTCCCCAAAGGGCAAGCGGTGGGTCAACTTCCAGCCCAAGTGCGCGTCGCCGAGCCTGCTTTTGCAAGCTCGCATAAGCAAAGAGCACGATGCAGAGCGCCCCGAGCGCCAGCCCCCAGATGTCCGGAATCAGCACACGCGTGAAACCTCGAACGAACGGGTCGCCAACGTTCAGGTTTCCCGTCGGCAGGATCTTCTGCATCAAGCCTTGATAACCAAGGAGACCGGCTAGAGTGACGACGAAGGAGGGAATGCCGACATAGGCGACCAGCACGCCCTGCGCCGCACCCATCACGATGCCGATGGCCATCACGATCAAGCAAGCAAGCCATCCGGGCATGCCGGCCAGCACCATAACGCCCAAGAGCGCTGCGCACACCCCAGCGGTTGCCGCCGCGGACAAGTCGATTTCGCCCAGCAGGAGCACGGTCGTGATCCCCACAGCCAACGTGGCGATCAGCGCTGACTGCATGAACAGGTTGTAGATGTTGCGCGGGCTCAGAAAAATCGCGCGGAAGCCGTCGGCCTGGCCTGACGCAAGGTCCCAGAGTGGAAGCGCCAGTCCGAACCAGGCCCAGATCGCCGCCAATGCCAGCAGCACGGGCGCGAATGATCCGATGCGCGTTTCGCGCATTGTCCGAAAGCGGTCGAGCACGGAAATCCTGCCGTCAGGCTGCATCATTGACCTCGTTGGCACGACCACGTGTCATCGCGACCACGATTTCGTCGGGAGTCGTCTCGGAACGCTGGTAGGTTGCGACATTGCCGCCGTGGCGAAGAACGCAGATGCGGTCAGCGACGTCGAAGATGTCACGCATATTGTGCGAAATGTAGACGACCGCGTGGTTTGTCTCGCGCAGACGCTTGACCACCTCCAGCACCTGCCGGGTCTGCGCCACGCCAAGCGCGGCGGTAGGCTCGTCGAGCATAACGACAGTGCTGTCCGCCCCGACCGCGCGCGCGATTGCGATCGCCTGACGTTGTCCGCCGGAAAGTCCGCCGACTTTCGCCCGCACCGACTGCAAGGTCCGGACCTCAAGCTTGTCGAAGGCCTCCTTTGCCTTGACCTCCATCTCGAGGTCATCCAGCGGACGCAGAATGCGAGGCAGAATGGTCCAGCCCGGTTTCACCGGTTCCGACCCGAGCGACAGGTTGGCAGCAACATCGAGATTCTCGCACAATGAAAGATCCTGGTAGACAATTTGAATGCCCAGATCGGCGGCATCGTTAGGGTTGCTGATGCTGACGTTGGCACCGTCGAGGAAGAACTGTCCCTCGTCGGCGACATAGGCTCCCGCGAGCACTTTCATGAGCGTTGACTTTCCCGCTCCATTGTCGCCAACAAGCGCCATGACCTCGCCGCGAGCGACCTCAAAGTCCACTCCACGCAAGGCATGAACGCCACCGAATCGTTTCTGGATGCCACGCACGCTAAGATGTGCCGGTGGGGCAGAATGCCCCACCTTTTTACTCTCGGGTCCCATCGAAAGCCCTGATTACTGGCAGAATCCGGTTGCCGCGGCTTCGCCCTGGCAGACCATTTCCTTGGTGATCGAAGGATCGTTTTCGATCACGTAGGCGACGCCCTCCGCACCCACGGCCGAATATGAACCGACCGGGACATAGGCCACTTCGGCGCCAACGCCGTTGACCACGGTCTGCGGCGCAAGATCCGAGAAATCTTCGCCGTTCACCAGGCGGACCGTTACCCGTGCAGCGGCATCGGCCATGTCAGCCAGCGGACGCCAGCCACACTGCGTCTGCTTCCCTAGAAGCATCAATTGCTGGGCTTGCACGGTACAGTCGAGACCCGAGACCGGGACGGTGCCAGCCATGCCCTGTTCTTCCATCGCGGCAATGGCCGCACCTGCATTCCCGTCATTGGAAGAAACCACGCCCTGCACGTTGTTGTTGAGTTGCGTCAGCGCCTGGTCCATGGAGCGCCGCGCAATTGCCGGATCCCAGCCTGGGGTCCAGTTTTCGTAGCCCATGACCCGCTTGCCGCTATCGAAGAGCGATTGAAGTGCACGAAGCTGCCCGTTGTGAATTACCGCGGCATTGGGATCGGTGGGGGATCCCTTGAGAAGCACCAGAGTGTCGCCGTCCATTGTGTTCTCGATCACATGCATCGCCTGGTCGTAGCCCATGCCTTCCAGATCGGCCTGAACCCAGAACGTAGTGTTTGCCGAATTGATCATGCGGTCGTAGGCGATCGTAGGCACGCCTTCCTCGGCAGCAGTGTCGGCGATGATGGCCGAGCTTTCGCCGTCGATGGGGATCACCACAAGCACTTTCGCGCCTTGGGTCAAGGCTTGCTCCGCCTGACGTTGCTGCGTGGCGGTGTCATTGTTCGCATTGAACACCTCAACTTTTATGTCAGGCGCGATCTCGGCCATGGTCGCAAGAAACGCAGCTGCGTCCTGCTGTTCCCAGCGTGGGTTCACGTTCTCCGGCAGCAAGAGCGCCACCATGTCCGCAGCCGATGCGGTCCCTGCCGTGGCCAGCGCGGATGTCGCGATGGCTCCTGCCAAAAGGCCTTTCTTCAGTTTGGGAATCATCATATCCTCCTCATGGATGTTTCGGCGCTTTCGGCGCCGGATCGTCTGGTGGTACTCTCCCATTTTCAGGGCGATCTGGCGGCTCGAGCCTGGTTTCCAGCTTGTCTCAAGCCGCCGCCACTAGCCTGACCACCAATCAGGCGCGTGTTTCGTTGCTGTGCGTCAAGTTCGATCCCGCAGGTGTCAATGTCCTCCCTTGGTGTCCCTGGCAGACAGGGCGCCAGCGAGGCGCGCGCGTGTGTCCTCCAAGTGCTCTTTCATCGCATTCGACGCCGCTTCGGCATCGCGAGCTTCGATGGCATTGAGGACCTTTCGGTGCAGTGGCACTGATCGCTTGTTGTCGCGCGGGTCCGCGTTGGTCAGGCGGATCGAGCTGAGCAACGAGGAAAAGATGACGCCCTCCATCGCCATCAGCACTTCATTGTTCGCTGCCCGGAGCACTGCCCTGTGAAACTGGGCATCTGCCACCACGAAACCCTGCACGGACAGTGCCCCTTCCATGTTCGCCTGTGCCAGACGAACTGCGGCAATCTGAGCCTCCGTCGCAGATCGTGCGGCCCAAGCAGCCGCGTTTGGCTCGATCACCTGCCGGACATCCATGAGTTGACGCAGAAAGTCCGACCTTGGCTCGAAACCCTGGTGCCAAGCCAGCACGTCGTCGTCGAGCAGGTTCCAGCTTGCCCGCCGACGCACCCGGGTACCGTGGCCGCGTCGCACTTCCAACATGCCTTTTCCAACCAGCAGTTTCACCGCTTCACGAATCACTGACTTGCTGACTCCGAACCGCTCGCAAAGCCTGTTCTCGTCGTCGATCAGTTCGCCTTCGCGCAAGTGGCCCGCCACGATTCGACGGCCGAGTTCCCGGCAGACCTGGGTTGCCAGGCTGGGAACGACGCCAGCCGCATCTTTCAGGTCGTAGTAGAGCAACTCACTCATTGGCGCATCTAAACATCAGATGAATGATAAGTCCAGATGTTTTGGCCAAGCGCCGCCGCCGTGGTGACGCAGCCGGCTCTGCCTGCGCTTCTTCCACACAACTGGGATGGTCGGCACGCGATCGCACATCGCGAATTTCATGGGCGTCGATGCGGCCAATCAAGGGCGTACTGGATCGAAGGTTGTCCCGGTTCCGCGAGCCATTCGACACGTCCTCGCGATCCGACCGGTTCAAGGCCGGCCACAGGCGAGCGGACAGCAATAGCGACCGTCTCGACACCTCCCGCACGCTCAGCGGGACGCAGTTCATGAGCATCGCCTTCCGAGGTACCGCGAGTCGGATTGCTGCGACGGTCGTGCGATCGCACTTCCCGGCACCAGAACAAGACGAGCAAAAGTTCTTCAGCCGAATTCTTGAGTCGGCCTAAAGGCGGACCGCCAGACGCGCGCCCTGATCGATTGCCCGCCTGGCGTCCAGCCCGGACGCCAAATCGGCGCGTCCAATGCCATGCGGCAACGCACCGCCTGGCCATCAGCGCATCTGCAAGGGCGCGATCGATCTGCTGCCCAGTGCAGGGCACAGCGGTATCGGCGGGAACAATCTCGCGCTCACCGTCCCGACGCGTAATGTGAAGGCCCTCGGAGTCGACCTTCTCGAACGTGACGCCGCCTTCCATCCGAACGCCCTTCATCCGAAGCGACGTGCGATGAATCCATCCCGTCGTGCGGCCAAGCCGTTTTCCTGGTCGCTCGTCTTTCCGTTGGAACAAGGAAACCTGCCGTCGCCCGTGCGCCGGATTCGCCCGATCTGGGGCACGGCCTGCCTGATGCAATTCCGGATCCGTCACGCCCCATTCGTCGAGCCAGGATTGGAAACATTCGGTCGCAATTGGCTCCACGGTCAGGAATTCCGCAACATCGAAGCCGATGCCTCCGGCTCCAACGATCGCCACCCGTTTTCCTGCCACCCCCCTTTCCTGTCAGGATGTCGGCGCAGCTCACCACGCAGCCGCCGCCGACCGAAATGTTCGGATCCCTGTGCACAACGCCCGTGGCCACAATAACCTCTTCGAACCGTGTCAACTTTCCCACAGTGGGCTCAGTATCGAGCAGCACTTCCACGCCTCTCAGTGCCAGCATGTCCCGATGCCACCGGACGAGTCCCAGAAACTCCTCCTTCCCGGGAACCCCGCTTGCCATGCCGAGCTGCCCGCCGATCTCGCCGGCCCTTTCGAACAACGTCACCGCATGACCCCGCTCGGCCGCAACCAGCGCGGCGGAAAGTCCGGCAGGGCCTGCGCCCACGACCGCGACCGACATCGGCTTGATCGCCGGACAATAGACCAGTTCGGTTTCGTGGGCCACCTGCGGATTGACGACACATGTCGCGATCTTCACCTCAAAGATGAAACCAAGGCATGCCTGATTGCACGCAATGCAGGGCGTGATCTCGGCCGACCTTCCGTCGCGCGCCTTTCTCACGAAGTCCGGATCTGCAAGAAAGGGCCGGGCCATCGAGACCAAGTCCGCGGCACCTTCCGCCTGGGTCTCCTCGACCACCGGTGGCGCGTTGATCCGGATCGACGCAATCACCGGGATCCCGACCAGCCCCGCGAGCTTCTAGGTGACCCAAGCAAATGCACGGCGGCGCACGCTCGCAGCAATCGTCGGGATCCGGGCTTCATGCCACCCGATTCCTGATTTCGGGAGGCCGGCCCCAGCATCATCTACGGCCTTGGCCAGTTTGGTGACTTCGGCCCAGTTCGAGCCGTCTGGCACGAGGTCAACCATGCTCAAGCGATAGATCAGCATGAAGTCGGGCCCTGTCGCCTGCCGCACGCGGCGCACGATTTCAACCGGCAGTCGCATCCGGCTTTCGAAGGAACCGCCCCAGCGATCCGTTCGCTTGTTGGTGCGGACCACGAGGAACTGGTTCAGCAGATAGCCTTCGGATCCCGTCACTCCGACTCCGTCATATCCGGCCTGCCGGGCACGTCGCGCCGATTCGACGATGTCTGATATCTGCTTCTCGATCCCCTCTTCATCGAGTTCGATCGGGGTATAAGCGGAGATCGGCGACTTGACCGGATAAGGCGCCAGGCATTTCGGCGGGCAGCCGCAGCGCCCTGCGTGAAGGATCTACATTGCTACTCGTCCACCGGCATCGTGGACCGCGTGGGTCACCTGAGCATGGTTGGCAATGTCCTCATCCGTGAACAGACCGGCCGCCCAGGCAGAACCGCACCCTCGACATTGGGCGCCTTGCCGCCGGTTGCCGTCAATGCCACGCCGCTTGCGGCGCGCCTCGCGTAGTAGGCAGCGACCCGGTCGAAGCCGCCTTGCTCCCCTAGCCCGGTGTGCATCGAGTCCATGAGCATCCGGTTCGGCAACGTCACGTTGCCAATGTCGAGCGGACGAAAGAGATTTGGATTGCCCGTCATGGGCAAGTCTGCCTCAATCCCAACAAAGTGTCACGCTGACGTGCGGGTTCAGATTCGGGACCCATCGGCAGGCTCTCGACGATCATGACCGAACGGCGTCCGGCTGCAGCGACTCTCCTGTCCCGCGACGGAGTCGTCAGAACCTGGCCTCGCCTGAGCACTTTCCGTCATGCCGCTGAAGACGTCCCGTCAATTTGCGTTCCGATGTCGGGGACGCGGTCCCCAAATTTGCAGGACGCAGAATTTCTCCAGGAAAAGCGGACACGGCATGGCACCTGCTTCGGCCCGCCGCGGATTACGGGGAGTGACGCCGCCCGACCAGTCCGCAGCACGGCGCGGCGGTCTTCCATCTCGTCGACGACAGGTTCGAGGTCCTGCGCTTTCCTGCGTCCAGCCTTTCCCGAGATCGTCACTTTCCAAAGAGGGAAGCGCGCAACCATCAAGATGCCCGGGCAAGCTTACAGTCGCAATGGCCCTGAACCGTTCCTGTGCCGGTGTTGAAGGTCAGTGCGCAAAGTGATACGTCAGTGCAAATGGACCACTCAAATCGGCGCTTGGCTTGGATGGACCCGTAGTTGGAAGGATTCAGGTAGTCGTCAGAATGGGCTGACATGGACTTGAATTGCGTGCCAAGCATCCACCAAACCGGCGGCGGGCGCACATGAGATCCCACACGCAGAACGTGGCGGACGCGGTTGACGCACCTTCGGCTTATGTCGAAGGCTACGAAAGCGCTCGGCGTTTCGACAGTGCCCTGGCCGACAAGTATGTCCGGCACACCACGGTCGGCGATCCGGAACTCGATCCCGTGATGGAGGAGATCTATTCGCTGCATCCCGCGCAGCTTCACAAGTTCGTCGGAGCAGGAATCGAGCAGCGGGACGCGGAGTTGCGTGACGCGCCGGAGCCGCTGCGGCGATTCTTCGAGGATTTCCGAGAGCCGGAATGGCTGGACCACAACGCCTTTCAACCGGGTGTGCGCGCCTTTCACGCCAATGCGGACCTCATGCTTGTCGCGTTCGTCGCAGGTGTCCTGGTCGAAGGGTTTGCGACGCTCATAGCCAAGTCGTTCACCATGACCGGCCGTGTCGCGGCCACCAAAAGGCGCCTCCAGCAGAACAACCGCCAATTGCTCGAGATCTTCTTCCCCGGCGGCCTGCTGCGGGACGGAGACGGGTGGAAGCTTTCGACCCGCGTGCGCTTCGTGCACGCCCGGATCAGAAGCCTGCTGGCGAGGCACGAGGAATGGGACGGCGATGCCTGGGGCACGCCGGTGAGCGCGGCCCATCTCGGATTTGCCATTTCGGTATTTTCCAAGCGGCTCCTGGACTATTCCCAACTGGTGGGCGCGTCCTTCACGGAAGAGGAGAAGGCAAGCATTCTCGACGTCTGGCGCTATACCGGCTACCTGATGGGCATTCCCGAGTCGATCCTTTACGAGGACGGCGCGGCGGCGGACAGAATTCACCGGATTGCGAACATGTGCGAGCCGCCGCCCGATTCGGATTCTGCAGCGATGGCGAACGCATTGATCTGCGCCGTTCCCGGAATCGTGGACATCAGGGACGATGAGGAGCGCAAGCAGGTCATCTCCCTTGCCTACAAGCTGTCTCGCGCGCTTATAGGGAACGACTTGGCCGGGCACTTCCAGTATCCCCAGGTCCGGACATTCGGAACCTTGTTCGGGTTCCGAATGAAACAGCGTCTTCAGCGCTACCTGAAGAGCGGGCTGATGGTCCGGGCGGACAATTTCAGCCAGCTCCTCCAGATTTCCGTCTATGAAGAGAGCGGCCTTACCTACAATTTGCCCGACCACGTCAAGCACGAGAAGTCGCACCCATGGTAGGCGGCACGGAATTCCAGCTCTAGCATCCCGCGGGCGAGGTGCCGGCCGCAATCCCGGCTTCAACCTTCAGGGCAGCCTTCGCTGAACGGATCAAGGAAATTCGCGATTGGCCGTTTGGGGCCCATGCGTCCCAAGACCCCCAAGCTTCATTCAGATGGTCCAACATCTATGGATGCATCTCACGAATGATGTTTCGGCTGTTCGGACAAGAACAGGTTCCGCCCAATCAGGCTTGGCCGAGTGGTCGACGATATCCTCAAGCGCCAACTCGGCACCCGGCAGCCATCACAAGCGCTTCATGAGATGGCAGGCCGAAACTTGACTTCCATGCGCGTTTTGAACCGGCTGCGCAGCTCGTCGGATGGGATGAACTCTCGGGTCTCAGCTTCGGCCATGCAGGCTTCGATCCGCTCGACGAATTCCCCCTCGGCGACTACGTGCCGTTCGATGGCTTCATTGGCAGGAAGCGACTTGGAGCGGCGTGTCACGGTGACCAGCCGCTCCAGGCGGTCGCGGATTTCCGGTTCGGTGTTGACTGAGAGGACATGGCGATCCCTATGGAAAGTCCCCTTGCGCGAGTCATGGCTTGAATTGAGCGACAATGCATGAATCATCGCAAATTCCCGTTGCGGAAACCCGCTTTGCCGTAGTTGCGTCATGCCGAGCAAAGCCCGGCGGCGCTTGAGCGCGGACCCTCCTTTGCCCGCGCAGCCGAAGGCGCCGGAACTCGCATGCCGTCCAGTGTCTCCTGAACCGTCGGCGTCTGCCTTCTCGCATGCCGGACACCCTGGACGTCCAAATCGCCCGCTTGAGCCAATTTCCTGGCAACGTTCTCTGTTGCCCTTCGCCCACCGCAACGCTGACGATCAGACCCGTCACTCGCATGCAGTGCCCACGCGACAGTCCGGATTCGAAGGCCTGATCCACTCCGGCTGCAGTTCCGCGGCCGCCAAGGCGCTGTGGCGCCACCCCGACGTCGCCACACAACAGCCGACAAGCTTGAGTCGTGGGCCGTTACTCGGCCGGGACGGCTTCGCCCAACCCTTCAAGCGGCACGGCCAGCTTGTCCAGCATTTCCTTCGGCACGACCTGGAGGAAATTGCCCCTTTCATCCTCCCAAAGCTGCAAGATCGCGGCCGCCTTCCGGCTTCCAGTCTCTTTCAGGTGCCGGTCCACAAGGCCCTTGAGCTGGTCCATGTAATGGCCGTCGCTGACCGGAACGCACACAACCGTGTCCAGGTTTACGAGAGGCATTGATGCACCGTCGGGATCATGCAGATAGGCCATGCCACCCGTCATGCCCGCCGCGAAATTTGCGCTGACCCTGCCGAGAACGACGGTGACGCCGCCGGTCATGTACTCGCAGCCATTGCTCCCGCAGCCCTCAACAACCGCACTGGCCCCCGAATTCCGCACCGCGAACCGCTCGCCGGCGCGACCTGCCGCAAAGAGATGGCCGCCCGTCGCGCCGTAGAGCACGGTATTGCCAATGATCACGTTTTCGTCGGCCGCGATTGGCGAGCCCATCGGCGGGCGAACCACGATCGTGCCTCCAGACAGGCCCTTGCCGACATAGTCGTTGGCATCACCAGACACTTCCAGCCGCAGTCCTGGCGCCGCGAAGGCCCCCAGCGACTGGCCAGCGGATCCCTGAAGCTTCACCGTAAGGTGGTTCGGCTGGAGGTTGTTGTGCATTCCGAACTTCCGAACGATATGGCTTGAGGTGCGCGTTCCTATCGTCCGCTGCGTGTTCTGGACTGCATAGGAGAGCTGCATCTTCTCGCCATCCTCGAGGAACCGTGCCGCATCCTTCACGATCTCGCCGTCAAGCGTGTCCGGCACCGGCGCCCTGTCGCGCATCCGGTCGTAGACGATCTTTTCGGCGCCATCGACCGTGACCAGGAGCGGGTTGAGATCCAGGTCGTCCAGATGCGCCGATCCCCGGCTGACCTGGCTCAGCAAGTCCGCGCGCCCGATGACTTCGTCCAGCGACCGCGCACCGATCGAGGCCAGGACATGACGCACCTCCTGGGCATAGAAGGTGATCAGGTTCACCACCTTGTCCGCCGAACCCGCAAACTTCGCCCGCAGGCGCTCGTCCTGGGTGCAGACTCCAACCGGGCAGGTGTTCGACTGGCACTGACGCACCATGATGCACCCCATGGAAATGAGCGCCGCAGTGCCGATTCCGTATTCCTCAGCACCCATCATGGCGGCCATGACGATATCGCGGCCCGTCCGCAACCCGCCGTCAGTGCGCAGCACCACGCGATCACGAAGATTGTTCATCGCCAGGACCTGGTGCGTCTCGGTCAGCCCCATCTCCCATGGCAGGCCGGCATACTTGATGCTGGTCGCCGGAGACGCGCCGGTGCCTCCGTTGTGGCCCGAAATCAGGATGACGTCCGCCATCGCCTTGGCGACGCCGGCCGCAATGGTTCCAACCCCCGATGACGCGACCAGTTTCACCGTCACCTTGCAGCGTGGATTGATCTGCTTGAGGTCGTAGATCAGCTGCGCGAGATCCTCGATCGAGTAGATGTCATGATGCGGCGGCGGGCTGATCAGCGAGACCCCGGGCGTGGAATGCCGAAGTCTCGCGATCAGTTCCGTCACCTTCGCGCCGGGCAGTTGTCCGCCCTCGCCGGGCTTGGCGCCCTGCGCAACCTTGATCTCAAGTTCTTCGCATTGGTTCAGGTATTCCGCCGTCACGCCGAAACGGCCGCTGGCCACCTGCTTGATCTTGGCGGAAGGATTGTCGCCGTTGGGCTCCGGCGCGGCATGCGCCGGATCCTCGCCGCCTTCGCCGGAGTCGCTCTTCGCACCAATCCGGTTCATCGCCACGTTCAGCGTCTTGTGCGCCTCCGGGCTGAGCGCCCCGAGGCTCATGCCCGGCGTCACGAAGCGCCGCCGTATCGAGGTGATGCTCTCGACCTTCTCGAGAGGAACCGGGTCGTCAAGCGGCTTGAAGTCCAGAAGATCGCGCAGGTGTATCGGCGGCATCGCCTGCATCTTTTTCGAGTATTGCTGCCACATCGAGTAGGACGCGCTCTGGCAGGCAGCCTGCAGCATGTGCATCGATGTCGCTTCCCAGGCATGCGTCTCGCCGCTGCTCCGTGCCTTGTAGAACCCCCCGATCGGCAGGACGTTCTCGCCCAGGAACCCGGAGGCATGGATCTGTTCCACCTTGGTCTGGATTCCGCTTGCCCCGATTCCGCTGATCCGGCTGTGCATGCCGGGGAAGTACTCGTTGACCAGCGCGCGCGAAAGTCCGACCGCCTCGAAATTCAGCCCTCCCCGGTACGAGGAGATCATGCTGATGCCCATCTTCGAGATGATCTTGAGAAGCCCGGTATCGATCGCCGCGCGATACCGCGCCATCGCCTCGGAGAGCGAGCCCTCTATCAGCCTCCGCTCGATCCGGTCGGCAATCGAGTCCTCGGCAAGGTAGGCATTGACCGTCGTGGCCCCGCAGCCGACAAGAACGGCGAAGTAATGCGGGTCGATGCATTCCGCAGAGCGCACGTTAAGCGAGCAGAACGTTCTCAGTCCCTTCCGTGTCAGCCAGCTGTGCACGGCGCTCGTGACGAGAATCATCGGCATTCCGACCTTGTCCTCACCGAGATCGTGATCGGTCAGAACGATGTGGCCGGCTCCCGAGCGCACGGCATCTTCCGCTTCGAAGCGCACCCGCTCCAATGCCCGCAACAACGCACCGCGCCCCTCTCCCGCCGGGAAAGTGCAATCGATCTCGACCATGTCCGCAACGAACGTGGCACAGAGCCGATCAAACTGGGCGTTGCCGACAAAGGGGGAATCGAGCATCAGGATTTCGGTCTGGCTGCTGTCCTGGTCAAGCACGTTCTTCAGGTTTCCGAACCGGGTCTTGAGGCTCATCACCCGGTACTCGCGCAGGCTGTCGATCGGCGGATTCGTCACTTGACTGAAATTCTGCCGGAAGTAGTGGCTGAGAGGCCGGTACCGGTCCGAGAGAACCGCGTTCGGCGTGTCGTCTCCCATGGACGCGATCGCCTCCTTGCCGTCTTCGGCCATCGGCGCGAGCACATGCTCGAGCTCTTCCACCGAGTAGCCCGCAGCGACCTGCCGCTTTCTCAATTCCGGGCCCGTGAACAATGGCGCTTCGGTCAGTCCGGAAAGCACGCCGTCCAGTTCGACGATCTTCTCGACCCACTCGCCGAAGGGCTGCGATGCTGCCAGGTGGTCCTTGATCTCGGCATCATGGAACAGCCGACCCTCTTCAATGTCGACCGCGACCATCTGCCCGGGACCGAGCGCGCCTTTCTCGACGACTGAGTCTTCGTCTACGGGCACCATTCCCGTTTCGGACCCCGCTATCAGAAGACCGTCGCCGGTTACGGTGTAGCGCAACGGGCGCAGCCCGTTCCGGTCCAGCCCGGCACAGACCCAGCGACCGTCGGTCATTGCCAGTGCGGCAGGTCCGTCCCATGGCTCCATGACGGCATTGCAATAGGAATACATGTCACGCCAAGCCTGCGGAAGCTCCACCGCCTGCCGCGACCAGCTTTCCGGCACGAGCAGGGTCTTGGCCATCGGGGCGTTTCGACCCGCGCGCACCAGGACCTCGAACACCGAATCCAAGGCACTCGAATCCGATGCGCCGTTCGGAATGATAGGCTTGATGTCCTCGGCAGTGTCGCCGAATGCACCCGAGACCATCCTGATCTCGTGCGACTTCATCCAGTTCACGTTTCCCTTCAGCGTGTTGATCTCGCCGTTGTGCGCCAGCATGCGGAATGGCTGCGCCAGCCACCACTGCGGAAAGGTGTTCGTGGAGTAACGCTGGTGGTAGATGGCGAATGCGCTCTCGAAGCGCTCATCCTTCAGGTCTGGATAGAACTCGGCGACCTGTTCGGCGAGCATCATTCCCTTGTAGATGATTGACCGGCAGGAGAGGGAACAAAGGTAAAGCTGGCTGACCTGCGCCGCCGCGGCTGCCTTCTCGATCCGGCGACGAATGACATAGAGTTCGCGCTCGAAGGCTTCCTCGTCGACACCCTTGGAGTTGGAAATCAGGATCTGCTCGATCTCGGGTCTCGTCGCGTTTGCCTTCTCGCCGAGGACGCTGACATCGACCGGCACGTGCCGCCAGCCATAGATCGAGTAGCCCATTCGGAGAATCTCGGTCTCGACGATTGTTCGGCAGGTCTCCTGCGCACCGAAATCCGTTCGCGGCAGGAAAACCTGGCCCACGGCCAGGAGCTCGCCCTGCCGAGGCTCATGGCCGGTGCGCCGGACCTGGTCATGGAAAAAGGGCGCCGGTATCTGCACGTGGATTCCGGCCCCGTCTCCCGTCTTGCCGTCCGCATCGACGGCGCCCCGATGCCACACCGCCTTGAGGGCGCCGATTCCGTTCTCGACGACCTTCCGCGAGGACTTGCCGTCAATCGAGACAACCAGGCCGACTCCGCAGGACGAGCGTTCGTGGTCCTCGGCGTAGAGGCCGTGCTCCGCCATCCACTTCCGGCGCGCGGCTTCCGCGGCCGCCCATGTTCCGTCGTGCATGGTCATGCGCCGTCTTCTTCGGCAAACCTCGCCATGACTTCCGCCTCGGTCATGCCGTGCAACTCTCCCGCAAACGCGTATCCATCCGGGCGATAGTCGGTGTAGATCTCGCTGGCCAGCATCAGCCCGCCCGCGTTCTTGAACAGGCCCGACGCAACATGCGTGACGCCTTGGTAGGGTCCTGGGGCGGTCACCCGGTAGAACAGCGACGATCCGCAGTCATCACACCATCCCCTTTCCGCCCAAGCCGAAGTCGCACGGGTCCGAACCGGTCCCTTGGCTTCCAGGTCGCCCGGCAGCACCTTGACCGCCATCAACGACGACCCGGTCCATGCCCGGCACATGTCGCAGTGGCAGGCATGCATCTTGTCCTCTGCCGGTCGAATGATCACTTCACACGCGCCGCAAAGGCAGGATCCTGTCAGTTTCCTTTCCATGGTTTCCTCATCTCCGTTCACCCGCTCCCCGCATCGACCAAAGCGTTCACTCCGCTGCAATGGCCTGGCGCCCGAATCGCTCGAGGATGGCATCAGCCGCCTCTCGCCCATCACGGATCGCCCAGACAACGAGCGAAGCGCCCCTCACGATGTCGCCGATGGCGTAGACGCCATCCATCGACGTCTCGTGTGTCTGGAATCTCGCCTTGATCGTTCCCCATCGTGTCGTTTCAAGCGCGTGCTCTCCCCAAAGTTCCGGAAGGTTCTCGGGCTCGAAGCCAAGAGCCTTGATGACGAGATCGGCGCTTTCAACGTAGTCCGATCCCGTGTCCTGCTCCGGCACCTGCCGACCCGTCGCGTCCGGAGCGCCGAGCCGCATCCGTTGCACAACAACCCCGGTCACTGCATCGCCGGTGAACCCTTTCGGCGCCGTCAGCCACACGAACTCGACGCCTTCCTCTTCAGCGTTGGCCACTTCTCGCTGCGAACCCGGCATGTTCGCCCGGTCACGGCGATAGAGGCACTTGACGCTAGTCGCGCCCTGTCGGACCGCCGTGCGGACACAATCCATCGCCGTGTCGCCGCCCCCGATGACGACGACCCTCCGCCCGGCCGCATCCATCTCGCCGGAGTCGAATTCCGGCACGTAGTCGCCGAAGCCCTTGCGGTTCGACGCCGTCAGGTAATCGATGGCGCGAACGATTCCCTTCGCGCCGCTGCCGGGGCCCTTCAGTTCACGGCTCCTGCAGACGCCCGTCGAGATGAGGACCGCGTCATGCCTGGAGCGGACCTCCTCGAACGGAATGTCCTTTCCGACATCGCAGTTCAGCACGAATTCGACGCCCCCGTCCGCAAGGAGCGCGGTGCGCCGCATCACGACATCCTTTTCGAGCTTGAATCCGGGAATCCCGTAAGTCAAAAGCCCGCCTGGCCGGTCATGGCGATCATGGACCGTTACCTGCACGCCTGCCCTGCGAAGCCTTTCGGCAGCCGCAAGCCCGCCCGGTCCCGCGCCGACGATCCCAACGGATTCAGCGCGCTCCGCGACCGGGGCGATCGGCTGCACCCAGCCTTCATCCCATGCAGTGTCGGTGATGTACTTCTCGACCGAACCGATCGTCACCGTTCCATGGCCGGACTGCTCGATCACGCAATTGCCTTCGCACAACCGGTCCTGTGGGCAGATCCGGCCGCAGATTTCCGGGAAGGCGTTCGTTGCCTGGCTGATCTCGTACGCTTCCTGAAGGCGTCCTTCTGCAGTGAGCTTGAGCCAGTCGGGAATGTTGTTGTGCAGCGGGCAATGGGTCTGGCAATAGGGCACGCCGCACTGGCTGCACCTCCCGGCCTGCTCCCGGGCCTTGGCGGCGGCGTACTCGGCATAGATCTCGCGAAAGTCCGCACGCCGTTCGTCGACGGTACGCTTCTCGGGCATGTCCCGCCCGATCGTAACGAACTTGAGCATTGACGTGTCGGCCATCGCGTGTCTCGCCTTCCAAGGCGTCTTCATACGACTTCTGCCGAAATAGGAAAGAGATTATGTCACAATATTTGACCTTTCATGGTTGATCTTCTGCATAGAGGCGCAATCTACGGACCTTTCGTCCTCAAATAATGGCCGATCCGGTCCCAATTTCCCTCTTTGCGGTCAGATTCCTTGTTCCTAGTCTTGCACAGGCAGAATCAAGCAGTATTCGCGCATGCCGTTGCTTCAGTTGTTCCTCCTGGCCGTCATCCAAGGCATTACCGAGTTCCTGCCGGTTTCCTCGTCCGGCCACCTCGTTCTCCTTCCAAACCTCGCAGGCCTTCCGGACCAGGGTCTCGTGATCGACGTCGCCGTGCACGTGGGCACGCTCGGGGCCGTGCTCCTCTACTTTCGCGACGACGTGGCGCGTATCCTCACCGGGCTGTTCCGCATGGCCTCGGGCAGGTTCGAGGGGCCTGAAGTGCGGCTTGCCCTGCTGCTTGTGCTTGCAACCGTTCCGGTCATGATCGCGGGGCTGGCCTTGAGGCTTGCCGGGCTGGACCTCCTGCTGCGCTCGGTCACGGTCATCGCATGGGCCACGCTCATATTCGGACTTGTACTCTGGTGGGCGGACCGCACCGGATCCAGGACCCGCACGGCAGGCGACTGGAATCCGAAGGACGCTTTCATCATGGGGTTGTGGCAGGCAATCGCCCTGATCCCTGGAACATCGCGATCCGGCATCACGATCACTGCGGCGCGGCGGCTCGGATACGCCCGCACGGACGCCGCCCGACTTGCCATGCTGATGTCGATCCCGACGATCATCGCATCCGGCACGCTCCTGGGCCTGGAGGTTGCGTCCTCCATGGACCTGCCCAAGGCACGTGAGGGCTGCATCGCTGCCGCCATCGCCTTTGTCGCCGCCCTCGGGGCGCTGCATTTCATGATGCGGCTGATCGAGCGGGTGAGTTTCACGCCGTTCGTGATCTACAGGATCGTCCTGGGACTGGCCCTGCTTGCCTGGTCCTACGGCCTAGCCGCGTAGGTTGCGGGCGCTGCGCGTGATGTCGGAATACTGGCCGTCGGGACGATATGGCCAAAGATAGGTTGGCAACACTGCATGCATGGAGGTTGGGTGCACTCCAAGGTCGGCAAGGGTGCGGGCGTTGGCGCCCACGACATTGTCGCGCTTCAGCTCAATTGCCTGGTCGAGCGTGATCGGCTGCTTGAGAATGCCCAGTGACAGGAACGAGGCGAGGCCGCTGGCTCGGGCGATGGCGCGGCCAGCCCAGAAAGGCAAGGCCACGATCAGGGAACGTCGGCGTATGACCCCGAGCATCTCCTCCATCAGTTCGCGGAAGCTTGCGACGTCCGGCCCGCCCAACTCGAAGATTCCCGCCTCGGCCTCACCGAGAACGGCTTTCTCCACCGCAGCGGCCACGTCATCGACATAGACGGGCTGGAACTTCGTCCCGGCCCCGACGAGCGGCAGCACCGGCGACAGCCTGGCCATCGCGGCGAAGCGGTTGAAGAACTGGTCTTCGGGGCCAAAGATCACCGAAGGGCGCAGGATGACCGCCCCAGGGAAGGCGCCAACCACTGCCGTCTCTCCTAGACCCTTGCTGCTTGCATATTCGCTTTCCGCGGCCGGGTCGGCTCCGATGCTTGAGACATGCACCAGCCGCGACACGCCTTCCTCTGCGGAAATGCGGGCGATGCGGTCCGCGCCGACATGCTGGACCGCGTTGAAGTTGTTCCTGCCGGACGCGTCAAACGTGCCTACGCAATTGACGACAGCCTCGGCTCCCTGTGCAGCCTGCCGCACGGAATCGTCGTCTCGAATGTTGCAAAGGACCGGCACGACCTGGCCCGGCGTGCCCCGCGGCTTGACAAAAATGGCCTCATTCGGTCGCCGAACCGCCACGCGCACGCGCCAACCGGCCTGCGCCATGCGGTTTGCAACGTACCGCCCGACAAATCCGGACCCGCCATAGATGATCACCAGTCGCGACATGCGCTGCACCTTCGCCAGTTCCGCATTAGGGTGTAGCCCCGCGCATGTTGCCGGACAAGGTCCAATTCGCCGCGCAATGATCGTTGACACGGTCTGCCCCCGCGCCTATTTCCAACCCTCGATCCACCGGCCCAGGTGGCGGAACTGGTAGACGCGCTAGCTTCAGGTGCTAGTGTCCTTTATGGACGTGGAGGTTCGAGTCCTCTCCTGGGCACCACCCATCCCGAACATGCGCGCCCAAGAGCCTCGCAAGGCAAGGAGCCTGGTGGCGTCTTCCTGCTCATTGGCGAACATCGATTCCTGCATGATCGTATCGTTTTGTGGGACGAATGCCGGCATCAGGCCGCAAGGTCGAAGAAGTGGAGTTCGTTGCCTGCGATGTCCCGATCCGACCTTCAGATTCGCCCGGCAAATCAAAGGGAAAGGGCGTATCGGCTGATCGATCATTGGGAACCGAAATTGGCGCTGAAGCCAAACGGCTCGGAGCTCCGGCAATCTCGATTTCGATTGCCTCCGATACCAACAATGGGTCCTTCGGTCTTCTTGGCCACGCCGATGGGCCGATCCATGCCACTTTTCGCTCTCAGGGGCCAAGGGTACGTTCAAGCGAGACGCTACAATTGCTTGCATGACGCATTTTTGCGCCAAAGGCGGTTCTACGTGACGAACATCACCCAGACGCTTCTTGGCGAATGGTGCCTGATCAGAGAAAGGGGACGAATCGGTTCCGCCGGTGGACATTGGGTGGTCGGTTACAGGAAGACGAAGGGAGAAGCAGAAGCTGCCTTGGACAAGTTGCCAGCACAGAAATGCCGCCGGGATTGCCGTCAACACGAGACACACGAGACACACCGCATCACATAGCCACGCGTCAGCTGTTGATTTCAGCCTCGAATGCTTCAATCGCGCCCAGAATGTCATCGAAGCCCGGCGCATCCCCGATGATCATCTCTCGCATACCTGAATAGTCCCGGCGCAGGGCGGAGGTGAGGTCTGCATTCGGCATCAATCTCAGAGATCCAGGCTTCGCGTCTTCGTAGTTGGCCCAGGTCGCCTTGAAGAAGACGGACTTGTGATGCGCAACTTGTTCCAAGAGATTCAGGTTGCCGAGGGCGCGTGCCTTGGCCTCGTGGCCGATGAGCTGGGCCATGTCGCAATAGTGGCGCGACATCCGGTTGGCGAGGGGTTGGCGGGATCATGATGGTAGAGCATATGCAGGATCGTGGCCTTCTCCCAGAAGGTACGCTCTACGCTCAGCACCTTCACATCAACCCCACCCGAGCCCAGCAAATCAGGGAAGGCCTGATGAACGTAGGGTGACATCCCCCGAACCTCGACCGGCAAATGAACACCGCGTGCTCCGAACTCGAAACGCACGATGGGTTTGACGTAGCCACCGGAGCCGTCCGACTGCGACGGATAGGCAAAGAGCAGGGTTTGGGCATCCCCGGGATCGACGGTTAGCGAGAAGTCGTGATCCAGGTTGGCACCTCCGCGAATGCACCGTCAATTCAAAAGGCGTCCAGTGCTAGGCAGCTTCGAGTTCCCATTGCGCCGACGACGGAGTCCGCCGTGCCGACTTCCTTTTTTGCCTGATCTTCTTGAGTTTCAAGAACATGTCCTGCCGATGATCGATCTCGTCTTCAAGATCGGCGATTCCCCTCAGCCGGTTGCGAACGCTTGGCACCTTGTTCATGTACAAAAGGCGTATCAGCCACTCGGATGCCCTCGGCATGCGACTCTTCCCTGTTTCCCACCGATGTACGGTTTGCTCCGTCACATCGAGGAGTTTCGCCAGCACCGCCTGGGACATGAGCATTTCCCGACGGAGAAACCGAATCTCCTTCCCGCTCAATTCCTTCTTGTGACTGCAAAGGTGCTCGCCGATCGCGTGATGGAGCTTGTCGATTTCCTTGATCGCGATGCTGATGCCGCGAGCAGTCTCGAAGCGTTCGAAACCGTTCATCAGGTACACATCGTCCAAGCCGCATTCCAGGTAGTGGTATCTTTCGTCATTCATGGTCCTCCTCCATTATGTTGCCTATGCCCAGGTTGTGATGCAGTCGACATGGTCAACATGCACGGCCACGACGACGTTCACGCGCCGCCCTGCAACCATACGTCGCATCCTGATCCGCCAGTCACCGTTTTGGTCCAGCTCCGGGGGCCCGACGGATCGCCCCTTCCGCAAGACTTCCAGAACTGAACGCATGTCGATGTCCCGTTCAACCATGCGGTCCTGAAAATGGGGTATGTCCATCCGGACATTCATGCTGTCCGCGTTGGCAAGTGTCTTCACTTGCCTAGCCAGACCCGCACCGGTCGGGATGGCTTGCCCCTGCTGCGGAAACGGGATGACCGATGCGCACGCCACTACTTAACAATATGGTAGGTGGCGCCTGTCGGTCAAGCAAGAGAAGGACTGGTCGCACGGCTAATCGGTTCTTGAACCTGCTGTCGTCGGGACCTGCCTTCGCGCAGGCACCCGAGCATCCGCTGACCACCGTCTCGACGCCGGATTCCTTGCATTTCTGACCTTTGAGGGGCCGTCCGATCGCTGGCGGCCGTCATTTTGCGCGTGCTGGCCACGGCTGTCGCCGCGCCAGTGATGCGCGTCTTCGCGTCTTTGGTTGATCCTGCGTGCCGCGATTTCGTGCCAACGGCGCGGCCTCGTCGACTCTCGGGCGAGATCAGGCCCGAGCTGCGGACGGGCGCGGACGGGCGTTGCCGGTCATCTTCAGGAAGTCGAGCACGCGCCGCACGTCCCGGCCCAGCCTGCGCATCGTCTCCGCGACGGCGAGCCCGCGGGCCTTGATGAGGCCGATCGCGAAGCGCCGCAGAAGGGTCGTGTTCTCCGGTCCGTGGCCGGTGCGGATGCGGCTGCGGTCCTCGTCGAAGCTCCAGTCAAGGATGAAGTGATTGGCCTCTATGCGCCAGTGACCGCGATTCAGCTCGAGCAGGCGCTTCGGGGCGGCGGCCTCGGGACCCAGGCTCGTGACCCCGTAGGCGGTCTCGGCGCTCCTCTCGCCGGTCCTGGCCTCGATGACCTCGCGGTGCACGGCGAAGACCTGCCCGACGCCGGGGAACTCCGCGTATTCGTTGATTTCCGACGACACCCAGATCGAGCGGCGCTCGAGGCGCCCGTGCTCCGGCTTCCCGGGTTCCTGCACGAAGTCGGGCGCGCGCTCCCGGATCATCTCTTCGCACAGGAGCTGGATGTCCCGGCGCAGCGTCTTCTGGTTGTCCTTGACCGTGAACAGGTAGTGCGCCTTCCGGTCGAGGAGGTGGCGGGCGAGCTTCCGCTGCGCCAGCATGGCGTCGGCTGTGAAGACGCGCCCGGCGATGTCGGGCAGCGTCTCGATCAGGGGGATGACGACGCCGATCTCGTTCGTCCGCTTCCCCTCGCTGCCGTCACCCGGGTTCAGGACGGTTTTTTTTGACCCAGCGGCGCTGCGGACTCGTGGCCGACGATGCCGAGGACGTGGGTCTGTCGGCCGTCGTCGTCCACCGCGCCGCGCATCGTCTTGCCGTCGATCGCGAGCGCGGTGTCGCGGCCGCCGCCATGGGCCTCCTGCCAGGCCCGGAGCGCGGCGTCGAGCTGCGCCGGGTCGACCCGGACCAGGACGTCGCGGATCACCCACTCGCTCGGCCGCTCGTGCCGCCCCTCGCGGAAGCGCACGCGGAAGCGCCTCAGCTCGGAGGGCTTGAGGTCGTCGACCCATTCCTTGATCGCCTTGTAGCCGCGCATGCCGCAGAGCACCGCCGCCGTCGCCAGGGCCAGCACCGAGGGCAGCGTGTGCCGCCGCCCCGCCTTCCGGCGGGGGTCGTCGATGTCCCTGAAGCAGTCGGGCAGGGTCTCCATGTGTTCGACGCTCAATGTCATCCTGGGCACTCCATGCTGCAGCCGGGGATCGAGGCGGAATGCGCGGAGCCGGGACCGCGCCGTGCGCGACAGCGGCAGCAGGAACACCCGCTTCGGACGCGCGTTGGCGACGTAGGCCTGTCCGTGGCGCGCGAAGCCCCGCGTGAGCCCGGCCTCGATCCAGTTCGCGGCGCGGTAGACGGTCCCGTGGAAGCGGGCCGGATCCACGAACGTCTCCAGGAGCAGGATCTCGTGGCCGAAGCGGGCCGGCCAGTCATGGACGATGCGCCGGGCGCACAGCGACAGGACGCGCGAGCCGAGGTTGCGCGGTGCGTCGGGCAGGATCAGGAACCGGGAGTTGTTCGAGACGAGATGCAGGCGGCCGAACTGGAGGCTGCGGTCCCAGCCGATCCAGCGGTCGCGCGGCCCGGACTTGAGCGCCGGAGCCGAGAACACCGCAAGGGCGAGCCATCGGTCGCGGTGACGGGCGACGTAGTGCACGGTCTCGCCGACGGGCCGGAGCGCGCCGAGGTAGTGGTGCGCCTGCATCAGCGCGCGGAAGCGCGCCTCGTCCGCCTCCGCGACGATGTCCACCGATACCTCCGAAAGATCCACGCCCGTGCTCCCGCAACTGATTCGCCGGAACCATACAGGCAGCCGTTGGAGGTGTCCAGATTCAAGGTCAACTTCATGTCAGGCTTGAGGAAAGTGGCGCGAAACGATTCGCCCTGACGTGCTGTCTTGATCCTGCAAGGGGCGGAGAGCGGACGTTCGCTGCTTAGGTTTTATTCGTCCGCATGGGGCCATTGATTCGCGGTCGATCCTCGATCCAAACGCACGTGCACTTACGCGTGTCCAACGAGATCCTCGAGGTGCGCGTCGTCTCCAGCCGCGGCCAGGCCGCGGGGCCTCAGGCAGAAGATGAGCGGCTACGCCCCCCGCAAGGCGGTCCGGTGTCGCGCCGGCAACACGACTGGACGCCCGAGATCCTCCAAAATGGTGCCTAAGGCAACAGTGCCGCGGCTAGGCCCATTGGCCTCTCTTTCAGCCTACCCAGTCTTGCAGATTCAACCAATAGCGCGTGTAGCGACGTTCGCCGGTCCTGTTGAGCGCACCCAACTCCACCAAGTCCTGCAGGTCCCGTGTTGCCGTTGCCCGTGACGTTCCCGTAATCGAGGCATAGTTCTCCGCGCTGAGGCCGCCTTCGAACCCTCCGGGGCCTTCTTTGAACATGCGCTTGATCACCTTGGCTTGCCGGTCATTCAGGTGATCCCGATGCTGGTCGTAGAAATGTGCCTTCGCGATGAAGAACCCGACCCTGTCGAGAGTCACTTGCTGCGCTGTCAGGACCGTCGCCGCAAACCATTCCAGCCACTGCATGACATCGAGAGTTTTCTGATGGCGTTCCAGCTGGTCGCAATAGGACTTCCCGTCCCGCTCGATCGCGAAGGCGAGCGCAATCAGGCTCGGTTGACCGATATTCTGCGCAAGCGACTTCTCGGCCAGGGCGCGGCCCAAACGACCGTTCCCGTCCTCGAATGGATGGATGCTCTCAAGATAGAGATGGCCTAGGCCGGCCCGCGTCAAGGCCGGAAGTGGATCCTTGGCGTCTGGAGCGGTCCTGTTGAACCATTCAAGATATCGGTTCATCTCGTCCGCGACCCGCTCCGAGGGTGGTGCCTCAAAATGAACGGCCGGTCGGTCGAGCCGACCCGCAAAAATCTGCATGGCGTCCGTACGCTGCCGGTAAGCACCAATCGTGTCCAATGCCCGATCATGGGAATGCCGGGGGCCTGGCAGCCGAACCATTCGGTGTTCGATCCGATCCAGTCCGCCTGGACCGTGAGCCCGGACACCTTCCAGCTGAGCGCCTTCGCGTCGCTGGCGGAAAGTCCCTCAAGCGAAGCTTGACGAAACAGCGTGCCGACCGATGCGATTACATCGGCTGCCGCCTCAACGGCCCGCTCTCCGATTGCGGTCATCCATCGACGCTCGAGAATGCCGCGGCCATCATCCAGTTTGGGCGGCCCGCCATGGTGCCCGGCTACCGAGGCACAGAGCGAACACCTCGCACCCGGGGAGCCTCCAACACGTTTTCCCAGCAGGCTGTCGTGGCGCTGGAGAAGGACGAAGCTCAACTGGGAATGGTATTCCGCCCGTGCGGCAACGCCAGTGATCTGGTCCCGGAAGCTCTCGCTGAACTTTCCGAGATCGTGCAGCACGATCAGCAGCACGACCGCCTGGTCCCATGAGGCAGACCCCGTCACCGGGCGCTTCCCGATCAGGCGGTCTGCAACCGCGCCGACATCCAGCATGTGCCTCAGCGCGGGGTGAAACTCGCCGTCAATCTCCTTTCCGGGCCAGGCGGCAATCCCTTTCGCGTCGATCATGTCGGTTCTCCCCGGTTCAGCCTGTCGAGCAATGCCCAGGGATGAACGAATGTCACCAGGCGGTGCAGAGCTCCCCATGCCCGGCAACTCGCGCATCGCGGGCTCTCGAACCGCGTCAGGATCCCGAGCCTGTCGCTGACAGCTGGTTGCAGCTGCATCTGGGCGATGCTACCTTCCCGGCATGGCGGACGCTTCCTGCGACACCTTGGCAATGACGCGCCAACTCATGGCTAAGGACTTCACATTCGATCAGGCCGAGGCAGCAACGAATGCGGACCTTGCCGAGATGCGATTGCCTCCGATGTTCAAGTCGGTCAGGGCGCTACCGGAAACCGCGAACAGCAGGGCCTCTTCTTGATCCCGGTGAGGTCTGCGGCGAAGGAGTACGTCTGGTGCCATACATGATGTCTGTGCCGAATGCCCAAGGTACGTGACGCGATCCGTCTGGTCGAACGAGAGGGATGGTCGCAGATCAGGATGAGGGGCAGCCATCGCCAGTACCGACATCCCGGCAAGCTTGGGACCGTGACGATAGCCGGCAAGGCCAGCGACGATCTCCCGCCTGGAACCTGGGCCAGCATCATGAAGCAGGCGGGAATGAAGAAGTGAGGATCCAGATGGAATACATGATCGTGATTGAGAAGGCGCCGCGGAACTATGCCGCCTATGTGCCCGACTTGCCCGGATGCGTGGCGACCGGCGCGACCCGGGACGAAGCGATTCGCGAGATTGGTGCGGCCATGGCTCTGCATATCGAGAGCCTGCGCGAGCACGGCGACCCGGTGCCGGCTCCGCAGTGCACAGCGGCGGTGGTGCAGGTCGCCGCCTGACGAGCCTCCGGACAAGCAGCCAGGAAACGCAGGAAGGCATCCTGGGAAAGAATCACGCCTCCACCGAAATGGACGAATTCAACAGAGCTTCCCACGTGCATCAATTGTCAGGACAGACATGCCGCCTGTCTTCCGTTCGAGCCACGCATTGTCCACCATGTTGGCCACGACACAAATGTGGTTTGGGACGATGTTCACTTGCTCGCCGACTTCAAGCCCGTCGTCAGGACCACATCGGATGATCGCGTGCTCCTCGCTCAAGCCTGCAATGCGCGCTTGCGGATGCCCGACGACATGTCCAAATCCCTCAAGCCCAAGCAGGTCTGTCGTGAGTATCTTCGACCCTGCATCAATGATTGCCCTGCCGTCCGAAGGCACGCTTACGACGGTGGCAACGACCCGGCCGGCGCAATCCTCCCAGGCACAGGTTGCCCGCTCCACCAGCGACCGGTCGTTGAAGATGTAGGTCCCTGCCCGATACTCGGTGATCGTCCCGTCGTGACTTCGAGCATGCCACATGTCGGGCGATCCTCCCGAGGAGATCACCGGGCATGCGATTCCGCACTCTTCGATCCCGGCCTTCGCAAGCGTCATGAAGTCCAGCACGTCGCGCTGTCCGCCGACTGCCGGATAGGTCATCAACCCGCCGAACCCGATGCCTGGCAGGGAGGAAATCCTCCTTGCAAGCGCGATCGCGCGTTCGGGAGTCTGGACGCCACAGCGGCGACCGCCCGTGTCACACTCAACCAGGACCGTCAGGCGCCGCACCGCTGTTTCGAATGTCTTGCTCAGCCCGTCCACGACGAGGTCGTTGTCGGCCACCACGGACAGGGCTTTCGTTCGTTCGGCCAAGGAGCGAAGGCGCCCGAGCTTGCCATGGCCGAGAATGTTGTAGGCAATGAGGATGTCGTGGATGCCGCCATCAACCATGACTTCGGCCTCGCCGATCTTCTGGCAGGTGATTCCGGTCGCGCCGGCGGCGACCTGCGCCTTGGCAAAGTGAACACACTTGTGAGTCTTGACATGCGGACGAAGCTTCAGGCCGTTGTCGTCACAGTGCCTCTGGAATCTATCTATGTTCCTGAGCGCCACTTCTTCGCGAACTATCAGCGCGGGGGTCTCGACCTCGACCAATCTAGGAGACATGGGGGTTCTCATGAAGCGGCCAGACCTTCCTGCTCAGGTTGCGATAGCCGTTCGTGGCCGGGTTGCTCGGATACGGCCCGTCGACCGTGACATACAGGATCTCCGAGGCGATCGCGGAAAACGCGTCGTGGAAGTGGTTGGTGGACTTCACCACGAGCATGGCCCTCTCCCTGGGATCTATGCCGAAATTGGAAAACACGTCCGGATGAAAGACCTGGCTGCGCACCGTGTTCAGGATGACGTCGATGCCGCCGACGCCGATCCGGACGCTGTCTCCGAGCGGCACGACACTCTCGCCGAAGCTCTGAACCGCTTCACGCAGAATGCGGCACACCTTGACCCTGGCGTCAAGCGGCTCGCCACCTGCGCGTGACATCTTGCCCCCGAAGCGAAGCTGCAATTCGGCGCCTTCGCCCGCTGACATGCACGTTCGAACCGCCATCGGGTCCCAGATGGTCGCCAATGCCGCATTGTCAATCTCTCGCCGGATCATCTCGCGCAGGATGATTGTGGAGTCTCCAGGCACGCCGCCTCCAGGATTGTCCCATACGTCTGCAATGACCAGCGGTCCGCCAGTCCCTGCCGCAGCCTTGTCCAGCGCTTCGCTTGGCGAAAGGAAGTCCGGCCGTGTCTTGCCCCTCATCGAGAACAGCTCCAGCCCGAGCCTTCTGGCAAGTGCGTCGCCCTCGTCCTTCGCATCATCCGTAATCACGATGATCTTGGCACCGAGGTCGGGCACATCGCCGGCCATGAAGCCGTGGATGACGGAAACGGACAGGATCTTGCCGCATCCCTCAAACTTCTTCAGCGCGTCGACAAAGCCGCGCATCGGCTCCTGGCTCGTTGGAAAGACATCGATGATCCTGCAATCAAAGGTCGAGATCACTGGCGCGATGCTCCCGGCCGAAGCGCAGTTCACCAGATTGATCAGGTTCTCGGCCGTTTCGACGAAGTCCGTATGGGGAAACTCCTTGAAGACCGTGATCAGGTCGGCATTCTCCACCCGCCTGTCAGACAGGTGGCTGTGCGGGTCGAAGGTTACCCCGACGATCGCGTCGCGCCCGACGATCGCGCGAACAGCCTCTATCAGCTCTCCTTCGCAATCAAGGCACTCCTGGGAAACCATGGCGCCGTGCAGCCCTAGCAGCACTATGTCCACCGGCAGCGCGCCGCGCAGCTCCTGGAGAAGCTGGTCACGGAGATTCTCCCAGGTGCGCTGATTGACAATGCCGCCCGGCTCCGCCCAGGTCGCCGTGCCCTCGATCAGCGTCCACCCGATTTCGTCGGCCTTCGCACGCGCGGCCGGGTAGATCGCGCTGCACAACGTGGGAGTCGAGGGGTGCAAGCCAGGGGGCGCAAAGAAGCTGTCCTTGAAATCGCGCAGGTCCGTCCGCAACGGAGAGAACGTGTTGGTTTCCGTTGCAATCGAACCCAGGAAGACACGTTTCCGGCTCATCATCCGATCCTCTTGCCGAGGCGCGGAATCGAGGCCAGGAGCCTCTGCGTATATGCGTGCCGCGGTGTCTCGAAAATCTGCCGCTTCATTCCCGTCTCCACAAGTCTTCCCCCGTACATGACCGCAACCCGGTCGCTTATGTGGCGGACTGCGCCAAGATCGTGACTGATGAACAACATCGACATGCCGCTTTCGCGCTGAAGCCTCTTGATCAGGTTCAGAACCTGGGCCTGGATGGAGACATCAAGGGCCGACACCGGCTCGTCCGCAATGACGAGACGCGGTGTCAGTATCATGACCCTGGCAATGCCGATGCGCTGTCGCTGGCCGCCGGAGAATTCGTGCGGATAGCGGCTCATCGAATTCGCATCCATGCCCACGAGTTCAAGCGTCGCAGCGATTCTCTCGCGCGCTTCCGAGCGGTCGCGCGCAAGCCCGTGAATGAAGAGCGGCTCAGCCAGCATCTGCTCGATGCTAAGGCGCGGATTGAGCGAGGCAAACGGATCCTGAAAGATCATCTGGATGTCGCGCCGCAACGGCCGGAATGCGGCAGGCGAAAGGTTCAGGATGTCCCGCCCGTCAAGCATCGCGGTTCCGGCCGTGGCCGTTTCCAGGTGGGTCAGGGTCCGCCCGACCGTGGACTTGCCGCAGCCACTCTCGCCCACGAGACTGAGCACTTCGCCTTCGTGGATGCTGAACGAAACGCCATCGACGGCCCTGAGCACGGACTTCCTGCGCATGAACCCGCGCCGCCCGATGCTGAAATGTGTCTTGAGCTCGCGCACTTCCAGCAACGGACGGGTCATGACGAAGATCCCTGCGGAAAATGGCAGCGCACGAAGTGGGCCGGCGAAACGGCTGCAGCGCCCGGATCCACGGTCCTGCAGGCTCCCTGTGCCGCGAAGCAGCGTGGGTGAAACGCGCAGCCAGGCACCGCCTCGTCCAGCGTCGGCACCCGGCCGGGAATTGCGTCAAGCCATTCAACGTCGTGATCGAGCGCCGGGATCGAGCCGAGCAGTCCCAGCGTGTAAGGATGGCTCATGTTCGAAAAGAGCGTTGAAGTCGGCGCCTGTTCGACGATCCTGCCCCGGTACATGACGGCGACATTGTCGCAGGTCTCGGACACCACCCCCAGATCATGCGAGATCAGGATGACGGACATGCGGGTCCGCGCCTGCAGGCTGCGGATGAGCTCGAGCACGTCTCTCTGTACGGTGACGTCAAGCGCCGTCGTCGGCTCGTCGGCTATCAGGAGCTTCGGATCGCAGGCAAGCGCCATGGCGATCATTACCCTTTGCCTCTGTCCGCCGGACATCTGGTGCGGAAAGCTGTCGATCCGGCGCATCGGATCGGGAATGCGCACGAGTTCCAGCAGGTCCAGCGCACGTTGATGCGCCTGCCGTCCGGACATGCTGCGATGCTGCAGGATCGCTTCCCTGATCTGGTCGCCGACCCGGTAGACAGGATTGAGGCTGGTCATCGGTTCCTGAAATATCATGGCCATCTCCGCCCCCATGACCCGACGACGCTCCTCGGGAGAAAGCGCCAGGAGGTCCCGGCCCTGAAAGTGGATTGTCCCTCCGGCTATCCGCACCGCCGTGCCTTCGAGCAGACCCATGATCGCCAGTGCGGTCAGACTCTTGCCGCACCCGCTCTCGCCGACGATTCCCAGCGTTTCGTCTTCCTCGACGGCAAGTGAGACCCCTTGAACCACGGGCAGGAGCTCGCTGCCGCGCGCAATGCCCAGTTCCAGGTTCCTTATGTCGAGCAAGGCCAAGGTTCAGACCCCTGCAATGTCGTCTTTGAACCGGGGATCGATGTTGTCACGCAACGCGTCTCCGACAAGGTTCATCGAAAATACCGAAAGGATGATCAGCGCACCGGGGAATATCAGCAGCCACGGGGCACGGGTCACGTAGATTCTCTCCTCGCTCAGCATGTTTCCCCAGCTCGGAACCTCCGGTGGAAGGCCCAGTCCCAGGAAGTCAAGCGCCGCTGCCTGCAATTGCGCGAACGCAAAGATGAAGCTCGCCTGGACCAGCATCGGCGACACGAGATTCGGCAAGATGTGCCGGAACAGGACCGAGGCGTGCCCTGCGCCGCTGCAAATCGCGGCATCAACGAAGACATCGCGCTTCAGCTTCAGGGTCATCCCGAACACTATCCTGGCGGTGGTCGTGGCATAGACAATGCCGATCACGATGACCGTGTTCAGCACGCTGCGCTCCAGGAGCGTCATCAGGACCAGCGCCAGGAGCAGCGCCGGAAACGCCATCAGCACGTCCACGATCCGCATCAGCAAATGGCCCAGCCGGACAAAGTAGGCGGACAGCATGCCGACGAGGCCGCCGGCGACCAAGGCAATCAGCACGCTGCCCGACCCGATCACGATAGCCATGCGCGCGCCGTAGATCGCACGGGAAAGCGAGTCCCGTCCAAAATGATCGGTGCCGAAGAGGTGGGGCCAGCCGGGGTCGGATAGCCGGACGAGCGGGTCGAATTCCAGCGGGTCGAACGGCGCCAGAAGCGGCGCCCCGATCGCCGCAATGCCGACGACCACCAGCCAGCACATTCCGATCGTTGCAAGCGCGCGACCGCGAAAGACCGGTGCGATCGACAGCGGCACGTTCATTTCAGCGACACCCTCGGATCGAGGCTGGCATAGGCAAGGTCCACCAGGAGATTGATGGCCGTGTAGAAGACCACGATGACCAGTATGACGCCCTGGATCACCGGATAGTCCCGCCGCAGGATGGACTGCACCACAAGCCTGCCGATGCCGGGCAGGGAAAACACGGTTTCCGTCACCACCGCTTCGCTGACCAGCGCCGCGAAAGTGAAGCCGAAAGCCGCGGAAACGGCAATGAGCGCGTTTCGGAAGATGTGCTTGATGGCCACGCGAACCGGGTGCAGACCCTTGGCCCGGGCCGTACGTACATGGTCCTCCCGCGAGACATCAAGCATGGAGGCGCGTATCAGGCGGATGATGAGAGCCGCGTTGGGCGCCGCCAGGGTCAGGCTGGGCAGAACCAGGTAGCGCAGGTTCGATGCTCCGCCCTCATCGGCAATCGACGGGAATCCTGAAGAGGGAAACCAGCCCAGGCCGACCGAGAAGATCAGGATCAGGTAGAGCCCCAGCCAGAACGTCGGAACCGAGGCAAACAGCATGGCTCCGCCAGAGGTCGCCTGATCGACCCATGATCCGTGGCGCATGGCGGAAACGATGCCAATCGGAACGCCGAACAGGACAATCCAGAACATTGTCATCGTCGCAAGGAGGATCGAGGTTTCGGCACCGTCGGCGATGACCGAAAGAACCGGTTCACGGAAGAACACTGATGTTCCGAGATCACCCTGCAGGACATTGCCGAGCCACAGGACATATTGCGTCCAAAGCGGCTCGTCGAGACCAAGCTCCCGAGAGAGTTGGGCAACTTCCTCCGGCGTTGCCGTGTCACCCAGCAGGATCGAGGCCGGATCGCCGGGGATCAGGTGGATGAACATGAAGACCAGGAACGAGGCAGCCAGGAGCGTGGGGACAAGCGTCAGGACTCTGTTCAAGGCATAGATCAACATGAAACGACCTGAAGAGAACGTGATTCGGCCTCCCCGCCGCCGAACGGCGGGGAGGCCAGGGGACTATCCCCTATTTTGAAACGTTCCAGAAGTGCGGCCAGATCAGGGTCGCCTCGCCAAGACCGTCCAGGCCGGGCGACGCAATGTTGTAGGTGTAGACATCGCCCGTCTTCATCGTCGGCACCTGCTGATAGATCAGCGCCTGAATCTCGGTCCAGATCGCCTGACGCTCGGCAGGGTTCGAGCTCTCGGTGAACCGGGCCTTCAGGGCGTTCTTTTCCGCGGTTGTCCACCAACCGGGATAGTTGTCGTTCATTACCGAGATCAGGATCGGGTCGGGCACGAAGCCATGATGGGTGAAGAACATGTCCCACTGGTCCGGCTGGGCCCGCTTTTCGATCAAGGTGGCCCAGTCATAGACCTGGAGGTCGATGTTGAATCCGGCCTGTGCCAGCTGCCTGGTGTAGACGATCGCGGTGTCGTAGTGGAACGGATAGTTCGTCGAAACCATGAACTTGATCGGCTCGCCGCCATACCCTGCCTCTTCGGCCATGGCGCGAGCGGCGCTCGCGTCACCCTTGCTGTAGTGCTCGGTGCCGGCATCCGTGAACCACACGTTGCCTTCGGGCAGGAACGAACCGTTCGCACGCCACAGTCCCTCCGGACCGATTGCCACGTGCAGCGCGGGCACCTTGTCCAGCGCGGCCTGGATTGCGCGCCGCAGGCCAAAGTTCTCCTGAAGCGGGCCGTCCTTGGAATTCATGAACACCAGGCCGAAGATCGGTCCGCCGTTCAGTATCGTGACGACCGAAGGATCGGCCTCGAGGTCGGCGTACAGATCGCCGGGGATGCTCTCGGCATAGTCATAGTCGCCGGCTTTCAGGCCCGCCACTCGCGTCCCGACGTCAGGCACCGGAATGAATTGCAGCGTATCGAACTCGGCGACGCGCGCGCCTCCGTAGCCGTCCGCTTCGCCTTCGGGCGAGACATAGCCGTCGAACCTCACCAACTCGACATGGCGGTTCGGCACCCACTCGGCGAACTTGTAGGGTCCTGTGCCTATGTAGCTGTCCGGCGCGATCGGCTCCTTGCCGGCCCCTTCCGCAACTGAGGCCGGGTAGATCGCAGGCCCGCCGTTGATGAAGGCCAGCAGGTTCTTCCAGGGGCCGAAGGGCTGGGCAAGCCTGACCGTGACCTCGTGATCTCCTGCCGCTGTCACGCTTTCCACGTTCGCGAACAGAAGCCCGCCCCGCGACCCGAATTCTCCCCATCGGTTCAGCGACGCGACGACGTCCGCCGATGTCATGTCCTGCCCGTTGTGGAACTTCACGCCTTCCCGGAGCGTGATCGTGATCGTCTTCCCGTCATCCGAGACCGTCTCGCCAGCGGCGAGCAGGCCGACCGGAGAGTTCGAGGCATCGAACGTGTAGAGCCCCTCGAAGACGTGATGGGCAATCGTGGTCGACAGATCGGAAGTGAGAACCTGCTGGTCCAGGCTTGGCGGCTCGCCGACGGTCGCATAGCGCAATGTCCCGGCTGCATGGGCCGCACCAACAAGCATCGTGAATGCCCCCAGGGCAATCGCCGTGCGCAACCAGATTCTGAAGTTCATGGTCTCCTCCTCTCGCAATGATGTTCATGTGAAGGCTGTATTGTAAGTTTATTACATTTTTGCCGAAGCCTGTCAAGGGAGTTTCGTGGTCAAGCAAAGCATCGGTCAAATACTCACTTGATAAAACGAGACTTTTTCACCAAACCGCCGGGCGCCGCCGCATGTCGCATTGCGATACTTTCATTCATTTCCGTCGATTGGATCGATTCAGCGGTTCGTGAAGAGTGCGGCTCGGCCGCACAGCAAGAAACGATTCGCCTGGGCGCACGGCTCGACGCGGAAGGTGCATGACGCGCCGCATTTCGGCTCGGGCCGCCGAACCGCCGGTACGGAATGGGAAATGGCGGCGAACCACGTCCGGGAGCTGCGCGGGATGTTGTCAGGCAGAAGCGGCAGAGGACGGCGGCCAGGCGCGGGGCAGAACTGGAAGTCCTGCATCCGGACACGATGACACGCCTTCGGAGCGTGGCCGGGGACGAGGCGGCAGTTCAACCACCGATGCTCCGCCCGCTTGAAGGCGGTGTCATCCGATGCGGGCTGCAGACTGGCGAGGCGCGCGGCCAGGACCTCGCCGCTGCGGGGCTGCCGCCGCCGCACGGCGGCCTGCAGACTCTGGACATGCCGCCCAATCCGCCCTCACGCCCGCGAAATCCGCATCCGCAGCCTGTCTGGCGGCATCCGGATACGCCTGCTCGGCCCGGCCGGGCGTGCAAGGGGTTGGCCATCAGGCGAAGATTGCCGCCGTTCGCCCTTGCACGGCCACCTCTTGCACGAACAAGACCTGCCTCGCGGGCAAGCGCGGGACGCCTCTGAAGCAGATCAGCCGGGCTCGAAGTCAGTCGCCGATCGGTCTCGGGCCCGTGTCTTCGGAGAGCGCGATCATGGAAGTGCGAATGCGGCGAAGGTACTCCTTTACCGATTCCGGACGCCTGCGGGCGGTGCCCGCCGCAAGCACATCGATTATGGCAATGAAGACGAGCCGTGATGCCGAAGGCTTGTAGATGTCCTGATCTTCAGGAATGTCGATCTCGATGGAAACGTCGGAAGACCTGGCGAGGGGCGTGCCGGCCTTGGTCAGGCTGATTGACCTTGCACCATACTGTCGAGCGATCGCAACGCTGTCCAGAAGCTCCGCCGGCTGGCCGCTTGCGGATATGGCAAAGATGACATCGCCGTTCGACAGGGTCGAGGCGAGCATGCGTTGAAAGTACCCGTCCGCGTGCGCCTCCGTGGGAATCCCGAGACGAAAGAACCTGTTGGCACCTTCGCGGGCGACATTGGCCGAGCCGCCGCCGACGCCGATGAACGAAATCCGCCGTGCATCTGCCAGCACCGAGATCGCCTGCTGCACGGCTTCGCTGTCGAGCTGGAAGCGCGCCAGGTTGAGGGTGTCGACAAGTGCGCCAAAGACTTGCGTGACCAGTTGCTCTGATTCCGAATCCGTGCGGCTTGGCCCGCCAAGATATTGCAGGCTGACCGCCACGCTTTGCGCGAGCCTGATGTTGAAGTCGCGGAAGCCCTCGCAGCCGACGGTCTGGCAGAATCGATTCACCGTCGCGACCGAGACATCGGCCGCTTCCGCGATTTCGTTCTGCGTGAGGCGGGTTGCACGCTCCAGATTGGAAAGCACGAAATCCGCCACCCGCTGTTCACGCTTCGGAAACCTGCCGTCCAGTTTCCGCATCTGGGATATGACGTCGATGATCTTGGTCATGGTCCTGTCACCCGCCGCATGCCGGCTATTCGGGCTTGTACGCGATCACGTCCATTTCAATCTTCGCGTCGACCATGAGCGCGGACCGGACCGTGGACCGGGCCGGCGGGTGATCGCGGAAGTGGCGTTCGAACACGGCGTTGAAGCTGGTGAAGTCGCGAGGATCATCCAGCCAGGCATTGACCTTGACCACATGTTCCAGGCCGCAATCCGCAGCATCGAGCGCGGCAATGACGTTCGCGATGACCTGTTCGGCCTGCACATCGATGCCGCCGGCGACAATCTCGCCACCGACGGCCGGAACCTGGCCGGAAACAAAGACGAAATCGCCTGCGCGCACTGCCTTGGAGAACGGCCGCCGGGTGCCGCCGGCCGCGTCGTCGGCCATGTCGAAGCGCGTTATGCCCGTCACCATTTTGCACACCCTTCTACGTGTAAGTAACTTACATGCATTGGCGCAAGCTGTTCAACTCGTCAACACCATGGCCCCGGCTTGCAATGAATCGCGAAGGGCGCCAGCCGCACGCAAAAGCGCGGAAACGGGCTTTCGCGTCCGCGAGGCAATGCAGGGCATGCTTGACTCTCTGGGTCTTGGCGGGTTCGTAGGCCTCCAGCGCCGTTGCGCGTCGCCGGAACCCCTCGCGGCAGGAGAGCCCTGATGTCGGTACGGACCCTTGATCTTGCCGAGCCGTTCTTCACGGTGCGGATCATCATGGCCAGCCCGGCCCATCGAGTCACGGGCAAGGCCATCCTGCTGAACCTCTCGGAGAAACCGGTGCAGATCCGCGAACAGCGTCTCGCGCATCTTCAGTCGGCCGTGGTCGCGGATGTCGAGATTCGCGACGTGGCCCGCGCCGTCATCGTGGAGCGTTTCGCGGACCATGATGACGAAGACCGGCTCTTTTCCGAGGTGCGCCGCCGCTGGCCGTCCGCATTCGACGTTCGCCAGGAGGAACGGCTGCGCGGCGTCAGCCACTACATGTCGCCCAAGGTCTGGGTCGGGCAACATGGCTTCACGATGTACCATTCCGGCTCCGTGCCCCTGAACGTCGGGCTTCACCGGGACCATGCATTCTGTCCGGTGCCCGGGTTCCGCGAAGTCCACACCCAGATCGTCGGCGTTGGCAAGATGCAGCAATGCCGCGAAAACGACGTCTCGACGCTCTATCTCGAGGAACCGATGGCGCCCGGCGCCACGCACCGGCCCATGTATGACGCGGACGGCAACTATCCCTGGCACCAGTACGAAACCATCACGCCGTCAATCTTCATGGCCGTGGAGATGCTGCCGGACGGCGCGACGCCGCCAAAGTGAGGACATCATGACGGAAAGGCTCATCCCGCAGGACATGGACTTCAGCGCCTCGTATCCCCGCCTGTCGCGACGTCTTCGGCTTGGCGTGGTCGGCGGAGGACGCATTGCCCGAACCCAGGCAATGGCTGCCCGAATGAGCGACCGCTGGGACGTCGTTGCAGGCGCGTTCTCGTCCGACCCGGCCAAGGCGCGTGCCAAGGCGGCGGAGTGGCATGTCGCCGAAGGTCGCTCATACGGCTCCTTCGCCGAAATGGCGGAACGCGAGGCCGCTCGCGCGGACGGGGTCGAGGCCGTGATGATCACCACTCCGAACAGTCTCCATTGCGCCGCCTCGACGAGCTTCCTGGAGGCTGGCATCGACGTGCTCTGCGACAAGCCGCTGGCGAACGAGATCGAGGAGGCCGAGACGCTGGTCTCGCGCGCACGGGAAGCGGGCTGCGTCTTCGGCGTGTCCTACGTCATGTCCTGCTATCCGATGGTCCGCGAGGCACGGGCAGTCGTGTCAAGCGGGGCGCTGGGGCGCATCAACCAGATCCATGTCGAATTCATGCAGGACTGGATGATCCCGGATGGCTCGCACGACGCGCCACATGTCAAGTGGCGACTCGATCCGGCTGTCTCCGGACCCACCAGCTGCGTGGGCGACATCGGCACGCATGCGGCACATCTGGCCAGTTTCGTCTCCGGGCTTGAATTGACCCATCTGCGTGCGGAATTCCATGTCTGCGGCGCACCCAAGCCGCTGGAGGACACCGTGTTCATGGCGACCCGCCACGCGGGCTCGGTGCCGGGAACGCTGATGGCAACGCGGCTTGCCACCGGGAACCGGGGCGGATTGCGGCTTCGGGTCTTCGGCACAGAGGCCGGGCTCGAATGGGACATGGAACGGTGCGAACACCTGAAGCTCAACCGCTTCGGCGAGCCAGACCGGATTGTCAGCCGGGGTCACGGCCATGGCGTATCACCGGAAACCGAGCGCCTGATTCGCACCGGCCGCGGCTTTCCGGAAGGCTTCATAGAGGCCTGGGCAAACCTCTATACCGAGTTCGCCATGGCCGTGGCGGCACGCAAGGACCGCCTTTCGACACCCGCGGGCTGGCTGTCACTGCCTTCGGTGGAGGACGGCGCCCGTGGCGTCCGCTTCATTCACGCCGCAGTTCAGTCAGACAGTGCCGGCGGCACCTGGCAGCCGGTTTGAAGCGAGCCTTGACGGGGATTCGCGCCGAAAGTCGTCGACACTGCCCTGGCCTGCGAAATGCGTCGTTCCTGCAGCATGAACCTGAACGGGGCCCATGTCTGCAGCCCCGAAGTTCAGGACGCCGAACTCGCGCAAAAGGATGTCCGGTTTCGAGAGACGGCCTTCCGGGAAAGCCCGTGAGCGACGTCCTTGACAGGATCATGAATAGGTGCGCCTTTTCCGCGCGTGTGGCGATCGCCGTCAATGCCTTGCAGGAACACCGGAATGCACGACCAGACCCGATTTGACGACAGCCACGTCACTGCCGAGATCCCTGTCAGCGATGTCGGAAACCCGGGTCTCGACGCCCGTGGTTCGCGCAGGCGGAACGAGACTTTCTGGACTGATCTCCCGGGTGACGAAATCGAGGTCGTCGGTTGACGAAGCACCGGGCTCTCCGGATTCCGGTCCAGAAGGGCCGGCCTGGCTGGAACGCCATTCTGGGCGATCTGCCTCCGCCACGGCATCTTGAAGAGGACGCGAATGCCGACTTCGTCGTCGTCGGCGCCGGATTTGCAGGATTGGCGGCCGCCAGGCGGCTCACGCAACTCGCCCCTGGCGCGCGCATCGCCATTCTCGAAGCCGGCCGGATCGCCGAGGGCGCCGCGGGGCGGAATTCGGGCTTCATGATCGACCTGCCGCACAATCTCCCCGGCTCGGAGGAAATGGCGGGCCGAGGCGAGCGTGAACTGATCTCGCTGAACCGCCAGGCGCAGGACTTCGCCGAGGCGGCGGTCGAGGAATACGGAATCGATCCGAACTTCTTCGACCGTGCGGGCAAGATGAACGGCGCCGGTGACTCCGCCGGCCACGCCGCAAACGAGCGGGAAAAGGCGCATCTCGACACCATCGGCGAGCCGTCGGAGATGCTTGACGCCGGGCAGATGGCAGAGGTCACGGGCAGCGCATACTATCGCTCCGGGCTCTACACGCCCGGCACCGTGATGCTGCAGCCGGCCGGCTTCATACGGGGGATGGCGGCGGGCCTCGTTCGCGCTGGCGTCAGCGTGTTCGAGGAAAGTCCGGCGACCGAATTCAAGCGACAGGGCAGCGGCTTGATCGTGTCAACGCCAAAGGGCGCGGTGCAGGCCGGAAAGGTGATCCTGGCCGTCAACGGCCATCTCGAAAGCTTCGGCTTCGCGCGCGGGCGATTGATGCACCTGTTCCTGTTCGGGGCAATGACGCCCGAGCTTTCCGCCAGCCAGCTCCGGCAGGCCGGTGGCCAGAGCCGGTGGGGCATCACGCCCGCCGACCATATGGGCGCGACGGTCCGGCGCATCGACCGGGGCCAGGGCGGCAACCGGATCCTCATCCGTGCCACGGTCGCGCTGCGGTCGGGAATGGTTCCGAAGGCGTCCGATCTGGCCCGGGCGACACATGGCATGCAAGCGCGCTTCGATGCGCGGTTTCCCTCCCTTGCCGGCATGTCGTTCGAGCATGTCTGGGCCGGCCATGCATGCCTGAGCCGAAACGGTGTCGCGGTCATGCGCGAGATTGACGAGGGTGTCTTTTCGGCCTGTGTCCAGAACGGCCTCGGCGCGGCGCGAGGCACCCTCACCGGCATGGGCGCCGCCGAACTGGCCTGCAGCGAAAGCAGCGCAATCACGAAGCGCTTCACGGCGGAGGACGAGCCTGCACGGCTTCCTCCCCAACCTTTCCGCGAAATCGGCATGAACGCCGTGCTGCGCTGGCGCGAATGGATGGCCCGCAAGGCCTGATCAACAGGTCTGGTTCAGCTCTTCCGCTGCGGGTATCTCGCGCTCGCGCCGCGCGATGTAGTCGCGGAGCGCTTCGTCCACTCCCGGTTCCAGCCCGGGCTCCTCGTAGTCGGCCAAGAGCTTCCTCGCGCGCCTGAGCGCCCGCTCGGTCGTGTCCATGGACCCTTCCGCAATCCACTGCTCGACGGAGTTGTTGTCGAACAGCTCGGGAAGGAAGAACGCCGTCTGGAAATTCTCCTGCGTATGCGGATGGCCCAGGTAGTGCCCTCCCGGACCGATGTCGGACACGGCCGACACCGCCTGGTCAAAGTCATGCCACCTTGGGCCCTGGGCCATGCGATACGCCATTGCGCACTGTTCGGCGTCGACGACGAACTTGGCGACCGAGCAATGCATGCCCGCCTCGTTCCAGCCCGCCGAGTGCCAAATGTAGTGAGCGCCGGCGTGGATCACGGCCGCCAGCGTCGCGGCGCTTTCGTAGCCCGCCTGAGCATCGAAGACCTTTGCGCCGCCCAGCGTGTTCGAGCTGCGCCACGGAACGCCGTAATGCCGCGCCATCTGCCCGATCATGAAGTTCATCAGGCTGATCTCGGGCGTTCCGGCCATGGGCGCTCCGGACTTCATGCTGACCGTCGAGAGATAGTGGCCGTAGATCGCCGGTGCGCCCCTCCGGACGACCTGCGTGTAGGCAAGCGCGGACAGCGCTTCCGCGTTCAGCTGCGCGACCGCCGCCGGCACGCTGGCGGGCGTGTTGGCCCCGCCAAGCACGAAGGGGGAGCAAAGCACCGGCTGGTTGCGCCGCGCAAACGCGCGCATCGCGCCCAGCATGGTCTCGTCCCAGACCAGCGGGGAGTTGCCGTTGCAGTTGCCGGTGCAGACCGGATGCGATTCCATGAAATCCTCGCCGAAGAGGATCGCGCACATCTCCATCACGTCCTCGGCGTTCTTCGGGCTGGTCGTCATGCCCATGAACATCTTGTCCGAGTGCTTCATCGACGAATAGGTGATGCGGAGATGCCGGTGGCTGACCGGATGGTCCATCGGCTCGACGATGTGATGCGACGTCGAATGCATGGCCGGAAGCATGTGGCTGAGCTTGTGGAACATCGCGAGGTCTTCGAGCGTCGGGCTCCTGCGCACGTCGTCGAGGTCGCGCAGGTAGGGAGCACCCGCCATCGGGACGAAGACCGAGCTGCGTCCGCCCAGCCTGACGTTCTTGCCTGGATCGCGCGCGTGACAGGTGAACTCGGGCGGAATCGTGGCGATCAGCTCGCGCACGAGACCGCGGTCAAGATGCACCATCTCGCCCTCGACCTTGGCTCCGGCCCGCTTCCAGTCGCCCAGCGCCACGGGATCACGGAACAGCACGCCCACGTCCTCGAGGATATGCATTGACGCGGCGTCGATGCGCTCGACCCCTGAAGCGTCCATGACCTCGCAGAGCGGCAGGGTGCCAGCCATCGCAGGCAGCATGTCGAAGCTCGGCGCCGTCCTGAGTGCGCGGCGCGCGGCGCGTCCTCCAGCCCGGGTGCGTGGGGCTTCCTGGGCAACCATGGCGTCTCCTTGCTGAGCCTCCTGTCCGTCGCATCAAGCCGTTCAGGCGTTCGGGCGAGCAACGGCGTCGTTCCCGAATGCGGGAAACCGTCGCCACCGGCTCTTCAGTTCCAGTCCATCACGACCTTTCCAGCTTCGCCCGACAGCATGGCGGCAAAACCTTCGCCGAAGTCGTCGACGTGAATGCGGTGCGTGATGAGGCCCGACACGTCAAGCCCTGACTGCAGAAGGGCGATCATCTTGTACCAGGTCTCGTACATCTCGCGGCCATAGATCCCCTTCACGTTGAGCATCTTGAAGATGATCTTGTTCCAGTCGACCGCGAATTCGGTCGGGGCGATTCCAAGAAGCGCGATCTTCCCGCCGTTGTTCATCTTGTCGATCATGTCACGCAGGGCAGGGGCGGCGCCGGACATTTCCAGGCCGACGTCGAACCCTTCCGTCATGCCGATCCTGGTCATGACGTCATCCAGATCCTCCCTGGCGGCGTCCACGACATGCTCGACGCCCAGCCTTCGCGCCAGGTCGCGGCGATACGCGCTGATGTCGGTTATGACCACCTTTCGTGCGCCCACGCTCTGTGCGACCAGTGCGCCCATGATGCCGATGGGGCCGGCCCCGGCAACCAGAACGTCCTCGCCCACGAGATCGAAGCTTAGCGCGGTATGAACCGCGTTGCCGAGCGGATCGAGAATCGCGGCAATCTCGTCCGGGATGGCGTCCGGGAGCGGCACCACGTTGCTTTCAGGAAGGCAAACGTATTCGGCAAAGCTGCCCGGACGATGGACGCCCACGCCCACCGTGTTCCTGCATAGATGGCCGCGCCCGGCGCGACAGTTCCGGCATGCGCCGCAAACCACGTGACCTTCGCCGGCGACGCGTTGCCCGGCCTGGTACCTTGTCGCCGCATTGCCGCAATCGACGATCCTGCCGCAGAATTCATGGCCGACGACCATGGGGACGGGCACCGTCTTCGCGGACCACTCGTCCCATTTCCAGATATGGACGTCCGTCCCGCAAATGGCCGACTTCACGACCTTGATCAGCACCTCGTCCGCGCCCGGCGCAGGCACCGGCACCCGCTGCATCCAGAGTCCCTCCTCGGGCCGGGCCTTCACCAGCGCCTTCATGTCGCCTCTCATTTCAGGACTCCCATGTCATGGCCAACCTCGATGAACGCATCGATTGCGCGGTCGAGCTCGTCGCGGCCATGTGCCGCCGACATCTGGGTGCGAATCCTGTCCTGTCCCCTGGGCACGACCGGAAAGCTGAACGGGGCGACATGGACGCCCTTCCCGCCGAGTCGCGCTGCCATGTCCTGGGCGACAGCCGGATCGCGAAGCATGACGGGAATGATCGGGTGCGCGCCCGGAAGGAGGTCGAAACCGGCCTGGCCCAGGCGCGCCCGGAAATGCGCCGTGTTCTCCATGAGCCGGTCTCGCCGTTCGGTGGAGGCTTCCAGGATGTCGAGCACCGTGATCGACGTCGCCGCAATGACGGGCGCGAGCGAGTTAGAGAAAAGGTAGGGCCGGGATCGCTGCCGAAGCCAGTCGACGATCTCGCGTCGCGCCGAGACGTAACCGCCCGATGCGCCGCCAAGCGCCTTGCCGAGCGTTCCAGTGACAATGTCGACCCTCCCCGTCACGCCGCAATGCTCGATGCTGCCCCGACCGGCCGGACCCATTACGCCGACCGCATGGCTGTCATCGACCATGACCATGGCGTCATGCCGCTCGGCCAGATCGCAGATTGCGGAAAGCGGCGCGACATGCCCGTCCATCGAGAAGACGCCGTCCGTCGCGACAAGCCTGAATCGCGCGTCGGCAGCGGCCTGAAGCTGCGCCTCGAGATCGGCCATGTCGGAATTCACGTAGCGAAGCCGCCTTGCCTTGCAGAGCCGGATCCCGTCGATGATCGAGGCGTGATTGAGGGCGTCCGAAATCACTGCATCCTCGGGTCCGAGGATGGTCTCGAACAGGCCCGTGTTCGCGTCGAAGCAGCTGGAAAAGAGGATCGCGTCCTCGAACCCCAGGAATGCCGAGAGCCTCGCCTCCAGTTCCTTGTGCACGTCCTGCGTGCCGCAGATGAAGCGAACGGACGACATGCCGTATCCGTAGCGCTCAAGAGCTTCCTGTCCGGTCGCAACAAGCTCGGCGTTGCCGGAAAGGCCGAGATAGTTGTTCGCGCACAGGTTGATGACATCCTGGCCGGTCGAGAGCTTCACCGTTCCCGCCTGCCTGCCGGTGATGATCCGCTCCGACCTGTAGAGGCCGGCTGACTTGAGCCCGTCCAGCTCGGCCTGAAGATGCATGGCAAGTGAAGTCATCCCGCGCTCCAGAAGTGGCCGCCTGATCCAAGCAATAGGCCCATCACGGATCACGCGACAGCCCAAAATATAGGCGGCCCGACAGGCCCGATTTGCGCGCTCGAGATCAAGTTCCGTTCCAGTGGCCGCGGAGTCCGTCATTGTCGACATCCATGGTGCGTGACGTCATCCGCGCAGCGCACCTGTTCATGCCCGCGCCTGCTGCTATAGTGGCGGCAAGCATTCGCAGGGCGCCGCGAGAACGTGTCGACGGCGCATTTACCGGGAGGTTCCATGGGCGATTTCGACCTGGACGTGCGGCCGGATGTGTCGGGCCATTTCGACGAGGCATCGAACACGATCAGCTACATCGTCGCGGATCCCGGCAGCAATCATTGTGCCATTTTCGACAGCGTCATGGACATAGATTACGCCGCCGGGCGCATCACCCACGAACATGCAGACGCGTTGATCAGGGAAGTGACGGAACGCGGCCTCGTTCTGGACTGGATCATCGAGACGCACGTCCATGCGGACCACCTTTCCGCCGCACCGTACATTCAGGACAGGATTGGCGGGAAGGTCGGGATCGGTTCGAAGATTCTCGTGGTCCAGGACACCTTTGGCAAGATCTTCAACGAGGGCACCGAGTTCCAGCGGGACGGCAGCCAGTTCGACCGGCTCTTCGAGGACGGCGACAGCTACATGGTCGGAAAGATGAAGGCCATGACCTTGTGCACACCCGGACACACGCCGGCCTGCATGACCCATGTCGTCGGAGACGCTGCCTTTGTGGGCGACACGCTGTTCATGCCGGACAGCGGCTCGGCGCGGGCGGACTTTCCCGGCGGCGACGCAGGCGAGCTCTATGACAGCATCGTGCGAATCCTGTCGTTGCCGGACGAGATGCGGCTGTTCATGTGCCATGACTACGGACCGAACGGACGCGACATTCGATGGGAAACGACCGTGAAGGACGAACGGGAGCACAACATCCATGTGGGGGGCGGAACGACACGGGACGAGTTCATCAGGATGCGGACCGAGCGGGATGCGACACTGGCGATGCCCCAACTGATCATCCCGTCGCTGCAGGTCAACATGCGGGCAGGAGAGGTGCCAACCGATGTGGACGGACGGCCGATGCTGAAGGTGCCGGTCAATGGACTCTAGGTGCTGCTGCCGCGCATGAGGCTCGCGGCATTGAAGATGCCGCAGGACACCGAGACCGCTGAGGGAGCCGGACCGAGATCCCAGGCATTGGCGACATTCGCCCTCACGAAAGAACGAGGTCCGCCGGAAGTCGCGCGGCGGCCACGCGCTTGGCGTTGGGAATGTCATTGCCGAGCGCCCACGCTCGCGCGTCATCCAATGCCCGGCCGAGATCCAGCCAGCGATGCACCAGGCGTTCCTCGAGAACATCGTGCGACTCGTCAAGATACACGGAAAGGTCCCAGTGATGCGACAGGTCGCGCCAGCCCGGCTCATCAAGAAGAAGGTAGTTGCCCTCGACAATGATCCAGCGATGCCCCGCCCGAACGAATGTGCTTGAACCAACCACCTTGTCCTGGACCCTGTCAAATGCGGGTATCGCGACCTCGTCGTCGCGGACCAGTCGCTCCAGCAGGCTTGAGAGGCCTTCAAGGTCGAAGGTTTCCGGTGCGCCCTTCCGGTCCCGCAGGCCGCGCGCCGTCAAGGTGTCGTTGTCGAGATGAAATCCGTCCATGGGCGCAAGCGCTGCCGTCGGTCCCAGCTCCTGCACCAGGGCGACGGCCAGAGTGGATTTCCCCGCGCCCGGGGGCCCGGCGATCGCGATGAGGCGGCGCCTGCCCTCGGGCAACGCGCGTATTCGTCCGGCAACGGACTGTATCCGGGCCTTGAGTGCAGTCGTCACGCGGCCTCGGCTCCCGGAGGTTCCTTGGCTCCCGTCATGAGAGCCACGGCATCGGACATCGAGTGCTCCTTCGGATCGATCACGCAGAGCCGCCGTCCAAGCCTGTGAACGTGGATCCGGTCCGAGACTTCGAACACATGCGGCATGTTGTGGCTGATCAGGATGATCGGAATGCCGCGCGACCGGACATCGTTGATCAGGTCAAGCACCCTGCGGCTTTCCTTCACGCCAAGCGCCGCCGTCGGTTCATCGAGAATGATCACTTTCGAGCCAAACGCCGCCGCGCGGGCGACCGCCACCCCTTGTCGCTGGCCGCCCGACAGCGTCTCGACGGCCTGCTTGATGTTCTGGATCGTCATGAGCCCAAGTTCGCTCAGCTTTTCGCGTGCGAACTTCTCCATAGCCGGACGGTCGAGCATGCGAAGCAAGGTGCCCAAAACCCCGGGCCGACGCAACTCGCGGCCCATGAACATGTTGTCCGCAATCGAGAGTGCGGGCGACATGGCAAGCGTCTGGTACACGGTTTCGATGCCGTGCTGACGGGCGTCGATAGGTGACGTGAAATGGACCTGCCGCCCGTCGAGATAGACTTCGCCCTCGTCCGGCATCACGGCGCCCGACACCGCCTTGATGAGCGTGGACTTGCCGGCCCCGTTGTCGCCGATCACGCCCAGGACCTCGCCGGGATAGAGCTCGAAGTCGCAGTGATCGAGCGCCGTGACCTTGCCGTACTTCTTGACCAGGCTCCTCGCGCTCAGAATCGGTTCACGCCCCTCCGTCATATCGACACCTTTCTGATCCACTGGTCGACCGCGACGGCGCCTATGATGAGCACGCCGATCAGGAGAAACGTCCATTGCGGGTCGGCGCCGGCCATGCGAAGCCCGAGCTCGAACACGCCCACGATGAGCGCTCCGAAGAGGGCGCCCAGAATGGAGCCACGGCCTCCGAAAAGCGAGATGCCGCCAATGACCACGGCGGTGATCGCCTGGATGTTGCCGATGACCCCGGTGGTGGCTGACGGCGAGACCGAGCCGAAACGCCCGATCATGACCCAGCCGGCGAACGCGCAGATCAGGCCCGCCAGCATGTAGACCGAAATGAGCGTGCGATGCCTGTTCACGCCGGCGAGCTCCGCCGCCTCCGGGTCATCGCCGACGGCATAGACATGCCGTCCCCAAGGGGTGGACCTGAGCGCATAGGCCAACGCGAAGGCAATGATCAGCATGGAGATCACGCCAAGAGTGAACGTCGCCCCGTAGATCGTGTACTTGGTTCCGAGCAGCTGCAAGAGGGGCGCCCGGGCCTCGATATCCTGGCTGCGGATCGTCTCGTTCGCCGAATACAGGTAGTTCGCCGCAAGCACGATCTGCCACATTCCCAGAGTGACTATGAAGGGCGGCAGCTTGACCCGGCTGACAAGCCAGCCCGAGGCGGCGCCGATCGCGGTGCCGAACGCGAGGCCGATCGCAATCGACACGGCCGGCGGGATTCCGTAGCGGAAGGTGAACTGCCCCATGATGACCGAGCAAAGCACCGCGATTGCGCCGACGCTGAGATCGATGCCCGCCGTCAGGATGATCAGCGTCTGCGCGGCGGCCAGCACGCCCACGATCTGGACCTGCTGCAGGATGAGCGTCAGCGTGAAGGCCTTGAAGAACCTGAACGAACCGTTCGAAACCTCTTCGGGTGAAGCGATCCCGAGACCCACGGAGATCGCGCCCCAGTCGATGTAGACGCCCAGGCTCAGCGTGGACAGCACGAGGACGATCAACGGCACAAGGGACGGATTGGTGTGCAGGAGGTGCTGAAGCCAGGGGATGAATCCTGAGCGATGGTCGTCGAATTCCGCCACGCTTTGGCTTGCCTGCTCCAGCGCCGATTCGAAGTCCTGGCCTTTCGTCGTGGTTTCGGACATTTCGTTCCCCTCAGCATGGCGGGTGCCGGCATGCGCGGCAAGCGCCAGTCTAGGCGGGCCTTAGGGTGCCCGTCCAGACGAACGAAGGGGCGGTACGCGCCCGCCCCTTCACATTCCCCTCGCTGGCGTCAGCCCCAGCAGAGTGCGGTGCCCTCGGCGGTGTCGATCGAGTCAACGCCTTCGGCAGGCCTGTCGGTCACCAGCGCCACGCCGGTGTCGAAGAAGTCCTTCCCCGGAGTGGTCCCGGGCTTCTCGCCGGTGTCGGCCCACTTCTTGACGGCCTCGACACCAAGCGACGCCATCAGCAACGGATACTGCTGCGACGTGGCGCCGATCACGCCGTCCTTGACGTTCTGGACGCCTGGGCAGCCGCCGTCGACCGAGACGATGAGGACATCGTTCTCGCGGCCGATCGCCTTCAGCGCCTCGTAGGCGCCGGCCGCAGCCGGCTCGTTGATCGTGTAGACGACGTTTATGCTCGAGTCCTTCGCCAGGAGGTTCTCCATTGCCCGGCGGCCGCCTTCTTCGTTGCCTGCCGTGACATCGTTGCCGACGATGCGCGGGTCCGTCTCGTCGCCCCACTTGTTCGGGTCGCCAAGGTCAATGCCGAAGCCCTGCAGGAATCCCTGGTCACGCAGCACGCCGACCGTCGGCTGGCTGATGGCAATGTCCAGCATTGCGATCCTGGCATTGGCCGCATCGTCTCCGAGCGTGGCAGCCGCCCACTTGCCGATGAGTTCGCCGGCCAGGAAGTTGTCGGTGGCGAAGGTGGCGTCAGCCGCATCAGTCGGATCAAGCGGCGTGTCAAGAGCGATCACCAGGAGCCCGGCGTCGCGCGCCTGCTTGACCGAAGGCACGATTGACGCCGTGTCGGATGCGGTCAGGAGAATGCCCTTTGCGCCGTCGGCTATGCAGGTCTCGATGGCCTGGACCTGGGTTTCGTTGTCGCCGTCGACCTTTCCGGCATAGGCCTTCAGGGTCATGCCCAGCTCTTCCGCCTTCGCGGTCGCGCCTTCCTTCATCTTCACGAAGAAGGGGTTGGTGTCTGTCTTGGTGATCAGGCAGACGGTCGTGCTTGCCATGACGCTTCCCGCCATGGCCATTAAGGCAATCGCCGATGCACCGATGAGATGTGTGAGTTTCAAGATCGGTTCCTCCCTTGAACGAGTGATCAGGGCCACGCGAAAACGCGGCACGCTGGAAGGAATCACATGATTCGAGCCCGCTGTCAATAAATAAATCACAGTGATTTATTTTTCAATTTGACTCGCCCCCGCCGCTCGCCCAACCTGAGGCCGGGAGGTGCAGCTTGGAGCAGGCAATCGCAGGCAAGTCCGCCACGGGGATGGATGTCTCCGGCGTTCTCGGCACGAACCAGAGCGACATGCGGGACAGGAACGAGAGGCTGGTTCTCTCGCTGCTGCGCCGGCGCGGCGCGCTTGCGCGCGCCGAAATCGCGCGCGTGACCGGCCTGTCCGCACAGACCGTGTCCGTGATCACGCGCAAGCTCGAAGACGAGGGGTTGCTGCTCCGCCAACAGCCTGTGCGCGGGAAGGTTGGCCAGCCTTCGGTGCCGATGTCGTTGAACCCGGACGGAGCGCTCTTCTTCGGACTGAAGGTCGGGCGGCGCAGCTCTGACCTCGTGCTCGTCGACTTTCTCGGCCACATCCGTTCACGCGAGCACGTCACCTACCGCTTTCCCGCTCCGGACGGCACGCTTCGATTCGTCAAGGATGCCGCCGAGCGACTCTCCGGCCGGCTCGATGCCGCGCAGAGGGCACGCGTCGCCGGTCTCGGCATCGCGATCCCGTTCTTCCTGTGGGAGTGGGGCGCGATTCTCGGCACGCCCGCCGAGGACATGGAGGCGTGGCGCGACTTCGGCCTCCGCGCCGAGGTCGCGGCGCTGTTCGACTTTCCGGTCTTCCTGCAGAACGATGCGACCTGCGCCTGCGGCGCGGAACTGGTCTTCGGATCCCGGGACACGCCGCCCGATTTCCTGTACTTCTACATGGGTTACTTCATCGGGGGCGGGGTCGTCCTGAGCGGCCGGCTGTTCACCGGATCGACAGGCAACGCGGGCGCCCTCGGGCCAATGCCTATTCCTGACCCGGACGGAAAAACGCGCCAGCTCATAGACGTCGCCTCCCTTGCCGGCCTGGAACGGATGGTGACCGATGCCGGGGGCGAAGCAGACGCGCTTTGGACAAGCGCGACGGATTGGGGCGTGCCCCCCCAGCTGATCGATGCCTGGACAAGAACTGCCGCGCCCGCCATAGCGCATGCCATAGTCGCGTCCGTATCCGTCATGGATTTCGAGCACGTGCTGATCGACGGCTGGCTGCCGGAACGGGTCCGGGAAGATCTGGTTTCCAGCGTTCAGGCCGAACTGGGCCGCATGAACCTCTCCGGACTGCCGCATCCGACCGTCATGTCCGGCACGGTCGGGGCGGACGCAAGGACTCTCGGAGCGGCAAGCCTTCCACTGTCACAAAGATACCTCGTGGACACGGCCCAATGAGTGCGCCGGGTTGAAGCGCGGACACTTCACGTGCATCAAGGCAAGACCTGCGACCGGAGGCGCCCGTGGCCAACCATCTCTACCAACGCGACCTGCCCGACGGTCTTGACCTCGGCCGGTCGGTTGCCATCGACTGCGAGACGATGGGCCTGAATCCGCACCGCGACCGGCTCTGTCTCGTGCAGATGTCTTCCGGCGATGGGAACACGCATCTCGTCCAGATCGACATGGGACAGGAGTCGGCCCCGAACCTGGAGCGTCTGCTTACCGACCCGAACGTGCTCAAGCTCTTCCACTACGGGCGCTTCGACATCGCGGCGCTCATGCACCGCTTTGGCGCCCTCGCGGCACCGGTCTACTGCACAAAGATCGCCTCCAAGCTCGTCCGCACCTATGCGGTGCGGCATGGCCTGAAACACCTTGTCAGCGAGCTTCTGGGCGTCGACATCTCGAAGGTCGAGCAGATGAGCGACTGGGGTGCCGGCACGCTGACGAAAGCGCAGCTTGAGTACGCCGCCTCTGACGTGATCTACCTGCATCGCCTGAAGGAAGAGCTGGACGTCCGTCTCATGCGAGAGGGCCGGACGGACCTGGCGCAGGCGGCCTTTGACTTCCTGCCGACCCGCGCCCGCCTTGACCTCGCCGGCTGGCCCGACGCCGACATCTTCGCGCACTAGCCGAAATGTCCTATATGACGGATATGGCTGCTACGGACAGATATTCGCGCCTGGTGTTCCGGCTGAAACTCGCCCTGCCGCTCGTGGCGCTGGCGATATTGTCGACTCTCTTCTTCGTGGCCGAATCCCTCGATCCCGAAGCGGCAATTCCGTACGCCGAAGTTGACGTCGCACGAATCCTCGAAGAACAGGGCATCTCGAACGCGTCCTTGGGAGGCGTGACGTCCGACGGCGTGGCAATTTCGGTTGCCGCACGCAAGATTCGGACGGACCCGTCACAGACCGTGCTCTTGGGAGAGACTCTGACCGCGGTGCTGAACATGCCGGACGGCAGCCGCATCGACATCGCGAGCCCGTCCGGCACCGTCGACTCCAACACGCAGGAAGTCACGCTGGACGGGGGCGTGCGGCTCGAGAGCACCAACGGATATGTCGTCACCACCGACCGGCTGGTGACGTCACTGCGCGACGCCAGCGCCGCGTCCGAAGGCAGGATCGTGGCCACCGGACCGGCCGGAGAGATCTCCGCCGGGTCCATGATGCTGGTCCGGCTCGAATCCGCCGACGGACATCAACTTGTTTTCCAAGGCGGGGTTAGGATGATATATCATCCCTGATTCAAAGGACGGCGATCCGTGGCCTTACGCATTGCGCTCATCTCCGTGCTGACCATTTTGGCACATGCCGCCTCTTCGCAGATTGCAGGCATCAAGCTGGGTTCCGCCGGGTTCGACAGGACTCAGCCCGTCGAGATCACGGCAGACGCGCTGTTCCTGGATCAGGAAAGCGGATCCGCCACCTTCGATGGCAATGTCCTTGTCGTGCAGGACACCCTCCGGCTCTCGGCAGGCCAGGTGCGGGTCGAGTACAGCGGCGAAGGCGTGGGTGCGGACGGCATCGCCCGGCTGCTTGCCTCGGGAGGCGTGACGTTCGTCACGAGCGCAGAGGCGGTCGAATCCAGAGACGCCGCATATTCCGTTGAGGGCGCCGAATTGCGGTTCAGCGGGGATGTTCTTCTGACGCAGGGACCCAACTCGATTTCCGGGGACAAACTGACAATCAGCCTCGAAACCGGATCAGGCCGGATGGAGGGCAACGTCCGCACCATTTTCAACCCCCAAGGCGGAAACCAATGACGGTTCTCACGGTCGCCTCGGAATCCGAACAGGGACTTCACGTCCGGAACCTGCGAAAGTCCTTCCGCAGGCGGCCGATCATTCGGGACGTCAACCTCGACTTGCAGCGTGGCGAAGTCGTGGCGCTTCTCGGACCCAACGGATCCGGCAAGACCACGTGCTTCTACACGATTGCCGGGCTGGTCATGCCGGACGGCGGCCAGGTGCGGGTCGACGGGCGCGACGTCACTAACTACCCGATGTACCGTCGCGCGAAGCTTGGCATCGGCTACCTTCCGCAAGAGCGGTCAATCTTCCAGGGCCTCAATGTCGAGGACAACATCCTTGCGATTCTCGAGATCGTCGAAAAGGACAGGTCCAAGCGGCGCGAAAGGCTCGAGGAGCTCCTGGACGAATTCTCGATCGCGCACTTGCGCCGGACTCCCTCCGTCGCCTTGTCAGGAGGGGAACGCAGACGCTGCGAGATCGCGCGCAGCCTTGCGGCCGAGCCGAAATACCTGCTGCTGGACGAACCCTTTCCAGGCATCGACCCGATTGCAGTCGGCGACATTCGCGAGCTTGTGATCGAACTCAAGGACCGGGGAATCGGCGTCCTGATTACCGACCACAACGTGCGCGAAACGCTCCAGATCGTCGACCGGGCCTACATCCTCCATGACGGCATGGTGCTGATGAGCGGAAGCGCGGATGAAGTCGTCGTCGACGAAAAGGTCCGCCGCATCTTCCTTGGCCAGGAGTTTCGGATGGCATGACGGGAAGTGAGGTTGGCGGCGGCAACGCCTTCTACGCGAATTGGAACCAATGGCGAATTCAGTCCGTCGCGAATCCCTGTGTCCGCAAGCGCTCCGCATCTTCAAAGCCGCCGTGTCGCTTCATATGTAATTGATTGTCCAGGGCTCCAGCCACCTGACAGGTGGCAGTCCGCACCATTTCAGGAGAGGTCCATGCAGTATCAGGTCACCGGCAAGAAGATCGACATTGGGGAAGCGCTTCAATCTCATGTCAAGACATCCCTCGACGAGGTCGCCGGCAAGTATGCGGGGCGACCGACCGATGCGAACGTCGTGTTCTCGAAGAGCGGCCACGAATTTGTCTGTGAAATCCTGATTCATCTTTCGACAGGACTCACCGTTCAGGCCCGTGGCCACGACCACGAGATATACGCCGCTTTCGAACGGAGTTGCGACAAGGCCGAAAAGCAGCTCCGGCGATACAAGCGGCGGTTGAAGGATCATCGCCGCGAACGACCTGTTGAACTTCAAGACGCCTCGGCCTATATCCTCGCGTCGTCCGACGGACACGACGAATCGGAACCTGACACGCTTCAGCCGATCATCATCGCAGAGATGGAAACGAAGATTCCGTCGCTATCCGTCGGAGAAGCCGTGATGCAGATGGAGCTTGCTGGCGCTCCGGTGCTGGTCTTTCGGAACGAACGGCAGGAGACCGGAGTCAATGTCGTGTATCGCCGGGATGACGGAAACATTGGCTGGATCGACCCGAACTAGGGCGGCGCCGCCAACCGCTGTCAAGAGGACCGCCTCGAGATGAACATAGCGAAGATTCTCCGGCCCGAAGCGGTAAGGCACATTGCGTCGCTGAGCAGCAAGAAGCGGCTGTTTCATGAGATAGGTGATCTTGCAGCCATTGCCTATGGCCTCAATCCGGCTGACGTGGCGTCAGCGCTCCAGGAACGGGAGGCCCTGGGTCCGACCGGGGTCGGGCAGGGGGTTGCCCTGCCGCATGCGCGCCTGGCCGAACTGACAACCGTTCGCGGCCTCTTTGTTCTGATCGAACGTCCCCTCGAGTTCGAGGCGGTTGACAAGCAGCCGGTCGATCTCGTCTTCGCGCTGCTTGCGCCCGAGGATGCGGGCGTCGAGCACCTGAAGGCGCTGGCGGTGGTGTCGCGCTCAATGCGCGACGCCGACCTTTGCACCAAGCTTCGCGCCAACACGGATCCGGCCACGCTGCACACCCTTCTGGCCGAACAGCCGCGCGAAAAGGCCGCCTGATCCGTTTGTGCCGCGACCGCCCCACAATGACCTGTTCGATGCGTTCTCCAAATCCTTTTGCGTGATCCGGTCACGGAAGTTCGCGGCGTCGCCAGCCCGGCGACGGTCTGGAACGCCTCGGTCTGCCCGAACATCGGCAATGACCGAATCCGAACAGAATTGCGCACGCTGCCTTGGGGCATGCGCCTGGACCACGTGGCACGGACTTCATCAAGCGACGCACCACCGAACTTCCACGGGTTCGCGTCGCCCCGCTCATCAAGGGTGTCGCAATGCCAGCTGTCGTTGTTGCCCGGTCCATCGGCGCCGCAATCGTGGCCAAGCGCCTGGCTCCGCGTCCGGGCGTCTTTCCATGCAATCGCGCCCCCGTCGCGCAAGCTGCAAGTGCGGCGCCTGAATGTTGCGCTCTCAACGGCTTCGATCGCTCGACATCGCCAATCTGCAGCTTGCAGACGGCCACGCGTGACATGGCCCCGGCGTGACTGCCCTGACGGACATCCTGCGCTCCCGCCGGTCGCGCCGCGGCGTTTTCCCACAAGCCCGTCGGACCGGACTTGTCATCGTGCACCCACTTCGCCACGGCGGCAGAGTGCCCGGTTCCCGCAAGCGCCAAGCCCTGCTGGTCGAGCTGAGGCCAGGACATCGTGCGCTGGATCGGGTGACAGCAGGATCGGGCATGCGGATGCCGGCACTGGGTCTCCTGGATGCCGCGAAGGAGCAATGCGGTCGCGTGGGCGTGACGGGGCGGCATTACGCTCGGCGGGCACAAACCCCCGGCATTTCAGCTCCACGGAGTGAGCGGTCGGGCAGGTTTCGCCGCGAGTCTTCGTCCGCGGACAGCACCGGAAATTCCCCTTTCGACGGCTCCCCATTTCCAATAGGGGTCATGAAGCGCATGCGCTTTTCCGAAGGTGGGTCACGGAATGAACTGGCGGCAGCTGTTGATCCTTCCACCGCTGCTGGCGGGGATTGCGCTGTTCGCCTGGATGGGCGGTTGGGAAGGAAACGGGCCGAGAGACGCTCCCGGCGAGGTTGCGCTGGCCGTGCGGATTGCCGAAGTCTCTGCAGCCCCGTTTCGGCCTTCAGTGATCGCGTACGGCCGCGCCGCGGCCGCTTCGTCCTGGTCCGCGATAAGCCAAGTCCAGGGACGTGCCGTGGACGTCAGCCCCGATCTCTCGGCTGGCCGGATAGTGAATGAAGGGGATCTTCTCGTTGCAATCGACCCGCGGGACTACGAAAGCGCCTTGACGAAGGCCGAGACTGCGCGGGACAGTGCAAGAGCCTCCCTGCGCGAACTCGATGCTACGGAAGCAAACACGAGGGAAACACTCAAGCTCGAACGGCGCATCGAGGAATTTCTGCAGACCGATTTCGACCGCCAGTCGGACCTCCTGGGCCGAGGCAGCGTCGCGCAGTCGGCGGTGGATCAGGCAACACGAACCCTGCTTGCCCAGCAGAAGGTCGTGCTTGATCTCCAGAACAGGCTCAACCTCGTGCCGGTGCAGCGCGAGATCCACGAAACGACGCTTGCCACCAGAAACGCCGAAATCGAGGAAGCCAGGCGGAACCTGGACCGGACCAGGATCCTCGCACCGTTCACGGGCCGGGTGTCCCTGAATTCGGTGACTCTTGGGCAGTTCGTCAGGGCCGGCGACAACTTGCTTGCCATCGAGTCCATCGACGCCGCGGAAGTCCTTGCCGAATTCCGTCCGCAGACGCTAAGCAACTTCTTTCGACTGATAGTCGGCGACGACCCGGCACCCTTGATGACCGGAGAGGAGACCAGGGAGATAATCGAGGTAATCAAGGACCTCGATCTCGTCGCTACGGTCCACCCGACAAGCGGCGAGAGCTATTTCTGGCCAGCGAAATTCACGCGATTCTCAGGCCGGGCGGATGAGCGGACGGGTGCAGTCGGCATCGCTGTGCAAGTGGATGACCCCGGCCGGCCTGACCCGGACACCCGACGGCCGCCATTGATCAATGGCACCTTCGTCGAAGTTCGCCTGTCCGCGCCCGAAGTGACCAATGCGATCCGCATCGAAAGGAGCGCTCTTCGAACCGACCCGAACGGGGTCGACTTCGTGTTTCTGGTGGATCAGGCCTCCCGCCTTTCGCGACGGGACGTCGTTGCAGGGCCTGTTGTCAACGACCAGGTGGTCGTACTTTCCGGCCTCGAACGAGGTGACAGAATCGTTCTCTCGGACCCACGCCCGGCCGTCTACGGCATGTTGCTCACGCCTGTCGCGAATTAGGGGCCAGAGCGGATGATCGCCTACTTCTCCCGGCACCCGGTCGCGGCAAACCTCCTGTTGCTGGGCACGCTGATTCTCGGCGGGCTTTCCCTGCCGGACCTGGAACGCGAGAGCTTTCCGGAATCTCTTCCTTCCATGGTTTCGGTACTCGTCGCCTACCCGGGCGCTTCGGCGGCGGATGTCGACGACCTGGTCTGCCTGGAGCTCGATGCGGCGCTCCGTGCGGTCGATGACCTGGACGAGCTTGAATGCCTTTCCGTGGAGGGCAGGGCCACTGCGACGCTCACCATGGCGCAAGACGGTGAAATCGGGCAGTTCTACAACGATGTTCTGTCAACCGTGTCCGCGACGGGTGGTCTTCCCGCGGAGACCGAGGCGCCGGTTGTGTCGATTCTCGGCCAGACCGAGCTTGTCGCCCTGGTCGCAGTCTCCGGCATTGCAACGGAAGACGGCCTGATCCGCTACGCCGATAGCCTGGCAACGAACATCGCCGCCCTGAAGCTTGTCCATTCGGTGGATGTGTCCGGAGTCTCCGAAAACGAGTTCCGTGTTTCCCTGGACCAGAAAGCGTTGCGCCGTTACGGGGTCAGCGCGGATGCCGTCTCAGACGCGATGAGCGCGCGGTCGCTTCGCGCGCCTGTCGGAACGGTCAGCACGGAAGGCAGAAGCATAGTCCTCAGGTATTCCGACGCCAGGCGCACGATCTCGGAACTCGAGGACCTGGTCGTCTTGCAGAACGCTTCGGGCGCGCTGGTCCGCCTCTCGGACCTCGCAGAGGTCACGCTTGAAGAGCTCGCCCCGGAGCTGCGCGCTTTCATGGACGGACAAAGGGCCGCGATCCTGAGAATCAACAAGACCAGGAAGGCGGATGCCATAGATGCCTTCGACCAAGTCGAGGCGCTCCTGGACAGGGAACGGGCAAGATACCCGGCTCCCTTCCGCTTGACCGTGATCAACAACACCACCGAGGTCATAAGGGACCGAATCGCGCTTGTCGGAGGAAACGCGGTCGCCAGCGTCGCCCTGGTCATTCTGGTGATGTGTTTCTTCTTCACGGTCCGCGAAGCGGTATGGATCTCCCTGGCGCTTCCGTTCTCGTTCTTCGCCGCAGCGTTCGCCATGAGCGTCATCGGGGTGTCGATCAACATGATCAGCCTCGTTGCGCTCCTGATGTCGGTCGGCCTCATCATGGACGACAGCATCGTGATAGCGGAAAACGTCGCGAACTGGCGCGAAAGAGGCGGCAGCGGCAGCGTCGCTCGCGGCGTGCTTGAGGTCATGCCCGGAGTGGTGTGCTCGTTCTTGACGACAGCCTGCGTATTCGCGCCCCTCATGTTCCTGTCGGGTGAGGTCGGGGCAATCCTGAAAGTCATCCCGCTGGTTCTCCTCATCACGATGGGAGCGAGCCTGCTCGAGGCTTTCCTGGTGCTTCCGAACCACATGGCCCAGGTCCGGGTCGATTCGCGGGCCAACGCCGGTCGCCTTGCGCCGCGCATGCTGGTTCGCCTGAGGGACGGCTTCGTCCTGCCGGCGGCAGCGCTGTTGATGCGTTGGCGGTACCTGACCGTCGGTTTCGTGTTTGCGATCCTCATTTCCAGCCTCGGCCTCATAGCTTCCGGAACGGTCAAGGTCATCGTCTTTCCCACCATCGAGGGTGACACGATTGAGGCGCGCATAGCGTTGACTCCCGGACTTCCGCTCGGTCGCACGCAGGCGGTCGTTCGCCAGATCGAGGACTCCCTTGGAAGAATTGACGAAGAGTTGTCCGCCAGAACCGAAGGAGGCCAACCACTGGTTCTGCGTGTCCTGACGACGTTCGCCTCAAACGTGGATGTCAAGGACAACGGGCCGCACACGGCCACCATCACGGTCGACCTCTTGAACAGCGAAGAGAGAAACGTGTCCGCCGAAGAGGTGCTGAGCAGGTGGCGGGCCGCTTCCGGACCGATCCCGGACCTGGTGCAGGCCAACTTCACCCAGACCGCGCTGGGCCCGGGCGGAAACGACCTCGAAGTCCAGCTGTTCGGGCAGGATCTGGCGGAGCTCGAACTTGCGGCTGATGACCTGCGAAGCAGACTGCTGGCACGCGATGACGTGACAGCGGCTTACCAGGATTTCTATGCGGGCCAGCCCGAGATCCAGCTGACTCTCAATGAATTCGCCTTCGCGAGCGGTCTGACGCCACAGTCGCTCGTAAGCCAGCTGCGTGCAGCCTTTTCCGGAACGGAGACCGACAGCTTCCGTGTGGGGCAGTCTGGCATGACGGTGAATGTCGAACTTGACGACAGCATTCCGTCGATCGTGGATCTGGAGGCCTTCCCGATTGCGATTGCCGACGGCAAACAGGTTTCGCTCGGTTCGATCGCCGACCTGGACCGCTCGCTTTCCTACGGGCAGATCACGCGCCAGAACGGCAAGGCCGTCGCCAGAATCATCGGGCAGATCGATCGCGACGTCACCACATCGACCGAGATTTCCCGCACAGTGGTCGACGAGCTTGCCCCGTTGCTGAGGAACAAGTTCTCCGGTGTCGCCGTCGAAATCGGCGGTGGCGCCGAGGCCCAGCAGGAGTTCCAGAATTCGATCCTGACGGCGTTCCTGTTCGGCCTGATCGGCGTCTACATCGTCCTGGCGTTCCAGTTCCGCAGCTACGCGCTTCCGCTGATGATCATGCTGTCCATCCCGTTCGCCATTGTCGGGATGGTATTCGGGCATCTCTTGATGGGCCTGGACATCTCGATGCCAAGCTTGATCGGGTTTGCCTCGCTCGCCGGCGTGGTCGTGAACAATTCGATTCTCTTTGTGACTTTCTTCATCGCCGCAATCCGCGAGAGCGACTACCTGGCCGCCGCGATTCAAGCGGTCCGAAGCAGATTCCGGCCCGCACTGCTTTCCTCGCTCACGACCTTCGTCGGCCTGTTGCCTATCTTGACCGAGACCAGTCCGCAGGCACAGGTGCTGGTGCCGCTCGTCGTCTCGGTCGCATTCGGGTTGCTCTCGTCCACCCTGATTGTCGCTTTCGTCTTTCCTTGCATGCTCGGCATCTACTTCGACTTCAGGGATGTCGGGAAATGGCTCGCAGGGTTCGATGCCAAAGCAGCGGATGACAATACCTAGGACTTGCAATTCCTGTTGAAGCAGATCGTCGCGAGCAATTGCGCAGCAGCAAGACCAACGCCGAGACCGATCTGGCTGGCGGCCGGCACTCGCCCAATTGCGCGCGCGCCGCCACGCAGCGGAATTCAACGACGAACTTCAGGAGAGCAAGGCAGATCAACGAGATTGGAACGGGCACGTCGAGAATGCCCGAAATCCGGAACATCTCACCATCTTCGGAATGAATGCGAGGCCGCAGGCACTTCGCGAACCGCGCTCTCGATGAGGCCCGGCAACGTGACAGCCCTTGATGCAGAAAATTCCCGATCCGGCGCTCACGGCGCCGCGATCGCCAGGGTCATGCAAGACCGTATCGTTCTGCTCATCCGTGCGCCACCCGTTCAGCCCGATTGCTCGGCAGCGAGGATCACTCCAGGTGCATGCGCGAGAAAGAACGGGTTTCGAAACGATGGCTTGCCATAGACGAGAGGCTCATGCGTCGCCTTCCCGACCACACGCCCACCGGCAGCGGCCAGGACGGCGTGACCGGCGGCCGTGTCCCACTCCATCGTCGGTCCAATGCGCGGATAGAAGTCCGCCTCTCCCGTCGCCACCAGGCAGAACTTGAGCGACGAGCCCGCGCTCACCAGATCCGCCACTTCGTATTTCGCGATGTAGTCGTCCGTCGCCCGGTCCCTGTGCGATTTCGATGCCACCACCCGCAGCGCCGCGTTGTCCGGTTCGGCGACCTTGATGGGGCGCATGTCGCCAGGCCTTTCCGCGTCCAGATCTCCAGTCTCCTCGATCGCGCCACCTTCCGGCAAGGTCATGAACAACCGTTTCTTCGCCGGCGCGAAGACAGTGCCCAACGTCGGGCTCCCGTCTTCGACCAACGCGATGTTCACCGTGAAGTCGCCCCGGCGCTGCACGAATTCCTTCGTGCCGTCCAGCGGGTCAACGATCAGGAAAGTCCCGACCGACAGGTCGTGGGTCGCGGACTGCTCCTCTGTTACCAGCGGCAAGTCCGGGAATCCGGCCCTCAGTCCTGCGGCGATCAGCCTGTCGGCAGCCTCGTCCGCCGCCGTAACGGGGGAAGAATCCCGCTTTTTCCTGACCGCGATGCCGTCGCGCCAGTAGATCTCCATGATGGCCTCGCCAGCCTGGATTGCCAAGCGGCGCATGGTCGACGCCAAGGCGCCTCGATCAGAAATCAGGAGGGATTCCACCGCGCTCCCCATCAAGGTGATCCGTCACGGGATTCCTGAACTTATTGTCATATCTGCGGGCACGGGCAACCAGAACCGGCCGCCGTCGCCCGTCCAGCGACCATTCCGGCCTATCGCGCCACCCTCATGGTGACGTTGATTCGGCCGCCATCGGCCAGAAGGGATGACGAGCGGAACCGGATCCGGTCGATGCCGTGATATGCCAGCCGCGCTCTGCCCGACAGCACAGCGACGTCTCCGGATTTCAGCCAGACGGATCGCGTCGGGCCGCCACGGGTCACCTGCCCGACCCTGAACAGCGCGTCGTCTCCGAGCGAAATCGAGACGACCGGCCAATTCAGATCGGCTTCGTCCCGATCCTGGTGCAGCCCCATCTTCGCTCCCTCGCCGTAGAAGTTGACGAGGCATGAGTCCGGCATCCGCTCAACGCCCGATGTCGCCGACCAGGCATCGAGCAACGTGGCTGGTATCTCTGGCCAGGCGTCTCCGTCCGGCTGGAGCGCATCGTACCTGTATCCGGCGCGGTCCGTGACCCAGCCGACCTTTCCGGCGGCACTCATTCTCACCGACATCTTCTTGCCGCCGGGCGTTTCATACCTGCGAAAGGGCGCGACTGCGGCGACGTCGCGCAGGTCGCCCACCATTTCGCGCTGCAGGTCCGGGGAAAGGAGCCCCTTCCATATCCTGACGCCATTTACATCCACCAAGGTCCCCGACATGCAGGCAATATAGTCAGGCAGACGAAACGTTCCATTGGGCGCGACACCGCGATGGCCATCGCGCGTGCACCAAGGCCACGAACGCGTCCTGGCGGACCGCGTGTCTTTCGCCCAGGTCGTTCTTGATGAACAATCCGGCGTCGGCAGCCTGGGCGCAGGCCGGCGCTCCGGTTCGGTGGCTCGTGTTCGCTCTCGGTAGATGCGCATTGCAAATTCGCCGTCCTGACATGCTTGCAGGCGCAATGACCCCTACCTATATACCCCCACGAACCCGTGATCGCCCCTTGATGCGTCACGTGTCATGGGATGGAGGATCGGTGCCGAACCGGGCCGGTTTTCCGGACATCGCCAAAAGAAAGAGGACACAGGAATGGGCAAAGTTATCGGTATTGACCTGGGTACCACGAACAGCTGCGTCGCCATCATGGATGGGTCACAGCCCCGGGTGATCGAAAACGCCGAAGGCGCGCGAACCACCCCTTCAATCGTCGCGTTCACCGACAAGGAGCGGCTTGTAGGGCAACCGGCCAAGCGCCAGGCAGTCACGAATCCAGAGAACACCGTCTTCGCGGTCAAGCGCCTGATCGGGCGTCGTGTCGACGATGCAGAGGTGACGAAGGACAAGAAGGTGGTGCCGTATGCCATCGTGGATGGCGGCAACGGGGATGCCTGGGTCGAGGCGGGAGGCGAAAAGTACTCGCCGTCCCAGATCTCGGCATTCATCCTCCAGAAGATGAAGGAGACCGCCGAGGGCTACCTTGGCGAGGACGTCACGCAAGCCGTCATCACCGTGCCGGCCTACTTCAACGACGCGCAGCGTCAGGCAACGAAGGACGCCGGCAAGATCGCCGGGCTCGAAGTGCTGCGGATCATCAACGAGCCGACCGCCGCTGCCTTGGCTTACGGACTCGACAAGAAAGAGACGAAGACCATTGCCGTCTATGACCTCGGCGGCGGCACGTTCGACATCACGATCCTTGAGATCGATGACGGCCTCTTCGAGGTGAAGTCCACGAACGGCGACACGTTTCTCGGTGGCGAGGACTTCGACATGCGGGTCGTCAGCTACCTCGCCGAGGAGTTCAAGAAAGAGCACGGCGTTGACCTGACCGCCGACAAGATGGCGCTTCAGCGCCTGAAGGAAGCGGCCGAAAAGGCGAAGATCGAGCTTTCGAGCTCCAGCCAGACCGAGATCAACCAGCCGTTCATT
>JAPPCV010000071.1 GCA_028824715.1 Boseongicola sp. | reverse complement strand
ACCGGCACCTTGCCAACCGAATGCTCCCGAACCTTGTAGCTGATCTTCTCGTTCCGGATGTCGGGCTCTGCACGAACGCCGGCACTTGCAAGTTCGGCAACAATCCTGCCGGCATGCTCGTTCGAGTCTGACGTGATCGAGGCGACAACGACCTGACGTGGCGCCAGCCAGAACGGGAGGCGGCCCTCGCTGCTCTCGATCAGGATGCCAATGAAGCGTTCAAACGAACCGAGGGCGGCACGATGCAGCATGACTGGACGGTGCCTGGATCCGTCCTCGCCCACATAGGCGGCATTCAGCCGATCAGGCAGCACGAAGTCGACCTGATGGGTTCCGCACTGCCAGTCGCGCCCGATCGCGTCGGTCAGGACGAATTCCAGTTTCGGTCCGTAGAACGCGCCCTCGCCCGGATTCATTTCAGGTTCGATTCCGGCCGCCCTCGTTGCATGCAGCAAGGCTTCCTCCGCCTTGTCCCAAGTCTCGTCCGTGCCTGCGCGCACTTCCGGGCGGTCGGCGAACTTCACCGTGAACTCGGGAAACCCGAGATCGGCGTAGATCTTGGACAGGAACTCGATGTAGCGGGCCGTCTCGCCTTCGATCTGGTCCTCGCGGCAGAAGATGTGCCCGTCATCCTGCGTGAACCCGCGAACACGCATGATCCCGTGCAGGGCCCCGGACGGTTCGTAGCGGCTGCAGGATCCGAATTCCGCGATGCGCAGCGGGAGGTCCCGATAGGACTTGATGCCCTGGTTGAATATCTGCACGTGGCACGGGCAGTTCATCGGCTTGAGCGCATTCACCGCCTTTTCGCGGGCATGCTCCTCGTCCACTTCGAGCGTGAAGATGTGTTCCTGGAACTTGTCCCAGTGACCGCTTTCCTCCCACAGCTTTCGAGCCACGATTTGCGGCGTGTTCACTTCCACGTACCCGCCCGCGTGCTGGCGGCGGCGCATGTAGTCCTGCAGGGCCGTGTAGATGGTCCAGCCATTCGGATGCCAGAAGACCTGGCCAGGCGCTTCTTCCTGCATGTGGAAGAGGCGCATTTCGCGCCCGATCCGCCGATGGTCGCGCCTCGCGGCCTCCTCGAGCATGTGCAGGTGCCGCTTCAGGCCGTCGCGGTTCTTGAAGGCGATGCCGTAGATGCGCTGGAGCATCTCGCGATTGCTGTCACCCCGCCAATATGCTCCGGCAATGCTGGTCAGCCGGAAAGCGTCGGCAGGCAGCTGGCCGGTGTGCTGCATATGCGGACCGCGACAGAGATCCTGCCAATCTCCGTGCCAATACATGCGGATTGGTTCCGGACCGGGGATCGCGTCTACCAGTTCCACCTTGTAGGGCTCGTCATTGTCACGATAGTGCTGAAGCGCGCGTTCACGGTCCCAGACCTCCGTGCGCACCGGATCACGGGCGTTGATGATCTCCTTCATCCTGGCCTCGATCCTGCCGAGGTCTTCCGGCGTGAAGTGTTCTTCCCGGTCAAAGTCGTAGTACCAGCCGTGCTCGATGACCGGCCCGATCGTGACCTTGACGTCGGGCCAGATTTCCTGAACCGCACGCGCCATGACATGTGCAAGGTCGTGCCTGATGAGCTCGAGCGCCTGCTCGTCGTCCTGCATGGTGTGGATGCTGATGGTCGCGTCCGATTCTATGGGCCAGGCCAGGTCCCAATGCGCGCCGTTCACAGTGGCGCTGATTGCCTTCTTGCCAAGCGACACCGAGATGTCCGCCGCCACGCCGCGCGGAGTAATTCCTGCCTCGTAGCTACGCGAATTGCCGTCGGGAAAGGTAAGGGAAATCTGGGCCATCGGCCTCGTGCTCCTCGTCGGTTTGGCGCCCACGGAACGCCCGGTTGCGGGTTATTTGGTGCGCAGATGGCGCGGGAGCCTGATGATGTCAACGTCGTTTGCGCAAAATCTCGTGGATTGCGGCGAAATTGCACAATCGGTTGACCGCGTTGCCGTGCCCATTCGATGACTTGCTGGCAGGCGGCCCCGCAGCAAGACGTTCGAGCCGCCTGGTGCACTTGGTGGCGCCACTCGACGGACCAGCGATCATGGCACGCGATTCGCATCCTTGGTCAAGGCCGCCAGTCTGTAGAATCCGTGCGCCATCTTGGAATACGGGGTCAGCAGGAAGAACGTGAGGACCGTTCCAAGATGGACGGGAAGCAGCCAATCCACCGCGGCGCTGCCTGTGGCTGCATACAGCACGAGGCCCGAGGCGCTGACGGCAAAGAGCAGCAGCACGAAGGCCATCTCTCCACCCCATGCCTTTGGTGAACCGAGCTCCGGGTCGGCCTTGGCCTTGAGCCAGGCCAGGCCGGCGGTGCCAATGCACAGAAGGACGCCGCCAGGCAGTCCGAAGAGCTTGGGCAAGCCAAACAGCCCATACGGCGCCTCCTGCCCGAATCCGTAGTGCAGCACCGTGCCGCTGACAGTTGACGCGAAGCAAAGCAGGAATCCGTAGAGCGTCGCCTGGTGCAAATGCCTGCGGGCATTGGAGTACCGGTCCTCGTCCTCGAAATTGCATCCGTCGCCATGTCCGCCGGACAGGTCCTGCATTGAGCCGGCCGCACGGCAAGCGTCCACTAGCGCCCGTGGGCGCAGCGTGCCGCCACCCGTCAATTGCCAGTAACGGAGGAGCGAGATCGCGACCGCGAAAAGGGGCAGCACGAAAGCGGGGGCAAATATCGCGACCATCATGCCATGCGACATGACCGCATAGAATCCCTCGCCGCTTTCGGGCCTCAGGGCTGAGGCCGTCCAGAAGAGCGCGGCGAAGGCCAGCACCAGCCCCGCCGCCACTGCCACGCCCGCCCTGTCGAACAGGGCTGCCAGCCCGCGCGGCCAGGCGAGGGTCTTCCAACTGTCGTGTCGCAGTTCGGCCAGCGCCCGGGGCAGGTTCAAGGCGAACTCATGCGGCTCGGTGTACTGGCAGGCGTAGTAGCAGCCCCTGCAGTTGTGGCAGAGATTGGCGAATTGCGTCAGGTCGCCGTCCTGGAACTCCCGCATGCCGAACATTGCCGGGAAGACCGAGCAGTAGCCCTCGCAGTACCGGCAGGCATTGCAGATCTCGGCCTGTCGGCGGGCCTCCGAAAGGGAATCATCGAACATGGGCTGCCGCACCTTCTCCCGCCACGCGACCAAAGACCGTGCCTATGGCCATGCCGAATCCAGCCAGATAGCCCTGGCCCAGGATCGAACCCGCCATGATCTCCCCGGCCGCCCAGAGATTCTCGACCGGTCTTTCCGGACCCAGCACCTGCGCCGTCTTGTCGACCTTGAGGCCGAGATAGGTGAAGGTAACGCCCGGGCGCAGTTCGTAGCCAAGGAACGGGGGCTCGGCGATCGGTCGGGCCCAGTTCGTCTTCGGCGGATCGAGTCCGACAGTCGCGAGCCCGTCAAGTTCGGTCGGGTGAAACGATCCGTCCGCGCAGGCTGCATTGAATTGATCGACAGTCTGGCGGACGGCGTCTTCCGGCAAATGCAATTTTCGGGCCAGTTCATCAATCGTGCTGGCCTCGACCGGCGGAAACACGGACGGCATGAAGAGTTCCGGCGACCTTGCGTCGATGATCGCGTAGCCCACCTGGTCGGGCTGGGCCGCCACCAGCCGACCCCAGATCGCATAGCGCTTCGGCCAGACGTCCTCGCCCTCGTCGTAGAACCGCTTGCCTTCCTTGTTCACGACGATCGAGAACGGCACGCAGTCCAGCCGTGTCACGATCCCGCCGTCGTACTTGGGTGCGCGGCCGTCGATGGCCACGGCGTGGCACTGGGCAGGATCGCCGACGCTTTCGATGCCCTGATCCAGCAGGTCGCGCAACACTTCGCCCCGGTTGTAGGGCGTGCCCCGAATCAAGAAGTTCCGTGCGGCTTCGCCCCAAGCCCGCGCAAGCCAGTCGATGTCCGCCTCGTATCCGCCGGAGGCGACGACCACCGCGCCGGGTTCGAGCACGACGTCCTGGCCATCGATCGTTGCATGCGCTTCGGAAATCCGGTCAGTCAGCGCGAGATGCCTCGCTTGCGAATCATAGGCGACTTCGACTCCGAGCCGCTCTGCCGTGCGGTAGAAAGCGTTGACCAGCGCCTTGCCACCGCCCAGGAAGAAGGCATTGGTGCGGCTGAGCGAAAGCGTGCCCGACAGTGACGGCTGGTATCTCACGCCGTGTTCCTCCATCCAGCGATAGCAGTCCTCGGTTCGCCGAATCACCATTCGGGCGAGCGCCTCGTCCGTCTTGCCGCCCGTGACCTGAAGCAGGTCGCTGAAGTACTCGTCCTCGCAATAGACACCCGTGAGCTGACCAAGCGGTCCGGCATGCATGCATCGGAAGTTCCGGGTGTGCCGTGAGTTTCCGCCCCGGTACGGCTTCGGCGCACGTTCGAGGAGCAACACCGACGCGCCCTTCTTACGGGCAGAGATCGCGGCGCAAAGCGCCGCGTTGCCGCCGCCGACGACCAGAACGTCAGGTGATCTCGTGCTCTTCGACAAGGTCATTGCGTTGCCGCACCTACATGACCGGGCGGATGGTCGCCAGACGTGCAGTACGCATTGCAGGCGCATGCCGGCGTCTCTGAATCTGGCAGGTGCGTGGGATCTGGACCAGATGATCAATCTTCCGCGGCGGGCACGGTTCGCGGAGAAGCCCGTCCTGTTTGCGTCAAGGCCGTTCCAGATGATGGCATGGCCCGGCCTGGCCACGCCAGGGCGGCGTCAAGGGACCGGGCTGGTCTGGTGGCGCCCGCAGCGCAGGAACCGTCGGCGTGCAACCGCGCGGCTCGGACCTGTCTGCAAGACGTGCGGAGTGCATTTCGCGTTGCTCGCGCGGCGGCAGTCCTGAACAATGCATGTGCCGTGATTCAAGTCGTGGCGGAAGAAAGGCCGGCCGCGATTCGTTGCGGCCGACAAGGAGTGCGCTTAAATGACTCGTTTCCTCCTGCACGAAGGGCGGCGGCTTGCCTACAGCCAGATCGATGGCGAAGGTCCGGGTGTCGTGTTTCTTGGCGGTTTCCGCTCCGACAAGGAGGGCACGAAAGCGCTCGATCTTGAGCAGTGGGCGCAAGAATCAGGCCGGGCCTTTCTCCGGTTCGACTATTCGGGCCACGGAGAGTCATCGGGCGACTTTCTTGACGGCACGATCGGTGACTGGACCGAGGATGCCGAGGCAGTCGTCAACGCGCTTGCCGATGGGCCGCAGATCCTTGTCGGTTCGTCCATGGGTGGCTGGATCTCGCTCCTCCTGGCACGCAGGATGCCCGAAAGGATTGCGGGTCTCGTCACGATTGCCGCGGCTCCGGACTTCACGGAAGACGGGTATTGGGCGGAGTTCGACGAGGATCAGCAATCGACCCTGGAAGCAGAGGGGCAAGTCGCGCTGCCGTCCGGGTATTCGGACGAGCCATACATCATCACGAAACGCCTGATCGAGGACGGGCGCCGCAACCTGGTGTTGCGTGACCCGCTTCCATTGCCGTTCCCGGTACGGTTCCTGCAGGGCACCGAGGACGAGGCGGTCTCCACTTCGACCGCGCTTCGGCTGCTGGAACATGCCGACGGTCCCGACATGCGCCTGTCGCTCGTCAAGGGTGCCGACCACCGGTTTTCCGACCCTTCATGCCTTGCTCTTATTCGCCGGGCCGTCGAAGACATGTAGTCGCGCCGGTTGGCGCCGTACGGGACGCGTGTCCCTATCCCGCGACCTCGTATGGCAGCGTCCGCCGCCGGTTGTGGTCGATCGTCAGTTCGCTCTCCAAGGGCGGAACCGAGCGTTGGTGGCAATCCCGGCGTTCGCAAATCCGGCATGAAATCCCGATCGGTTCAAAGTTCTCGACATCGGAAAGGTCAAGGCCATCGGAATAGACGATTTCGCCTGCGTGGCTGATCTCGCAGCCAAGCGCGATGGCGAAGCGACGGACCGGAGCGCGGAACGCCGCCCCGGGCGCCGAGATTTCCCGCGCCAGGCAGAGATACCGGATCCCGTCCGGCGTTTCGGCGAGCTGTCTCAGGAACCGGCCCGGAGTCTCGAAAGCGCGGTGCACGTTCCACAGGGGGCAAGCGCCGCCATAGCGTGCGAACTGAAGCGGCGTGGCGGAATGGCGCTTCGTGATCGTGCCGGCCTGGTCGACCCGGACGAAGAAGAACGGCACGCCCTTGGCCCCAGGACGCTGCAGGGTCGAAAGCCGATGAGCGACCTGTTCGAGTGACGCCCCGAAGCGCTGCGCGAGACGGTCAAGGTCGCAGCGTGTGTCGCGCGCGGCCGCCAGGAAAGCCTGGTACGGCATAAGGGCCGCTCCCGCGAAATAGTTCGCCAACCCTATCTTGGCGATCTTGCGCGCCGTTTCGGTCTGGAACCTTGCCAGATCCAGCGTTGCTTCAATGAGAGCGTCGTGGGCCTCCAACGCGATCTGGTGCAACGCCTGGAACCGCCGCGTCGATTCGGATGGCAGCGGCGATAGCCAGAGCGTCCGCGTCTTCGGGTCGTAACGCCGGATTTCCCCTTCGTCCTTCGCGTCCCGGATCTGGATGCCCAGCTTCGTGCACGCCTTCTCCACGGCCTGGTCCGCGGTTCCGGTCCCGGCGAAGCGCTCCGCCGCCCGATCGACCGCATCGATGTAGTTGTCGCAATAGTGGAAGAAGTCCCGGACCTCGTCCCAAGGCGACGCTCCGTGGCGACTGTCCTGGTCGAGCGCCGCATCAAGCGAAGCAAGGCGCTCGTTCACATGGGCATGAGCCCGGTGGAGCATGAGAAAGGCCCGCGCGACGAGCGGAGCGTTCGATGCCACCAGCCGCAGGTCGGCCAGGGGCGTCGCAGCGTCCCTGAACACAGGATCCGCCAGCGCCTCGCGAAGGTCGGCCACGATTCGCTCGCTCTCGCCCAAGGCCAGTTCCTTGACGTCGAAGTCGAACTCCTTCACCAGCGAGAGAATGACGGACGAGGAAACGGGCCGGTGGTTGTTCTCCATCTGGTTCAGGTAGGGCAGCGAGATGCCAAGCCGTTCGGCAAAGGATTTCTGGGTCAATCCCAGTCTTGTACGCGTTTCGCGCAGCTTTGCGCCCGCGTAGGGCTTTGAGGCGGGCATGTTTGCGACCCCCTTTGAAAAGCTGCAAACATTGTCTCGCAAATTCGCAAATTCTTCAAGGCCCGGCGGAGTCGAGCTGCCGTTCTCGCCAGGACACGTACTGGATCGAGGCGATGCCGAGGAGCACGGACGTCAACATCATGGCCAGCAGCGGAGCGCTGCTGGTGCTGTCCTGGATCAGGATGCCCGCAAACACCGAGAGTGCGGCGCCTCCGCCGATCATGAACGCGCCGCCGATGCCCGAGGCGCTACCTGCCAGGTGTGGGCGCACCGACAGCATGCCGGCGCTTCCATTCGGGATGACCATGCCGTTGCCAACACCGATCAGGGGGCCGAACCCGAAGAAAACGTAGGGCGAATCGAGGCCGAGGACCGTGAGCATGACCGCGATTCCGAGACCGGATGCAGTGATGATCGCCCCGTTCCGGATCATCCGGTTGACGCCGAGCCTGACCGACAGGCGGCCCGAGAGATAGTTGCCGACCGCATAGCCGATGGCCGGAGCGCCGAGGCACATGCCTGTCCAGAACGGAGAGAGTCCGTAAATCGTCGATGCGACATACGGCGCTCCGCCGAGGAAGGCAAAGAAGGCACCGCTCGCAAACGCGGACGCAAAGGCGTAGCCCCAGAATCGACGCGATGACAGGAGTTCGGGATAGTCGCGGGCCTGCTTCAGGAAGCTGACACCGCCGTCGCGTGTGGTCTCGCCGAGGTCGAACAGGCAGAGCATGAGCACCGCCATGCTGGCGATTGTCGTGAACACGAACACCGAGCGCCATCCGAATGCCTGATCCAACAGGCCGCCGATCGATGGCGCGATCATCGGAGTCAGAGCCATTCCCATCGTGACATACCCGATCATCGACGCGGCCTGGTCCTGTGCATACAAGTCACGTACGATCGCGCGTGACAGCACCATCCCGATCGCGGCGGTGCATTGCAGCATGCGGAAGGCGAGCAGAATTTCGACCGATTGCGCCAATGCGCAGCCGACCGATGCCACCGCGAACATGGCGAACCCGACCAGCGTGACGATCCTGCGGCCGTAGCGGTCGCTGATCGGCCCGATCACCAGGTGCATCACTGCGGTCGCTGCCAGGAATCCGGATACCATGAACTGCATGACCTCGTAGCGAGTGCCGAGGTCCTGCGTCATCTGCGGCAACGACGGCAGTACTATGGTCATGCTCATCGCGCTCAGGCCGGACATCAGAACAAGCGTCAGAATGTGAGGAGGCGTCGTTCGGTCTGGGAACCGAACATCTGCATCATGTCTCATGCGGCGTCGTTTAGACGACGGGATCGGGCCTGTCCATCGCAACTTGGGCTTTGCAGTTTTGCAAAATTTGTGTCAACGGGTTTGCAGAAATTGCAGGTATTCAATGTTTTGCTTCCCGGACGTGTCCTTGGGCGCTACTCAGGGGCAGCACCGTCTGCAGGAGGCATGCATGTCAGACATTCTCGATGAACTCACGAAACGCAGGGCCGACGCGGTTGCCGGCGGCGGCAAGGACCGGGTCGCGGCCCATCATGCCAAAGGGAAGCTGACGGCGCGGGAAAGGGTCGAGTTGTTGCTGGACGAGGGCTCGTTCGAAGAGCTCGACATGTTCGTTGCGCATCGAACGACAGATTTCGGGATGGAACGCACGAGGCCTGCAGGCGACGGCGTCGTCACGGGATGGGGGACGATCAACGGTCGCATGGTCTACGTCTTCAGCCAGGACTTCACGGTCTTTGGCGGATCGCTTTCCGAAACCCACGCACAGAAGATCTGCAAGATCATGGACATGGCGATTCAGAACGGAGCGCCGATCATCGGCCTGAATGATTCCGGTGGCGCGCGCATCCAGGAAGGCGTTGCCTCGCTCGCGGGATATGCCGAAGTGTTTCAGCGCAACGTTCTGGCGAGCGGCGTGGTGCCGCAGATCAGCGTCATCATGGGACCTTGCGCGGGCGGCGCGGTCTACTCCCCGGCGATGACCGACTTCATCTTCATGGTGGAGGACAGTTCCTACATGTTCGTCACCGGCCCGGATGTCGTGAAGACCGTAACGAACGAGGTCGTGACGGCGGAAGATCTTGGCGGCGCCTCGACACACACGAAGAAGAGCTCGGTGGCTGACGGCGCATTTCACGACGACGTCGCGGCGTTGGCCGAAATTCGGCGCTTCTTCGACTTCCTGCCCTTGAACAACCGCGACAAGGTGCCGTCCCGACCGTTCTTCGATGACCCGGCGCGCGTGGAGGAGAGCCTGGATACGCTGGCCCCGGAGAATCCGAATCAGCCCTACGACATGAAGGAACTGATTTTCAAGGTGGCCGACGAAGGCGACTTTTTCGAGATACAGGCGGACTTCGCGGCGAACATCATCACTGGTTTCGTCCGGCTGGAGGGGCGCACCGTGGGTGTCGTTGCAAATCAGCCCTTGGTGCTGGCAGGCGTTCTGGACATTGACAGCTCGCGCAAGGCCGCCAGGTTCGTCAGGTTCTGCGATGCATTCGAGATCCCGATTCTCACCTTCGTGGACGTGCCGGGCTTTCTGCCTGGGACGGCCCAGGAATACGGCGGCGTAATCAAGCACGGGGCAAAGCTGCTTTTTGCCTACGGCGAGGCCACCGTGCCCAAGGTCACGGTGATCACCCGCAAGGCCTATGGCGGCGCCTATGTCGTCATGGCGTCAAAGCACCTGCGCGGAGACTTCAACTATGCCTGGCCGACTGCACAGGTCGCTGTCATGGGCGCGAAAGGGGCGACCGAGATCCTCTATCGTTCCGAGTTGAAAGACGCGGACAAGATTGCGGCCCGCACGGAGGAATACGAGCGGAATTTCGCGAATCCGTTCCGGGCGGCCGAGCGCGGTTTCGTCGATGAGGTGATCATGCCGCACTCCACGCGACGTCGCGTGTGCCGCGCCTTTGCCTCCTTGAGGACGAAGTGTCTCCACAACCCGTGGAAAAAGCACGATAACATTCCGCTTTGAGTCGCCAAAAGGCATGCAGCTTTCTTGCCACACTCCCGCCGATTTCGATGCGCAGAAACTAAGGTCTGGAATCTCTGTGCCAAAATGCGCTAGGCATGAATTGTCCTTCAAGGCGTGGTGCCCGTATCCGGGGTTTCGCCGTCGGGACGAAGTTGGCACTTCGGAGAATTTTCCCGATGTGGTGGCTAAAACAACTGGCCGATTTGCTGATGCGGCCTTGACGGATCGAAGGAGACAGCCATGTCGTTCGCAATCAAATCTCTTCTTGCACTTTGCCTGCTCACCCTGGTCGCAGCATGCGACCAAGGCGAATCCATGGATATGGAAATGGATATGGGCATGGTCATGGAAGAAGAGCCGATGCAGAAGATGTAACACTCTTCCCCGGCCGGGCGTCGTCAGCGCCCGGCCGTCGGCCCCGCCGACAGAGGCCGGGCCATGTTGAAGCACAAGGGCTTCCCTGGCCGCCAGCGCGGCACCGATTTCCAGTTCACGATCAGGCGCGCGAACCCTGACGGGCCGACTCCGCTCGTCGCTCGCGAGCGCTTTGCCGACCGCAGGTTCGCCGACCGTGCTGCTGACGCGGCGTTCATGGCGTGCCTCTGGGCCCGCTTTGGTCGGAATCCGTTCGTGCGAGGCAACCTGGACGCAGGGCGGCTTTCCTGGGTTTTCGGGCGCGAAGTGGTTCCCGCCGAGGATCCGTTCGATCCCGCAAGCTACGAAGGCACGCTCGTGATCGACGAGGAGCGCGCCCGGGCCTCATTTCCCGAGGCCTTTGACGGAACCTGCGTGCCATGAACCGCCGCCGCAAGGACACGTCGCGCTTCGGGTGTGGAGTTTCCTTCGCGCAACGGCACAAGGTCGTTGCCCGATTCGGCTCAAGTGCAATTCCAGTGCAAGGGAGGCGTGGCCCTCAATGCACAAGAGCGGAAAGCTCATGCGCAGGATGCTGCCAACCTGGTTGCCCGCGGCCGCTCTTGGGCTGGCGGCACGTGACGATGGAACGGGACTTGAGAGGGCCGACGTCGGCGGCATCGCGGGGTGTGTCGCAGTTGGCGCCATCAACAAAGGCAGCTGCCTCAGGGGCGCCGTTGCGGGCGCATTGGCCGGCCACGTGCGAAGAGGTCGTCGGACGCGGGTCCGCATCGAGGCGGGACGCGGGAAAGGGCTGGCCAGGCGGCCTGCCTATGTGGCCCTGCTTGTCCAGGGGTCAAGCCCGACCGAAGGGAGAGTCGACATGTTCAGCAAGATCTTGATCGCCAATCGTGGCGAAATCGCATGCCGCGTCATCAAGACGGCGCGCAGGATGGGAATCTCCACTGTCGCCATCCATTCCGATGCAGACATTGGAGCGCTGCACGTCGCGATGGCGGACGAAGCCGTGAACGTCGGCCCCCCGCCGGCAACCGAGTCCTACATCAACATCGAACGGGTCATGGACGCGATTCGCCAGACGGGTGCGGAAGCCGTGCACCCAGGCTACGGGTTCCTCTCGGAGAACCCGAAATTTGCGGACGCACTCGATGCGGCCGGAGTCACGTTCATCGGCCCGCCGAAGCCCGCCATCGAGGCGATGGGTGACAAGATCACGTCCAAGAAGGTTGCGCAGGATGCGGGTGTCTCCACCGTGCCGGGTTACATGGGACTCATCGAAGACGCGGAAGAGGCGGTGCGGATCAGCGGAGAGATCGGTTACCCCGTGATGATCAAGGCAAGCGCGGGCGGAGGCGGCAAGGGCATGCGGATCGCCTGGAATGACGACGAGGCGCGCGAGGGGTTCCAGTCATCCAGGAACGAGGCAGCCTCAAGCTTTGGCGACGACCGCATCTTCATCGAGAAATTTGTCACCGAGCCGCGCCATATCGAGATACAGGTGCTGGCGGATTCGTTCGGCAACACGATCTACCTGAATGAACGTGAGTGCTCGATCCAGCGCCGCAACCAGAAGGTTGTCGAGGAGGCTCCGTCCCCGTTTCTGGATGATGCGACGCGAAAGGCCATGGGCGAACAGGCCTGCGCGCTTGCGGCTGCCGTGGGCTATGCAAGCGCGGGAACGGTCGAGTTCATCGTCGACAGCGAGAGGAACTTCTACTTCCTCGAAATGAACACCCGGCTCCAGGTCGAGCACCCCGTGACCGAACTCATCACCGGAATCGATCTGGTCGAGCAGATGATACGCGTGGCCGCCGGCGAGAAGCTGGAGCTGTCCCAGTCAGACATCGGGATAAACGGCTGGGCGATCGAAAGCCGGCTCTATGCCGAAGATCCCTATCGTGGATTCCTGCCGTCGATCGGACGCCTGACGCGGTACCGTCCTCCCGCGGAGGTCGCAAGCGAGTCCGCTGCAGTCAGGAACGACACAGGCGTGTTCGAGGGCGGCGAGATTTCGATGCACTACGACCCGATGATCGCCAAGCTCTGCACCTGGGCGCCAGACCGCGCGTCGGCCCTGAACGGAATGCGGCAGGCGCTTGACGCGTTTGAACTGGAAGGCATCGGCCACAATATCCCCTTCCTGTCCGCGGTCATGGACCATCCGAGGTTTGTCTCTGGCGACATCACGACGGCGTTCATTGCGGAGGAATTCCCGGACGGGTTCGACGGCGTGGCGCTGGACGAGGCAACCCTTCGGCGAATCGTCGCCGCGTCTGCCGCAATGCACCGCGTGGCGGAGATTCGCCGGACCCGCATCTCGGGACGCATGGACAACCATGCGCGTCACGTGGGCCGCGACTGGATGGTTTCGCTGCAGGGCGCGTCCATTCCGGTCAGGATCAAGGCTGATCGCGATGGTGCAGACGTGCAGTTCGAGAACGACCAGGTGATGCGTGTCGAAAGCGATTGGCTCCCTGGCCAGCAGCTTGCAAGACTGGCCGTGGATGGCGAGGGCCTCATTCTCAAGGTTGAGAGCCGCAGCCAGGGATTCCGGATCCGGTATCGCGGGGCCGACCTGATGGTGACGTTGAGAACCCCGCGTCAGGACGAGCTGGCGGCGCGGATGCCAGAAAAGACTCCGCCCGACACATCGAGGCTCTTGCTTTGCCCGATGCCCGGGCTGGTCGTGAGGATTGACGTGGAAGAGGGGCAGGAGGTCCAGGAAGGCCAGGCGCTCTGCACGATTGAGGCGATGAAGATGGAAAACATCCTTCGCGCCGAAAGAAAGGGCGTTGTGGCCAGGATCAATGCCGGCGAAGGCGACAGCTTGGCGGTTGACGACGTCATCCTGGAGTTCGAATGATGCGACCTGGACTCCGGCACTTTTCCGATGCTTCAGCACGAGGCGGGCATCTTGGCGAATTCCTCCGCATGGGCGTTCGTGCGGGAGCGGTCAACGCCTCGTGTCAGCCGCCATCAAGGGCGTCGCGCAGTTCCTGCTTGCGAATCGGGAGGTTGTCTATGGAGCGCGTTATCTCGCGCACGTCGCGCGGGAACGGTTTCCGCAGGATGACACGACCGTCCTTGCTGACGACGATCAGCATGAAACCGCGCGGGCGGAACTCGAGGCGGATGTCAGTTCCGTCGGCGGGTGCCGAGTCGGCGATCAGGACGACATCCCGCTTCACGAGCTCGTCGATGCGCGCCGCCAAAAGCTCCATCTGCGTCTGGAATGCCGGATCCTGCGGCGCATCGGAAAACACGATCAATGGCCGCGCAACCCACTTGAACCTGTCCAGATCGATGTCCTGCGCCTCGAAGACGGTTGATGGATCGGCTTGCCATGCAGTCACGGCCCAGTCTGCCGGTTCGCTGGCATCCGTCGCCGCAACGGTGCACGGCGCAAGGCTCGCCAGCAAGACAGCAAGCAGAGCCGGTGTGATGCGTGATGTCATGCCACCTCCATATGCCCCGAATATATGTCGAATTTGCAGGAATCGAAGGGGTCTTGAAGAAACCTGGCCAAACGGGGGTCCGCGATGAACGACTGGAAGGAACTTGCCGAGAAGGAACTTCGTGGCAGAAGCGTCGAGGAAATGGAGCGCGAGACGTTGGAAGGCATTCGCGTGAAGCCGCTTTACACATGCGAGGATGCCGAGGGTCTCGCCCACATCGACGGCTTGCCCGGGTTCCCTCCATTCACGCGAGGCGTGAGGGCAACCATGTATGCAGGCCGACCATGGACCATAAGGCAGTATGCCGGGTTCTCTACGGCCGAGGAAAGCAACGCGTTCTATCGGCGCAACCTTGCAGCCGGGCAGCAGGGAGTCAGCGTCGCGTTCGACCTGGCGACGCACCGTGGATATGACAGCGATCATCCGCGCGTCCTGGGTGACGTCGGCAAGGCCGGCGTCGCGATCGACAGCGTCGAAGACATGAAGATCCTCTTTGACGGCATTCCGCTGGACCAGGTCAGCGTGTCAATGACAATGAATGGGGCCGTGATTCCCGTGCTGGCGAATTTCATCGTGACGGGAGAGGAGCAGGGGCACGAGAAGTCGGTGCTTGCCGGCACGATTCAGAACGACATCCTGAAGGAGTTCATGGTGCGGAACACCTATGTCTATCCGCCCGAGCCTTCGATGCGGATCGTCGGCGACATCATCCAGTATGCTTCCGAACACATGCCGAAGTTCAACTCGATCTCGATTTCCGGATATCACATGCAGGAGGCGGGCGCGAACCTCGTGCAGGAGCTTGCCTACACGCTTGCGAACGGGCGCGAGTATTGCCGTGCCGCGATCGCGCGCGGCATGGATGTGGACACGTTCGCCGGGCGACTCAGCTTCTTCTTTGCCATTGGCATGAATTTCTTCATGGAAGCGGCCAAGCTCCGGGCCGCGAGGCTGCTGTGGAGCCGAGTCATGGACGAGTTCGAGCCACGCAATCCTCGCTCCAGGATGTTGCGGACGCACTGCCAGACCTCGGGAGTGAGCCTCCAGGAACAGGATCCCTACAACAACGTGATACGGACGGCCTATGAGGCAATGAGTGCGGTTCTGGGCGGCACGCAGTCACTGCACACGAACGCGCTCGACGAGGCGATTGCGCTGCCGACCGATTTTTCCGCACGGATTGCAAGGAACACGCAGCTGATTTTGCAGGAAGAGACCGGGATCGCGGATGTCGTCGACCCTCTGGCCGGGTCGTACTATGTCGAGGCCCTCACCGCCCAGCTGGCCGAGAAAGCCTGGGAGCTCATGGAGGAAATCGAGGAACTGGGCGGCATGACCAAGGCGGTTGCCACGGGCATGCCGAAGCTGCGAATCGAGGAGACCGCGGCCAGGCGCCAGGCGATGATCGACCGTGGCGACGAGGTGATCGTCGGGGTCAACAAGTACGGGACGGAGGCAAACGACGAGATCGACATTCTCGAAATCGACAACGACGAGGTGCGCAAGGCGCAGATTGCGCGGCTGGAAGAGGTGCGGAAAAGCCGTGATCCGGCCGCCTGCAAAGCGGCACTTGCAGACCTTGAACAGGCAGCGCGCGAGGATGGAAACCTGCTTCTCGCGGCGGTCGAGGCGGCTCGCGCACGGGCCACGGTGGGAGAGATCAGCATGGCGATGGAAAAGGTGTTCGGTCGCCATCGGGCCGAGATCAGGACCCTCGCGGGCGTGTACGGGGCTGCGTACGAGGGCGATGAAGGTTTTGAAGCGATCCAGAGGGAAGTGGCATTGTTCGAGGAGGACGAGGGACGTCGCCCGCGCATGCTGGTCGTCAAGCTGGGCCAGGACGGCCATGACCGGGGGGCGAAGGTGATTGCGACGGCCTTTGCGGACATCGGGTTCGACGTGGATGTCGGTCCGCTGTTCCAGACGCCGGAAGAGGCCGCGCAGGACGCGGTCGACAATGATGTCCACGTGGTGGGGATTTCCTCTCAAGCGGCCGGGCACAAGACGCTTGCGCCAAGGTTGATCGAAGCGCTCAACGAGAGGGATGCGGGGGAAATACTGGTGATTTGCGGCGGCGTGATTCCGCAGCAGGATTACGGGTTCCTCAAGGAAGCAGGCGTCAAGGCGGTCTTCGGACCCGGCACGAACATTCCATCGGCTGCGTCGGACATTGTCCGAATGATTCGCGAGGCGCGAAGCTAGCGCCCCGACTGCCTTGATTCATGTGGGCTCACCGTGACAAAGGCCGTCAATCGGCTGGCGCAAGCCGGCAACGGGTCAGGCAGTTTGCGCTTGCAGGCACGCTCCGCATCCGCATCCTTCCACCATGAAGTTCGCTCTGGAACTTGATCACTTGGCGATCGTCTGCCGTTCGATAGAGGAGGGCGTGGCATCAGTCGAGCGCGCGCTTGGAGCAAGGATGTCAGCGGGTGGCAAGCACGTTGCCATGGGGACGCACAACGCGCTCCTCTCGCTTGGGCCGGATGTGTATCTTGAAGTCATCTCAGTGGATCCCGAGGCGTCACCGCCAGATCGCAACCGCTGGTTCGATCTTGACGATCAAGCCGGGCCGCCGCTGCTTGCAAACTGGGTCTGCCGCACGAACGACCTCGCAGCGGCGCTCCATGTCGCACCAGAAGGTTCCGGGAAACCAATGGCATTTTGCCGCGGGGAACTTGCCTGGCGCATGGCCGTCAGCGAGACCGGGCGGCTTCCCTACGACGGCGCCATGCCTGCCCTCATCCAGTGGGACACGGATGCCCATCCTTGCAGGACCCTGCCCGACGTCGGCTTGAGGTTCCATTCCCTGGACGTGTTCCATCCCGAAGCGTCCTGTTTGCTCGAAGTATTCCCGGCACTGAAGGCGCTAGGTTCCGTCACGCTTCGGCACGGATCCCAAAAGCGCCTCGTGGCACGGATTTCGACGCCCAAGGGCATGCGGGTGCTCCGATGATCATTCGCCCTGCGGTCGAAGGCGATGCGGGACGGCTTGCGGAGATCCAGAATCCGGTCATCCGGGACACTGCGATCACCTTCAATCCGAGGGAGCGGAGCGAGACCGAAATGCGAGTCGCCGTTCGTGACCGTCCATGTTTCCTCGTGGCGGAGGTTGGCGGGCGCGTGATGGGATTTGCAAGTTACGATCAGTTCAGGAAGGGGCCCGGATACGCACGCACTGTCGAGCACACCATCGTCATTTCCGAAGAGGGACGGGGCCAAGGCATGGGGCGCGCTTTGATGGATGCGATCGTGGAGCATGCACGCGATGCCGGAATCGGGTCGATCTGGGCGGGCGTAAGCGGCGAGAACCCGGCCGGCGTGGCGTTTCACGCAAGCCTCGGTTTCGAGGAAGTCGCGCGACTGCCCAAGGTCGGGTACAAGTTCGGCCGCTGGATGGACCTTGTGCTCTTGCGCAAGTGTCTTGACGAGGCCTGCCAGGAATAGGGCGGCCTCACCCAATGAGAATCGGACAGGTCGTACGGATTCACGGTGACGGAACATCCGGCGGAGGCAGGACGTCCTTGACCTCGTCTGGCAGCGTCTTCCAAGGTTGCGCGACTGCCGCCCTCCAGGCAGGGCCACGGTCGAGGAACTCGCTCCAGGCATCGATCAGGTCGTCGGGTCGGTCCTGAACCAGCACGCGACACAGTATGTCAGCCTGCGCCATGTCCTTCCGTGCCTTGTCGAGGCCCGAGGCGTCTTTGCGGCGACGGGACGCCACAAGCAGCTTGTGGACGGCGAAGCGCTCCGGGGCGGGAACCTTGACAGGGATGCCGGGGCCGTGGAGAACGACCGCTTCGATCTCCTGATAAATGAGAAAGTCAAGGAATCGAAGCGGCTGAGCATCTCCACCAAGGGCGGAAAGGTGCACGGGCCGGTCCCGGGGCGGGCCACGCAAAGGTGCCAGGATGTCGACGGCAAACCTTTCCTGGCTACCGTCCCGGATGGCATAGCGCAGGGTGCTGCGTGGATCAAACGGCGAGGGCACGGCCTCGAACCGCGAGTCTGCCGATTTCAAGACGGAGATCAGGTCCGGCTCGATTCGGTCCCGGACAGCGATCGAGATGGCGGGGAACTGGCCGACGTCCACGTCGCCCGTGCGTGCCATCGCGCCGGGGGCCGTGAAGCCCAGCATTGGGGCGTAGCACTGAAACGCCAAGGAACCGACGACTACGGCGCGCAGGCGAAAGGCACCTGCCTTGGACAGGGCGGCAAGGACGTTCCCACTGAGCGCGTCGGGTCCGGGAAGGCGTCCGGCCCGCAGCGACCGTACCATGTTTAGGCGTTCCTTTCGCGCATTCGCAACGCCCGTGCGTTCCCTGATCCTGCGGCGCAGGACAGGCGTGTCTGGACCGAGATATCTCGCAGGCGGACGCGCGCCGTTCCGGGTCAATGACTGCCAGTACCAGTACCTTCGGCCCTTGACTGTCTTCACGTGGGCCGACCCGCCGGCGTCCATGATCTCCTCGAAGCTCCCAGTCCAGGCCCTGTCAGCCAGTTCTGCGTGCAGGGTCTGGATCGAAACAGGCAGGCGCTCGGGAGTGGTCATTGCACGCGCCTTTCGGCGTTATACTCAGTCTTGCATTTTGTATATAACGATCGATCTGGATGGTCAAGTCGCCATCGGCCAGCGCAGCCTTACCCTGCACCTGTCTTCGTCTGCGCTGCCAAGACGAATCTCGGGTTGGCAAGCGCAACAAGCGTCGGCGCCTGATCAGTCGCCGCCCGAATCGCTCGCAACTTCAAACATTGCCTGTTAACCCCTGTCGGGTCCGTGTATTGTCGCGCGAAGGCAAGATTCGATCAAGGGGGGACCTCATGGCAGGTTCGGTGAACAAGGTCATTCTTGTGGGCAACTTGGGCCAGGATCCGGAAGTGCGCACGTTCCAGAATGGCGGGAAGGTCTGCAACCTTAGTGTTGCGACGTCCGAGACGTGGAAGGATCGTAACACGGGAGAGCGTCGCGAAAGGACTGAATGGCATCGGGTTGCAATTTTCAACGAAGGCCTTGTTCGCGTTGCCGAGCAGTACCTGACCAAGGGATCGAAGGTTTATCTCGAGGGACAGCTCGAGACCCGGAAATGGCAAGACCAATCCGGCAACGACCGCTACACGACAGAGGTTGTGCTGCGTCCGTACCGAGGTGAACTGACAATGCTGGACCGCCGAGGAGACCGAGGAAGCGTCGGTGGCCAGTACGACGATGCCCGTGCCGGACCGCCGCCTGCCGACCAAGGCGGCCAGTATTCGGCAAGCCAGGATCTAGACGACGAAATTCCGTTCTAAGCGGCCCTTTGGCGTGAATCGCTGACAGGGTCCTGCTTTGACAGGCGACGCGGCAAGCCGCGATTCCCTTGAAGGCGGAAGCAGCCGTGCCACCCGCAAGCTGTGACTGACACAATGGGAGCTGCTTCTTCAGGACACCAAGCAGTTCAGGCCGCATCCGTCGTTGCGCGATTGGCACTTTCCGGACAATGCCTGCATTGCCAGCAGTGCAGGGAACGCGCGCTACGAATCTGGCGACGTCTCACGTACGCGCGTGCCGGGTCTTTGGGTGCATGGAGCTCTCCAGAAGATTCTCGGACTGGTGCAGCACGTGCTCGGCCTGTCCCACGATCAACGGGTCCGGCACGCCCACGATCTTTGCGTCCTTGCCAGGGTATTCGAGGCTGTTCAGGAAATGCTGCATGCAGGCGATCCTTGCCCTCTTCTTGTCGTTCGACTTGATGATCGTCCACGGCGCATCGGCAGTGTCAGTGTAGAAGAACATGGCTTCCTTGGCCTCAGTGTAGTCGACCCATTTGCCGAGGCTTGCGCGGTCGACCGGTGACAGCTTCCAACGCTTCAGCGGGTCGGACTCGCGAGAATCGAATCGGTTCCTCTGCTCGTCCTGGGTCACGGAAAACCAGTACTTGTAGAGCCGGATCCCTGATCGGACGAGCATGCGTTCCAGCTCCGGAGCCTCGCGCATGAACTCGAGATACTCGTTCGGAGAGCAAAAGCCCATGACACGTTCCACGCCGGCGCGATTGTACCAGGAGCGGTCATAGAACACCATTTCGCCAGCCGTCGGCAGGTGCTCGATATACCGCTGGAAGAACCACTGTCCCTTCTCGGTTTCCGTCGGCTTGTTCAATGCGACGACCCGTGCGGTCCGGGGGTTGAGGTGCTCCATGAACCGCTTGATCGTGCCTCCCTTGCCGGCGGCATCCCGACCTTCGAAGAGCAGGACGAACTTCTGTCCGGTTTCCTGCGCCCAGATCTGCACCTTCAGCAACTCGGCCTGCAATTTCGCCTTGCGTCCCTCGTAAGAACGGCGGGACAGCCGATCAGAATAGGGGTACCTTTCACGCTCGAACGCATCGCGGGATTCCTCGATTGCGTTCGGATTGGAATTTCCTGCGCCTTTTCCGTCGCTTGTCTTTGCGAAGCTGGATGCCATGAGATGTCTCCTGTGCACCCCAATTCACGTGAGCGCGCTGCAGATTGAACCAGACGACGTGGCGCGGTTCAAGATCCCTGCAAGGGCTCGATCCGGGAACTGCAATGGCGACGGCATTGCAAGCGTCTCCACGAATGGCCCATTGCGGTCCAGGCGCCCGGCAACACAAGCTGGGCCGGCGCCAGCGGGCTTGGGCTCGGCATTGCGCGGGACAGGCGGCAGTTGCGAGTGCCGCAACAGTTCAAGAGTACTGTCCTCCTGGCCTGCGAGTCAGTTTCCTAGCCGGTTGGCAACTCACTTGATGAGGCTTCCCATGACCACGGCAGTGTCGCACATGCGGTTCGAGAATCCCCACTCGTTGTCATACCAGGTGAGAATCCTCACCATGTTGCCGTCGATGACCTTCGTCTGGTCCATGTGAAAGATCGACGAATGCGGGTCGTGGTTGAAGTCGTTCGACACCAACGGCTCGTCCGTGTAGCCGAGAACGCCTTTCAATGCTCCATCGGCCGCCCTGCGAACAGCGGCGTTCACTTCGTCCGCATCCGTGACGCGGGACGCCTCGAACACGAAGTCGACAACCGAGACATTGGGTGTGGGAACCCGGATTGCGACGCCGTCAAGCCTGCCGTTGAGTTCAGGCAGGACCAGGCCGACGGCCTTGGCCGCTCCCGTCGAGGTCGGGATCATGCTCAGCGCGGCGGCCCTGGCGCGATAGAGGTCCTTGTGCATCGTATCAAGCGTCGGCTGGTCGCCCGTGTAGGAATGGATCGTCGTCATGAAGCCCTTGGTGATGCCGATCGAGTCGTTTAGGACCTTTGCAACAGGCGAAAGGCAATTCGTCGTGCAGGAGGCGTTGGAAACCACGATGTCGTCCGAGGCCAGGGAGTCGTGGTTGACCCCGTAGACGACAGTCTTGTCGGAATTCGTTGCTGGTGCCGAAACCAGCACACGGGACGATCCGTTCTTCAGATGCGCCTCGCACTTTTCCTTCGAAGTGAAGATGCCGGTGCACTCCAGCACGACGTCGACATGCTTCCATGGCAGCTCGGAAGGGTCGCGAATTGCCGTGACCGCTATGGGACCGCGGCCCACGTCGATCGTGGAGTCGCCGATCCTGACTTCGGCCGGAAACCGTCCATGCACTGAATCATACCTCAGCAAGTGCGCGTTGGTTTCGACCGGTCCCAGATCGTTGACCGCCACGACTTCGATGTCGGTGCGCCCGCTTTCAATGACGGCGCGCAGGATGTTGCGGCCGATACGGCCAAATCCGTTTATTGCCACTCTTACAGCCAAGTCGTTCTCCTCTCGTGACGCGATCGCGAATGTCCGGACCACGCCTCGGAAATCGAGGCCCCGGAGCCGTCGTGCGCCGAATCTGCCGGGTCGTCGCGGTGTGTACGGCAACGACAGTTATTCCGGCAACGGGGCGGTCCGGGCTGGTCCTTGCGCACCTTATGGCAAGAAGTCATGTGCTGCAAAAGAGCAAAGGCTCCGAAATCGGCGGGAGTGCTGGCAGCTGCGATCAGCGCTTCGCTGCAACAGGCGAGGCCAGGGATTCGGTCGCTGCGTCAGCAAGCGGAAACAGGTTCGACCGCCAAGGCGCCGTCAAGGAGGTTCATCCCATTCCGCCGTCGATCATTCGCCGTGCAAGGCGAAGATAGGCCTCGGCAACCGGTCCGCCCTTCAGCACCACCGGGGCGCCTTCGTCGCCGGACACCCGCACATCCAGGGAAAGGGGAATTTCGCCAAGGAAAGGCACGCCAAGTGCTTCGGCCTCGGCCCTGGCGCCTCCGTGTCCGAAGAGATGTGCCTCGTGGCCGCAATTCGGGCAGACATAGGTCGACATGTTCTCAATCAGTCCCAGGACCGGGGCCTTGAGGGTCCTGAACATGTCGACCGCCTTGCGCACGTCCAGCAGCGCGACATCCTGCGGGGTCGAAACGACGATGCACCCCGTGACCTGCGTTCGCTGGCACAGCGTCAGCTGCACGTCGCCCGTGCCTGGCGGCAGGTCGACTATCAGGACATCAAGGCTGCCCCACTGCACCTGCCCGAGCATTTGCTGGAGCGCTCCCATCAACATCGGCCCTCTCCAGACCACGGCCTTCGTGGGTTCCACCATGAAGCCGATCGACATCAGCATGACGCCATGAGACTGGAGGGGGATTATGATCTTTCCGTCCGGCGAGGACGGTCGTTTCATGACGCCCATCATCTTGGGCTGGGATGGCCCGTAGATGTCGGCATCGAGGAGCCCGACGCGTCGGCCCTCGCTAGCCAACGCAACCGCGAGATTTGACGCGACCGTCGATTTTCCGACACCCCCCTTGCCGGATCCGATGGCAATGATTCTGTCGACTCCCGACACGGGGCTCGGCGTGGTCCGCGCTGGCTCGGGATGCCTTCCCACCTTGAGCGACGGGGGTGCCTTAGGGGCCTGCGAATCATGTGCCGTCAGGACGACCGAGACCGATTCCACGCCGTCCATGCCTGCCACTGCCGCCTCTGCCTCGGCCCGGGCAGTTTCAAGAGTCCGTGCGGCTTCGGGGTTTTCGGCCTCGATCACGAAATGCACGGAGCCGCCTTCGATGCGGAGTGCGCGCACGAGATCCCGCGACATCAGGTCGCCGCCGCCGGGCACCGGCACCAGTTTCAACAGTGCGACGATGTCGTCGTGTTTGACAGCCAAGCGAATTCTCCCTTTCCCATGCCCGCTTAGTTTGCGCGCTTCGGCTGCCGGGGCAAGCGCCGAACGACCACCCGCGAGACGTACGACTCGTGCCGAGACCGCGCGGAAGCCCGCGCATGCAGCAGTCATGTCCCATTGGCATAGCCGCATTGCAGAAACATTCGTTGTGCAGGTGCAGCACAAAAATATGTTCCATGACGGCAACACATGGTGCGTTGCCTGAAATCGGTGAAAGGACAGATCATGAGTGACACGATTCTCGCACAAATGCAGCCCAGTGGCCTCTTTGGAGTGTTTCTCAAGTCTCTTGCAGGACGCTTTGCCAGGCATTGGGCGTATCGCAAGACGCTGGCGGAACTGGAGGCGCTGAGCGCGCACGAGCTTGATGACCTTGGCCTGGCGCGCGGCACGATTCGGGAAGTCGCCTATCGGTCGGTCTACGGCACTCAGGAACCGTGAATTTCCGCTTCCGGGCCTTCGGCTTGGTGATGGCGCCCTTTCCCTCCCAGGCGTCGTGACCGGCGGGAGGCCCGGCGGCCCTTGCGGGCCCAACGCGATGGCGGCGGCACTTCTCCTCCCGTGTCGCCGCCATTTCTGCACCTGGATTGGTCTCATCGACCGTGGGCATCTGGAAAGAGGTCAGATCTGCCTTTCGGGCATCTGCACGACCAGGCCGTTCAGCGCATCGGTGACCTTGAGCTGACAGGTCAGCCGCGAGCGCTCCGGATCCGGATCATAGGCGAATTCGAGCATGTCTTCCTCCATCGCGTCGATGGGTGGCAGCTTCCCGGTCCAGTCCGGGTGTACATAGACGTGGCAGGTCGAGCAGGCGCAGGCGCCGCCGCAGTCGGCCTCGATGCCGGGGATGGCGTTGTCACGGGCGCCTTCCATGACGGTCAGGCCGTTTGGCACGTCCACGACATGCTCGGTTCCGTTGTACTCGATATAGGTGATCTCCGCCATGGAGGTTCCCTCGATTCGCTGGCCCTCTAACTATGCTGCTTCGAAGCCCCGTGCCACCCCTTCTTTCAGGCCACGCATGCTCGGGTTGCCTTGATCTATGGTCAGCGCAAACGGCTTCAGGTATTGCATCTGGAAAAGAGAGTTCTATTTTTGTTCATATGACTGAACCACATGTCTCCGTGCAGGTCTGGCCGCGCCCGCCCAGTTGCCTTCCGCATGACCAGCTTGACTTGCCGCCGAACGGTGCCCGCGTTGCCGTGGCAGGCCTTGTCATCGTGCGGCAGCGCCCTGGCACGGCGAAGGGCGTGATCTTCATCACGCTTGAAGACGAGACCGGCATCTCGAACGTCATTGTCTGGCGCAAGATGTACGAGCGCTTTCGCCGGGCCGTGATTGCGGGGCGGGCGCTCAGGGTGACGGGTCGCGTCGAGCGGTCGAGTGGCGTGACCCATGTGATTGCCGAGAAGATCGAGGACATCTCCTGGATGCTTGATGAATTGCTGGGTTCGGCGGGCGCGACCGACCCGGCGTCGACTTCGTCCACAGGCATTGTGCCTGGATGACCGCATATCGTAGGCACGCCAGCAGCGCTTGCCATCCGGCTTGACGGCAGCGCGATTTACTCGCGACGCCTTGTCGCCTAGAATTCTGCGTCTACGCAGGCAGAAAGGCCGATGATGACAGCTACACGCACAGAAACAGACAGCTTCGGACCGCTTGAGGTTCCCGCCGACCGCTACTGGGGGGCGCAGACACAGCGGAGCCTGATGAACTTTCCCATTGGATGGGAGAGGCAGCCGGTCGCCGTGGTTCGCGCTCTTGGCGTGATCAAGCAAGCCTGCGCCGAAGCCAACAAGTCTGCCGGCAAGTTGCCCGCAGAGATGGCTGATGCAATGATCCAGGCAGCGTCGGAGGTTGTCGAGGGCAGGCACGACGAACACTTTCCGCTGGTCGTCTGGCAGACCGGGTCCGGCACTCAGTCGAACATGAACGCCAACGAAGTGATCTCGAACAGGGCAATCGAGATCCTCGGCGGCGTGATCGGTTCCAAGGATCCGGTGCACCCGAACGATCATTGCAACATGGGCCAGTCCTCGAACGACACATTCCCGACCGCCATGCATGTGGCTACGGCCGTGACGGCGCGGGATGTCCTGTTGGCGGGCCTGCGGAAACTTCACGCGGCGCTGGATGCAAAGGTCGGCGAGTTCGACGGAATCATCAAGATCGGGCGCACGCACACGATGGACGCGACGCCGCTTACGCTGTCGCAGGAATTCTCGGGCTATGCGCATCAGGTCGCCAAGTCGATCGAACGCGTCCAGGCGGCGCTGGGCGACATTCACGAACTCGCGCAGGGAGGGACGGCCGTCGGCACGGGCCTCAACACGAGGCCCGGCTGGGACGGGGAGGTGGCCGCCAACATGGCCAGGATCACCGGACTTCCGTTTGTCACGGCCCCAAACAAGTTCGAGGCGCTGGCTGCCCACGACGCAATGGTCGCCATGTCGGGTGCGCTGAAGGCCGTCGCCGCGTCGCTCTTCAAGGTGGCCAACGACATCCGGTTTCTAGGTTCGGGGCCGCGCTGCGGGCTTTACGAACTGCTGCTGCCGGAAAACGAGCCCGGCTCTTCGATCATGCCCGGAAAGGTCAATCCAACCCAATGCGAAGCCGTGACGCAGGTCGCGGCGCACGTGATCGGCAACGATGCCGCTGTAGGATTTGCGGGCAGTCAGGGGCATTTCGAACTTAACGTCTACAAGCCCATGATCGCCTACAACGTGCTGCAATCCATGCAGCTTCTGGGGGATGCGGCCGCCGCATTCGCAGACAACTGCGTCAGCGGCATCCTGGCCAACGAGGCCAGAATCGACCAATTGATGCGGGAGTCCCTTATGCTCGTGACCGCGCTTGCCCCGACAATCGGATATGACAATGCGACCACGGTTGCCAAGACGGCGCACAAGAACGGGACGACCCTCAAGGAAGAGGCCGTCAGGTTGGGATTTGTGGACGAGGCGACTTTCGACCAGGTCGTCAGGCCCGAGAAGATGATTGGCCCGAAGGCATGACACGTTTCAGTCGGCCGCCGCCACGGACTTGCGTCGTGCGCAGAGAGCGCGTTGAGCGCCTGGCGACTGCCCGCAGCCCAGTGTGACGGGGGCCGAGCGCAGGGTGCCCAAGCTTGAACGAGGGCCGCGGACCGGCGACGCAAGACAACCGCCGGGTGTTAGCCGAAGGACTGCAGCACCGGAAAGGTCTCGTTCAGCCACCAGCTGAAATCGGTGAATTGCCCTGTGAGCAGCAGGAGGCCCACCGTCCATAGCAGCAGGCCCGTGACCCGCTCGATCTTGTCCATGTTGCGGCGCATCCAGTTCATGAAGCCGGTCAGTCTCGGGAAGAACATCGCCACAAGCACAAACGGGATGCCGAGGCCAGCAGCGTAGAACGCGAGAAGCGCGGTGCCGCGCGTCACGTCAGCCTCGCTTGCCGCGAGAGACAGGATGGCGCCCAGTATGGGGCCTATGCAGGGTGTCCAGCCAAAGGCGAATGCCAGTCCCAGAATGTAGGCTCCAAATGTCGACCCGCCACGGTTGCCTGCGTCAACGCGCATCTCGCGATCCATGAAGCCCAAGCGAAAGATTCCGATGAAATGCGCTCCGAACATCATGATCAAGATTCCCGCGACCGCGACAAACCAGCCTTGGTTGGTCAGGAAGAAGCGCCCGAAGGCGCTGGCGGTGAAGCCAAGGAAAAGAAACACCGTGGAGAGGCCGAGCACGAAGAAAATTGCCGAATTGCGCACGCGACGGGAGGCTTGGCCGCGTGCTGCCTGCATGTCGGTTACGGACACCCCGCCCATGTAGGCAAGGTACGGGGGCACGATGGGCAGGACGCATGGGCTCAGAAAGGACAGGAAACCGGCTGCAAGCGCCACGAGCATGGCAGGCAGGAGGCTCAGGTCGAAGATGTCGATGCCGAACATGGATGCCCTTTGGTTCCGAATCCGATAGATAAGGCACAACAATCCCTTCTGCCCAGACGCAAGGGGGTCACAACTCGGTGGACAAGCTGAAACATGCCGCGTACCGCTCGCCTCGATGGAATTTGACGAAGAACTCGATGCCCTCGGGCTCTTGTGTCCGCTGCCGGTGCTGAAGGCCGCGAAACGCATGCGCGCGATGGCGCCCGGAGCTGTCCTTAGGCTGGTCGTGGACGATCCGGCGGCCGCCGTTGACGTGCCGCATTTCTGCAAGGAGCAAGGACACGCATTATTGAGCTCCGAAGAGCAAGGCGGACTCCAAATCTACACGATCCGAAAGTCCGGCAGCCGCGTCAATTCCTGACGCGGCCAGCGATCGGTGGGGCGGAGCAAGGCATTCTGTACAACGTTCAGTGCGTCCCGGCCGCAGTGCACAGGCGTGCGCGACGAGCCCGCCTGAGGCACGCCGCATCTCCGTGCACCATTTTCCTTCCTTTCTACGGGACCTGCCGCCGTAGCGAACTCCCGGTCAGCCTCTGTCCGGCACGGCCCACGGGGCGCAAGAGCGATCAGGGAGCGTGAATTTGCTGCGCCGCTCGATGCGAGTCCCTGTGCGAAGACGTGATTCCAGCGCGTCCCGTCGGCGGGCGCCGATTGGCCGAACCGTCAGTTTCCCGCTGGCAGGTCGCGTGAATTTCGGCAATGGTCCCCTTGCAGACGCTCGAAGGGTCGGCCGGAGTTGCATGGCCCTGCGCGAGACAAGGTGGATGCTCTCGGCGTGCGAGCGGAGAGTAGGCGCCGCAACGGATTGCGGTCGAGCGTCAAAAGGCAGCGTGGATGCCTTGTGCCCGGAACACGCCCTCTCCGCGCAATGCTCAGCGTTCCCGTGACCACCAGCCGATGCGCCGCGGCTTCTTCTCGGCATCGCCGCCGTCCGTCGAAGCCATGGCCGGTTCCGGGTCAGGGCCCGTTTCCGGTTCGCTGGTCGGCTCGAAGGCAGGCTCGCTTTCGGGCAATGCCTTCGCAACCTTGATCGAGGCATCCTGAACTTCCGGTTGGGCCGGGGGCTCCATGTCCTCCGAAGGTTTCTCTTTCTTGCGGCTGCGCCGCCGTTTGGGCTTGGATTCGGCCGGTGCCCCTTCGTTGCCCGCGCTTTCGATTGTCGCTGCATCCGCGTCACCGACATCCTCGACGGTTTCGTCAGCTTTCTTGCGCTGACGCCGCTGGCGCTTAGGCTTCCCGTCGCCGCTGGAATCTTCCGTCTTCGCTTCCGGGACCATCTCAGGCGCGTCCGACTTGGCGTCCGCCTCCGCCTCGGCTCCGATCTCGGCGTTCTCTTCACCTTGCCCGTCAACACCCTTTCCGCGGCGACGGCGGCGCCGGCGGCGCCTTTTCTTCGGACGGCCATCATCTTCGGAAAGCGTTGCGTCGACACCTTCCTCGGGCATCTCTTCGTCATCTGCGCGGGCCATGAGCGAGGCATCGGCAGAAACTACCGGCGCGCTCGATTCCATCCTGCGCATGGCGGTCCTGAATTTCTCGATCGAGAATTCCGGCGGAACAAGGTGGGGATCCGCTTCAAGCCTTACGGCCATGCCATAGCGCAATTCGATCTGGGCGATATGTTCGCGCTTCGTGTTCATCAGGAAGTTGATGACCGGCACCGGAACTCTGAGCAGAATCTCCCTTGACCTCTTTCGCACGCCTTCCTCTTCCAGCTGACGCAGGATTGTCAGGCCTAGGCTGTCGATCGAGCGCAAGAGGCCGGTGCCATGGCAGGACGGGCATGGCTGCGTAGAGGCTTCAAGCACACCTGGCCGCAGCCGTTGACGCGACATTTCGAGCAACCCAAAGCCCGAAATGCGCCCAACCTGTATGCGTGCCCGATCCGTCTTCAGCTTCTCCTTGAACCGCTTCTCGACCGCCGCGTTGTTCTTGCGTTCATCCATGTCGATGAAGTCGATCACGATGAGGCCGGCAAGGTCGCGAAGCCGAAGCTGGCGCGCGACTTCCTCCGCAGCCTCAAGATTGGTCTTGAGCGCGGTGCTCTCGATTGATCCCTCCTTTGTCGCCCGGCCGGAGTTCACGTCGACTGCAACAAGCGCTTCGGTCTGGCCAATGACGATGTAGCCACCGGACTTGAGCTGCACGACCGGGTTGAACATGCCGCCGAGGTAGCTTTCGACCTGGTGTCGCGCAAACAGCGGCATCGGGTCGTTGTACTGCTTAACGTTCTTGGCATGGCTCGGCATGATCATCTTCATGAAGTCCTTGGCCGTGCGGAAGCCGTCCTCGCCCTCGACCAGCACTTCGTCGATCTCGCGGCTGTAGAGATCGCGGATCGACCGCTTGATGAGGTTCCCTTCCTCGTAGATCTGAGCAGGCGCGATGGACTTCAGCGTCAGTTCGCGGATCTGTTCCCAAAGCCTTTGGAGATACTCGTAGTCCCGCTTGATCTCTGACTTCGTGCGTTGCGCTCCTGCGGTCCGGATGATCAGGCCTGCACCCTTGGGAATCTCGATGCCATCGGCGATCGCCTTGAGTTTCTTGCGATCCGATGCACTCGTGATCTTTCGACTGATCCCGCCGCCGCGCGCCGTGTTCGGCATCAGCACACAGTAGCGCCCGGCGAGGCTGAGATAGGTCGTCAATGCTGCGCCCTTGTTGCCCCTCTCTTCCTTTACGACCTGGACAAGAAGGATTTGGCGAACCTCGATCACTTCCTGGATCTTGTAGTTGCGAAGTCGTTGCCTCTGCCGGCGCGGACGCTGGATTTCTTCCGCCGTGTCGTCATCGGCAATGGACTCGATGGTCTCGTCCCTTTCCGATGCGTCCGTAGACTGAGCGTCTTCAACGTCGGGTTGGCGGCTTTCCTCATCGTCGAGGTCGATGACGTTCATGGATGGGATGTCGGCTGACGTGTCTTCGGCTGGCTCCTCGGCAGTTGCCAAAGCGTCGGCCAAGTCCTCCGTGGTATCTTGGCGAGCGGAGTCGTCCACGTTGTCGGAGGCAACGTCCTTCGCGGCCACCTCGTTGGCACCTTCTTCCTGAGAAACCGTTTCGTCCGCCGTCACGGTCGATTCCGCCTTGGCCTTCGAGCCGCTCCGTCGACGGCGCTTGGGCTTGACCTCTTCTTCCTCGGCTTTCGCCTCGGCCTCCGCCATCGCCATCTCCTCGGCGATCAGCGCCTCTCGGTCGGCGACCGGAATCTTGTAGTAGTCCGGGTGAATTTCGGAAAACGCCAGGAACCCGTGCCGGTTGCCGCCATATTCCACAAAGGCAGCCTGAAGCGACGGTTCGACCCGCGTCACCTTCGCGAGGTAAATGTTTCCGGAGAGTTGACGTCTGTTTTCGGATTCAAAGTCGAATTCCTCGACCTGGTTTCCATCGGCCACCACGACACGCGTCTCCTCGGCGTGGGTGGCATCGATGAGCATTTTCTTTGACATGTTGACTTTCTGCGCAGCATCGAAGCCCGGCCTGCCAAGGCCAGACTGAGCATTCTGCGACTTTCAATTGAGGCGACTGCCCGCATCAGGGTGGCAGACCGATAGTCAGTCACAATCGGCACCGTGCCGCATCCGTCCAATGCGCGCATCATCGCGGTTCATCTCCAGCACCTCTTCGAGGCGCCCATTCCAGTCCCGGCGGCGTGTGATCGCCGATCTCGGGCATTTCCGAATTCGTGACCATGTCGGCCACGGCACCAAACCAGCGTGCCGCAATTGGGGCAACGTGTCTGGAACGGCGAAACTTCTTGGCACGGCCGTGCGTATCAGGCACTCCAAGGGCCGGCACTCATTACATAAGAGGGGTCGCGCAAGAAATTCAACGACGAAATTCGTTGCGCAGGTCTAGCCGGATCTTCATCTCCAGATATTCGCGAAACCCCTTGTCATCAACACGATGACCGG
>JAPPCV010000113.1 GCA_028824715.1 Boseongicola sp. | reverse complement strand
GCCTGTTTCAGGGGCTCTTCGAGAAGAACATCCTCACGTTCAATCCGGGACTGGCTCAAGACATGTCGCGCATCGCCGACTTCACCGATGTGCGTGACATCCGTGCATCGCTTTTGGCCGGCGGGATCGAGATGGAATCTGATACTGACCCCGAAGCGACCGGACCTGCGAGCATCATCATCAAGGACCCTGACGGAAACCCGATCCTCATCGACCAGTTCTTTCCGAGACCTGGCAGTTGATCGCCATCCGGAACCGCGGATTGGCCACGAGTCTATGACACTCCCTGAAATGGCGGCGATCGAGGTCGGGATGGCGGAGGATTTGTCGTGGCTGGAAGGCGTGTCAAGCGTCGTGAACCGCTTGAATCCCAGTCCAGACCTGAGACGCGTTTCCAGGCGGTTGGCCGAAGTGCGCACGGCGCCCGTGTTTCAGCGATTGTGTCCGGACAGCGACGCAATTTTTTCTGGAAGAGCCTCCCACGTTGAATCCGATGGCTTCGTCCGGGAGGCCAGTTACCTTCCACTTTGATCAAGTTGTCGTCCACCTGCGAAGCATGACTTTCCACATCGCGCCAATTCCTTGAAGTCGCTTGAAATCCCGAATTGCCGATTCCAGTCCCGAATCCGGCCCATCCGGCGCCCGTCCGGCCAGCCCCGCTTGACGCGGACGTGGACGCCGGTGTCTTTCCGTCCGTTCGAAAGGAATGTGAAGCGGAAGCGTCGGTTTGCCCGGAAAGCGGTGATGGTCGAACATCCTGGATCTCAAGGCCCGCACCTGCATGTTGCAGGCTGACCCGCAGTTCGGTCAGCTGACATCGAGGCGTGGCAGCAGGAGATTCGGCATCTTGACCGCTGCAACGGCGCCTGGCGGACGGACCGCATCCCGACCGGCGAGGACATCCACGCGCGCTGGCACTGGCAGTTCGAAACGGCGGTTCTGGATCCTGCGGCGGCTGACGTTGGACGCTGCAGCGCCCTGATCAGCGGTCAGGGGAAGTGCATTCCCCGGAACGACGTGGATCCGCTCGAGCGTTTCCGCTATCCGCCGATGCCACTGGAATGGTCCGGCAACGCGGCTGCCAGACGCGCCTCTCGGAAGCCGGATCCGGAGCACAGGCTTCCGGCGTCGGTTTCCGGCAAGCATCTTGCCGGACGCACGGGCCATCGTTCCAAAGCGCAGCTGTTTGCTTGGCTGGTTGGAGGAACGAGGATCGAAGTGGAACGAAACTGGCTGGGCAAAGTCTTGCAGGACATCCGTGAGGAGGACTATCCGCAGTCGCGCCGCCGCGACGCCATGGGCGCTTGGCAACTCGCCCGCGCCGTCCTGGAATGCGACGTCCGTCGCGGCGCCCTGTCGAGATGGCTGACCCAGTTCGCCGAGAGGCCAGTAGGCCGGAAAGGCGAGGTGAAGGGGTGGCCAATTCAGGCAAGCGAGATCCGGTTGGACCACCAGCAGCCAAGGCGTCTGTTCCACTGTCCCTTGGTGCTCATTGGTCAACCTTGGGGTGCAAGGGCCGCCAACGCCACTACGGCAACCATCGCTGCCGCCATTCCAATATTGATGCCCCGCTGCCACGTCTCAGGCAGGTTCATCCGTCGAACCGTCACCCCGGCGCACAGCCATGCCACATGAATTGCAAGCCATAAAACATTGAGAAGAAGTAACTTGATTCCGATTTCGAGAATGGGATGTTCGGCCATGAACGCGAACCCGGAAAACAATGTCGTGTTCACCACATAGGCTTTCGGATTGACGGCCTGAAGCAGGATTCCGCCCCGAATTCCGGGCGCGCTCGGCTGCTCGATGAATGCAATTCTCGTTCCGGCAAGGGCGATACGGCAAGCCAGCCACAGCAGATAGGCCGCCGACGCCATGGTCAGGACCACTCGAATCCCGGGCTCGGCAAGCACCAGTGCCGCCAATCCGCTGATCACCGCAAGGCACACGAGGTTCGTGCCGACGAAGAGCCCCGCCAGGTACCGGAGGCCATGCGAATATCCGAATGCCGACCCGACGCCCGCGAGAGACAGAACACCGGGGCCGGGCGTGACGATCAGGAAGAATACAGCCAGAACGAAACTTGCCATGGCCGCTCTTTGCCCCGGGATTCTCGGGGAGCACAAGGAATCATTTGGTGCAGGAAGGCATGCACGTCTCATCGGGACTGCGAGAGGTGTCGAAGCTACTCGAGTGCCTTAATGTAGTGTGCGATGGCAAGGCGGTCTTCGGGCGAAAGCCTGCCTATGGTTGCGACAACTTCGGCCATATCGCCTCCTGCACTGTCGAAGTCCGGTGTGAATCCGGTTTCAAGATAGTAGGAAATGTCTTCGGCGCTCCAGTTCAGAACGCTTGGCACCAGCCCGGGAATGCGTCCCTTTCCGGCAGGATGTGGCGCACCCTTCATCCAGGCCGAATTCAGGCTGCCTCCCAGAAGGTTCCTTGGTGTATGGCACTCGCCGCAATGGCCCAATGCTTCCACAAGGTACCGCCCGCGTTCCAGTTCGGGCGTTTCGGCAGGCCGCACCCAAGTCGGCTTCAGGAACAGGAACTTCCAGGCTCCAAGCGTGGCGCGGACATTGAACGGAAAGGTCAGGTCGTGCCTCTGGCTTGCCAAGTGCAATGCTGGCAATGTTTGCATGAACGCCCAAAGATCGGCCACGTCCTGGTCATTCATTCGGGCATAGGACGCGTATGGAAATGCCGGGTAGTAGTGGCGACCGTCAGGCGACGTGCCATGGAGCAGGGCCGAGGCGAATTCCGCCACTGTCCAGTCACCAATTCCATAGGCAGGATCAGACGAGATGTTGGGTGCGATGAAGGTGCCAAACCGTGTCGCGAAACGTCGGCCTCCGGGCAGCGCCAGGTCGTCGTCGCTCGCTTCTGCCTTGTGGCACGAAGCGCATCCCCCTGCCCAGAACACCACTTCGCCCCGCATCGCGTTGCCTTGGAGCGATGCAAACCGTGCCGGACTGACGACTGCGGGACGAGTCAGCCAGAGCGCTGCCGCAAGGCCGAGCACTGCAAGCACGGACAACCACGTCATGGCACGTTTCATGGCTGTTCAACCTGCGCTGGCAGGTTGCCCTTGTCGTCGTCAGCTTCAGCGCTGACGGTAACTTCTGTGGCAGGCGCTGCAAGCGCCGCCGACACCGCGGATTGCGTCGCGCAACGTGTCCTGGCCCTCTCCAGCCGTTGCCGCGAGCTGGCGAACGGCTTCGATCAGTTGAACGCCAATGTCTCCGAAACGCGACCCTTCCTCCCAGATCAAGGGCAGGGCCCTGGTCTCATTGCCCAGTTCCGCCGTCGAAGTGCCTGGAGCCCAATAGGCATCCTGATGCGTCATCGCGAGCGCCAGGAGATTGTTCGCAGCGGCCTGGGCCGCTTCCGCATTGTAGCCGACTTCACCCTTCGCCATGGCTCCAATCACGTCTAGGTTGAACGCATAGAGCTTCATGTGCGCCCTTATGAGCCCCCCTCCTGTCAAGCGCTTTTTTTCCGTCCGCCTCCCTCCCTAGAATCCAAAAGATGAAAGGGTTGTTGTTGCTGTCCTGTGGAATTGTGGGCGAGAGGCCCGCGAGTGTGGACAACGCGGTGGGCGACGCCCTGGCGTCGTCCACGGCTTGTCCACACGTCCCGACAGGGCGCGGGCCGGCCCGAAGGGCTCGTCCACAAATCCACAGGACCCTCCCGGATCGCGCCATGGACGTGGCCCGGGCATTCCTTTCCAAGTAGAAGACGTCCCGGCGCAGCGGCCCTGCCGTGTCGTCACATTGTTCCTCTCCCTGCTGTCGGAACGGCTCGGTGCCGCTCGGGGGATGTTCCAGGCAAAACGTCGCGATTCCTCCGGCGCGCTCAACGACGCGTCCATACTCTTATCCGGTTCGGTTGGCCGGCGTCTGCCGGCCGCGTGACCATGATGCCCAGTTCGGGGCGGTGCGACGTTCCGGGAGGCGGGACCCATCTGCGTAGACGGTGCCGCGGTCTGCGGCGAACCAAGCGCACGTACGGTCACACGCCTTGCCCGGGTTCCCCGGAGGCCCCGTCGGGCCGCCCGGTTGTTCAGGTGTCCAATGTCTTCCTCTCAGGTCCGCGACAGGACGGCGCCGTCCGGCACCAGCCCGGCGGTGGCGTAACGCCATAGCGCGACCAGCAGCTTGCGCGCCAGCGCCACGATCCCCCGCTTGCGCGCGCGCCCGTCGCGGGCGCTGACGTAGTCCCGGAACCATTTCGACAGCGCGCTGTCCGGCTGATGCCGCAGCCAGCGCCAGGCCATCTGAACCAGGTGCTTGCGCAGCAGCGGGCTGCCCGCCTTGCTGATTCCCTGGTCACGGTCGACGCCGCCGCTCGCGAAGGGGACCGGCGCCAGTCCCGCCAGGCTCGCCAACTCGCGGCGGTTGCGGAAGTCCCGGTAGAACAGTTCGGTGTCCAGGAGCAGCGCGTCGTTTGGTCCGATACCGCGCAGCCCGACCAGCGCGGCCACGAAGTGCGCGCGATCCGGGGCCGGATCCGACATCCCCGCGGCCTCCGTCCCGCCTTCCTTCCCAAGGTCGTCGGGCGCCTCCTGCGCCGAAGACTCCGCATCCCCGCCGTCCCGCGCGGCAAGGCCGTCGAGCGCCTCCCGCGACGCCTTCAGCACCGCCGCCTTCTCCGCCTCGACCGTCTTCAGCTCGGCGACGGCCAGCTCCAGCCGGTCGAGGATGCCGTGGATCTCGGCCAGGAGCCCCGGCTGCAGTTCCGTGCCGTAGGCGGTCTCAAGCCCCTCGAGGCGGGCGCGGAACCCTTTCCCGGCCGGATCCCCGATGGACACGCCGTGCAGCCTGAGCAGCCCGGCGATCGCGTTCGCGTGCCGCCGCCGCTCCTTCACCAGGCGCTCCCGCCGGCGCAGCAGCCGCTTCGCGTCCTCCTCCTCGACCGTCGGGATCCGGACCGGCGACATCGCGTCACGGTCGCCGCCGTCCCAAGCCCGGAGCGCGCGGACCATCTTGCGTGCGTCGATCCGGTCCGTCTTCGCCCGCCTCTTCCTGCGCACGACCTCGAGGCTCGCCGGATCGCAGATCACGACGTCGATCTCCGGCGCGTGCTCGCCGAGCCACCGAGCCAGCCAGAAGCCCTCGAATCCAGCTTCGTAGGTCAGCAGCACCCGGGACGGCCCGCCGTCGCCGGAGCGGGCCTTCCCGATCCTCTCCAGAAGGCCTGCCGTGTCGGCCGGCGCCAGCTTGTGCATCCCGACCTTGTCCTGCTGTTCCAGGTCGCCGATCCCGACCACCCAGGACGTACCGCTCACTTCCAGCGCGACGTACAGAGTGTTAACTTCGCCCAGGGAAGGGGCCACGTCGTTCAAGTCTTTCGACATCGTTGATCTCCTTTCTCTCGGCAAGGGGTTGTCCTGAAACGACCCCTTGCCACTATATGTTGATGTCCGGACGCCTCTTTGGACCGAATCATCCCCAAGCGCAATTCCCGACCTGGCTCATGGCATCTGCCTGGCATTGGCGGCAGGATTGCCGTCATGTCCGCCCGCAAGGGCGAGCGTCGCTCCCGCCAGTGTCAGTGCGGCAACCACGGGAACGAAGTGCCTGGGGAATCTCATCTGCATCTCCTTGAACATGCGAGGGCCGTTGTGCCCAGGATGTTACCTGAAGACTCCGGGAATGCCACCGTTCCCGGGCGATGGCCGCAATTGCAGGTGTGCGTTCGCCTTATGCCGACTACGACTCTTCCGCCACCTCGTTGCCGACCTTGCCGTCCGCATCCGCAAGGCGAACGCGCCCTATATAGGGCAGGTTCCTGTTTCTCTGCGCGTAGTCAATTCCGTAGCCGACCACGAATTCGTCGGGAATCTCAAACCCGGTCCAAGTGGCGCAAATGTCGACTTCGCGACGCGACGGCTTGTCCAGAAGCGCGATCGTCTCGAGTCTTCGCGGGTTGCGCGCCTGCAGGAATCTCACAACGTGGCTCAGCGTGTATCCCGTGTCCACGATGTCCTCGACAACGAGAACGTCCTCGCCCTCGATTTCGCCCCGGAGATCCTTGAGGATTCGCACCTCATGGCTCGATACCATCTCGTTCCCGTAGGAGGAGACTTCAAGGAAGTCGACTTCGACATTCATGTCAAGTTCGCGCACCAGATCGGCAATGAGCACGAAGGATCCCCGCAGGAGCCCGACAATAATCAGCTTGTCGGTATTGCGGAACGTGGCCTGGATTTCCCCGGCGAGTTCCTCGACCCGGGTCGCAATGGCCTTTGCCGAAATCAACTCGACTATCACATACGGTCTTGTCAAACCGACTCCCCCCTTGACCCCCGTTCCCGCTCCCTACACGTAAGGGACAGGACAATTCCAGACCCGAGCGCATGCCCTCCCATACCGAAAGCCGTCGCGTGCCTTACAGCGCCAGACAGATGTACGACCTTGTCGCGGATGTGGAACGCTATCCTGAGTTCCTGCCTTGGACCACTGCCGCCCGTATCCGCGAGATGCGCCAGGAAGGCAGCCATGTCGTGATGCTCGCCGACCTGGTGGTTTCCTTCAAGGTCTTCAGCGAGAAGTTCGGCAGCCGGGTCACCCTCTGGCCCGACTCGAACAGGATCAACACCGAGTATCTTGACGGCCCTTTCCGCCGAATGAATTCGGACTGGGAGTTCGCTGACGCAGCGGATGGCGGATCTGACATTAGCTTCCATGTGGACTTCGAGTTCCGGAACAGGCTTCTGCAGACCACCGCCAAGCTCTTCTTCAATGAAGTGACACAGCGCGTTGTGCAGGCCTTTGAGCGCCGTGCGGCAGATCTATACGGGCGCGACTAGGGCCCGTTGACAATCGAGTTGCGCTTTGGGCGGGCCGATGCCATCTGCGCCGCAACGCACGCCGGAACGGCGGCACAGGCAAGACGAGCAGGTGGCAAGATGAATGCAGACAGGACGGTGCTGTCCGACGCCATGTGGGCGCGGGTCGCGCCCATGCTGCCCGGCAAGGCGACCGATCCCGGCGTCACCGCGGCGGACAACAGGCAGTTCCTCGAGGCGGTGCTTTGGCGGTTCCGCACGGGATCGCCGTGGCGCGACCTTCCGGAGCGCTTCGGCAACTGGAACAGCGTGTTCCGGAGGTTCCGCCGCTGGGCGCTCTCGGGCGTTTTCGAGCGTGTTTTCAACGCCCTGTCAGAGGAGTTCGACCTCGAATACGTGTTCGTTGACGGCACGATCGTCCAGGCGCATCAGAAGGCGTCGGGAGCAAGGGGGGGACCGGGAGGCAAGGGATCGGCCGCTCGAGAGGCGGCCTGACGAGCAAGATCGTGGCGGTCGTGGACGCGCTCGGATACCTGGTCCGCTTCGTGATCCTTCCCGGCCAGGCGCACGATCTTGCGGGGGTGCCTGCCCTTCTTGAGGGTCTCCGGTTCGGGGCCTTTGTCGGGGACAAGGCGTTCGACGCTGACTGGCTGCTCGAAGAGGTGGAGGGACGCGGCGCGGTTCCGGTGATTCCCCCGAAAAGGAACCGGGCGGCGTCCCGGGACCACGACCGGGAGATGTACAAGTGGCGGCACCAGGTCGAGAATTTCTTCGCGAGAATCAAGGAGTTCAGGGCGGTGGCGACGCGGTACGACAAGACCGATGAGAGCTTCGCGGCAGGAATTCACCTTGATGCCGGCGTGATCGCGGCAACATGATTGTCAACGGGCCCTAGAGGAAGATGCTTGACGGGCGGTTTCAGAGACATGGGGTATGAATCAAAATAGATCGTAAATTTAATATGTTATAAAATTTTTTTCATTTATATTTTTAGAATATGTCAGTAACTTATTGATTTATAATGTTTCAATTGGAAACATGCCCAAAACGTGCGAGAATTTCTGATGACAGAATTCCAGATTGGGCCATTCGCAAGCGATCGCCACCAAGGCATGGACGGCAGTCCATCTTGTTCGGCGCATCGTGGAGCGGGATGCCACAAGGATGTCACTGGACGTCGGCTTGACTGGAGGTCCGAGGGATCCTTGATGGTCATCAGGTCCTGCGCGCCCTTTCGTCGACTCCCGAAATGCCTTCGCGCTCTTCCAGGATCTTCAACACCTCTTCGAGCTCGATTTCGCGCGTCGCCAGCATGACAAGTAGATGATAGAGAACGTCGGCCGCCTCCGCCGCGAGCCTGTCACGGTCGCCCCGAATCGCTTCAATGACGGCTTCAACGGCTTCTTCGCCAAATTTCCTTGCAGCCCTCTCTGGACCGGCCGCAAGAAGTTGCGCAGTCCAGGAACTCTTCGGGTCAGCTGCCCGCTTCTCCGCGATGGTCCGGGCGAGTCGGTCCAGAATTTCAGTCATCTGATTCTCGCGCCGCAAGCCCCTGCAATTGGGCCGGGACGGAAGGCGCGCTCCCATAGTTGACGCCGACAGGCGGGCGTGGCGGATTGGCGGTGGCGCCGTATGGATCTCTCCGGTGCAATACATCGGCGCGACTCGCGGAACCTCCTTGCGAAGGCCCGCCCGTGAAGTGCGAACTTGACGAGGGCCTGGAAGACTCTCCCGATCCGGCGAGTGTCGTGGACGTCAGTTTCAGAGGCGGAAACAGGATCTTGTGGGACGGTTGACAGGCCCGCCGCTGTTTCCCTCGGTGTCGGATTTGCATCGTGCATTCGGGCCTTCCAAGTCCGCCGAAAGTCCTCGCCATTGAGGACGCGAAAGATGTCAAGCGAGTCTCACTGGGACGCCTTGCGCTGACATGTGTGCCTTTGCCTCGGCAATTGAAGACTCTCCAAAGTGGAAAATCGATGCGGCCAATACAGCACTGGCCCCGCCCTCAGTCACGCCTTCAACCAAGTGATCCAGCGTACCGACGCCGCCGGACGCGATCACGGGGATCGACAAGGCGTCCGCGACCGTTCGGGTCAAGGGGATGTCAAATCCCGCGCGCGTGCCGTCCCTGTCCATGGAGGTGAGCAGGATCTCGCCTGCACCCTTCGTTTCGACGGCTTGCGCAAACTCCACCGCGTCGATTCCGGTCGCGCGCCGCCCTCCGTGCGTGAAGATCTCCCACTTGTCCGGTCCCGTTGACTTTGCGTCGATCGCGACAACGATGCACTGCGAGCCAAACCTCTCCGCTGCGCGCGCCACCACGTCGGGATCTGCCACAGCCGCCGAATTGAAGGAGACCTTGTCCGCCCCGGCCAGCAAGAGGGCGCGGACATCGTCGACCGTTCGAACGCCGCCGCCAACCGTCAAGGGCATGAAGCAGTGTTCGGCGGTTCGCGTCGCGAGATCATGCATAGTGCCGCGGTTTTCGTGCGTTGCATGAATGTCGAGAAAGCAAAGTTCGTCAGCCCCGGCCGCATCGTAGGCGATTGCTGCCTCGACCGGGTCTCCGGCGTCGACGAGATCGACGAAATTCACGCCCTTCACGACACGGCCGTCGGCCACGTCCAGGCACGGTATGACTCGGGTCTTCAGCATGTGAGGTCTATCGGCGTTCCCGTCCGAACGGGCAAGATGAAACTGCAGGCCGCGTCCGCGTGAACCATGAGAAGCGCCTTTCCGTTTCACCGTCCCTGAACCCTGGAAACGGCCTTCGGCACACGCCGCCAGCATTCATCGCTCTTGCGCCAGGCCATGCGTGGGAACTTCCGGGAGTCCCGGCGGCATTGCCGTTCACTGTGCAAGTGCCCGGGCAACATCCATGGCAAAGTAGGTCAGAGTGCCCGCGCATCCGGCCCGTTTGAAGGCAGCAAGGCTCTCCATCATGACCCGGTCGCCGTCGACCCATCCATTCCCGGCTGCAGCCTTGATCATCGCGTACTCGCCGGAAACCTGGTAGGCGAAGACAGGCGCGCCGAACGCGTCCGATGCTCGTCGGCAGATGTCAAGATACGGCATTCCCGGCTTGACCATCACCATGTCCGCTCCCTCGGCAAGGTCGCGTTCGATCAGGCGCAATGCTTCGTCCGAGTTGCCGATGTCGAGCTGGTAGGTCCTCTTGTCACCAACCAGCAGTCCGGAAGCTCCAACTGCGTCGCGAAAGGGACCGTAGAAGGCGCTCGCATACTTCGCCGAGTAGCTCAGGATGCACGTGCTCTTGTGGCCGGCGGCTTCCAGTGCCTGCCGCATTGCCCCGATGCGTCCGTCCATCATGTCGGACGGACCAAGTATGTCGGCGCCGGCCTCGGCTTGCGCAACCGCCATCCGGACAAGGGCGTCCACGCTCTCGTCGTTCACGATTTCGCCGTCACGCACGATGCCGTCGTGGCCATTGATGTTGTACGGGTCGAGCGCCACGTCGGTCATGACCGCGATCTCCGGAACCGCGTCCTTGACGGCGCGCGTGGCGCGGTTTGCCAGGTTGTCCGGATTCCATGCCTCTTCACATTGTTCGGTCTTCAGGGAAGAGTCGATGCAGGGAAAGAGGCAAATTGCCGGGATGCCCGTGTCGGCGGCCTCGCGTGCCGCCTTGACCAACCGGTCCACAGTCAGCCGCGAAACGCCTGGCATTGCCGGTACTGGCGTTTCGTCATCCTGGCCGTCGCGCACGAACACGGGCCAGATCAGGTCGTCGACGGAAAGAGCGCTCTCGCGGACAAGCCGTCTAAGTGCCCTTGTTCGCCGGACGCGCCTGAAGCGTCCTGACGGATATGGTGCGACCACCATTGACTGGCTCCCTTGCTTGCCAATTCAGACGATTCATGCGGTAGTTAACCGGTCAATTGCAGTCAAGGTTGCCGTTCGTTCCCAAGCCAGCGCAAGGCACCTGTCAGGGACGATCACGCAATGTGGCGTGGTCCGGAGAGTTATGCCTGGGTTCGCATGCGTGACAGCGACAAGCCATGAACTCTCAAGTTCGTCTGGAAATGACGCCCGAAAGGGCCCTTGAATGGCCGCGAGGTCTGCCTGGACGTGCGAACCGACCTCCTGCAGCACGTCGGGGGAGCCGAACCGGAGCGGAGTCGTTCGGCCACGGCGTCAAGTCCTTTGGCATCGCTGGACCCTGCGAAGGGCAGAACAGTCCGGATGTGGCACGGCGAATCGCGCACGCCGGTCCAGATCAAGGCGGTTCAGGCCGAGGCGACGAAGACCGGCAGCGATCGTTCATCCACCGAACGGCCTCGCGGTCGCCGAGAATCCCGTGCCGACCCCAACTGCACGCCCGGTCGTGCTGATGTCGAAAGTGATGGGAAAGGTCTCGGCAAGACAACTTGCGAACCAACCCCGCAATGCCCTGCTTGCCTTCATGCAGCCATCGCAAATGCCAACAGGAGGCGTTGGATTGCGCCGACGCACGGGGCGCGCCTCGAGTTGCCCATTGCCGCCAGAGGCCTGCAGTCCGCGCTCCCGATCCAGACGGCTTTGCAAGGCATCGCTGACTGCCGTGTTCAGGTTGGTGCCACGGCTTCCGGCAAACAGCGCGGCACGACGGTGCAGGTCACGGCCAGGACGAACGTTGAAACTGTCCTTGAGTGGCATGTCCGGTACACGTCCCCAGGCCTTGCAGAGTGCTATGCAGTCGTCGACGGCATCCTGGCACGCAGCCTTTGTGGTTCTGGCATCCGCCCCTTCGTAGGTCACGAGATCAGGAATGAATTCAAGGCGTCCATGCAACACCTCGTCATCCCCTCTGTATTGGATAGGACCCAAGTATCCATTTCGTTCAAGCATTGTGCACATCCGTTTGGCTCTGCGCCATCATTCCAGCAGGTTCTCCCGGGTCAGAATTTCCAGCACGTCTTTCATGGCATACGCCATGACGATGATTCCCGGGTGCGGCCTGTGCAGGCTGATGGTCGGCGCGACCTCATGAACGAAGCTTCATCGGGACCCGCCTGTCCTCCCGGAAGGTTCCCTCTTGTAACTCGGGCCTTCCAGCAGCTCTGTCAGTTCGTTCCAAGTAAAGTCCCTTGGCCTTACCTTGAACCGCTCAATCGGCTCTTCGCGCCGACTCGTTCACCACATCAAGCTGACCCGCACTCGAAACAAGGGCAACGAAGGCAAATTGCGACCGGCAATGTTTGCACGACCCGGCCCTGCAGCACGAACTCGCCAACCTGATCGAGGTTGGGCCCTTTATGCTGTGCGATGTGTCATGTCTTCGGGCGGTGGTTCGCCGACGCGCTGCATGCGCAGATTGAAATGCGCGGGATGGATGGCTCTTGGGTCGTGACGGGTCGGTCCGAAGAGTGCGGAGGTTTGCTGGCCGCTGGATGTTCCCGTCCTGTGCCCAAGAGCGGCCTGTTCACACACGCGCTTCCGTGGGAGGTGAAATCCGGCATCGGCGCCTTGGCCGGGGTCAGTCATCGCAGATGAGCCAGCGGGGAACCTGCGGCTCCAGCGCGACTTCCAGCGGCTCCTGGGAATGTTCGCTGAGAAACGGGCTGACGATGCGTATCCGCCGTCTCCGCCGCGACACGAATCCGAGCCGGACGAGGCGGCCTCCGGAGAGCTCCGCGCTGACCGCAACGCCGCCATCCGCCAGGAGATTGTCAAAGCGGGCGTCTTTCCAGCGGGAGGGCAGAGCCGGGAAGACGCGGTTCCTCCCCAGCTTTGCAGCAGCATGTCGCAGACCGCGCTGGCGAAGGTCAGCGGCGTTTCGACGGTGGTCGCGTCGTTCCCGTCATGCTCGTAGTACTGGGTGTTGGGAAAGCGCAGCCGTCCGCCGGCCCGGGTCGCCAGAAACGCCGTCAGACAGGCATGGGCAGCATCGCCGTCGCCGATGGCCGAATGGAGCGACGCCGCGCCTGTGAAGGAATAGCCGACGAGCGCCTGGTGCGGCCGGTCAGGCGCCTCCGAGAAGCCCTGCCAGCGCTCGATTGAACGGCGGATGCGGCATGGCTCGCCGGGCTGCGTGATGTTCCTGTCGTAGAAGGGATGGACCATCAGGAGATGGCTGTAATGGCGGTGCGCGTCAGCGAGCGGCACGCCGTCCCCGATCATGTAGCCCGAAGCGCTGTCGCACGCGTAGTCGGGCAGCCGCCGCAGCAGGTCGCGCAGATGCTCCGTGTCGGCCGACTCGGCGGCCTCCTCAAGATAGGCTGTCAATGCCCATCTGAGGATGGCAACATCGTAGGTGCAGTCAGGCGCGGACTTGTATTCGGGGGAAAATGTCTCGGGAAGATGCAGATGGCCATCAGGGCCATCGACAAGGAACGACTCGTAGAACCTGATTCCGTTGCGCAGAAAGCGAAGGACAGGGCCGGACATCATCCGGCGGTCGTCAGAAAAGCGGGCGCATTGCCACAGATTGTGGACCAGCCACAGGAAATTTCCCAGCGTTGCGTCATGCACGCGGCGGCCGTGATGCGCCGTGCCGTCGCCGATGCGCATCCCCGCCCGAAGGGGCGTGAGCGGCCTCCGGCCGGGTCCGTGGGGAACGAATTCAGCCGAGGTGGCCGTATCGAGGGCATACGCGTCCGGTCCGGCATGGGCTCCCATGCGGGCGAACTCAGCTTCGAATTCCCGCATTGACCGTGCCAGGGGTTCCATAAGGTCGAGCCTGTTGCCGACGGGAAAGAGCCAGTAGGTCAGCTGCGAATTCAGGTTGTGCCACATGGCCGGCCACGGGGTTGACGGGTCAAACCAGACGCCCTGCAAGTCAATGACCGCTCCGCCCGGACGGGTGAGCGCGCGCATCTTGTGGAACTGAATCCATACGAAATGTTCCAGCGCCTTGTGCGGCAGCCGGATGAAAGTGCGGCCCATGAATGCCCTCCACTCTTCAAGGTGGTGGCGCAGCAGCGCGGCGGGCGCGGCCGTCATGGTCCGGTCGACGCGATCTTCAAGCTCGGACCGCGCCCCGCCGGCCATCGCGCGATCGTAGCTGATGGCGCAGTGCATCCGCCGCCCCCGGTGGCTGCGCCATGCCGCGACACCAAGTTCGCCGGCGGAAAGTCCGCGCTCGCGGTAACGCGTCATGACAATCTGGACCCCGTTTGCGGAACGGAACTCATCAATCTCCGCAGGCTCGAAGGGGCCGTTGTCGGCCGGGCGCGAGTCCCTGGTGCGTGAGGATTGCGGATCGCGAACGGGAAAAAAACTCCAGTCCGCCCGTTGCAGGTCCCGGTCCGCTTCAACGATGAGCGTGTCGTCCAGGGCATGGCAGATTGCCTTGAGCCGAAGCGGCGCATCGGCAAGTTCGAGTTCAAGCACGGCCTCTGCCCGGAAGATGTCCAGGCGGGCGGCCCCGCCGCGGATCGCTGACGCGAAGCGGAGCGTGCAGTGCCCTATCGGCTTGCGATGCTGAAAGACATCCCGGTTCCGGCTGTAGACATCGGATCGGCTCATCACGAACTGCAGCCTGTCCGGCGCGCTTTGCCAGATCATGACGCCCACGAGCCCCGAGCCGAGCAGGACGGAATCCTGCTGGCAGGCGGGTAGGGTTTCGAATACGATCGGATTGTCTGCGGCGTAGGCAGCTGCGTCGCCGCTGATGTCGCGCACGGCGAGAGGAGGCGATGTCAAGTTTCGCCGTCCTGTGGTCGGCGGGGTCCGGCGCGGATGCCCTCCATCCTGTCAACTTCCGAGATCCGCCCTTTCGCCGTCAATCTGCCCGCTGGACCCGTCTCTTGACGGCAGGCGGAAGGCGGTGCGTTCGGCGCCAAATATGGAACTGTCGGGAATGCGCCCGGCTGGCCGCGCAATCCTCCGGTGACATCACCCGGCGGCGTCATGATTTGGCGGCGTGGGCGCGCGACCGGGCCGGCGGCGGCGCGGTGCTGCGGCGCACGATCAGTGTGCATCCCAGATCAACCCGGCGGGGAATGTGGGCGGCCTGCGGCGTTATCGCGTTCTCTTCCAGCAGATTCAGCGCGACCCGGCCGATTTCCTCCATCGGGATGTGTACAGTGGTCAGCGACGGCTCTTCCATTTCGCTGAACGGCGCATCGTCGAAACCCACGACTGAAACATCGTCGGGCACATGAAGACCTGACTTGTGAAGGCTGCGCAGCAATCCCACCGCAACATTGTCCGCTCCGCAGAAAAACGCGGTGAAGGGCAGCGGCCGAGGCGCATTGCGCAGCCAGTTGTCCATGAACTCTTCGACCGTTTCAGGCAGATAGGATCCGGCATCGATGATTGCGCCTTCAGGCACGCGCCACTTCATCTGCCGATGGACATCGCCGTAACCGAACGCCCGCTGCTGCGGAACATGCCGCCGTCCCCAAGTGATGTGGGCGATTCTGCGGTGTCCGAGCTCCATCAGATGCCGAACCGCGAGCTGAGCCCCGAACCGGTTGCTTGGGGCGACCGTGTCGACGCGCATCAGCGGGTCGTGGCCGGAGAGTATGACGGTGCCCATTTCAAGCCTGCACAAGGCCGAAATCAGTTCGTCCCGCTCGTCCTGAATGACCGCGACTCCGTGGGGATTGTGTTTGGCAACTGAATGCAGAACCCGCTCCGGATCAATTGAATCGCCCTGTTCGATATGCGGAATCACGCGGATTCCGCGTGCCCGGCACTCGCGCCGAAACGCGTTGAGCATGTTCCAAGCCACGAAATTCCGGTCTGAATTCGGCAGTGTCGCTTCGCTGGCGACCGTGAGCACCGTGGACAACAGCGACACCGAAGTGCGGCGAAGACGTTTGTCGAGATAGCCCGTTTCCTGGGCCACTTTGAGCACCCTGTCCTGCACCTCGCGGCTGATCGGCGCGGTGCTGTTGAATACGTGCGAAACCGTGCTTATCGATACATTGGCGATCTTCGCGATCTCCTTGATTCCAACTGGCATGGGACTCCCTCAATCAGTTCAGGCAGGAACACGGATCCCGGTTTTCGCCTGCCAGTTCATGAAAATATTTTCATGGTGCCTTATGTTGCATTCTGCGCGGCCTCAGTCGGATTCAGTGTTGCCAGCGTCGCCTCGATTGTCAATATCTAGAAGAAACTCTCGGGATTGTCGGCGGGACGGCAAGATCATGTTTCGCGAAATCGGCGATCCGACGCCAAAAGATGAAAAAGTTTTCACTATCCTGAATTGCCCGTGATCTGGCGCGCTTCTAACGTCAGGACATGGGTTCGCCGGTTCGATTTGTGTGCTGTCACGGCGTGGCGGACGGGCAGAATCCTGCGACGGGAAGACAGACGGCGGACGTCTGATCCTGGAAACCCGATGGAGGAAAGAATGAAACTGACAGCTTGGACATTTTCCCTCGCTTTGCCGATCTGTCTGATCGGCGGCGTTGGCTATGCCTATCAGGAGGCGCCGATGCTGGCCGAACAGGTCGCTGCCGGCGTCTTGCCGCCCGTCGGGGAGCGGCTGCCTGAAGAGCCTCGCGTCATCCAGACCTACGGGAGCATCGGCCAGTATGGCGGCACCTGGCGGCGCGCCTTCAGCGGGCCGAGCGACCGCTGGGGCCCGACAAAACTGATGGAAGAGCGTGTTGTTGAAACGGTGATGGACAGCGACCAGAATGTCTCACTCGTTCCGGGCTGGGTTGGGGCCTACGAGGTCAGTGACGATGCGAGCGAATATGCGTTCACGATCCGCAAGGGGCTGAGATGGTCGGACGGTGAACCGGTGACGACCCGTGATGTGCGTTTCTGGTACGAGGATGTGTTCCTCAACGAGGAGCTCATGCCCAGCATCTCAGCGCTTTATACATCGGGCGGCGAGCCGATGACGCTGAGCTTCATCGACGAATACAGCTTTGTGGTGACGTTCAAGGAACCCTATCCGCTATTTCTCACCCTTCTCGCAAAGGAAAGCACGGGCCGGCCTGGCCTGGATCGCCCTGGCTTCATCGAGCCGTTCCACTACCTCAAGGATTATCATCCCGCCTATGCTGACGCGACGGCCCTTCAGGCGGTGATCGACAGGTTCGGCGTCAACGCCTGGACCGATCTGTGGGATTCACGCGGCCAGATTCAAGCCTGGTGGTTCAATCCCGACATGCCTGTCCTCACCGCGTGGCGCGCTGAAATACCGCCGCCGGCCGACACCGTGGTCATGGTGCGCAATCCCTACTACTACGGGGTCGACGAAGCGGGCAATCAGCTGCCTTACATTGACCGCATCACCCACCGCATTTTCCAGGACAATGAATCGCTGAACCTGATGATCATTCAAGGCGAGATCGATCTGCAGAATCGTCACCTCAGGGTCGCTGACTTCACGCTGTTCAAGGAAAACGAAGAGCGGGGCGGGTATGCGGTCGATCTTTGGACCGAAGCCATGACCTGGACCCTGATGCCGAATCTCAATGTCGCCGATGCGACGCTGCGCGGCCTGTTCGAGGACAAGCGTTTTCGTGAGGCACTCAACATCGCGATCGACCGCGACACGATCAATGAGCTGGCCTTTTCCGGTCTGGGCGAACCGCGGCAGGCCAGCCCGATCAGCGGTTCCCCATTCTTCAGCGAAGAGCTGGAACAGATGTGGACGGGCTTTGACGCTGACCGCGCCGACGCCCTGCTGGACGCCATCGGGCTGAACGAACGCGATGGCGACGGTTTCCGCCTTCGGCCTGACGGGGACCGGCTTTCCATTGTGATCGAAACCCGCTGGGACACGCAATCGGAAATGCTTGAGCTTGTCCGCAGCTTTTGGGAAGACGTCGGCGTCGAGGCCATCATCCGCATCCTCGACAGGACGCTTGTCCAGCAGCGTATCGACACCCATGAGTTCGAAATGGTCCTTGACGCCTTTGACCGCTCTTCGATCATCACGGCCGATCCGGTTCGTTTCCTCGGCAAGGGCGGCTTTGCCCAAGGCTACTTCCAGTGGTGGAACACGGGAGGCGCAGGCGGAATCGAACCTTCTCCGGATCACCCCATCCGCGAGGTCTGGGCAGCTTGGGAATCAGCCCAGTCGGCGCCGACGCCTGAGGCCGCGAATGACTTCGCGCGGGACATGGTGGCGGTTCATGCCGAGCATGGCTGGCATATCGGCATCGTCGGCGAAACCCCTTCGGTCTTCGTGCGCAAGAGGGCGGTGATGAACTTCCCCGTGGGATTCGTGAATGACGACGCGCTGCGGGGCATCGGGCTGGCTTATCCCCAGCAGATCTACTTCGCGCAGTAGGCACCAGCTTCCGCCGCGGGCTCGCTGCAGGACGCGGCCTTGCGCAGGAAACCGCGCAGCATGCCCGGGCCATGACTTGCGGGCCTTAGGGCAATGACAGGCGGATCGGTGGTGGCAGGCTGGCGAAACGGCGGAGACGGGCGAAGTCGATGGGACGCTTGATCCTTGATCGCATCTTTTGGGCGATACCGACCCTGATTGCCATCACCATCGCGACATTCGTCATCATTCAGCTGCCTCCGGGCGATTTCGCGACGGCCTACATCGCTGAACTGATCCAGAACGGGGAAACCGTCGACGATGCGGAAGCGGCGCGCATCCGAGCCGAGTTCGGACTGGACCGTCCTTACCCAATTCAGTTTCTTGACTGGATCGGGGGGATCGTCCTGCGCGGCGACTTTGGCATTTCCTTCGATTGGCAGCTGCCGGTCTCAGACCTGATCTGGGAGCGGCTGGGCCTGACCTTGCTGATTTCCACCCTCTCGCTCATTCTCACGTGGGCGATCGCCATTCCGATCGGCGTCTACTCGGCCACGCGGCAATACTCGATCTTTGACCATGTCTTCACAGTGCTGGGTTTCCTCGGGCGCGGCATCCCTGACTTTCTGCTCGCCCTGATCCTGATGTGGCTGGGGCTGATCTATTTCAACTTCCATGTCGGCGGGCTTTACTCCCCGGAATTCAGTGACGCGCCGTGGTCATTCGCCAAATTCCTTGATCTGCTGAAGCATCTGTGGGTGCCTGTTGTCGTGCTGGCGACTGGGGGAGCGGCAGGCCTGCTGCGCATCATGCGCGCCAACATGCTTGAGGAACTCGGCAAACCCTATGTCGAAACCGCCTATGCCCAAGGCCTTCCGGAACGCCGCGTGGTCTGGGGCTATCCGGTGCGTGTGGCGCTCAACCCGTTCTTTTCTACCGTCGGCTGGGCCCTGCCGGCGCTGATTTCAGGCGATGTGATCACCGCGGTGGTTCTCAACCTGCCGACCACCGGACCGCTCCTGCTGCGGGCGTTGCAGAACCAGGACATGTACCTGGCGGGAGGCTTCATTCTGATCCTGAGCGTCTTCACCATCATCGGCACGCTCCTGTCGGACATTCTTCTGGTGCTCACAGATCCCCGAATCCGTCATGCTTGAGAGGTCTGAGCCGTGAAAGTTCATGACACCGCTTCCCCTGACAACACAGAGTCCAGGGACGCTGCCGTCGGAACCCCTGCCGCGACGCCGTTCCAGATGATGCGGTGGCGGTTCCGCAGGCACAGGCTGGCCGTCGTGTCGCTGTGGGTGGTCATCGCACTCTATGTGGTGGCGCTGTTCGCCGACTTCATCGCGCCTTATGATCCATTCGAGCATGACCGCCGCAGCCCGTTCACGCCGCCCCAGACCATTCAATTCTTTCACGACGGCAGTCTCAAGGGGCCGTTCGTCTACGGGCTTGACCGCGAACGTGACCCGGAGACAGCGCGGCTGACCTTCACGCCTAACAGGGACAAAGTGATCCCGATCCGGTTCTTCGTGAAGGGACAAGAGTACAGGTTCCTCGGACTCATCCCTGCGGACCGGCACTTATACGGCACGGGCGACCAGCGAAGCAAAGTGTTCATTCTCGGAACCGACAAGCTCGGCCGCGACCTTTTCTCGCGCTTGGTCTACGGGGCGCGGGTGACCCTGTCGGTCGGACTGGTCGGCGTCCTTTTCAGCTTCGTGATTGGTGTCACGCTCGGCAGTCTCGCAGGATTGATCGGCGGAATGGTTGACAATGCCGTGCAGCGACTGGCCGAGTTCGTGCGATCCGTGCCGACGATTCCATTGTGGCTGGGGCTGGCCGCGGCGCTCCCCGTGCATTGGGATCCGATTTTCGTCTATCTGCTGATCACCGTCATTCTTGCTCTCATCGGCTGGACCTCGCTTGCACGGGTGGTGCGCGGCCATTTTCTGACCATCCGGAATCAGGACTTCGTGCTCGCGGCGCGGTTTTCGGGCGCGACTAGAGGGCGCGTGATTCGCCGACACATGCTGCCGTCGATGACGTCATACGTCATTGCCGCGATCACGCTCGCCATCCCCGAGATGATACTCGGCGAGACGGCCCTCAGTTTTCTCGGTCTCGGACTCAGGCCGCCGGTGATCAGCTGGGGCGTTCTGCTGCAGGATGCTCAGAATCTGCGGTCCATCGCGCTTGCCCCGTGGCTGCTCGCGCCGGGGGCGGCAATCGTTGTGACAATCCTTGCATTCAACTTCCTTGGCGACGGTCTGCGCGATGCGGCCGATCCCTATCAGAGCTGACAGCCGTTCGAGGCCGGCATGAAGAATATTGTTGAAATCGAGGATCTGCGGATTGAGTTCCATCTCCGGGATGGTGTTGTCAACGCCGTGAATGGCGTGACTCTGGCGGTCAAGCCGGGCGAAGTGCTTGGAGTCGTGGGAGAGAGCGGCTCGGGCAAGTCGCTCAGCGCGCGGGCGATCATGAATCTGCTTCCGCGCACTGCCAAGGTGACGAGCGGCAGGGTGCGCGTGCAGCGCAAGGACGGCAGCGTTCTGGACGTCCTGGAACAGGGCCGCGAGAGCCGCGCCATGCGTGAAGTCCGCGGTGGGCAGGTCGGCATGGTCTTCCAGGAGCCGATGACCGCGCTCAGCCCGATGCACTCGATCGGGCGGCAGATCACCACAACCCTTTCGCTGCACACCGATCTCTCAAGGACAGCGCAACGCGACCGCGCGCGCGAGCTTTTGGATCTCGTCCTGCTCCCGGACCCGCGAACAATGCTGGACAAATACCCGCACCAGCTTTCGGGCGGGATGCGTCAGCGAGCGATGATCGCGATGGCTCTGTCATGCAACCCGGCGCTGCTTCTGGCCGATGAGCCCACGACAGCGCTTGATGTGACCACCGAAGCGCAGATACTCGAACTCATCCGCGGGCTGCAGGAAAAGTTCCGCATGGGAGTGATTTTCATCACGCACAATTTCGGCGTTGTCGCGGAACTGGCGGACCGCGTCGCGGTCATGCGGACCGGGGAGGTGGTCGAGGAGGCCGGTCTGGAGGAGGTCTTCTACGCTCCGCGACATGCGTACACACAGCGCCTTCTGTCGTTGATCCCGCGCCTTCCGAAGGCGGGGGCCGCGCCGTCGAAGCCCGAACCCCCGCTCTCGCAGGAGCCGGTGATCGATCTGCGGGGTCTGACCATGGACTTCACGGTCAGCAAGGACTGGCTGGGTCGGTCCCGCGACAAACTGCGGGCGGTGGACGATGTCAGTTTTCAGATCGACCGGGGCGAGACGTTCGGGCTGCTGGGCGAGAGCGGATCCGGCAAATCCACGGTGGCCCGCTGTATTCTCGGCGCATACGCTCCAACCGCGGGCTCGATCCATTTCCGCGATCGGGACAACCGCAAGCACGTGCTGACCGAGCTTCGGGGCGAACGTCTGCGCCGATTGCGCCAGCATTTCCAGATGGTGTTTCAGGATCCGTATTCTTCGCTCAACCCGCGCATGACGGTCGAACAGCTGATCGGCGAGCCACTGGTCAATCAGGGCGAGACCGATGCCGGGCTGATCCGAAGCCGGGCGGCGGAGCTGCTTGAGCAGGTGGGTCTCTCAACCGCGATGCTGAGCCGCTATCCGCACGCGTTTTCGGGCGGGCAGCGTCAGCGCATCAGCATCGCCCGGGCCCTGTGCACCAATCCGAGTTTTGTTGTGCTCGACGAGAGCGTTTCGGCGCTTGATGTGTCGATCGCCGCCCAGATCATCGATCTGTTGCGTGATCTGCAGGTGCGGCTGAAGCTCACATACCTGTTCATCACGCACGATCTGTCGATGATCGCAAACTTCGCTGATCGAATCGGCGTCATGCGGCACGGCAGGATGGTCGAGGTCAGCGAGACCCGGCGCTTCTTCTCGGAACCCCGCCACCCTTATTCCGAAGCTCTCCTGCACGCTGTGCCAATCCCGGACCCGCGCTTGGCACGCGAGCGGCGTAGCGCGAAACTTGCGAGTTTCCGCCATTCGTCCGCTGCTTGAGATGAGTCCGCCGGGGCGATCCGCCAGCCGCAGTGTCGGATCTGTCCGGCATTTCCAGCCGATGATGCGGCGATTGCCGGTTGCGCGCCGCGGCCGTGCGCCCGCGCATAGGGCCCCGCCCGGCCAAGGGAGCGGCGCATCCGCCGCGGATTACCGGCGCGGGCCAGGAATTCCGGCGTCCCTGTGCAAAAAATTTCACATTTTCGGTCCCGCGAGCTTTGGCCGCGCCGTTGCCAGCGGATTGCCATTTCAGGATAGTGTTCAGGATTTCAATCCGTGCTGACGCGGCTCCGCCGCACAGGAGATGCAGAGAACCGGACATGTTGCCGTGTTGAGGGAGTCGTCTGACCTGACCCGTTGGCGCCTGTCTGAGCCGCAGGTCACCCCATGGCCGGGCACCGCCCGGCCGATGCCGGACTTGGTGGATTACCGCTTCGTCAACGGTTGGGTGGCGACAGGAGACCTGCCCTGCCGGGCGGCGCTGCGCGCATCTCTTCCGCAGCGGGTCTTCACGCTCAGCGACTGTCCTCCCCTGACCCGGGCCTATGCGGCAGGAGACAATCCGCGTGTAGATTTCTCCACATTCCGCCCGGTTCCGGAACTGATTGCCCGCTGGGCGCGCACGCGCATTTCGGCAGCCGCCAACACCGAGGTGACATTTGAGCTTGAGACATGCGGGTCGGCGCGCCTGTGGGTCGGAGACCGGCAGCATCCGACGGCGGTGTTTGAGCCTTGCGAACGCAACATTCCGCATCAAACCCGCATCCGCGCAACTCTTGCCGCAGGCGAAACCGATGTGACGTTGCGGTTCGAAGACCTGCATGAGCGCGACACCAGCTGCTTTTTCCGCCTTACCGTGATTGAGGGCGCGGGCGTTGCGGAGGCCGCGGAGGATGTCGCTGTCGGCGATGCCCGCCGCATTCTCGACAGTCTCCGCACGGACCGGCTGTTTTATCGCGGCGGTGCGGTGCATCTTGTATCGGATGCCGAAATCACTGTTCCAGTCGAAGTCGCGCTGCTGTCCCGAAATCACGATCGCGCGACGATGAATGTTCTGGCCGACGCGCCTGAAGTGGACGCACGGATTACACTGTCGGCTGCGGGCGTGCCCGTGCCGTTGATCAAGGTCAACAGGCTTGCGCCGGGCTGCATTTCACTGCCGCTCCAGATCGTCGCGGGCGGCATCACTGTTGAGCGTGAGATCGGCACAACTGTCCTGCCCCCGCCGCGCCGCATCGACGCGTCGGGTCTTGGCGCCCGCAAGCGCCAGTATCTGGAATATGCCGCCGAAGCCGGCGGGAACACTCCGTCGCGGGCCGTGGCGCTGCTGGCGCAAGGCCAGCCGGCGCAGGCTCTGCCGCTGATTGCGGTCGCCCTGGATCCGGTCGAATCGCGCCATGACTGCGCAGATTTTTTTCTGCTTCCGCTGTTGCGGATCTGGCGCGATTTTCGCGGCGAGCTGCCGCCTGAACTCGCCGCGCGTCTGCAGGCCGCGATCTTGGGGTTCCGCTACTGGACCGACGAACCCGGTAACGATGTGATGTGGTTCTGGTCGGAGAATCATGTTCTTTGCTTTCATGTCGCGCAGTATGTCGCCGGATCGCTGATGGAGAATTCCGTCTTCACCTGCAGCGGGCGTCGCGGCGCCGAACAGTGCGCCTTGGCTGAGGAGCGTCTGGACCGCTGGTTTGCGTCGGTGGAGACGCATGGCTTCGCCGAATGGAATTCGGCGGCCTACTATCCCATCGACTTAACGGGGCTTCTGACGCTCTTCGACATGGGGAGCGGCGCTGATCTGCGTCGGCGCGCGGCGCGTCTGTGTGACCTGATTTTCTCTATGACCGCACTGCACACGATTGGCGGGGTCAGCGCCGGCAGCCAGGGGCGGGCGTATGAAAAAGAACTTTTTGCCGGCCCGGCGACCGAGCTCGCCGCGACCGCCGCGGTCGCGTTCGGCGGGCCCTTCGTTCCAGGTTTCGAACGCGCGGCTGCGCTGTTTGCCGTGTCGGACTATGCGCCGCACGGGCAGCTATTCGAGGTGGCCCGGACGCTCCCGGAGCGGGCGCTGGAGGCGCGCTATATTCAAGGGCTGGACGGCAGTGCCAAAATCAATCTCTGGCGCGACGACGCGGTGCTGCTGTCATCGGTCGCCGACCACCGCACCGGTGCCGCAGGCCACCAGCAGCATGTGATCGATGTCATGTTCGCCAGCGATTCATTCGCGCGCATCTGGATCAATCATCCCGGTGATCTGAAGCCATGGGGCGGATCGCGGCCCTCCCTTTGGGCGGGATCCGGTGTGGTGCCGCGTGTCGCGCAGTCGGCAGACTGCGCATTTCTGGTTTTTGACCTCGGCCGGCAACCGCACCCGATCGCATTCACGCACGCGCTTTTGCCGGCGGAAGCGCTGGATGAGGTCGCCACCGGGCGCGGGTGGGTGTTTGCCCGCGCCGGCGAGGGGTATTGCGCCATCTGGTGCGATCGTGCGCTCATCTGTCAGGAGTCCGGACTATACGCCGGATCGGAATGGCGGGCCTATGGACGGCGCTGCGGCTGGGTTGTTCATGTCGGCAGCCGTGGCCGACACGGTTCATTCAACGCTTTCTGCCGGCGGGCCGAGGCGCTGCGGCCGGTCTTCGATGCCTCGGCGCTTCGTCTTGAGACATCGCGGCACGCGCTAGAGTTTGATGGACCGTTCTGCAGTGACGGTGCGCCGGTTGCCTTTGAGCCGATGTCGATCTGGCCGCATCTGATTGACGACGGCGCGCCGCGGCCACTGCTAGATGCGGTCTGAGGGCGCAATATGACAGTCGAGCCGTTCCGCGCCGCGGTATTGTCGCTGAGCCATGGGCTCGGCGCGCTGAAGAACATCGCGGGCGATCATTGTTCCGCGCCGGATGACGAGATTCTCTTTGATGAGTGGGACTGGGAGATCGGAGTCGGGCTCTACGGCGACTTTCGCCGGGCTGAAGCCGAAGGCGACGCAGCCGCGCTGGCGCGCATAGGACGCTGGTACGATCGGATGATTGACGGTGGCCTGCCCCGGCGTCATGTCAATTCGACCGCGCCGCTGCTGACCTTGGCGCTGTTGGCGCAGCACGAAGGCCGCGGGGACTGGGTCGCGGTTGTGCGCGACTGGGCCGAATGGGTGGCGACGCAGCTGCCGCGCACCGAAGAGGGCGGATATCAGCATACGGTCAAAGAGCGTGACAATGACGGCGAGTTATGGGACGATACGCTGATGATGGCGGCTCTCTTCGTTGCTGCCGCGGGCCGACTCTGCCAGCGCGACGATTGGGTCGATGACGCGCATTATCAGTTCCTGACGCATATCCGCTTTCTGGGCGACCGGAACAGCGGGCTTTTCTTTCATGGCTGGACATTTTTGGGGCGCCACAATTTCGCCCGCGCACTTTGGGCTCGAGGCAATGCCTGGCTTGCCATAGCGATCCCGGAGCTGTATCGGATCGCGCCGCCCGCGGGGGCAGTTGATCGGTATCTGCGTGAAGTCTTCAGCACATTGATCGAAGCTCTGCTCAGGCTGCAGAATTCCGAAGGTCTATGGCACACGCTTCTTGATGATCCTGCCAGTCCGATCGAGGCGTCGGGGAGCGCGGGAATAGCGTACGGCATGCTGGCCGGGAGGCGCGAGGGGATCATGCCGCCGCATCTGTGTTCCGACACGCGGGCTGCGGCGGAGCGCGCGTGCGGTGCGCTGCTCGAGCGCATTGATCAGTACGGGCTTCTCGGCGACGTATCGGGCGGCACGCCGATGGGGCAAAGTTTGGATTTCTACCGCGACATTCGCAATCTGCCGACGCCATACGGTCAGGCGCTCGGCGCTCTGTTTTTCAACGAGCGGATACGGCTGGGATGATGTGCCCGGCAAAACCAGCTCCAATGTCCGCAACGGTTGAGGTCCAGCGGCACAGGTCCCCGGCATGAGCAGATCCGATGCCCGGGAACCCAGCGTGGAGGTCGCGCGGCACGCGCCTGTGTTGCGTTTCGATGCACGCGAGCCCTTTCTGCCGCGCGCCCTCGGTTACGTGATTCATGAGGCTGACGGCATGTCGGCCTCGGCGGACCATTCCGTGGCGCTGAATGGGGCCGCCAAGGCGATCGAATTCGCGATCTGGTGGGATTGGGACATTCAGCATCTGTATGAGCTGGAACATGTCTGGGTCTATGTCGATGGTGACAATGCGGTTGTGCGCGTCGAGGCCTCGGCCCACGGCACCTCGGGCGAGATGTGGCGGGATCACCGCCAGCTTCCGGTCGAACACGGCCGCATCGTTCTTTACTCCGAGCCCGGCAAGCATGCTTTCGCCGCCGATCCCGCGCTGCTGCGGACGAATCTCGCCATCACAACATATTGCTGCAGGGACGCGGCCGGCGCTGGAGAGATTCTTGTCCCCGGTTTTCTCGATGACCAGCTCGGCGACCTGACGCATTATGACCGGCACCTCGCCCGCAGGTATATGCGGGGCTTGGCCTTCAAGCCTGCCTTTCGGTTTGACACTGCGTTCGACCTTCGCGATGTCCCGGCCATGCCGTGGCAGGACCTGCGTGCTTCGATTCCCGGTAGAATGCGGGCTGAACTGGCGCGGCTGCGCCGCGAAGCCAAGGGTGTCAAGGCAGTCCTGCTTGACAGCGGTGACACGCTAATCGACGAGGCCAGCCAGGTCTTCACTGCAGATGGCGTGGTTCTTTGCGCCAATCCGGTGCCCGGCGGTGACCGGCTGGTCGCCGAACTGAAACGGCGGGGCTATCTCGTGGCCCTCGTGGCGGACGGGCGGGTCCAGAGTTTCGAGAACGTCCACCGTGCGCTGGGATTCTGGGACCTGTTCGATGCGCGGGCAATCTCGGAACAGTTGGGCCTGAGCAAGCCCGACCCCTTGATGTTTGAGGCTGCGGCTGCGGCTATGGGTCTCACCGCCGAAGACTACGGCGGCTGCGTGATGGTCGGAAACAATCTCGCCCGCGACATTGCCGGCGCCAATCGCCTCGGCATGCGGAGCGTCTGGATCAATTGGGGCGACAACTACCCGAAGACCCCCGCCTGCGACGATGAGATTCCGGAGTTCGAAGTCCGCCTGCCGCACGAAATTCTCGACGTTCTGGACAGGATCGAGGGCGAGGTGCCGCCGGAGTGACTGCCCGCGCGTACTGTGCGGCTCGGAAGTCGTCGTCGGCTCCAACCCCGGGCGGAGGACCGCGCAATTCGCCCCTGGTCCTTCGGGAATCCGCGCAACTGGATTTTGTGGCCCACATGGATTCCGCCTTCGCGGCGCGCCATGACGGACGCATGGAGGCGTCTTGCTGACGCGAGACGAAGCGGCGTACGCCGCTGGCCATCGTTCTCTGTGTCGTCGGAGACTCAAGACTGCGGGATTATGGCGGCGCGGCGCGCTCTTGCCAGAATCGTTCCCTTTCCAATTGAACGACCCCTTTCGTCTTTTTTCCTTCGTGAGTCTCGTGTCTTGAGGCCTCTGCCGTCCATGCAGCCGAAAGGATTCACGGCGACCGTTGCCGTCCAGCAGGCGCAATTTGCCTTGAACCGGCCAGAAACCCGTTTACAAGGGTGCTAGTGGGATCAAGGTGGGCAGGAAAGGCCCGAGTGTTCGAGGGGATCGCAAATGTCCTACAAGGCGTATGCCGCAACCATGCAAAGCGTTTGGTTCAGCGAGGACGAAGGCGTCAGCTGGAACCGCCTTCTGACCCCGACCGGAGGATTCTACAACGAGGCGCGCACGTGGGCCGTTTGCACGCATGCGGACCGGCCGGGCGAACTGCTCGCCGGTTCAGACCAGGGTCTCTATCGGTGCAGCGAGGAAGCCGGGCGGTTCGACCATGTTCCGTCACCGATGGAAGGGCTTCACATCCTGAAGATCGCGCAATCCCCCGCTGACCCGGACTGCATCGTCTGCGGGACGAGGCCGGCCGAGATATTCATCTCTGAAGACAACGGCGCGACATGGACGCGTTCCAACCTCGACGCCTCGACGGAGTGCTGGTTCATCAACACATCGAGAGTGACGTCGGTCCACTTTGACCCGAAGGACGCCGACACAATCTGGATCACGGTGGAGATCGACGGCGTGTTCAGGTCGACCGACCGTGGCCGGACCTGGGAATTGATCATCCGCGGCCTGCACGACAACGACACCCATGACCTGGTCTTCCGCGACCGTGAAGACGGGAACCGAACCGTGCTGTGCTCGACCGAAGACGGGGTGCACCGGTCGGACGACAACGGCGCCACCTGGGAGCAACTGGTCGTGCCGCAGGCCAAGTGGGACTACTTTCGTTCGCTCAAGCAGCCAGCGGAAAACTCGGACACCGTCATCGCTTCGGTCGGCGACAAGCCGTCCGGGGAGGCGGGGCAGTTGCTGGTTTCGAAGGACTTTGGCGAGAACTGGGCGGAATGCGAGATGTCGCACCCGGCAAACTCAACGATCTGGTCCATCGGGACGAATGCTGCAGATACGAGCCTGCTCTTCGCCGCAACGATCTTCGGGCAGATATTCAGGAGCGTTGACGGCGGCGAGAGCTGGCAAAAAATGGAGCGCGAGCTCGGAGAGATCCGCATGATCACGTGGGCGCCGGTGCGAGGAGTGTAACGATGTTCGTCTTGAAACCGCATGTCACCGGTCCCGAAGGCCAGATCACGACGCCAGACATCGTCGTCGACTGCCTCCTGGTCGACGGCATAAGGCGATCACTCGCGCTCCTGACCCACGACTGCTGGCAAGAGGTCGGGGCGAACGCATCTTCCCGTCCGGCCTACGCGCTGATGGCGCTTGGCGGTGGAGCACTGATCTTGCCCGCACATGTCATTTCAAGCGGCCTGGTCGTCGCCGCGCGAGCGGCTTGGCGGCTCAACAATCTTGATGGTCATGTCGGCGACGTGAAGCTGAATGGCATTGCGCTTGCCGATCTGGAACTGCCCTCGGACCTCGTTGCCGCCGCCGGTGGCGCCGAAGACGCCCTGCCACGCGGCTTCATGCTGGTGAAGACGCTGGAAGCCGCGGCAACCGAGGTGATCCTCGCCGACCCGACCTTGGGCCGGCAACTGCGCCACACGGTACATTTGCATTCGCTTGATGCCGACCGTTGGGGCGATGCGAGACCCAGGCCACGGTATTCGGTCGGTCCGACGCAGAAAGAGGTGTCGCATTTCATCTGACGGGCTGACGGAATGTTCGAGGGCGACTGGGACCATGTCGTGGTTGGCGCCGGCACCGCAGGATGCGTGCTGGCGAATCGGCTGAGCGCCGATCCGTCCTGCCGAGTGCTGCTGCTCGAAGCCGGGGGCCGGAACCGAAACCCGTGGATACGGGTGCCGATCGGATATTTCAGGACCATTGGCGATGCCCGCTACGACTGGTGCCTGCAAACCGATCGGGAACCGCACCTGAACGGGCGCCGTCTCGCATGGCCGCGCGGGCGGGGACTAGGTGGATCCTCGGCGATCAACGGCCTCATTCATGTGCGTGGGCAGCACCAGGACTTCGACGCATGGGAAAGGGTGGCACCGGGATGGTCCTTCGAGAATGTGCTTCCCTACTTCAGGAAGATGGAACGTCAGGAGCGGGGTGCGGACGAGTGGCATGGAGCTGACGGACCGATCGGCGTGTCCGACGGGCGAGCCCGGTTCTTGGTCACGGATCAGTTCCTGGCCTCCGCGGTCGCGGCCGGGTTGCCGATGAATCCCGATTGCAACGGTGCGGAGCAGGAGGGTGCCGGATACTACCAGACCTCGACCTGGCGAGGCCGCCGGGCAAGTGCCGCGCATGGGTACCTTGATACGATCCGGGGCCGGCGGAACCTGATGGTGGTGACCGGCGCACATGTTCTCGGGCTTGAAATTGCGGAGGGTCGGGCCACAGCCGTGCGCTTGCGGGTCGACGGGGTCGAGCAACGGGTCTTCTGCCAGGGCGAGATCTTGCTTTGCGCAGGGGCGGTCGGGTCGCCGCATCTCCTGCTGCTGTCAGGGATCGGGCCGGCAGGGGAACTTGCAGAATTCGGGATCGCCTCGAATTTGGACGCTCCGCGAGTTGGCCGGGGGCTTCAGGATCACCTGAAGTTCCACAACACCTATCGAGTCCGAACTCCGACCCTGAACCAGCAGCTGAATTCGGCCTGGGGAAAGATCTGGATGGGGCTGCAATTCGCTGTCGCCCGGTCGGGACCGCTCACGATGGGCGCGGCGCCGGTCTTCGCGTTCCTGAGGAGCCGCCCGGAACTTGACCGACCGGACATCCAGTTCCACGTGCTGCCATGGTCAAGCGACAACCCCGCCGAGGGCTTCCATCGGTTTCCGGGTTTCTCGATCTCGATCTGTCCGGTCCGTCCGGAAAGCAGAGGGGAGATCAGGCTGTCGTCCCCCGATCCCCTGGTCGCGCCGTCGATACTGGCAAACTACCTGGCGACCGAACGGGACCGTCGGACAATCGTCGCAGGACTTCACCGGGCGCGGGAGATCTGCGCGTTCGATCCGATCAGGGGACAGATCAAGGAGGAGCTCTGGCCAGGAACCGAGCTTGTGGCGCGCGGCGACGAGGCACTTCTGGAAGAGATCAAGGACCGGGTCACGACGATCTTCCATCCGGTCGGCTCGGTCGCCATGGGGGCAGGGGCCCCGTTGGATGAACGGTGCCGGGTCAGGGGAATCCGTGGGTTGAGGGTGGTCGACGCTTCCGTGATGCCGGCGATCGTCTCCGGCAACACGAACGCCGCCGTCAACATGATCGCCGAAAAGGCGAGCGACATGATCATCGAGGATGCACGTGCGGGTGCTCGAACTGCGGAAACCGCCTGATTTGTCAGCGGGTCAATGAGGTGCCGACATGCGTTCGCGTCTTCTGGCCCGTGCGACCCGTTACGTCGTCATGGGCAATCCAGCCGGTTTCGACATTCCTCCAGGTGCCGTTCCAATGCCGCAAAGACCGGCGTTCCCGGCGTGCCGATCTCGGTGATGATCTCCATGTGATTCCGGCCCGGGCTCTCGAAGTAGTCGACCTTATTGCCGTTTGCCCTCAGGGCCACGGCAAATTCGCGGGACTGCAACCTGAAAGCCTCCGTTTCGGCTCCACCGCAAGTGACCGTGACAGGCAGTTCAGGTGATGGCAAATGATGAACGGGACTCATGGCGCGGGCCGTGTCAATGTCGAGATTGAGCCAGTCGTTGGGTTCTTCGTCGAGGAGAGGCAACAGATCGTAGAGTCCGGAAATGAGGGTGAGCGAGGCCACGTATTCAGGCCCGGTGCGTGCGGCCACCATTGCGGCAAGTTGCGCCCCGGCGGAATTGCCGCTGAGATGGATCTGGGCACCGTCGATCCCGCAGGCTTCGGCATTCGAGATGACCCAGTCAAACGCAGCTTGAGCGTCCCCCAGGATGTCAGGCAGGGACGCTTCCGGTGCGAGACGATAGTTGGGAACGATCCACGCGGCCCCACGCGGAACCCATGCGGTTGCGGGAAAGCGACGGTCTTCCTTTTCGCCGAGCCTCCAGTAGCCGCCCCGAAAGAACAGGTGCGCAGGCGTGCCCGTCCCTGCCGGAAGCACGTCAAGCCGCTGGCGCGGAAGCGGACCGTACGCGACATCCAATTGCGCGCCGGGGAGGGTCGCCGCTTCCCGGGAGCGCATGGACATCTCGGTCTGCGCCTCGGCGAATCCGGGCATGTCCGCGGGAAGGTCGTAGTGACCGGGCATGCCGTCAGGCCTTGTAGGTATCGCGCGCAGCGACGGAGATGGGGCAGGGTGCGACCGTGCAGGCGACCGTCGTCTGGGCGTGGCGTTCCACGGTTGGCTTGTCGGACCCGCCGTCGGGTTCGCCCCAGGTGAGAGCGACTTCGGTGCCCGGCTCCGCCGCGCTCTCGTCCAGCAGAGCGAGCGAGATCCAGCTTCGGAGGTTCGAGGTGTAGACTGGATAATGGGAAATCCCGACGGGCTTCCCGTCCTTCCGGACCTCGTCATAGGGGCAGGTCGCGTAGTGGGAGGCGGGCATGTCCATGAACTTGTACCGTTCGCCTTCGCCAAGTTGGGACGCAAAAATCCTGACCACATCGTCCTTGGACCAGAGCAGGGTACGCTTGTGTCTGTGCGGCTCCCCTTGCCGCCCTTCAAGCGCGTCGCGGCCGATGAATTCATGGTCGAACTTCACGACGTGGCCATAGCCGACGTCATTGGGGGTGAGATAGTAGTCCTCGACCGAGGTCCCGATGAACGAGCCGCCGAGGGAAAGGTTGGCTTCAAGGCTCGTTGCAGGCAGCCACTTGCGGTAGTCGGCGAGCGCGTCGCCCGTGTAGATCGCCGGCAGCGGGGAGGGGAACCAGCCGCTTTCATGGGCAACGGTCGAGTAGGTCTTGGAACCTGCCGCGAGGAGACCTTCGGGCGTGCCGGCTTCCAGGATCGCGTCGCGGATCAGGTCGTAGTCATCGAAGGGGCCGAACAGTTCCAGCCCTGCGGCGCCTGCCATGCCGTGGCGCAGGGCCCGGACGCGACGACCGGCGATCTTGACCTCACCCATGCCGAAGAACTTGAAGCCTTCAATCGGCCCGCCGTTGAGCCTTTCCAGGATTCCCCATGCGTTCGGGCCCTGGACCTCGAACCTGTATCCCTTGCGGCGTCCCTTGTTGTCGAGGGCGCGGGAATCCAGGTCGAACTCCACGTCGAATCCATGCCTTTCGGCATGGTACATCACCCAGTTGGCGTTCATCGGCTTGTTGACGATGTTGGCCTTCTCTTCCTCGAGGACGAATATGATCGCGTCGCCGACGATGTAGCCGTCTTCCGCGCAGTGAACGAATTGCTTGGCGACGTCGCGTCGCCAGTTTGCCATGGAGTTGACGGCGAGAAACTCGCAAAGCCGCCTTGTGTCCGGCCCTTCAATGTAGAGATCCGTCATGTGAAATGACTGGTCGAACAGGACCGCGCCCTGGCGCCAGGCTTCCTGCTCGTCCCGCCAATTGGTGAATTCCGCCTTGATCGGGAACTGGTAGGGGCCAGAGGGCGCGTTCCTGAGCATTTGCAGCGGGTCGCCAGCCTCGTCAATCCTGTCCTGAAGCGTCGAAACCGACATTCGCGATCCTCCCGTCTTCCGCGCCTTCATTAGTGGGCAGAAAATGGGCAGAGTGCAAGGGAATTCTTGTCCTGAGGAATGGCGGGTCGGATCGACGGGCAGCTTGCCGACGAGGGAATCGCGTTGCCCGCGCCTTGGACGCGCCCCTGCGCGAATCGGACCTCCGCAGCGCCCGGACACCATGCGGCACGGGAGATCTCCAGAGGCGCCGGTGAAGGCGGGCCAGAAACCCGTTGACTAATGCGCCTAGTGGGAACACTGTGGGCAGATCAGGCCTAGGCAGGGGGGAACATGCCGCGCACCGTCGAGATTCCGGACTTCGTGATCGAGCGGATCATGGCCAATCGCGGCAAGCTCGGGATCTTTGTTGATCAAGTAGGCAAGTCAGTCTTCTGTTAAGCCGCCCACGTGGGGCAAATGGACAATGGGGAGTTCCAACATGAAACCAAGACATATCCTGCTGGCAGGCGCGATGGCAATGTCGGCCAGCATGGCCTTCGCCGACTGCACGAACACCGTGCCGGTGAAGACGATCTCGAACGCCTTTCCGGCTTATGAGATCATGACCGGCGTCATGGCCGGATGCGGAAACGTGGAAAGCGAGCTTGACAAGGATCACCGGTTGAAGATCGTCGATGCGTTTTCGGCCAATCCGTCGCTCTACTCGATGACCTCGCTCACGAACTCCACGTCCGTGCCGATGATCGACGCGGACCTGCTGCGCCCGCTTGACGACCTGATCGCGGCGCATGGGTCTGACTTGAACCCGAACCAGTTCATCGAGATCGACGGAAAGACCATGGCGGTCGCAGCGTTCGCGAACACGCAGCATCTCATGTATCGCGAGGACATCCTGAGCGACCTCGGCATCGCCGTGCCGACGACCTGGGACGAATACATCGCGGCAGCGGAGAAGATCCAGGCCGCCGGTGTCGTTGACTACCCGATCGGCCACTACATGAAGGACGGCTGGAACCTGGCCTTCGTCTTCGTCAACCACTACCTCGGCGAGGGAGGCGAGTTCTTCAACGCCGACTGGACCCCTTCGATCAACAACGAGAAGGGTGTCGCTGTCCTGGAGAGGATGGCGAAGCTCGCGCCTCTCATGGATCCCGAGTACCTGGTTTCTGACACGACTTTCGTCACCAAGCAGATGCAGCAGGGCAAGATCGCCATGGCGAATCTCTGGGCGTCACGCGCCGGCGCGGTGAACGATCCGGCAGAATCCACTGTCGCTGGCAAGGTCGTGATGGCGGCCGGCCTGCGCGGGGCGGAACGAATTGCCTCGACGATCTGGTGGGACGGCTGGGCGATCGCCAAGAACATCTCCGACGAAGAGGCGGCGGCGGCCATGAAGCTGATAGTCGCCTCGATGGCCGAAGACGTGATCCAGGCCAACAATGACGATGCGATCTGGCTGGCGAAGGGATTCGTGCCTGGCGCCGCGGCCAAGGGCGCGTTCGACACCGCTGCCGGGGACGCCGTGCCCTATCCGATGAACAAGTACATCGGGTCGATGCACAGCGCGCTTGGCTCGGGCCTCGCCGCATTCATGACGGGCGACAAGGACGCGGCGACAACGCTTGCCGACATCGAGGCCGCCTATGTTTCCGACGCCAAGGAAAAGGGCTTGCTGAAGTAAGGCGGCGACGCAAGAACGGACGGGTGCCAGGATCGACCTTGGCACCCCGCCTTCACGGCCGGGGCGGGGCAGATGAAGAAAAAGACCTTCGCGATTTTCGTGGGCCCTTCGGTCTTCATGATGGTCCTCTTCATTGCCGCCCCGTTGCTTTCGATTTTCTGGCTTAGCGTCCATGTCACGCAGCCTGTCTACGAACAGGTGGAGGTCGAGACCTGCACGCCGGGCCTCCTGGGCTCGGTCTGTACGACCGAATTGAAGACCCGGCCGCTCCTGGACGAAAGCGGGAGGATCCTGACGCAGACGACCTTTGTCGGACTGCAGAGCTACCGCAACGTGATCGAGCCCGAGAAGCTGCGCTCGGCGATTGCGAACGGAAGCTGGCGGGAGTTGATGAACATACGCTTCTGGTCGGCGCTCCGGTTCACGCTTGTCTTCACGATCCTGACGCTGCCGCTGGTGCTGGGCACCGGGCTGCTCATCGCGCTTGCGGTCAACAACACGCTGCAGCGCATCAAGGGGCCGGTGATCTTTGTCTCGCTCCTTCCCTTCATCATCACGCCGGTGATCGGGGCGCTGTCGATCCGCTGGCTGTTCATCGGCGACGGCATCCTGACGGCGGGGCTCGAATGGTGGCTGGACAGGGACATCGCCATGTTCGCCCAGGCCTGGACCATTGAGCTGATGATGTACATGTACCGGGTCTGGCACGTGGCGCCTTTCGCGTTCGTGGTCTTCTACGCGGGCCTTCAGACCGTCAACAACGACGCAGTGGAGGCGGCAATCATCGACGGGGCAACGCGATGGCAGCGGCTGCGATACGTCATCATTCCGCACCTGATGCCGTTGGTGATCTTCCTGACGCTCATCCACCTGATGGACGCCTACCGGGTGTTTGAGGAAATAGTCGGCTTTTCCGCCTCCGCCTACGTCATCTCGCTGCAATGGCTGACTTACGAGTTCCTGCTTCAGGACGGCACCGGTGCACGCGCGATCAGCCGGGCATCGGCGAGCGCGATCCTGACGATGATCGGGGTCGCCGTCCTGCTCGGGCTTCCGCTGCGCCGGGTATGGCGCGAACGCAAGGGGAGCTAGCACCATGTCGAGCGCCGCCTTGCGCCAGCCGATGAGCCTGAAGATCCTGTCGAACGGGTTTCTGGCGTTCTGGTGCATCGTCGCGGCATTCCCGATCGCCTGGATCGCGGTCATGAGCTTCAAGACCCCCATCGACGCCTTCGATTCAAATCCTTTTCGGGTGATCTTCGGGCCGCACACGCGCACCAACATTGGCGGACTGTCGCTCATCGACATCGTCTTGGGACTGGCGCTTGCGGGAATGCTGGTCCGTCAGGCAATCCGTTGGCTTCCCGGCAAGGTCGTCGAATACGCGCCCAATGGCCGGACCGGGATTTCCTGGTTGGTTGGTGGCGGTGCCTACGCCCTTGTCTCTCTGGTGTTGCTGGTTGTCGTGCTGCCCGCCGTGCTGGGCGTGTTGAATCCGTTGCTGGGCCCGCTGGGAACCAGCATCGTCGGCCTCACAACGGAGCACTACGAGGCCGTCTGGATCGACCGGGGCTTCACCCGCAATTTCGCCAACTCGATGATCGTGACAAGCGGCGTCGTGCTGGTGTCCCTGACGGTCGGCACGCTTGCCGGCTATGGTCTTGCGCGAGCGGATTCGGTCATAGCCTTCTGGTTGCTGGTCGTCGCGCTGGTGTTCAGGGCGCTTCCGCACTCGGTTCTGGTCGCAGGCTACCTGCCGTATTTCATCACGTCTGCGGAGTGGCTTGCCCCGATCTTCGGCGACGCGGCACCGACGCTCTACGGAAAGCCCTGGGCGATCATCGCCGTCCTTGTCGCCATCAACCAGCCTTTCACGATCTGGATGCTGAGGTCGTTCTTCCAGAACATCCCGGCAGAGCTGGACGAAGCCGCGCGGGTCGACGGATGTTCCCATTTCGGGGCGTTCAGGCGAGTCATCGTGCCGGTCATGTGGCCCGGCGTGATCACCACGGGTCTGTTCAGCTTCCTGTTGGCCTACAATGATTTCCTCGTGACATCCCTGCTTCTGGATGCCCAGAACATGACCATGGTGCCCGCCATCGCCAACATGTTCAACCGAGAGACCACGGCGTCGGACGAAGTGCAGGCCATCGCCGCAGCCGTCTCCATCACGGCGCCGCTGTTCGTGCTCGTGCTGGTCTTCCAGAGGCAAATCGTGTCGGGACTGACCGCCGGCGCCGTGAAGGGATAGCCGGCGCAGCGGCACGGGGCACCATGGCAATATCGGTTTCATTGGACTAAGCGCATCGGTATCATCGCATTCCTGGAAAAAGATGAGTCAGACCGCAAAACCACGCCGCCCCTCCGACGCCGGTTTCACCGAGAAGCAAGCCAGTACCTGGCGTTCATCCACACCTACACCAAGATCAACCGCAGACCGCCTGCCGAGGCGGACATGCAGAGATATTTCCGTGTCACCCCGCCAACCGTACATCAGATGGTCATGAATCTCGACCGGAAAGGGCTGATAGAACGCATCCCGGGACAACCCCGAAGCATCCGGGTGCTCGTCAGCCCTGACGGTCTGCCTGCGCTGAAATGAACAGGATTCAGTTCGCCAGAATCACTGTGACAAGGCATCGGGCTTCTGTTACGGATTCGGCCAAGGCAGCGGAACTGTTCCCTGCATGTCGCGGACTTGACGCCTTCGGCACGCCTGAGGAACACGTCATTGCCTGGGTCGGCCTCGGTTTTCGGCCGGACCGAAAAATTGCACAAATGCAAAGTCCTGCAGGGCTCAACAAATTGGAGGAATCAAATGCTGAAGAGACTAGCTGCCACCGCCGTCGCCGCGCTGACCGCGCTGCCGGTCCATGCCGAAACCTATGGCGTGCTGATGAAAACGCTCGCGAACCCGTTCTGGGGGGCGATGGAACTTGGCGTACGCGAAGGTGCCGAGGCTGCCGGCGTGGAATATTACCTCCAGGCGGTGGAAAGCGACCAGGCGGCCGAGCCGCAGCTTAACGTCTGCAACACCATGCTGGAGCGTCAGCCCGACGCGATGATCACTGCCGCGATCAACTCGACCATCCTGCTGCCATGCCTCAAGCGGGCCAACGAGATGGGCATCCCGGTCGTCGATCTGGACGGCAACCTCGACCACGAGATCGCCGCCGATGCCGGGGTCGAGATCGCCTTCTCGATCGGGTCGGACAACGTCGCTGCCGGCGGCCAGGGCGCCGAATGGCTGGTCAGCCAGCTGGGTGCAGGAGCGAGCGGACCGGTCCTTGTGATCGAAGGCCTCTCGGGCAACATTACCGGCCAGAAGCGCGCCAGGGGCTTTGCCGAAAAGCTGGCCGAGCTGGCGCCGGGCCTTGAAATAGTTGCCTCGTTGCCAGGTGACTGGGATCGCGGCAAGGCGGCCAACATCACAAATGACATCCTGACCTCGCATCCCGATCTGGTTGCCATCTTTGCCGCCAACGACGGCATGGCGCTGGGTGCGGTGGAAACCGTCTACGCCGCGGGCAAGGGCGGCGCCGTGATCGTGATCGGTGTCGACGGCAACTCGGACGCCGTGAAATCGATCAAGGCGGGCCGGTTGAACGCTTCCGTGGCTCAGCTGCCGTATCTGGTTGGCAAGCAGGCGGTCGAAATGGTGAAGGCCGGTGGCGACTACGAGGACTGGATCTTTGTGCCCACGATGGTGCTGACCAAGGAGATCCTGGATGCCGGCACCGACCCGATGCTGGAATACGTCAAGTAGCGTGACACGGCGGTCCGGCACGCCCGGGCCGCCAATCCCGAGGCAGGGCAGATGCTGAAATTGCTGGAACGGACTCATGTGCGGCCGGAATCTCTCGCCGTGCTTGTCGGTCTGGCCGTGGTCATGGCGATCCTGTCGCCCGTGACGGGCTCGGGCGTGCGGGTCTTCCTGACCGCGAACAACTTCTTCAACATCATCCTGGCCTCGGCGACCTTCGGCATCCTCGCCATCGGCGCGACCTACGTGATCAGCGCCGCCGGGATCGACCTGTCCCTGGGCTCGGTCCTGGGTCTTGCCTCCGTCAGCGGCGCGGCGCTTGTCGTGACCCTGGAATGGCCTTGGTATTTCGCGATCATCGGGTCGCTAGGCGCGGGGGCTGCCGCAGGAGCGGTGAACGGTTACATCATCACACGCGGGCACGTGCCTGCCTTCATCGTGACCCTGGGCATGCTGGGCATCGCCCGAGGCCTGGCGCTGATCATATCGGACGGGCGCGGCATCTATGGCCTGCCGCCAGAGATCCTGTTCCTCGGCCAGGCGAGGCCCTGGGGCATCCCGACGCCGGTCTTCATACTTGTCGCTGTCGCCCTGGTTGCGCACTACATCCTGGCGCATACCCCCTTCGGCCACCACACGCTGGCCTTGGGCGACAACGAAAACTCGGCACGTGCCACCGGCATCAACGTACGCCGCCAGCGAATGATGCTCTACACGATCTCGGGCCTCATGGCAGGGATCGCCGGTCTGATCTTCACCGCACGGGTGAATACAGGCGATCCGACCGCAGGGTTGAGCTACGAGCTTCTGGCCATCACGGCGGCAATCATCGGCGGGACCAACCTGTTCGGCGGCAGGGGGTCCATCCTCGGCACCATGATCGGCGCACTGATCATGGGCGTCCTGCAGAACGGGCTGAACCTGATGGCCGTGCAGGCCTACTACCAGCAGATGGCCATCGGCGCAGTCCTGATTGCCGCGGTCTGGCTCGACCAGATCCGCACCAGGGGAAGGACGCTGCAATGAGCATTCTCGAACTCTCTGGCGTCGAAAAGAGCTTCGGCGCTGTTCAGGTGCTGCACGGGGTGGACCTTAACGTCGATGCCGGCGAGGTGCTGGGCCTGGTCGGCGACAACGGCGCGGGCAAGTCCACCCTGATGAAGTCCATCACCGGGGTCTATTCCACCGACAAGGGCAACATCAGCTTCGACGGCACCGACGTCACCCGCCTGGATCCGGGCCAGCGACGCGAGATGGGGATAGAGATGATCTACCAGGATCTCGCCCTGGCCGCGCAGCAGGACGTGGCCAACAACATCTTTCTTGGACGCGAACCGACAAAGCGGATGTTCGGCTTCATTCCTTCCTTCGTCGACAAGAAGAGAATCGACCGGCAGGCGCAGGAAATGCTCGACCGGCTCGGCGTGCACGTGCCTTCGGTGCACATACCGGTCGGCATGCTTTCGGGCGGGCAGCAACAGACCATCGCCATTGCACGCGCGCTGACATTCAAGCCCAAGCTGGTGATCATGGACGAACCGACGGCCGCGCTGGCGGTGCGCGAGGTCGAGAGCGTCCTGAAGCTGATCGAACAGATGCGCGCCGAGGGCATCGCCACGATCCTGATCAGCCACCGGCTGAACGACGTCTTCGAGGCCTGCGGACGGATCGTCGTCCTGCGCCGGGGCAACGTGATTGCCGATCTCAGGCGCGACGAGACCGACATGGCCGAGGTCGTGTCCTACATCGTCGGCGCCCACGGCTGAGGCCCCTCCATGCCAAGACTTGGATTGCACAGTCTCGCCTTCACCCCGCTCTGGAACCCTGCCGAGGCGGACGCGCTTCTGCCGCAGATCACCGCTCACGGTGTCAGCGTGATCGAAACGCCGCTTCTTGATCCGCGGAACTACGACAGCGCAGGCACCCGCCGGGCCGCGGAGCGCAACGAGGTCGAGATCGTTTGCTCGTTGGGCCTTCCCGCGGAGATGGACGTGTCGGTCCGGCCCGAGGAAGTCGCGGACTATCTGGGATTCGCCTTGAGGGTTGCCCGCGATGCCGGGGCCGGGGCGCTCTCAGGCGTCACATATGGCACCATAGGCAAGCGCTCGGGCGCGCCGGCAACCGAGGCAGAGCTTGACGCGATCTGCCGCCTGATCGACCGGGTTTCCGGCATGGCACGCGACCTTGACATGAAACTCGGGATCGAGCCCTGCAACCGCTATGAGACCCACCTGCTGAACACAGCCAGGCAAGGCGCCGAGCTGATCGAGCGTGTGGGTGCGGAGAATGTCTTCGTCCACCTCGACACCTATCACATGAACATCGAGGAGGCCGGCATGGCGCAGGGATTCGCCGATGCGGGCGAGCACCTGGGCTACGTCCATCTCTCCGAATCCAACCGCGGCGTGCCCGGGCGCGGAACGTTGGACTGGAAGGGCGCATTCACGGGGTTGATGGACGTTGGCTACGACGGCACCTTGACGCTGGAGAGTTTCGTCCACCTCGCCCCCGAGATCGCTTCGGGCCTTGCCGTATGGCGCCCGGTGGCCGAACGACCAGAGGACGTGATCGAGGTCGGCCTGCCGTTCATTGTCGACAGTGCCAGCGAAGCCGGGCTTTCCATGTCATGAGCATCGTCCATGAGACCGTTTCCTTCGATGCGCGCAGCGAACCGCTTCCGGACCGTGGCGCGTTGGCGCGTTGGCGCACGGGGACTGTACGCCCGCCGGGATCGAGGTAGTTGACGCCGTCTGCCAGTGCTGACCTTCCAAGGGAGAGTTGCATCACGACCGACCGCCGACGCCGCCAAAGGGTTTGCAGACAGGCCCGCTTCAGCATCTTGTCCGGCCCGCAGGCCCGCTTCGGCACCTTTCGCACGATTGGCTTTGGCAGTTCGGTGGCAGCAGTGCCCGCATCGCATTACGTCGTCCCGAGGCGCTCGACACGGCCGCAGGCGTTGCGGGAACACCCGAGTGCCGGCGTGACCACGTCTGCGATGATGTCGACCTCCGTTCCTCATCCATGCCGCACTGAAGTGATGCGGGTGGCCTCAATTCCCTGCTCCCTCACTGGTCAACTTTCCGGAGTGGAGCACCAGGCTTGCACGGAACGAGGCTCGGACGGCCCGCTGGCCGGCACGTCTTGCCGGCACGACCCGTGCTTTCAGAGAAGCAGGTACATGGCCGATTAAGTCTTGACGCTGCCAGAAATCAGGCTAGTTTTGAACCTAGTTGGGAGAAGATCATGCGTGAACTCGGTGCATTTGAAGCAAAAACGCACCTTTCTGCCTTGCTGGAGTCGGTCCAGTCAGGAGAACACATTACCATCACCAAGCGCGGAAGACCTGTCGCTCAACTGGTGCCGGTCAATCAAGATTCGCTCACTCATCGCGTCGACCTGTCATTGCGCATTGAGAAGTTGCGAAGCCGCATTGCCAATGAATGCGGCTTGTTCACCACAAGTGACATTCTTTCCGCCAGAAACGAAGGGCGGAAGCCGGCGACCCCTCCCATTGGGGAGGGCAGCCTTCGAGGCGATTAGATGACCAACCCTTCCGCCATGGTCGTTGACGCCTCGATTTCCGCATCCTGGTTGCTCCCGGATGAAGTCCAGCGCACTTCACTGGCAGATCTTGGATCATCGGAACTGCACGCGCCAATGCTGTTCTGGGCCGAGACGCGCAACATCTTGGTGGTCTCGGAGAGACGGAAGCGGCTGTCCGTCGACACGCTGTCCGAGGCACTGTCAATCCTCGATGCGATAGCAGTGAACCTTGATGAGTCACCGGACGGCAGCAGGGTCATTCAGTTGGCCCGAAGTCATCAGTTGACGGTGTACGACGCGCTGTACGTTGAATTGGCTTTGCGGTTGCAGGCAACCTTTTGGACACTTGATCGGAAGCTTGCAGCCGCCGCTCAGCGAGAAGGCGTACCCACCCGATAGGCATTGGCGCCAGGAAGGTCATCGCGGCCAGGTCCGACTTGGCCCGATGACCAGTCTGTACGAACGGCGGCCACATTTCGGCGGCAGGTTCCGCCGTTCATGACATCATGACCGGCACCGGTCGGCGGTTCGTTGGGCCTTGTCGGGAGTCGATGTGACATCGGGTCTCCGGAACGGAACAACGTCATGACCCAGGATGACAACGGGTTGAAGGCAACGCGACGAGTCACTTGGCGACTGGCCTTGCCAGCGCACGACCTGGGACGGGCGGCGGCTATCGCAGGAAGCATGTTGGGTTCATTTGGTCGCGCGTGTCCCATTCGAAGAGACTTGCCTGGCCTGGACGTGTCGGATGCGTCCGATTCAGGGATGCCCGATGCCGCCTGCGCCCGTGACATCACTGTCTTTCGCGCCGTTTGCTTGATGGCGATGCCTCGGAGACGCCGTTCGACGCCTTTGCCGGCAGCGCGAGATCGGCGGCCTGCGGGTCGTGCCTGCCAAGGTCATGCCGACCTTCATGCCCGGTAGCGGCGCCTCGGCCGTCAACATGGCCCGAGAATGGGCGGCGAACATGAACCATGCCGACAGAGCCTACAGAGTCATCAGATCCTGACCGATCACAAGCGGACCGGAGAATTCCTGCCGGATCTGGCGATGCAATTCGTCAGGTTGCGACGCCGCCAGCATGTGTGTCGTCACGCAGAGCCGGGCCTCGGCCTGGGTCGCCAAGCGGCCCAGTTCGGCGGGTGGCGTGTGCGCATGCTGCATGTGGTCCCTCGCGATTTCTGTGGCGGTCCAGGCACCGTATTCGACGCACTCATGGATCAGCGCATCCGCGCCCCGCGCGTTCCTGATCAGGTTGTCGTTGGGGCACGTGTCACCGGAGAAGACGATCTTGCGGTCCCGCGTCTCGACCCGGAACCCGAAAGGCTGTTCGATCGGGTAGTGGGCGACATCGAAAGGCGCAACGGTCAGCCCTTGGTGATCAAAGACGAATCCCTCATCGATTTCGTTCGCCACGACTTCGGGCAGGTCCATCGCTTCGGTACGAATCTTTCTTCGGTATTCGAGGTCGCGGCGATGCAATGCCAGGACGTCGTCGACAAGCTCTTGCAGACCGGCCGGGCCGTAGGCGCGCAACGGCGTTCGGTTTCCGCGCATCCAGCGATTCACAAGGAACGGCCCCAAGTCCGCCCAGTGATCGAGGTGGTAGTGGGTGAAGAAAATATGGTCGATGTCGCTGGCGTTCGCGCCAGCCTGACCTAGGCGAATCAGCGCCCCTGGACCGCAGTCGATCATGAAGCGGAAATCGGCGGCCCGGAACAGATAGGAGGCGCCGGCCCGGTCGGGATTCGGGTTGGGCGTGCCTGTTCCCAACAAGGTGACGTCAAGAGAACTCACGGCCGTCGCTCCGGACCGGTCGACGACCGCTCAATCTACCACCTGGACTTCAGGGCCTTCCACGCCTTCGCCAAATACTGCCGTCCGGCGCATCACCCGGCGCTCGGTCGGGTCGGCGGGCCGGCCGCGATGGAGCGTCGAGCGGTTGTCCCAGACGACGATGTCTCCCGGCGTCCAGCCATGGCTGTAGACGAATTGCGGCTGACAGCAATGCGCCGTCAGTTCGGTCACCAGCGCCTCCGTCTCCGCCTCGCTCATTCCCTCGATCGCGCTCACGTGGCTGCCGAGCAGCAGCGCCTTCCTCCCCGTCACCGGGTGCCTTGTCACCAGCGGATGCGGAACCGGAGGCGTCAGCCTGTAGTCCTCCTCGGTGAAGTCCGTGAAGCCGTTCCTGATGCGCGAATGGAACCGGTCGTGCGTCGCGGTCAGCCTTGAAAGCCGCGCCTTCTCGGCCTCGGGCAGCGCGTCATAGGCGGCCTCTGTGCTGGCCCACTCGGTTTCGCCTCCTGCGCTCACCGCCTCCAGCGCATAGAGGATCGACTGCGCGGCCCAGTCCGCAGTGTAGGAATAGTCCGAGTGCCACATCATGTTGCCCTTGGAGAACCGGATCATGTCGTTGCCGGGCGGCACGATGTTGCCGTTTGCGTCGACGTTGGAAATCTCCACGATGCCGGGCGGGCGTTGCGATTTCCGGGCGCGATTCACGCGCAGGACCCGGACGCGGCCGTAGAGGCGGGTGAACTCGAGCTGCTCATCTTCGCTCAGCGACTGCCCGGGGACGTGAACGACGCCTGCCGAATTGCCGGCGCGGATGATCTCCGCGCGCTGCGAGTCCGACAGGCTGCGCACGTCGACGCCTTCGATGCGAAGGCCGAAGGCCGGGGCCAGGGGGGTGACCTTCATGCCCGTTCCTCCTTCCGGACCGCCATGCGCGCCAGCTGCCGCGCCTTTTCGACCCCTTCATCAACATGGATGTACACAAGGTCGGCATCGGGATTGTAGGCGACGTTCTCCTGGGTCCGGGCGAGGATCTCGACATCCTGGTTGAGCGTCTCCACGGTCGAGGCCCAGATCTGGTTGAGCCGCTCTTCCTCAACGTGGCCGCGGTGGCAATGCACCGTGAAGTAGTGGCAGCTGGTCTCGGTCTCCGGCGTGATGCAGGTATTGCCGCGGCTCACGGTAACGGCGGATCCGGGAGCATCCGCCTCGGCCGAAGTGAAATCGAAGCCGTCAACGCCGTACATGTCCGGGCCCATCCCCTTGAATGTTCGCACGTGGCAGGGTGCGCGGAACTCGATGATCTGCCAGCGGTCGACAAGCCCTTCGATGCCGTGCTTCGCGGCATAGGCGGGCGGCGGCGGGCGATTCCTGGTCCAGCGGCGGACAGTCACGTGATCCTCCTCGGCGAAGGTGTCGATTTCGGCCTCCTCGCCATCCAGGGCCGAGCCGATGGTGGTCTTGTGCACGTAGCCGACGTGGGACAGGTCCATCAGGTTGTCGACCGACATCATGTAATGGCAGGGGATGCTGAAATATCCGCCCTTGGCCGTCCAGCCGTCGTCCTCGACCCAGCGCCAGTTGGGCATCCTGGTCACGTCGGCCCCGGCGGCCTCGCCGCCCCAAATCCACACGATGCCGTAGCGCTCGACCGCGGCATAGGCCCTGACCCTGGCATGCTCGGGCACGTCGACCTGGCCGGGCACATGGGTGCAGACACCCTCGCTGTTGAAGCATAGCCCGTGATAGGGGCACTCGATCGTGTCGTCGATCAACTGGCCGGGGGACAGTGGCGACAGCCGGTGGCAACAGCGATCTTCCAGGGCCACCGCCGCGCCCGCGCGTGTGCGAAAGAAGACGACGGGGTCGCCCAGTATGATCCGGCGCATCGGCTCGCGCGTGACCTCGTCACCCATGGCCGCCGCGTACCAGGCGTTTCTTTGAAATGCGTGTGTTCTGAGCTTCATGATTGCATTCGAGAATTCTCGTCCTTCCGGTTGATGCTTCCAATCTTCACCGTGATCCGGGCGGAACCCCAGGTGGCGGCGCGTGCCCATCCGTACCTGCGGGACATGCTGCATTCCTCAGGTCCGCGATCATCTCGGCGGTCTCGCCACGGTGCACCGCACCTCTCTCTCGCAATGTCCCGACATAGTCAGCGTGATACCAGTCCCACACCTCCGCGGTGGACGCGCGTGCATTCAGGCGGGCGTACCAGTCCGCGACATGCGGGCGGTCGGCCCAAAGCCCGTCGATCCCCAGGAGCTCCAGCCGGATCAGATAGGGCACAAACGCAATGTCGGCGAGCGAGTGGGTCGCACCAGCCAGCCACGCGTTGTTCGCCAGCCAGGCGTCGAAGTCCGCGCACAGCCGGCACATCCGTTCCATCGCGTGCCGAAAGCTGTCTGACGCGATGCCGTGCAGGACGACCGGCGTCAGCCACTCCTGGCTGAGCGGGTTCATGTTTCTCCTGATCACGGGCAGCAGGCGCACGGGCGCTTTGCTCCCGGCCTCCGCGATCAGGTGGTGTCGATAGGCGATGGCGTAGGTCAGGACCGAAACCGCCTTGTGGACGCCCGTTTCGCCCTGCTCCAGCTCATCCATCCAGAGCCGCATCCGCGCGCGCTCCGCGGGTCCGGCAGGGCGCAGAGGCGGATCGGGGAACGCGTCGTCAAGGTATTCAAGGATCACGTTCGATTCCGCGATCACCGCGTCGTCGTGCACCAAGGTCGGAACCACGGCGGCAGGGTTCAGAGCCAGGTATTCGGGCGCGAACTGGTCGCCCTTTAGCGTCATCAGCCGGCTTTCCCACTCGCGTCCCTTCTCCGCCAGCGCGATGCGCGCCTTGGCGGCGCAGACCGAGGAGTTGTGGTGAAAGAGGGTCAGGGCCATTGCGCTACCTCACCATCAGCGACGGCAGCCACAGCGCCACGTGCGGCTCGATCACCATGATCATGAACAGCAGCAGCCCGCAGCCGAGAAACGGCAGGCCAGCTGTCGCGACCTCTGCCATGGTCGTGCCCTTGGGCGCAACGCCGAGCATGACGAACAGGTTCAGTCCGAATGGCGGCGTCACGCCGCTCATCTCGAGCGCAAGCAGCATGATGATGCCGAACCAGATCAGGTCGAATCCCTGCGCCTGGGCGATCGGGAAGAAGATCGGGATCGTCAGCATCATGATCGACGCCTGGTCCATGAACATCCCCATGAAGAGCAGAATCGCGAACATCACCACGACGATCATTACAGGCGAAAGCTCCACGGCGCTGACCGCGCGAATCATGCCTGAGGTGGCGCCCGAGAAGGCCAGCAGCTGCGAGAACGTCGACGAGGCGGCGACAATCAGGAGGATCATCGTCGTGACCTTCACCGTGCCCCGAAGCGACCTGGTGATGGCGCCCCAGGTCAGGCCGCCAAAGGCGTAGGCCACGATCAGCACGCCCAGCACGCCGAAGGCCGCGCTCTCGGTCGGCGTGGCGATGCCCAGGAGGATGAGCCCGATCACCATGAAGATGATCACCGACAACGGCAGGATATGGGTGAAGATCACCCGGACCTTTTCGGAGAGGGGGTGGTAGACCGGGCCGTCTTCGGGCACCGATGCGGGGTCGAGCCGGATCATCACCCAGATGAGCACGAGGTAAATGGCCGCCAGCAGGAGCCCAGGCAGCACCCCGGCGATCAGGAGCCGCCCGATGTCGATCTTGGCCAGGCTGCCCAGAAGAACGCCCAGGCCCGATGGCGGGATCAGGATGGCCAGCCCACCCACGCCGAGAATGGGTCCCATCGACATGCGCTTGGCATAGCCCCTGCGGCTCATTTCCGGTACCAGGAGCGAGCCCAGCATCGCGGTATTGCCCATCGACGTTCCGGTCAGCGCGGCAAAGGTGGTTCCGCCGAAAATCGTGACGTAGGACAGCCGCCCGCGCATCTGTCCGATCAGGGTGTCGACGGCGTCAAAGACCTTCTTCGCGACGCCGGCGTTGAAGAACAGCTCCCCCATCAGCAGGAACAGCGGGATCGGCAGAAAGACGAAGTGCGTGACCGAAACGCTGGCATTCGCGATCACCTGGCTGACGCCCGGCATGCCCACCAGCCAGTACATGCCCCCGAAGCTGACCAGCAGGAAGGCGAACGCCACCGGCATCGACAGGAACATCAGGAACAGGATCGCGCCCAGCGCCAGTCCGCCGGAGACATACCACTCCGGCATCAAATCTCGCGTTCAAAGGGCGCGTGCCCGTCGTCGCCAGGGGCTGTCAACGTCTCGCCGATCGCCAGCATCCGCGCGAATTCCACGGCGCACAGAAAGAAGCCGAGAGCCAGGGGCACGAACAGAAGCGCGCGCGGGATCTCGATGGAGCGGACATCGATCGTGCCCTTGCGCCAGAACTCGATGGCGAATTCGCCGGCCAGCCAGGCTGCCAGAAGGCAGAGCGCGATGCAGACGAGAATGAGGATCCGTTCGACCTGTCGCCTCACCGCCTCGGGCAGGAAGCCCAGGAAACTGTCAATCCGCACATGTCCCCGCTCACGCACCAGCCATGGCGCGGCCAGCATCGTGACATAGATCAGCGAATACTCCGACACCGCGCTGGAAAAGACCGGCGGCCGCAAGCCCGCGGTGCGCATGCCGACATCGACGACAATCAGCACGAACACGGCGCCGATCATGACGCTGGCGAGGAGCGCGAGCGTCATGATCAAGCGGTCGTAGGCCCGGAAGAACGGCACCATCTGCGTGCCGAATCAATCTGCCGGCAGAGCGGCGCGGAGCTGGTCCCAATAGGGTGAATCGGCCGACTGAAGCTTGTCCCACTGAACCGTCCGGGCGTGGGCGACATAGTCGGCCTCGGCCTCGGGACTGAGCGTGTAGGACTTGACGCCCGAAGCCTCGACCTCGGCCCGTTCCTTTGCCGCAAGGTCTTCGTAGAAGGCATGCGCCTCCGGCTCGAAGGCCTCCACGGCATCGCTCAAGGCGGCGCGCTGGGCATCGGTGAGGCCGTTCCACTTGTCCTTGTTGACCCAGAGCAGGTTGTCGAATTGCCAGATGGGCGGATCGATCCGGTAACCGATGAACTTGTGGAAGCCGAAATCGACGATCCCGAGCCCCGGCCAGGCCGCGCCGTCCACGACGCCGCGTTCCAGCGCGTTGTAGATGTCCGGCGCCGGGACCGTCACGGTCGTCGCGCCATATCTTTCGAGCCAGGTGTTGTAGAATCCGGAGGACCGGATCTTGACGTCGTTCAGCATCGGGAGCCCGTTTTCGTCGAGTTCGGGCTCGTCCTTCAGCCAGATGTGGTAGCCGACGCCGGCCGCGACCCAGCCCAGGACGTGGGCATTGGCCTTCTCTTCATAGATCGTGTTGAAGAGATCGGTCGCGCCCGATTCCCGGGCCTCCATCGGGGTGATCGACGTGCCATAGATCGCGCGGGATTCCGGCACGGTTCCGACGTAGTAGCCGGCCGCGCCGAACAGCATGTCGAACACGCCGTTGGTGACTGCGGTCAGCTGCTCGGTGGCCGGCGTGACCTCGGGTCCGCCGACATGCTCGATCCGGATGTCGGCGGCCTCGGCGGCGTCGCTGGCGTTGAACGCCTCGACGAACTGAAGCGTCCGGTCGACCGAGTAGATGCCCGGCGCCCAGTTCGTGACCAGCCTCAGGGTTTCAGCCAGGGCCGGACTGACGGACAGGAGCAACGCTCCGGTTGCCGCCGCGGCGGCCGCGAATTTCAACTTGATCATGTGTCAACCTCCTCTTTGTCTGTTGCCGCTCGCAGGCGCCTGAATCCTGCCTAGTTTCCTTCTCCCCAATTGGCCTGTTTCCTGTAGGCTTCGCGTGCTTCAACCGAGATCGGGCAGGGCTCGACTGTGCAGGCGATCTCGGTCTGCACATGACGTTCGACGGTAGGCTTGGCCGTGCCGCCGTCCGGTTCACCCCAGGTAAGCGAGACCTCGGTGCCAGTCTCGGCCGCGCCTTCGTCAAGCAAGGCCAACGATATCCAGCCGCGCAAGTTCGCGGTGTAGACCGGGTAATGCGAGATCCCGGCAGGGCTTCCGTTCATCGACACCTGGTCGTAGGGGCAGGTCGCGTAGTGCGAGGCCGGCATGTCCATGAACTTGTACCGCTCGCCCTCGCCAAGCTGCGAGGCGAAGACCTTGACCACGTCGTCCTTCGACCAGCGCAGGGTGCGCTTGTGCCTGTGCGGCTCCTTCGCCCTTTCCTCAAGCGCCGCACGACCGATGAAATCGTGATCGAACTTCACGATATGACCATAGCCGATGTCGTACGGAGTGAGGTAGTAGTCCTCCACCTTGTCGCTGACATAGGAGCCGCCCAGCGACAGGTTGGCCTCGAAGCTCGATGCCGGCAGCCAGCGGCGGTAGTCCGCCAGCGCCTCGCCGGCATAGATCGCCGGCAGCGGCGACGGAAACCAGCCCGATTCATGGGCCACGGTGGAATAGGTCTTGGATCCGGCAGCCAGCAGCCCGTCGCCTTCGCCCGCTTCCAGAATGGCGTCGCGGACCAGGTCGTAGTCCTCGAACGGCCCGAACAGTTCCAGCCCCGCCGCGCCGGCCATGCCGTGGCGCAACGCGCGGACCTTGCGGCCGGCAATGTTGATTTCGCCCATCCCGAAAAACCTGAAGCCTTCAATCGGCCCGCCGTTAAGCTTCTCCAGAATGTCCCACGCGTTCGGTCCCTGCACCTCGAACCGGTAGCACTTGCGCCGCCCCTTGTTGTCGAGTGCACGGCTGTCGAGGTCCAAGGATACGTCGAAGCCTTCCTTCTCGGCGTGATACATCGTCCAGTTGGCATTGACGGGCTTGTTGACGATGTTGGCCTTGCTCTCTTCCAGGATGAAGATGATTCCGTCGCCGACGATGTAGCCGTCCTCGCTGCATTGGACGAACTGCTTGGCGACGTCTCGACGCCAGTTGCTCATGGAGTTGACGGCGAGGAACTCGCAGAGCCTTCGCGTGTCGGGACCTTCGACATGGAGGTCGGTCATGTGAAAGGACTGGTCGAACAGCACGGCGCCGCGTCGCCAAGCCTCCTGCTCGTCCCGCCAGTTGGTGAACTCTGCCCTGATCGGAAACTGATAGGGGCCCGATGGCGCGTTGCGCAGCATGTCGACGGGACCGCCGGCGGCCTGGATCTTGTCTTCGAGGGTCGCGATGGTCATCGGCGCCTCCACTCGGGTCCGCGGAGCGCGTGACGTTCCGCAGACGATCGGGCTGACCTATTAGTGGGCAGAAAATGGGCAGAATTGCAAGCGAAATTTGCGAACGTCTTCACTTGCTGCTTAGAAGGGCGCAGGTTCCAACGGAGGAGAGAGAATGTCAGCGATCGAAGCCCGCCTTGCGGAAATGGGAATCTCACTTCCCGCCCCGCTCGCCCTTCCCAGCCCCAACCGTGCCAGCGCCGTGCGCGTGGGCAACATGCTCTACGTGTCGGGTCATGGCGCCGCGCTACTGGAGGACGAGACCGTCAAGCGGCGCGGCAAGGTTGATCTCGACATCACCGAGGCGGAGGCGACAGAGACCGCACGGGCGCTCGCGATCAAGATGATCGCGACGCTAAAGCACCATGTCGGCGATCTCGACAAGGTCGAGAAGGTGGTCAAGATCCTTGGAATGATCAACGCGCACCCGGATTTCGAACGCCCCAATGCCGTGCTGAACGGTGCCAGCGACCTCTTCTTCGAGGTCTTCGGCCCGGAGATCGGCCAGCATGCGCGATCCTCCGTTGGTGTGGAAACGTTGGTCGACTGCCAGCCGGTCGAGATCGAGGGCATCTTTCTCGTCCGGGATGGATCCCCGGCCTGATTGACGCCTGCCGGGTTGGCAGCTATCCCTAGTGGGCAAAAAGTGGGAACCAATGAAGGACGATCTGACCCAACTCGTAGATGATCCAGGCGCCATCGTGAAGGTCGTTCGCGCATTTTGCGAAAGGTACGGCGTGGCGGAATCGACCTTTGGCCGGTTGGCAGTCAACGACGGCAAGCTCGTTCCGCGGATTTCCTCTGGCAGCCGGATCGAGCCCGAAACCGCCCGGCGCGTGGCGGAGTTCATGGCGCGGGCCGACCGTGGCGAAATACGCCTGCGCGGCCGTCCCCGGCGCAAGAAGACGGAATCAAGCGACTACCGCATGGCGGAACTGGTCAACCAGGAGACCTCCATTCACACCCCTGGCAGCTTCGCCCTGCACGAGCAGCGCCACCGCTATCACGTGTTCGCCGCAACGACGAACGAAAGCTGGGTGAAAGCCGACATCATCACCTCGGATGTTGAAGCGCTCGAGCCAGGCGCCGACGGTTTCCGGCTGTTCTTCTCGCCGATGGACAACGGCATCACCCTTGTTCGCGCGCTCAGGGCGCTGCATGCGCTTTATCCGGACGTTCCCGTCCAGGTCGTGATCAAGGGCTGGGGTCTCGAGGATCTGCGCAACACGATGAGCCGGATGGTCGACCGCCTGGTCGAGCACCCGCGCACGGCCTTCGTGATGACAAATCTCTACACGCGCGAGGCGGTGCATCTCGACAAGATTGCCGACGACGGCCCGGGCGACCTGTCGTGGCATGATGTTGCCTTTGCCGGCACGCGTGCCTTCGACTACCAGCGGCAGATGGGCGGGCTGTTCAGGGAGCTTGCGCCGGAATGGTACGTGATTCCAGGCAAGGACGACTTGCCGGTCTATGCCCGCCCCAGCGTGGTCTGCTTCTACCGCGAGGATCAGCGTGACGCGATCCGGCACCTGATCCCCGCGAAGGGCGGCAGCGACCTGGTGTTTGACTACGCGTTCCTCAACCACCCCTACCTGCACAGTCACACGATGACGTTCCGGACGGAATACGTGCTGAAACCGGTGATCGGACGCCTCGCGCCCGGCGGGCAAATGAAGGTTGTTCAGTCGCTTGGCGATGATCCCGCGCACGAGATCGTGCGCACGGTCTGGCCCGATCGAGATGTCGGCTGCGTCTCGCGCCATGACATCATCTCGGCATTGAAGAGGTCGCTTGGCGATGCTCAGAGAGCGTATTCCTTCACCGGCCTGACAGATGCCAAGTCGCTGTTCCGGTTCGACATGCACACGCTCCCCATGATCAGCGAAGCCAATTCCGGCACGCTGTCGCTGTCGCTCCAGAGCGCCTGGAACAACACGGTCTTCTTTTCCCAGATCAGGGAGGACCTGGCCCAGGCCGCAATGCGTGAAGACGCGCGCTACCTGGACGCCACGGCGGCAGTGCTGCGCAAGTACGGCGGGCTCTGGTTCGTGAACGAGGCGTTTTCCGTTACCCGAAGGCAAGAGGCCTAGACCCGTCATGCTGCAACTACAGGAAGGCGGATACGGGCTTCTCGAGAATTGCTTCTTCCCGGAAAGCGCTGCCATCATAGGCGCCTCGACCGATCCGATGAAGTTCGGGGGCCGGGCGCTGAAGTTCTGCCTCGAGCGCGGATACAAGGGCCGCCTCTACCCGGTCAACGCCAGGCACGACGTCGTGCAAGGGGTGCCGGCCTACGCGCATGTCGCGGAACTGCCCGAAGCCCCGGACATCGCGGTGATCGCGGTGCCGGCCCGGCTTGTGCGCGAGAACCTCGTCGCCGCGGGCGAGAAGGGCTGCAAGGTGGCGGTCGTCTACGGTGCCCAGTTCGCCGAGGCAGGCGGGGAAGGGCAGGCGCGTCAGGACGACCTGCTGCGAATCGCCCGCGACCATGGCATGCGAATGGTCGGGCCCAATTGCATGGGCGCAATCTCGTTGGCCTCGGGGTTCGTTGCCAGTTTCACCTCCGCCCCCGAACATCACGACGGCAACGGCTGGCCCGAGGTCGGCACGGTTTCCGTGGCCAGCCAGTCGGGCGCGGTCGGGATTCAAGTGTTCGCGCAGCTGCGTGACCGGGGCCTCGGGCTTGCCAACTGGATCTCGACCGGCAACCAGGCCGATGTCGACGTGGCGGATGCCATTGCGTATTTTGCCGGGGATGCGGCCACACGGACAATCGCCGCCTACATGGAAGACGCAAGCCGTGGGCTGAAGCTCTGCCAGGCGCTTGAGCGGGCACGGCAGGCGAAGAAACCGGTGGTGATCCTGAAGGTCGGAACGACGCCCGAAGGCGGCGCTGCGGCGCAAGGCCATACGGCCTCGATGTATGTCGAAGACCGCGTGGTTGACGACCTGTTCGCGCAATACGGCGTGCTGCGCGCAGGCTCGGTCAACGAGCTGATCGACCTTGTGGCAGCCTGCGAGGCCGGCGTCGTTCCGTCCTCGCCGGATGTCGCGGCGGTCTCGGTATCGGGCGGCGGCGCCGTGATGATCTCCGACGCGGCGGCGAAGCTGGGCCTGGATCTCGTGGACTACCCCCAGGACGCATTGACCGCGCTCAAGGGGGTCAATGCCTTCGTCAACGACCGAAACCCGATCGACATTTCCGCTCCCTCGATGAGCAACATGGAGATCACCGGTGGCCATCTGAAATGGGGGCTCGAGAGGAACCAGCCGACGATGATCGGCTACATCAGCCACGTGCCTCTGGTTCCTCGCACGAGAAGCGGGATCATGCCCCAGCTTCTGAGATTTCGCGACGCCCATCCCGAGCAACTGATCGCCATCGCGGCCAACCTGCTTCCCGAGGACCGGAGCGCGTTGGTCAGGACCGGCGTGGCGGTGTTCGACGATCCCACCGTGGCGACCGAATCCGTGGCGAAGCTGGTTCGAGCGGGTCAGGCGTTCGAGAAACCGCCTAGCGCGCCGGTCGCGCCGGGAAGCATCGAGGACCCTTCGGACGCCCTGGCCGCGGCCGGAATCACGCTCCTGCCGGAAGCGGCGGTAGGTGATGCCGAGGCAGCCGTGAGAATGCTCGACGGTCCCATCGTCTTGAAGCTCTCGGCATCGACGCTGCGTCACAAGACCGAGCTTGGCGGCGTAATAACGGCACTTGCAAGCCCGGAGAGCGTACGCGCCGCATTTGCCGACCTTGCGGAGAAGGTAGCGCGGCACAACGACTCCTACCCGGATCTGTGCATAACGGCATCAAGGCACGTCAACGGGGTCGAGTTCCTGATCGGCGTGCGTCGCGACCCGCATTTCGGGCCGCTCGTAGTGCTCGGCTCCGGCGGCGTGGACTGCCAGATCTTCGACGATCTGACCTGCCGCAAGGCGCCTTTCGGGCCGCCGGACGCCGCGGCGATGGTGGATGCGGCGATGGTCTCGAAGAAGCTCACCGGCTGGCGCGGCGCGCCGCCGGCCAACCGCGCCATGCTGGAAGCGGCGCTGGTGTCGTTGTCCGGGGCGGCTGCGCGGCTGCCGTCGTTTGAAGTCAACCCCGTGATGGTGGGCACGGATGCGCTCAGCGCGGTCGATCTCGTGATGGACGACGATCGATGACCATGGTCACGCAATGGATCAACGGCGAGGACGTCCCCGGAAAAGGTGACGCCCTGGACATCATCAACCCGGCAACCGGCGAGGCGATGGGCCGACTGACCGAGGCAAGTCCTGAACAGGTGGCCGCTGCCGTCGCTGCCGCCCGCCGCAGTTTCGATGACGGTGCTTGGGCCCATGCACCGATGCCTGAACGACGCGCCGTCATGCGCCGCGTGGCCGAGGCCATTCGCGACAACGTCGACGAGCTTCGAGACCTGCAGGTTGCCGAATGCGGCATGGTTCGCAAGGACGTGAGCCGCCAGATGACGACCGCCGCCGACTGGTTTGGCTACTTCGCCGACTTTCTCGGCCAGGAGCGGGGAGAAACCTACCGCCAGTTCGGCACCGCGACCGCTCTGGTCGACCGAGAGCCCATCGGGGTCTGCGGCCTCTTCACTCCCTGGAACGTGCCAGTGAGCCTGACGGCAATCAAGCTGGCGCCCGCGCTGGCGGCGGGCAACTCCGTGGTGCTGAAACCGTCTGAAGAAACCCCAATCGTGACGCGACGCCTTGCCGATCTGGCAAACGAGGGAGGGCTGCCCGTGGGCGTCCTGAACTATGTCAACGGACGCGGCGCCAGAACCGGCGCGGCGCTGGCCGAGAACCCCGGCGTGGACATGGTGTCTTTCACCGGCGGGCAGGCCGGCGGGACGGCCGTGGCGGTGGCTGCAGCGCGCAGGCATGCGCCCTGCGTGATGGAATTGGGCGGAAAGTCGGCGACGCTGGTCTTCGAAGACGCGGATCTCGACGCCGCCCTCGTGGGCGCCTCCAGAATGATCTACGCCGCCAATGGCGAGGCCTGCCTTGCCGGATCCCGCATCCTGTTGCAGGAGAGCATCGCTGAGGAATTCGTGCGAAGGTTCCGGGGCAGGGCTGAGGCGCTCACGGTTGGGGACCCGACGGCCGAAGGCTCTGACATGGGGCCGATGATCACCGCCGCGCATCGGTCCCGCGTCCTGAGCTTCTATGACAGCGCTGCTGCCGATGGTGACACGGTGCTGTTTGGCGGAACGGTGGAAGGCAAGGGATTCTATGTCAGGCCCGGCGCGATCCGGGTTGCCTCGGCCCGGTCCCGCATCTGGCGCGAAGAGGTCTTCGGCCCGCTCGCTGCCATCGCGACATTCAACGACGAAGCCGATGCCATCGCCATGGCCAATGACAGCGAGTTCGGCCTGTCGGGCTATGTCTGGACACGCGACGTCGGTCGTGCATTGCGGGTTGCCAGGCGGATGCGGACTGGCACCGTCGTCGTCAACTCGGGGTTCATGCGCGAACCAAACGCGCCGTTCGGCGGCTACAGGGGTTCAGGCGTTGGGCGCGAGGGCGGCTACCATTCCTGGATGAACTTTACCGAAGCCAAGACCACGGTCATCAATCACGGGTAGAGGGACATGCTGAACGGAAAGTCGATCATCGTCACAGGCGCGGCACAGGGAATCGGCGCCGTCATGGCGGCTGGATTTGCCAAGATGGGGGCGCAGGTGGCACTTTCGGACATCGACGACGCAGGCGACGCAGCGGGGAGGATCAACGGTGCGGGGGGCACGGCGATCGCGGTGCAGGCGGATGTGACTTCACTGGCCAGCTGCAACGAGATGGTCGCAATGGCGGAAGAGGCCTTCGGAAAGCTCGATGGCCTCGTGTGCAACGCGGCCCTGTTCTCGGTCCTGCCGATTCAGGGTTTTGACGAGATAGAAACCGATCTCTGGGACAAGGTGATGGCCGTGAACGTCAAGGGTCCCTGGCTTTGCGCCCGCGCGGCCGCGCCCGCGATGGACCGCGCCGGCGGCGGGTCCATCGTCATGATCGCCACCAACCGGGTCTTCCACGGCTTTCCGGGCCTCTTGCACTATGATGCGTCAAAGGGCGGCGTGCTCGCCATGACCCGCTCGCTGATCCGTGAACTGGGACCCAGGAACATCCGCGTCAACACCGTCGCACCGGGCCTGACCATGACCGAGGCAGTGCTGGCCCGGGAAGGGATCGAGGACCGCAAGGCAGCCATCGTCGCTGGCCGTTCCATCGCCCGCGACATGCAACCCGATGATCTCATCGGACCGACCGCCTTTTTCCTCAGCGACCACGCGGCATTTGTCAGTGGCCAGTCGTTGGGCGTCGATGGCGGCGGGGTCATCCACTAGGAGAACGTCCCGTGGCCATTGTCACAATTGTCATCCTTGAAGGTCGCGACCGCGAGACCAAGGACAAGCTGATCAAGCGGCTCTCCGATGCGGTGATCGACACGCTCGACGCCAAGCCAGGGCAGGTGCGAGTCGTGATCCAGGAGGTCCCGGACGGCGACTACGCCGTGGGCGGCGAGCCGGTCTACATGCACAGGAGAGAGTGACCGGCCACGGGTTCCATGTCGGGCGACGTGCAAGCAGCCCCGGCAATCCGCGCGGGCCTGCACCCCGGCGTCGGGGCGGATGCCAACGCCCCCTCGGCCATTCGGGTTCGGTAGTGGGCGCTGGATCCGCTTGGACGGCAAGACCTCCATGGAACCCGCTCGGGCGGCTGTCGCGTTCAGCAGGCGGCATCCAGGCTGTGGGTCAAGTCCGGATTCGGCATTCCCCTTCGGCGGTGTGCACTGTTCCGCATCCGGATCTTCCGCATTCGGTCCCAAGAGCATGCCGAGGCCGCCCGGTCACGGGGTCGGCTGTCTCATCGCGTTCGAAACTGGCTGCGACGCAATTGCGCTGGTGTCGCCGGCGCGACTGGCACGCCAGGTCGCTTCCGGCAGTCTCCGACCGCGAGTCGCGTCACCAGACGTGCGCGTTGGCGACGCGGCTCGACAGTCTGGGGGCTGCCGTCGCGGGTTCGGGCCGGATTGCTGCCTGACGACGCGACTTGGCGCTTTGCGCGATGGTCATTCCATCGGCGTTATCGAGGAATGCCCGAGATCCCGGGCAGGGATCAGCGAGGGATCCACGGGCGGGATTTGTGGCATGAACTCGATACTTTGGACGCGGATCCTGAACTGGTTCGGGCGCCTCCTCTTGATGCCTCCCGGAACCGGGATTCCGATCAGCCCGCAATTCAACGGCGGGATGCAGTTGCCGAACGTAGAGACTTGGCATTCCTTGGCTCCATTGCAGCGGTTCCGAAGCAGCGGGGATTGCCGTCGCCCTGGTGCTGGCGAGGTCGTCAGGCAAGAAGCCTGTTGATCTTCCTTGCTAGTGGGAATATAGTGGGCAGAAAGTGGGGCAGCGAATCCCCAGACGACGACCAGGGAGAACCATCCATGCCGCACGAAGTAAGGATTCCGGGCTACGTGATTGAACGGATAATGGCCAAGCGGGGCAAGCTGGAGGTATTTGACAGCTTCGAGGCAGCGAAGACCGCGTTTCTCGTCATAGACATGCAGAACTTCTATGTTGCGGAGGTCGATACGGCGATCTCCATTGTTCCCAACATCAATCGCATTGCAGCAGCCTGCCGCGACAAGGGCGTTCCGGTGATTTGGGTCATCATGAAATGCGCCGAGAAGGAAGGCGAGCCAAGTCAATGGCCGATATACCACCGTTACTTCTTCACCGAAGCGAAGGGACAGAACCACTTGACCAAGCTTTCGCCCGGCAACGAAGGATTCGAGATCTACCCGGATCTGGACGTGAAGCAGGAAGACCTGGTGGTAACCAAGCGCCGATTCTCGCCCTTCATCGTCGGGGCGTCGGACCTGCATGACATTCTGCAGGATATGGGTGTCCAAAACCTGATCGTGGCCGGCACAGCAACCAACATGTGCTCTGAGAGCACGGCGCGTGACGCGATGATGCTGGACTACAAGGTGGTCATGGTCGAGGACGCGAATGCAGCACGCTACGACGAGGACCACATCGTCGGATTGACCTCGTTCTACCAGAGCTTCGGTGACGTCAGGACAACCGATGACACGATTGCAATGATCGACTGAACCGATGTCGGACGACACGCAGATCGCTGTCTCGACGAAAGGTGGCGCAGGTGTCATTCGCTTCGCCCGGCCCGAGGCGCGCAATGCGCTGACCGACCAGATGCTGTCGGAAACCCGTGTGCGGATGGAAGCTTGGGAGAACGACAGGTCCATCGTTGCCGTGATACTGGCCGGTGACGATGTTGCCTTCTGCGCCGGCGGCGACGTCAAGGGCGCCGCGGCCAGCGACCTCGCCGCCTTCGACAAGTACCGTCACAGGCATACGCAGTCCGTTTGGCACGACTTTGTACGATTCCTCGGAAACTACACGAAGCCCGTCATTGCAGCTGTCGAAGGCTACGCACTCGGGGGCGGGCTGGAGATCGCCCTCCGGTGCGATTTCATCGTCGGCTCCGAAACCGCGAAACTCGGCCTGACCGAAGCCCGGCTCGGGCTCTTTCCGATCCTCGGCGGCGCATGGTCGCTCGCCCGCGCTGTCGGTGAGCGAAAGGCAAAGGAGCTGGCGTTTACGGGACGCCGCATCGATGCGGAAGAGGCTCTCGCGCTCGGCATCCTGAACCATGTGGTTCCCGCAGGCTGCGCGGTCGCCAAGGCGATTGAGATCTCTGACGAAATCAATGCGAGCGCACCCCTGGCCGTCATGGCCGTCAAGCAGGCCGTCAACCGCGCGGCCTCCCAGACGTTCGAGGAGGCGTTGGCGGGAGGAGGGGACCTTTCGGCGCTGCTGATGTTCTCGGAAGACCGGGCGGAGGGCCTCGCGGCCTTCATCGAGAAACGCAAGCCGGAGTGGAAAGGCGCATGAACCGCAAGTTCGACGCCATTGTCGTAGGAGGGGGCCACAACGGCCTGACCTGTGGCGCGTATCTCGCGCGTGCGGGCAAGAGAACGCTCGTGCTCGAACAGAAGCCGGTCGTTGGAGGAGCAAGCGTCACCGAAGAGTTCTCGCCGGGCTTTCGCGCCTCGACCTATTCCTACATACTGGGCCACCTGCACCCCAAGGTCATCGCGGAACTTGAGCTGAAGAAGTTCGGGCTGGAATACTCCCCGCAGCCAGACGTCTTCAACCCGACCGAAGATGACGGGATCATCTTCACCGCGAATCCGGCAAGGACCCGCGAACAGATCGCGCGGTTTTCACGAAAGGATGCCGAGAACTACCCGAAATTCTTCGAGCGCCTGCAATCGTCGGTCGAGATCCTGCGCAGGCTGCAGCTCGAGACTCCCGTGAATCCGTTCCGCGGCGATCCTGCGGGCCTGTGGAAGACCGCGCGCTTCGCGTGGCGCTATCGCAAGTCGGAAGCAGCGTTCTACGACCTGGTGCGCGCCCTTTCGATGAGCGCCCACGACTATGTCAGCCGGTGGTTCGAGCACGACCTGGTCAAGGCCAAGTTCATGTTCTGGGGCACGATGGGGACAAGCGACGGGCCCTATGCGCCAGGCTCCGCATTCTGCATCGTCGCCAACCTGGTCGGCCAGATCGGGATGAACTTCTGCAAGGGCGGCATGGGGGCGGTCGCCGAAACCATTTCGGCCTCAGGCGCAGCGCATGGCATGGAGGTTCAATGCGACGCCTGGGTCGAGGAGATCCGGGTTCAGGGCGGACGGGCGGTTGGCGTGCGGCTGCGCTCGGGAGAGGAAATCGATGCCGGCCGCGTGATTTCGGCGGCAAGCGCAAAGTGCACGTTCCTTCACATGGTCGGCGCAGAGCACCTGCCAGATGATTTCGTCGAGGATGTCAAGGGAATCCGTGCCCGCGGCAACGGCTTCAAGATTCTCTGCGCAGTAGACCGGCTGCCGCAATACAAGGGTTTCAGCGCGGAAAGGACCGGGGTCGACTATCCTGCCTACGCCCACATTTGCCCGACCCCCGAATACCTTGAGCGCGCCTATCAGGAAGCCAGGTTCGGCTGGTACTCCTCCGATCCCTACCTGAGCCCGAACGTGCCGACCCATACCGACCCGTCGCTCGCCCCCGAGGGCAAGCACGTTGTCGTGATCTACGGCGGAGTCACGCCTCATGAATTGCGCAACTCCGATTGGGATCGTGAAAGGCCGCAAATGGTCAGGAACGCCTTTGCCGTCATGGACCGCTTTGCCCCGGGCTTCTCCAAGAGCGTGATCGATCACAAGGCGATCACGCCGAAGGACATCGAGGCCGACATCAACATGCCCGGCGGCAATGCCGATCATGGCGAGCTTAGCCTGGACCAGCTCTTCTTCATGCGCCCGGTGCCGCGCTATGCCGACTATCGCAGCCCGGTGAAGAACCTCTACCAGACGGGCGCTTCGACCCATCCCGGCGGGTCGGTCTCGGCGTTGCCGGGCCACAACGCCGCAAGGGAAATCCTGAACGACTGGCGGTGGCGTGCATGAGCTCGCACCGAAAATACGACGCCATCGTGGTGGGCGGCGGTCATAACGGCCTGACTTGCGGCGCCTATCTGGCGCGTGCGGGCAAGAGGACGCTCGTCCTGGAACAGAAACCCTACGTTGGCGGGGCGAGCGTCACGGAAGAGTTCTCTCCCGGATACCGCGCCTCGACCTATGCATTCATCCTTGGCCATCTGCATCCCAAGGTGATCGAGGAACTGGAGCTGAGGAAGTTCGGACTGGAGTACTACCCGCAACCGAACGTTTTCAACCCGACCAAGGACGACGGAATCATCTTTTCGAAGGACCCTGTGAAGACCCGCGAGCAGATCGCGCGGTTTTCGCAAAGCGACGCGGAGAACTACCCGAAATTCTTCGCCCGGCTTCAATCGACCATCGAAATCCTGCGCAGGCTGCAGCTCGAGACGCCCGTGAACCCCTTCCGCAAGGATCCGGCGGGCATCATGAGGACGCTCGGCTTCGCCTGGCGCTACCGGAACGCCGAGAAGGAGGTGTACAACCTCCTTCACGCGCTTTCCATGAGCGCGCACGACTATGTGGGGCAGTGGTTCGAGAATGACCTGGTCAAGGCCAAGTTCATGTTCTGGGCGACGATCGGTGGAAATGTCGGCCCCTACAGTCCGGGCACGGCGTTCTACCTCGTCACCCACCTGATCGGCCAGACCGGCATGAGCTTCTGCAAGGGCGGCATGGGGGCGATCGCCGACGCCCTTGCCGCCTCGGGTGAAGCGCATGGCATGGAGATCCGGTGCGAGGCGTGGGTCGAGGAGATCCTCGTGCGTGACGGGCGTGCCTACGGGGTGCGCTTGCGGTCGGGCGAGGAGATCCATGCCTCGCGCGTGGTTTCGAACGTGAACGTCAGGCGCACCTTCCTGGACATGGTCGACAGGTCGCACCTGCCCGAGGCGTTCGTGGACGACGTTGAGGGCTTTCGCGCACGCGGCATGGGCTTCAAGCTGCTTTGCGCGGTCGACAGGCTGCCGCAGTACAAGGGATTCAGCCAGGAAAAGACCGGGGTCGACTACCCCGCCTATGCCCATATCTGCCCGACTCCGGAGTTCCTGGAACAGGCCTTCCATGACGCGAAGTTCGGCTGGTACAGCCAAGAGCCGTTCCTGAGCCCCAACGTGCCAAGCTACACCGATCCGACGCTGGCTCCCGAGGGCAAGCACGTCGTGGTGTTCCAGGGTGGGGTGACGCCGTACGAGTTGCGCAATTCCGACTGGGACCGGGAGGGCCCCCAGGTCGTCAGGAACGCCTTCGCCGTCATGGACCGGTTCGCGCCGGGGTTCTCCGACAGCGTGATCGACCACAAGCTCATCACGCCGAAGGACATCGAGGCCGACATCAACATGCCGGGCGGCAACTCCCAGCACGGGGAACTGACGCTCGACCAGATCTTCTTCATGCGGCCCGTCCCGAGGTACGCGGACTACCGCAGCCCGGTGAAGCGCCTCTACCAGTGCGGCGCCTCGACACACCCCGGTGGCGCCGTTTCGGCCGTTCCCGGGCAGAACGCGGCGCGGGAAATCCTCAAGGACTGGAGATGGCGGGCATGACCGGCCGGGCAACGACTCGTTCCGCCGGAAAGGACCGGCGCTGATGCTGGAGGCGCTGCTTTCCGGCTTGTTGCAGGTCTTCAGCTGGCCTGCCATCGGCTACCTGGGCCTCGGCATCTTTCTTGGCATCTGGCTCGGCGCGCTGCCGGGCGTGGGCGGGATCACCGGCCTGATCCTGTTGCTGCCCTTCACCTACACCATGGACCCCGTGTCGGCCTTCGCGCTGATGCTGGGAATGTTCGCGGTCACCACGACGAGCGACACCATCGCGTCGGTCATGCTGGGCATACCTGGAACGGCGGCCAGCCAGGCCACCGTGATGGATGGCTACCCGCTGGCCCAGAAGGGCCAGGCCAACCGGGCGCTCGGCGCGGCCTATACATGTTCGGCCATGGGCGGGGTCATCGGTGCCGTCGTGCTGACGTTGTCGATGCCGTTGATCAAGCCGATCCTGACATTGTTCTCGACGCCGGAATACTTCATGCTGTCGCTTCTCGGCATTGCGATGGTAGGGTCGCTCTCCGGCAATTCGGTCGCCAAGGGGCTGGTGATCGGGCTCTTCGGCATGATGCTGGGCACCATCGGCGAAGGCACGTTCAACGGCCAGGCACGGTACTATTTCGGGATCGAGTACATGCTCAACACGCCGCCGCTGGTGGGCGTGGTGCTGGGGCTCTTCGCCATCCCGGAGCTTCTGGAACTGGCCACCAAGAACACCTCGATCTCCCGCGTGGGCGCGGACCAGACCAAGGGTGGCGGAATGCTGCAGGGGATCAAGGACGTGTTCGCCAACTGGTGGCTGGTGCTGAAGAGCTCCACGCTTGGGGTCTACATCGGCATGCTGCCAGGGCTCGGTGCGTCGATCGTGGACTGGGCGGCCTATGGCATGGCGGTGCAGACGACGAAGGGAAAGACCGACTTCGGCCGTGGCGACATCCGCGGCGTGATCGCGCCCGAGAGCGCCAACAACGCCCAGCGGGGCGGCGCGCTGATCCCGACACTGACCTTCGGCATCCCGGGCGACTTCGCCATGTCGATTCTTCTCGGTGCGTTGCTGATCCAGGGGCTGAGGCCCGGCATGCAGATGCTCACGACCGAGCTCGACATCACCTTCGCGATGATCTGGACGCTGATCATCGCCAACATCGTCTCGGCCATGCTCCTGATGGTGCTTGGACGGCAGGTGGCCCGCGCAATCTTCATCGACGGGCACTTGCTTGTGCCGCTTGTCATCATGTTCGTCTTCATGGGCTCGTGGCTCGGCGCCCAGTCGATGGGTGACCTGATCCTGATGTGCTCGATGGGCGCGCTGGGGCTCTTCATGAAGCGCTCGGGCTGGCCGCGACCGCCGCTCATCATTGCGCTGGTTCTTGGCCCGAACATGGAAAACGCGCTGGTGATCTCCAACAGGATCTATGGAACGCTGGGCTGGCTGGAGCGCACGCCGTCCTGGATCATCGGGATCATCATCGTCCTGACGGTGGCGGGAACCGCCTCTGGTCTCGTGAAGCGCAGGGCTGCCGCACCGATCCCGGCCAAGGATCCCGAACTGAGCGCGAAGCTCTCCATAGAGGGCGGCGAGCGCAATCCGGTCATTGCGATCATGCTGGCGGCCTTTTTCGTGGCGTTCTTCGCTGCCGCCGCGATTCTCGCGATCGACTTTCATCCGACGAACAGGCAGTACCCGGTTGCCGTGTGCCTGGCCGCGCTGCTGCTGCTGGCGACCATCCTTTGGAAGGACGTCAAGGCGGTACGCCTCTCGGTTCCCGGCAACGGCGGCCTTGGAGCCACGTGGCTGAAATCCATGGCCGAAGGAGACATGCGACGTGGCCTGAACTTCATCCTCTGGGTCGCCGTCACCGTTTTCGGATGCTGGCTGATCGGGCAGAAGTTCGCAATCGCGGCGCTGGTTCTTTCCTATCTGGTCTTCTGGGGCAAGCGTCCGGTCTGGTTCGCGGTGGCCTATGCCGCGTTCATCTACCTGTTCATCACGGCGTTCTATGACTGGACGATGCACATCCCGTTCCAGCGGCCGTTCATCGGAAAGCTGTTCTGATTTTGAGGTGCGCGTTCTGCAGGCAGAAGTTCGAGAACTAACCGAATGTGGTCAAAAAAAGGAGGATTGATCATGACACTGCTGAAATCAGCACTGGCGGCCGCCGCCGCCGCGACGGTCTTGTGGGGCGCGACCGCCTCGGCCGACGAATACTACGAAGGCAAGACCATTACGTGCGTCGTGCCATACGCGCCGGGCGGCGGCACGGATTCGTTCTTCCGCGTCGTGGTGCCACATCTGTCACGCACCATCCCGGGCAGCCCGGACATCATCATCAACAACATGTCGGGCGCCGGCGGCCTGAAAGCCAACAACTACGCCAGCAACGAGATGCCGAACGACGGCTCGGAAATGCTCTGCGCCCCGTGGCTGTCGGTTGCACAGCTCACCCGTCGCGAAGGGGTTCGCTTTGACTACTCGAGGATGCGCGCCGTCGGCGGCGAAACCGCGATCAACACCGCCGTCGTCAACAAGAACATCATGATCGACGGCGACCGCACGACTGCCGGGCAAGGTTCGCAGCCGCTCATCGTTGCCGGCCTCAGCCCGTCTTCCACGCTTGACCTGCGTCAGCGCCTGGGCCTCGACATACTCGGAATCGACTACCTCTACATTCCGGGCTACCGCGGGCAGGCCAAGCAGTTCCCTGCCTTCCTGTCGGGCGAGATCAGCCTGATCGGCACGAATTACGGCTCGTTCGCCGCGACAGTGGGTGAGGCGCTGGTCGATCAGGGCCCGGGCATGCTGTGGGTCGAGTACGACAAGACGGATGCCGACGGAAACGTCCTTCCGAGATCGACGCAGCTCGCCGAGCTCGGCGTGCCGACGCTGGCCGAACTGCATGAAGCGATGCACGGTTCGGCGCCGTCCGGTCCGCATTGGGATGCCTACAAGACGCTGAACTCGATGACGACGATGGGTCTGTCGATCTGGCTGCCGGAGGGCACTCCGGACGAGGCGTTCGACGCGCTCAAGGCCGGGTGGGACGCTCTTCCGAGCGATCCGGAGTTCATTGCGGCGCACGAGAAGGCATTCGGCAAGCCCGTCGGGTTCGTCCCCTACGAAATGGTTGCCGCCGCCGCTGCAAGCATTGGCGACATCCCGGAAGATATGGTGCAGTTCTACCAAGACTACATCGCGGAAGGCGAACAGTAATCCCGCCAGCGCCCATGCAGGCCACGGGCACTCGAAGTCTCGGTCGCCGGCGAATGCCGGCGACCGTCCCCTGCCGATCGGCGAGCACTCCGCGCGCAAGCGAAGCGGCATCTCGATTGAAGCGCTTCCCCGGAAGGCAATCGGGAATCGGCCCTCGCTCCTGAACACCCAGGAGTCCGCTGCGATCGCCGGCGCGGCCTTGCGCGGGAAGCGTATGCGACCCAGGGCGTTCGGAAGCGCCCGCGTGCATGTCCACAGGCACCGGCAAGGATAGTCCGGGTCCGTGATGAGCAGTTGTGACGGGCACGGCGTGGACGCATGCTTCCAGGTCAATCCCTCAGATGTGTGCCTCGATGGAACGGGGCAGGTTGCCAGACGCAACGTCTTGCAGCGTGACCGCGCTTTCGAACAGCCGTTGACACGGGAGGCCAAGCCTTTACCTCGGCGCCATGTCGGAGCCTCGCATGATGACCCTTTCGGGCGCGCCGGAAGGACTTGACGCCTCGCTTGTCCTGCGTGAGCTGGAGACCGCGTCAAGGGTCTGTCATGTCGCAAGGGACGACAAGCGCATGGCGGCAATGGCGGAGGCGCTGGCGTTCTTCGCGCCGCATGTCCGCGTGCTGAGGTTCCCGGGTTGGGACTGCCTTCCGTACGAACGGGTTTCTCCGAACGTGGACATTTCGGCAGAACGCATGGCAACCCTTGCGCGCCTGGCCTGCAATGCCCCAGGCCCCTTCATCCTGCTGACAACCCTCAACGCGGCCACCCAGAGAGTTCCGTCACGCGAACTCGTCCGGACATCCAGCTTCGCCGCCCGGGCCGGCGAGCATCTGAACGAGGCGGCGCTGAGAGAATTCCTGACCCGCATGGGATTCGTGCAGACCCCGACGGTTGCGGAGCCCGGTGACTATGCGGTCCGTGGCGGCATCATCGACATCTTTCCGCCGGGCGAGGGTGACCCGGTGCGGCTCGACCTGTTCGGGGACGTGCTGGAGGACGTGCGGCGCTTCGATGCCGCCACCCAAAGGACAGTTGCGCAGCTTCCTGCCGTCGAGCTCTCGCCGGTCAGCGAGGTCATTCTTGACGAGGCTTCCATTTCCCGCTTCCGGCAAAGCTACAGGCTGGAATTCGGGGCTGGCGGGACCAGCGACCCGCTCTACGAAGCGGTGAGTTCGGGACGACGCCATTCCGGCATGGAGCACTGGCTGCCGTTCTTCCACGAGCGCCTCGAGACGATATTCGACTACCTGCCCGATGCAACGATCACGCTCGATGACCGGGCGCGGGCCATGCACGAGGCCCGCTGGGAAGCCGTGAACATTCAATACGAGGCGCGCCAGGAGGCACGGCTTGCCGTCGGCGAGATGAACGTTGCCTACAAGCCGATGCCGCCCGGGCTGCTCTATCTTGACGATGCCGCGTGGCAAGCCGCAGCCAAGGGGCACAGGATCCTGCAACTGGCGGTTTCGCCGCAGGCAGTGGGACCGGGGAGCCTGGACGCCGGCGGACGCATCGGCCGCGACTTCGCTCCGGAGCGTCAGCAGGAGTCCACAAGCCTTCTCGATGCTGTGGCCCACCACATCAGGTCCAAGGCACGCGCGGGCCCGGTGGTCATCGCGTCCTACTCGGAGGGCGCGCAAGAACGCCTGCAGGGTCTCATCGCCGATCACGACATTCTTGGTGCCGTTCCGATATCCGACTTCAGCGACGTTCCCGAAGGAAAGGGCGGTGTCTTTCATGTCGTGTGGGCGCTGCAGCACGGGTTCGAGAGCCGGGAAGGCCTCACGGTCATCTCCGAGCAGGACATCTTTGGCGACCGCCTGACGCGCCAGCCCAGGAAGAGGCGCCGGGCGGACGATTTCCTGACAGAAGCCCGATCACTCAGCCCCGAGGACCTGATCGTTCACGTGGAACACGGCGTAGGGCGCTACAAGGGCCTTGAGGTCGTCGAGGCTCTTGGTGCCCCGCATGAGTGCATCCACCTCGAATATGCCGGTGGCGACAAGCTGTACCTGCCCGTCGAGAACATCGAGCTTCTCAGCCGCTACGGCCACGAAGAGGCCCAGCTGGACCGTCTCGGAGGCGCGGCCTGGCAGGCTCGCAAGGCAGGGCTGAAGAGGCGCATTCGCGAAATCGCCGACAGGCTTGTCCGCATCGCGGCCGAACGTCATCTTCGAAAGGCGCCGATCGTCGAACGGCCGGAAGGCCTGTGGGAAGCGTTCTTGGCGCGGTTTTCCCACCAAGAGACCGATGATCAGCTCGCAGCCATCGGGGAAACTCTTGACGACTTGGCTTCCGGCAAGCCGATGGACCGGTTGATTTGTGGCGATGTTGGTTTCGGCAAGACCGAAGTGGCGATGCGTGCGGCCTTCGCCGCCGCCATGTCAGGGGTGCAAGTCGCGGTCATCGCCCCGACCACGTTGCTCGCCCGTCAGCATGCGGCAAGGTTTGTCGAGCGGTTCCGGGGGTTCCCGATCGAGATTCGGCAACTCTCAAGGTTCGTTGCCGCGAAAGAGGCCGCAAGGACACGCGACGGGCTGGCCGACGGAACGGTTGATATCGTCATCGGCACGCACGCCGTTCTTGCAAGGCCCGTGCGCTTTCAGAATCTCGGATTGCTGGTCGTCGATGAGGAGCAGCATTTCGGCGTGACGCACAAGGAGCGAATGAAACAGCTTCGTTCCGACATCCATGTCCTTACGCTCACGGCGACACCCATTCCGCGCACGCTTCAAATGTCGTTGACGGGCGTGCGCGACCTTTCGGTCATCGGGACGCCGCCCATCGACCGGCTAGCCATACGCACCTACGTGAGCGAGTTCGACAGCGTGACGCTTCGGGAGGCGCTGCTTCGCGAACACTACCGGGGCGGGCAGTCCTTTTTCGTGGTGCCAAGGGTCAGCGATCTCCCAGAAATCGAGACCTGGCTGTCCGGGCAGGTGCCTGAACTCACGCATGTCGTCGTCCATGGGCAACTGGCGGCAGGCACGCTCGACGATCGAATGAACGCCTTCTACGAAGGCAGGTACGACATTCTCCTGGCCACAACAATCGTGGAGTCCGGCCTCGACATTCCAACTGCCAACACCATGATCGTCCACCGGGCGGACATGTTCGGGCTCGCGCAGCTCTACCAGATCCGCGGCCGGGTAGGGCGCTCAAAGGCTCGTGCCTATGCCTATCTCACGACCCGGCCCAATGCCGATCTCACGGTGCAGGCGGAGCGGCGGCTGAGGGTTCTCGGTTCCCTGGATTCGCTTGGCGCAGGGTTCAACCTCGCATCCCAGGACCTGGACATCCGCGGAGCCGGCAACATCCTCGGAGAGGAGCAATCGGGACATATTCGCGAAGTGGGCTTCGAATTGTTTCGATCCATGCTGGAGGACGCGATTTCCAAGATCCGGTCCGGTGAATCCGAGGGGCTCACTGACACTGACGAACAGTGGTCGCCACAGATCAGGCTCGGCGTGCCGGTGCTGATCCCGGAACACTATGTTCGCGACCTTGATGTCCGTCTCGGCCTCTACCGTCGCCTTTCGAACCTGTCGTCCAAGGTCGAAATCGAGGGCTTTGCCGCCGAGCTCATTGACAGGTTCGGCAAGTTGCCGAGAGAGGCAAATGCCCTGCTTCTCGTGGTACGCATCAAGAACGAATGCAGGAAAGCCGGAATTGCTCGCCTCGACACCGGGCCCAAGGGAGCGACGATCCAGTTTCATGAAAACCGATTCGCGAATCCGGACGGGCTCGTCGAGTTCATTCGCAGTCAGAACGGGCTTGCGAAGATAAGGAGCAACAAGCTCATCGTGCGCCGAGACTGGAGAAAGGCCCGTGACCGGGTCCAGGGCGCATTCGTCGTCGCGCGCGAATTGGCATCAAGAGCACGCGTTTGATGCCAATTCCGTCCGGGCCGTGGCAGAATCACACACCTGGACCTCGCAACACGTCTTGCGCCTTGGGTCGGCTATGGCCTAAATGCGCCGAAATGTGCCCGAGTGGCGGAATGGTAGACGCAGCGGATTCAAAATCCGCCGGCAGCAATGCCGTGCGAGTTCGAGTCTCGCCTCGGGCACCAGAAAGCGCCAAGACCCCTTGGCAAGTGCATTGAGGGTCAAAATTGAATAACAAGAGACCGCACGGTCAGATGAAGCGCGCACTTGCCACTCTCGTTCTAGCATGTTGGGCGAGTCTCGCGACGGCTGCCGACGTGACCGTTGCCGTGGCATCGAATTTCGTCACGACTGCCTTCAAGCTCATTGCCGAATTCGAAGGCGAGACGGGACACTCCGTCGCTGTCGGCCATGGCGCCACCGGGCACCTCTATACGCAGATCGTGCGCGGCGCCCCGTTCGACGTGCTTCTTGCAGGTGATGATGAACGTCCTGCAATGCTGCTGGCCAACGGGCGGGCAGCCGAAACACGCGCATATGCTGTAGGCCACCTTGCATTGGTATCGCGGGAACCCCTGACGCGAAAGTCCGCCGCCAATGTCTTGGAAGGCAAGACCGTTGCCTTGGCCGACCCCATCGCGGCCCCCTACGGCAAGGCATCCACCAGGGCGATGGAAAGGTTGAGGCTGGATACCGCCAGCTTTCGGACCCTTCTGGTCATAAACGTCGGCCAGGTCGCCACCCTCTTCGAAACCGGCAACGCCGATGCCGCGTTCGTGGCGGCGTCACAGGTTCCGTTTCTTGATGCGCCCGATGTATTCGATCTTGAACAGCTGATTCCCGGAATTCCGCAGCATGCGGCCCTTCTTACCAGAGCTGTCGGGAACGAGGCTGCACGTGCATTCTGGGACTGGCTGGCGACGGAGAGCGCACGGGAATTGATCGCGCAATCGGGTTACGACCTCCCGGCGAAGTGAGGGCGACACGCCTTGGGGGCAGGACGTCCCGCTTTCCAGGCTGCACCGGGCAATGCGTTGCCCTGCACAAGCCGCCGCAGGCACGGACGGGGCTGCCTTCCGCCTTCAGTTTCAGGACGCTGCTGGCTGACGTTCCGAGCGACGCACCACGCGATCATGTGGCGGGCCGCAGGCTTGGCGCATCCGATGTCGTGCCGAACGCGGGATGTTCTCCACCCGGACTCCGCGACTTGACCGGGCCCGTCCTGATGCAGACCGCCAAGCGGCCTTCCCAGATGCCTGCCTGACCAAACGGCATCGCGGTTCGATTCGCGTGCGCCTTTCCGAGATCGCGTCGCGGAGATGCCTGACAGATGCCGGGTGCCCGGGACTGTGCTCGAAACTCCACGTCCCTGAACAGCACATCTGGTTCACGTCAAGCAGCGAAAGCGCCGAAGGGCGCAAGGACGCCTGCTTGATTGACCGAAACCCGACGCTTGTGTAGTTCACCGACATGGACGACACTTCAGCGCTCGCCGAAATCCGCAGGGCCGTCCAGAAAACGCTGGACGCTTGGCCTGACGCTCGCGCCGCCGTCCTGTTCGGCAGTCGGGCACGCGGCACGCACCGTCCCGACAGCGACTGGGACATCGCGTTCATTACCGTCGGCGACGGAGACAGGCTGGGAAAGCGCCCGAAGGGCGTGACGTTCTCCTTTCCGGACGTCGGACAGTATGTGAATGACCTGGTCATTCCTGAAGAGCTGGTCGCGCGGAAGGCTCTCTGCATCGGTCACGTCGGTCACGGCATCGCCCGTGACGGAAGGGTCCTCGCCGGTCATTGGGTCAAGCCGGAGACGAAAGGAAGGCCGTTCATGGAAGCGGAGCGATACGGACGGTTGATGCGCACATCGCTTGACATGGTGGAGAGGGCGATCGACGCCACGTCCAAGATAGGTCTTTCAGACGACTGGGAAAGAGCGCTCACGAAGGCCGACGATTTCGTCGCCTGCACCGCCGATGCAGCGGAGCACCTCGCCAAGGCAATGCTTGGGCGGCATGGGATCACCCCCGAACACAGCCACGCCATTGACAAGCTCGCGGGGCAGGCCAGGGATGCCGGACTGCACGACTTGGGCCGCGATCTTCTCGGATTGGACGGATTCACCCAGAGTGACCACAAGACCCGATACGAAGGAACGGATTCCAGCGGACACCGTCACGCGATCGAGAGGCTTCCCAATGTCGTTGATCTCCTGAAGAAGGAAGTGGCCTCCGTGCCGCATTCGTTCATCAATGGGGAAAAACGGGACAGCCTGATCAAGACCATGGTTGACGTCCTTGCCGCCGGGGCGTCCGATCTTCGGAGTGCCGTCGAACGCGATGGCGCGGACATGCGGCCACCTCATCCCCACGGCTGGCTCAAGCCACTTCTCGACCTGCGAAGGACACTGCCGGCAAGGCTGGACGACGCGGCGAAAGATCTGGGAGGCCGTTCGGCGGGCACTGAGTGACTGCGCGCCCTGTCGTTCAAGCGTCCGTTCCATGATCCGATTCGGGCGGGCGACGATCCGTCCCGGTGCGGTGATCCCCAAGCCGGACAGCGGGGCGTGGCGGCGCGCCTTCATGGTCTGGAGGCAGGTCGGGATCCGGGAATCCCGCCAAGTGACTGCAATCATGCATCTCCGCCAACTCTCTGTTCAGCGATTTTCTGCTTGCAACTGCCGACGTGCCATCATAGCTCGCGCCTACTTCACAGGCAGGACTTGGGCCGTCGTGGGATGCATCCTCGACTGGTCCGCCGGTTGGGAAAGATCTCTGACGTCCTGCCGAGGCGCAAACCGGGAAAGGAAACTGACATGGCGCTCCCTGAATTCACGATGCGCCAGCTTCTGGAAGCTGGCGTGCACTTCGGTCACCAGACACAGCGGTGGAACCCGCGCATGGGGGAGTTCATCTATGGTGAACGCAACGGCATCCACATCATCGACCTGACCCAGACGGTGCCCATGCTGGACGCGGCGTTGAACGTTGTCCGAGATACCGTAGCGAAGAACGGTCGCATTCTCTTTGTTGGCACGAAACGGCAGGCGCAGAAGCCAATTGCTGAGGCGGCCGAGAAATGCGCGCAGTACTACATGAACCACCGCTGGCTTGGCGGCACGCTGACCAACTGGAAAACGGTTTCGCAGTCGATCAAGCGTCTGAACGAGATTGACGAGCAGATGGCCGACGGGGCGGAGGGCCTGACAAAGAAGGAACGCCTCGGCATCGAGCGCGAGCAATCGAAGCTTCAGGCGTCGCTTGGCGGAATCCGTGAAATGGGCGGCGTTCCGGATCTTCTCTTTGTGATCGACGTGAACAAGGAAGACCTTGCGGTCGCCGAGGCAAGAAAGCTTGGCATTCCGGTCGTTGCCGTCGTTGACACCAATTGCAAGCCGGATGGCATTGACTACATCGTTCCTGGCAATGACGACGCCTCGCGGGCGGTGGCGCTCTATTGCGATCTCGTGAGCCGCGCCGCACTTGACGGCATGAGTGCCCAGCTTGGCGCTGCCGGAATCGACCTGGGCGAAATTGAATCGGCGGTGGAGGAGCCGGCTCTCGAAGCAGGGGCCAGCGCGCCCTCGACCAAAGATGCGCCGGACGCCGTGTCAGTCGTCGAGGCTGCGCAGACGGGAGGTGCAAAGGCAGACGACGCCGCGAGTGACAAGGAGGGGCCTTCGGCCGAGAATGGGGGACCCGCAGCCACCGATGCGCCTGCCCAAGAGCCACCGGAGCAGGAGGCGGTGAGCGGTGCAGATGCCGGGGAAGGAACACCGGAAAGAGAAGCTGGTGCAGTTGAGGGAATGGCGTCAGCTGAGACCGCCGATGCTGCGGCGACCGCAGCTCAGGATGCAATTGCCAGAACGGATCCGTCCGCGAAGACTGCGGCGGCCGGGACAGACAAGCCCGAAGCCAAATGGACAGCGGCGCCGAAGAAGCTTGCCGACATCGAAGAGGCTGGCTGAAGCCGAATCAGGCAGACGGAAATCAGGGTACGGGGAGTCGTGCCGGGACAGGCGATCAAGGAGAGCCAGATGTCAATCACTGCAGCACTTGTGAAGGAGCTTCGCGACGCAACCGGGGCGGGCATGATGGATGCCAAGAAGGCGCTGACGGAAACCGACGGCGACATGGTGGCCGCCGCGGATTGGCTGCGAACGAAGGGGCTGGCGAAAGCAGACAAGAAGTCGGGTCGCACAGCTGCCGAAGGCCTCGTTGCTGTCAGGACAGACGGGGGCAGGGGCGTTGTCGTAGAGGTGAATTCTGAAACCGACTTCGTCCCCAAGAACGAGGATTTCCAGTCGATGGTCACGGACCTGGCCACGGCTGCTCTCGCCGTCGACAGCGTCGAAGCGTTGAAGTCCGCGGACTTGGGCGGAAAGCCTGCCTCGGAAGTGATCACCGATGCCGTGGCCAAGATCGGGGAGAACATCCAGCTTCGCAGGATGGCCAGCATGGACGGCGATCGGGTTGCATCATACGTCCACAACGCCGTGGCGAAAGGCATGGGCAAGATCGGTGTCCTGGTGGCGTATTCGGGTGCGGACCCGGAACTTCCGCGGCAGATTGCAATGCACGTGGCGGCCATCAATCCCGTGGCGCTTGACGAGGCCGCTCTGGATGCCTCGGTTGTCGCGAAGGAGCGCGACATCCAGATGGAAATTGCGCGCGAAAGCGGGAAGCCCGAAGCGGTTGTCGAGAAGATGATCGAGGGACGGATGAGGAAGTTCATTGCCGAATCGACGCTCCTGAACCAGGAATTCGTCGTGAATCCAGACCTGACGGTTGGCAAGGCGGCGGAAGCGGCCGGAATCGAGGTGACGGGCTTCGTTCGCCTCGAAGTTGGTGAAGGCATCGAGAGGAAGGAAGAGGATTTCGCGGCCGAAGTCGCGAAGGCTGCCCAGGTGGTGCAGGAACCTGCGACGCATGCCGACGATCCTGACGCTTGACGGAAAGCCCTGCCACATTTGACGGTTCCGCCCGGCAAGGCGGCTTCGAGCGGACTTGCGTGGCGTCTTTGAGCACGCCACGCTCACGGGACGTGATCCACGAATTGTTGAAATGACGGCGGAGCCGCTTCGACCTTTCACCACCAGATTGAAGGAACTCCTGCCTTATTCTGCCTTGCGCACATTTGGTCAATCTCGGGTCCTATCCTGGAGTTGACACTGAGGATCCCGACAAGCTGCATTAAGGGACGGGGACCAAGATGAGACACGCCATGGCCCGTTCAATGGAGGAGTGCGACGATCCAAGACTCGTCAAGATGATCAGTGACGCAATTGAAGAACGCAAGGCGACATTGGGTGTTGCCTGAAGCAGTCATTGGAGCCGCTGCGGAGCATGGCCGCTTCGTCCCGCATCTTGGAGAGCACCGCAAAGTGTGGGGCAGTTGCTGAATTTGGTCTGTGATGGCACGCTTGGGTCATGGCCGCGTCACAGGACTTCGCATGAAAGCAGCTCCTGGATCCAGCGTGGCTGCTTAACTGCCCCACACTTTGCGGTGCTCTCCAATATGCAGCAAATTTCGGACAGGTAATACATTTCGTACTGGCCTATGTCCGAAATATGATGTAAACTTCGGACATGACAGACAGCGCAACAACTCTGCCCACTCGGATCCTTGATCGAATCAGTGCCGAACCAACCAAGGTTTGGACCCCGGGAGATTTTTCGGACGTCGGTTCGCGTGCGGCTGTCGACAAGGCACTCCAGCGACTGGCCAATTCAGGCGAGCTCCGCCGTATCGAACGTGGCCTCTACGACAAACCGAGACTCAACAAGTTGACCGGGAAACCGTCGGCACCAGACTATCGCGCTGTCATCGAAGCTGTTGCGCGGCGTGACAAGGCTCGCTTTGTCGTAGACGGAATGACCGCCGCCAACACTCTCGGAATGACAAACGCCGTTCCAGCCAAGATCGAAATCCTGGTCGACGCCCGTCTGAAACCCATCAGGCTGGGCAACCAAAGAATTGTCTTCAAGCATGCTGCGCCTAGCCGTCTTTACTGGGCAGGGCGTCCCGGCATGTATCTTATTCAGGCTCTGCGCTGGGTCCAAGATGCCATGCAAAGCGAAACCGAACGCGCAAAGGTCGATCGAACCATTCGAAAGCTGCTGACAGACAAGAAGAACGGGCCAAAACTCACCGAAGACCTTCGCATCGGCCTTTCGGCCATGCCAATCTGGATGCAGGAAATTCTGCGCAAACCGGTCATGTCCGCAGGTGCGGAGAGAAACACGTGAACACAGACGCGTACATTGATTTCATCCGTGCAGGGCCGGCCGACCGCACGGATCTCTTTCTCACGACGGCCCGGCGACTCGGCGCCCCACTGATCAACATCGAGAAGGACTTTTGGGTGTGCTGGACGCTGAACACTCTTTGCCACCGCCTTCCGAAGGGCGGCCCGCGTCTTCTGTTCAAGGGCGGCACGTCGCTGTCAAAGGCCCATGGCCTCATCAACAGGTTTTCGGAAGATACTGATGTCACGGTCTTCCGGAATGATCTCGGTCATCCCGGAAGCACGGCTGAAATCGCTGCTCTTTCCAGCAAGAAGCGTAAGGCGACGCTGAACGCGATTGCCTCTGATTGCAGCCGCTTCATCACCACCGAGCTCCTTGCGGCCGTCTCTGACGCCATGGAGGCCGACACGGGCGTGGCAGGCCAAGTGGAAATCGACGATAGCGATCCAAGCTGTCAGACGCTGCTTGTCTGGTACCCGCGCGTGGATGCATCCGATACCGGATATGTTCAGGCCGCCGTCAAGATCGAGTCGGGGGCGAGATCCGCACTCGATCCGAATCTGCCTGTCGCGATCGCTCCATATGTCGACGCTGACCTCGAAGCACTCGATCTGAGCGTGCCGGATGTCACGACAATCCATGCGGTGCGGACCTTCTGGGACAAGATCGTGATAGTCCACGGGTTGCGCAGCTGGTTCGAGCGGCGTGGCGAACTGCGCCAGGATGGTCAACGGATTTCGCGACACTACTACGACTTGCATTCGCTCTTTGGATCCGAGATTGGCTCTGCCGCGGTTGCAGATCTGGCACTCGGAGCGGATTGCGTCCAGCATGCACGAACGTTCTTCAACCGACCCGATTTCGATCTTGCGACTGCCTCGCCGGGCACGTTCTCCCTTCGACCCGTTGGAGGCATGATCGACAGATTGGCCCGCGACTACGGCAATACTCGCGCGATGATCTTCGGTGATGCACCTGACTTCGACGACATCCTGCTATCGATCGGACAGATCGAAGACAGTCTGAACGATTGAGGCCGTCCCTGGACCGATGCGTTCCAGCGTCGCGCCCAGCTCAAGGTCGTCTTCGCCCGGAATGCGGCTCCGCGCCTGGGATCCGATGTCGGACGAGATTCCGAAAGGGAGAGCACCCCAAAGTGTGGGGCAGTTAAGCGGCCATGCTGGTTTCAGGGGTTGCTTTCATACGATGCCCTGTGACGCGGCCATGACCCAAACGTGCCATCACGGACCAAACTCAGCAACTGCCCCCGCACTTTGCGGTGCTCTCCTACAAGGAGACTTCGGGTCTCCCAATTCCCCAGCTTCCATCAAAGTGAAGTCGGTGACGTCCGGGTGTCCAGCCCGTACGAGTTCGATGGGCACTCCGAGGGTACAGTCGTTCAACGGAGTGGCCGCAATTTGACGATTGGAGAAACCGGGCAAATTGACACCGACGCGCATCTGATTCCAACCGGCTGAAAGTACCGTAAATTCACCAAATTCACCGCAGCCGATCAGTAGGTGTTGCCAGAGGTCACCTAGCGGCTCGTCCAAGGCCATCCCATCATCAAGCCTCGTGCGGCTCCGCCAAAGGAAGACGAAACGCGTCCACATCCGCGCTTGTTTCGTTGAGCCTCCTTCCTCAGGTCTGTCCGCTGACATCTTGAAGCAGCTTTGACGTATAACTTTTTGTATTGTCGAAGAAATATACGCTCTTCGATGACCTTTGAGATGATCCAAAGTATCGATCGCCGGATTGAAAACATGCACAGGACGGAATATTTTTAACATAATGCGCCTTATGCGACAAATGTCTCAGCCCAATGCATACCCCGCGCTGCGCACGGTGCGGACCGGATTGGACCCACCATGCGTGCACAGCGCCTTCCGAAGCCGGCCAACGTGAACATCGACCGTACGCGTATCCACGTAGATGTCCCGACCCCACACGCGATCAAGCAGTTGCTCCCGCGACCAGACCCGGCCCGGCTTGTCCATGAACGTCGCCAGCAAACGGAACTCGGTCGGGCCGAGCTTGATCGGCTTGCTGTTCCGCGTGACCTTGTGAGTCTCGGAATCCAGCACGATGTCCTCGAATTCCAGCCGCATGCCGACGGTCGTCGGACGAATGCGGCGCAACTGTGTCCTGACCCGCGCCATGAGTTCGACAACCGAATACGGCTTGACGACATAATCGTCCGCGCCGGTCTCCAAACCCCGCACGCGATCTCCTTCTTCGGAACGCGCGGAAAGCATGATGACCGGAATGCTCCGCGTTTCGGTTCGCGACTTCAGACGGCGGCAGATCTCGATCCCCGACACTCCCGGGAGCATCCAATCGAGAATGATCACGTCCGGCGGAGCTTCTTCCACCAGCAGGAGCGCATCGTCGCCATTTTCCGCCCTGGCGACTTCATAGCCTTCTGCCTGGAGATTGTACGCCAGGACCTCGCGCTGGGCGGCCTCATCCTCTACAACCAGAACGCTGGGCCGATTGGCTGGCATTTCCTAGGCCCCTTCATTGATGAAGGGAGTCCGATCCCTCTTCGGTCTTGAATCATCGGGAAACTTGCCGGTGGCCATGTAAACCACCTGCTCCGCGATGTTTGTCACGTGATCTCCCATTCTCTCCATGTTCTTGGCGATGAAATGGAGATGCATGCACGGCGTGATGTTGCGTGGATCCTCCATCATGTAAGTCAAGAGTTCGCGAAAGATCGAATTGTAAAGCTGATCCACGTCCTCGTCGCGCAGGATGGTTCGCTCTGCCAGATCAGAGTCACGCTGAATGAAAGCGTCCAAAGCGTCCTTGAGCATGAACTGCACCTCGCGTGCAATTCGCTTGATCGACACATCCGCATCCGCGACACGAGGAGATTCCGCCAGCACCTGTGTCCGCTTGGCAAGGTTCTTCGCATGGTCGCCGCAACGCTCGAGATTGGCGCTGATTCTTATCACCGTCAAAACGGTTCTCAGATCGCTTGCCGTGGGAGCCCGAAGCGCAATTATGCGGGTCGCCTCGTCGTTGATCTGTTCCTCAAGACCGTCAATTGCCGCGTCCCCTTCCCTGACCTGTCTGGACAGTTCGATGTCACGCACTTCAAGCGATCTTGCGCTGTCAAGGATCGCGCTCTCCACCAGGCCGCCCATTTTCATCAACATCCCTTGGATGGCTTCAAGATCACGGTCGAAGGCGGAGGCAATGTGTTGCTCGTTCATTTCAAGATTCCTGTCCAATGCGGCCAGTGACGCGGCTTCCCGTCCAGGAGCATTCGGGGCCGGCGAACATCTTTCCGGTCTCGCCAAATTCCACGGAGCCGCCGGGGTCGAAGCGGGCCGGTTCCTGTCTTGCCCTGGCCACGTGCTGCATCAAGCGCGTGAAGGTAGCGGCCCAAGAGCTTCGGTTCAACTCGCAGACGAGTCCCTCGATCCGGGCGGCTAATGAATGTCCTGGCAATCATCAAGACACAGGGCAACGGCATCGGCGAACCGGTGACCCGTGCCCGGTCTCGGGCATCAGCGGCAATCCATGGCGTTGCCAGACTCGCCGCGACAGAAGCGGTCGCTTTCGCGTTCAATTTAGAGCCTTCCCTTGGCTAACCTGGACCGCACAACGCAGCCCGATGACCGTCCCTTATGTTGCATTTCCCAAAAAGTTCTATGACAATTCGTCCGGATTTTCGTGACGCGCGCGAGCCTCACCGCGTGGCAAGACGACCGAAAATCGACTTCCCTTGCCCGTCTCGCTCTCGATGCGGAGCCGCCCGCGGTGCCGATTGACGATATGCTTCACGATCGCAAGCCCGAGCCCCGTGCCACCCATCTCGCGTGACCGGTGCGAATCGACCCGGTAGAACCGCTCGGTCAACCGGGGAACGTGAAACATGTCGATGCCTGCACCGGTGTCGGACACGATCAGGAGCGCTGCATCGCCCTGAATCATCGGATGGGCGTCCGTGGATTGCACGGATACGTCCACGGCGGCACCCGGCCCCGAATGCTTGATTGCATTCTCGACCAGGTTCGTCGCCACCTGCGCCAATTGATCGGCATCGCCAAGCACGGTGAATTCGCCATCAAGACCGGAAGTCGTCACATGCACTTCATGCTCGGCTGCCAACGGCCCGAGCGCATGGACGGCGGACTGAACGACAGCGGGAAACCGGACCGGGTCCGTTGGTCGCAACCGTTCTTCTGCTTCCAGCCTGCTCAATGACAGGAGGTCGCCAACCAGTCGATTCATCCGGCTGGCCTCTCGCTCCATGATTCCGAGGAACCTTTCGCGCACCGTAGCATCGTCGCGTGCCGACCCGCGCAGGGTTTCGATGAATCCGAGGAGCGCTGTCAATGGCGTCCGAAGCTCGTGGCTGACATTCGCCACGAAGTCACGCCGCATCAATCCCGCTTTCTCCATTGCGGTGCGATCCTCGAAGCAAGCCAGCACATGTCCGGTCTCGCCAACCGGAGTGCATGTCGCTTCGAGCGTGACGTCTCCGCGTTCATCGGCGGCAAGAAACTGCGCTGAGGTCGCTTCGCCGGCCGCCAACGCCTTTTCCAACGCATCCAGAATCGATGGCTGTCGCAATGCGGCAATATAGTGGCGTCCGTTGATCTGGTCCGAGAAGAGGCGCCTTGCGGCCGCATTGGATTCACGGATGCGGCCATTCTGGTCCACCAGAATTCCGGGGATGGGAATCGCTTCGACGACGCTGTCCCACATGTCCATGACCCGTTTGTGCCTGCCTTGCCCTGTTACCGCATGCGGCGTCAGGGTTGAAGCCGCCACCCCGCATGCACTTGCCCTGAGCCTCAGCACAGCCTCACCCGCTGTTTCTGGTCAAGTCTCCCGCGGCCAAAGGTACGTTGGCAGGTCCCCTGCCCCAGTTCCAGGTCGCCATCTGGCTGCGTCGGTTTCGCACAAGCTTGCCGGTCCGGGGACTGGCGCCCAACATTACGGGTTCCCGGCCTAGATATTCAGCCGTCTAGCAGGGTCAGGCCGGCTCGGTATTCCTGCTGGCGCAGCTGGTAGTGCTCGGCAGCCGCCCGGATCATCTCGACGTGGCGCTCCTCGACCTGACGCACGATCCTGCCCGGCATGCCAAGAACAAGCGACCCATCGGGTATCTCCTTGCCCTCTGGGACCAGCGTCCCGGCTCCGATGAGACAGTTCGTGCCAATCACCGCGCCGTTGAGTATCGTCGCGCCCATGCCCACCAGGGCATTGCCCCTGATCGTGCAGCCGTGAAGCATTGCCTTGTGCCCGATCGTGACGTTTTCACCGATCGAGCAAGGAAATCCCGGATCGGTATGGATCACGGTACTTTCCTGAACGTTTGAACCTGCACCTAACACGATCGGTTCGCTGTCACCCCGAAGAGTTACCGAGAACCAGATCGAGCACTTCCGGCCGATTCGCACATCTCCGATGACATTTGCATCCGGCGCGATCCAGAAGTCGCCATCGCTCGGCAGGGAGGGACGCCGTTCACCAAGGGAGTAAACTGTCACTTCCGTGCCTCGAATTCGGTCTGAAGCCGACACACGTGATCGACAAGTCCCGGTTGCTGCGCGCGTCGCAGGCGCTCCGCCATGACTATGTTCTCGAGTTGCCTTTCCGTCGCGTCGAGGTCGTTGTTGACCAAGACATAGTCATAGTCGGACCAGTGGCTGATTTCGTCCCAGCTGTTCGTCATCCGCTGTGCGATGACATCTGCGCTGTCCTGTCCGCGGTTCTCTAGCCTGCTGCGGAGTTCGTCGATGGACGGAGGCAGGAGAAAGATCGACAGGACGAATCGTGAAAGTTGAGAGCTCGCGATTTGTTGTGCGCCCTGCCAGTCAATGTCGAACAGGACGTCAATGCCAGAATTCATCGCCTCCTCCACGGGGCCGCGAGGAGACCCGTAGCGGTTGTTGAAGACACGCGCGTGCTCCAGCATCTGACCATCCTCGACCAAGCGCTGGAACTCGTCTTCGCTCAGGAAGGAATAGTCCACGCCGTCGGTTTCGCCGGCTCGCGGTTTCCGCGTCGTGGCAGAAACCGAAAACCGGATTTCTGCATCCCACTCAAGCAGGCGCCGGGCCAGGGTCGACTTGCCTGCCCCAGACGGCGACGAAAGAATGATGAGCAGTCCAAGGCGGCCGGGACTTGCATGCATCGCTTGGCTCATGTCAGGCCTCGCACAATTTCGCGCCAAGCCCTTCACCCAACGAAGGATCCTGCGATGCCAGGGCTGTCCGGTTCCTGTTCAACTTTGTCACTGTAGAGTTGGCATCCCGACCCGGTGCAGGATCGCAGCCGGGACAGCCATGCTCGCGGGCTGACAGCGACTTCTTCGCTGTCTCTCCGGACCCTGAGCAATCCCGGTTCGTGGTGCCTGAATCAACCTTGGTGAATTGGCGTCCGGTTTCTTCCTCGTTGCAACCCATCATCGAGGCGGAATGCACCCGTCCGGGGGCATGCGCGCGCTCAGAGAAATTGAGGCTGCTGTTCAAGTTCTTCACCTTCAGGACTTCCGCGACGACAAGGTCACCACGATTGACCGGACGTCTTGAACCCCTGGTGTGGAAGTACTTCCCCGACCGTTGATCAACATCTGCATACCGGCCACGATCTGACGCTTCCTCGCACGTGTATCCGTCCCCGGTTTCGCACGTACAGGAGTCTGCAGCCGCCAACGCGGCTCCATCTCCGCCATTGGCGGCTCCGAGGGCGAATGCCGCCGATCCGGCATCGACAGCGCCCAGCACACACGCTGTCGAAGACCTCATACAGCGGCTGCGCTGCCAGCGCTTGATCGGCGTGCAGAAAGCTCCTCAGCCACAAGAAAGGCCAGTTCGAGCGCTTGGCTTGCATTTAGGCGCGGGTCACAGACCGTGTGATATCGATCGGAAAGGTCGCTTTCCAACACTGCCCGTACGCCACCTGTGCATTCGGTTACATCCTTCCCAGTCATTTCAACGTGAACGCCCCCCGGAATCGTTCCCTCAGTTGCATGGATCTGGAAGAATTCCCTCACTTCGCGCAGGACCGCGTCAAACGGACGCGTCTTGTATCCGGTCGAAGACTTGATGGTGTTGCCGTGCATCGGGTCACTGGACCAGACGACCTCGGCACCTTCCTGCCTTACCGCCTTGATGAGCCGCGGCAGGTGTGTGCCGACATTCCCTGCACCGAAGCGCGCAATGAGAGTCAGGCGTCCCGGCTCATTCTCGGGGTTCAATCGTGCCATCAGGCTCTTGAGATCCTCCTCGGTCATCGACGGGCCGCACTTGAGGCCAATAGGGTTCTGGACACCTCGTGCAAATTCGACGTGGGCCCCGTCGGGTTGTCGCGTGCGGTCGCCGATCCAGATCATGTGGCCGGATCCCGCCAGCGGCAGCCCGGTCGTAGAATCTATTCGGCAAAGCGCCTCCTCGTATTCGAGCAGCAACGCCTCGTGGCTGGTGAAGAAATCCACCGTATCCAGTTCGTGGGCGCTCTCGGAGGTCAGGCCCGCCGCCGCCATGAAATCCAGCGTGTCCTGGATCCGGTTCGCGATGTTGCGGTACCTCTGCGCCTCGTCTCGATCGGTGAAGCCCAGCGTCCACGAGTGCACGTGATGAACGTCTGCAAAGCCGCCTTTCGAAAACGCACGCAGCAGGTTCAACGTGGCTGCCGCCTGGGTATACGCCTGCAGCATCTTCGCTGGAACGGGCGTACGTGCAGCCTCGGTGAATTCGAGCTCGTTGATGATGTCGCCGCGATAGGCTGGCAGTTCAACGCCGTCCACGGACTCCGTCGGCGCCGAGCGCGGCTTTGCGAACTGCCCGGCCATCCGGCCCACCTTCACAACCGGCACCTTCGCGCCGTAGGTGAGCACGATTGCCATCTGCAGAAGCACCTTGAATGTGTCCCGGATGTTGTCAGCCGAAAATTCCGAAAAGCTTTCCGCGCAGTCCCCGCCCTGCAGCAAGAAGCCCTCTCCGCGCGACACGGCAGCGAGCTGCCGCTTCAGGGTCCGCGCCTCTCCGGCAAAGACAAGCGGCGGATACTTTGCAAGCTGCTCCTCTGCGGCCTTCAGCCGGACATCATCCGGATAGTCCGGCATCTGTACTCTGGGCTTCGATCTCCACCCGGTCTTTTGCCAGTCGTTCATTTCATGTCCCTCAGGATTCCGTAGGTTGCGGACGACACCTATACCGCCGGGACACCTGGAAGGAAACCGCCACGAAACAAAATTCTGGAAGCTTGATTCTTGCCAATCGGGCTGATTCGTGGTCCGTCTGAGCCATGCGTTCCCGCCCGAAAGGGACAAAAATGGGCGATACTCCGGTTCAGACTGTCGACGTAGAGGCTTCGAGCCCGCCACGACGCTTTGTCTTCGTGCTGCTCAACCAGTTCACGCTTCTGTGCTATGCATGTGCGGTAGAGAGCCTTCGCATTGCCAATCGCATGGCTGGACGGACGCTGTACGAATGGAGAATGATCGGTGAAGGCGGCATATCCGTCACCTGTTCCGCAGGAACAGCTTTCGCGCTCGACGGAGATCTCGGCGAGGTATCGCGCGACGAAACGGTCGTGCTCTGCGGCGGAATCAATGTGGCGTCAGCAACGACCAGAGCGCTCCTCAACTGGGTCCGACGCGAGTCCCGTCGCGGAGTGTCCATGGGAGGTCTTTGCACCGCGAGCTATTCCTTGGCGAAGGCTGGCCTTCTTTCCGGCAAGCGGGCGACGATTCATTGGGAAAACCAGGACAGCTTCCAGGAAGAATTTGACGACGTGACGCTCACAAAGTCGGTCTTCGTGCTGGACGGCAGATACTTCACGACTGCCGGCGGCACGGCCTCGATCGACCTCATGCTCAAGTTCATCGCCGACGACCACGGCGAGGAGCTCGCCAGTGCCGTTGCCGATCAACTGATTTACACGACGGTCCGCACAGACCAGGACACTCAGCGGCTTTCCGTGCCGACCCGGATTGGCGTCCGGCACCCGAAGCTCTCGTCGGTGATCCAGATGATGGAAGCCAACATTGAGGAACCGAAGAGCCCTTCGCTTCTCGCCAAGGAGGTCGGCATGTCAACCCGACAGCTGGAAAGGCTCTTTCGTCGCTATCTGAACCGAAGCCCGAAACGCTATTACATGGAACTGCGTCTCCAGAAGGCCCGCAACCTGTTGATGCAGACGGACATGAGCGTCATAAACGTCGCCCTTGCTTGCGGGTTCGCGTCACCATCGCATTTTTCGAAGTGCTACCGGGCGCAATACAACATCACGCCGTATCGCGAGCGCGGAGCACAGGCTACCCGGCTGGCAGTTTGAGGCAGGCCCGGTCGACACGGATTCCTTCACCGTGCCGAATCGTCCAACGCCATTCAGCGAACCCCTTGCGCGGTGGCAGGCCCCTGCCCGGCCAGACGCATTTCCAATAGACGTTGCCGCTCTCTGGCCATAGCGTCGCGGCATGAGCACGTCGCAGCACGACAGCGCGTATTCCTGGCTCAGGCTCGCAACGAGCCTGGGCCTTTCCATCGTCGGCAGCATCGGCATGTGGGCAACGGTCGTCGTGTTGCCGGACATGCAAGCTGAATTTGGCGCTGGCCGGGCGGCGGCGTCCTTGCCGTATGTCCTGACCATGTTTGGTTTCGCAGCGGGAAATCTCCTAATGGGACGCGCCGTGGACCGCTGGGGCATCACTCCTGTGCTCGCCGTTTCCGCGCTTTTCCTTTTCTCCGGATTTGCGCTTTGCGCCTTGGCTTCCTCCATCCCGGCGATCGCGTTTCTGCACCTGCTGCTTGGCGTTGGTGCCGCGGCGAGCTTTGCGCCGCTGATCGCGGATGCGTCGCAATGGTTTCTTCGTCGGCGCGGCATCGCAGTGGCCGTTGTCGCAAGCGGCAACTATCTTGCCGGAACTGTCTGGCCACCGTTCATCGCGGCGATAATGATCGATCACGGATGGCGCGGCGCCTATCTCGCATTGGCCGGCCTGGCCATTGCGATCCTGTTGCCCGGGTCATTGCTTCTGCGCAGGCGTATCGATGCGTCCTCGACTGCGTACGCCACAGCGAACGCGGCAGCGCGGGCACATTCGATTGGGCTTTCGCCGAGAGCCCTTCAAGCGCTTCTCGCGCTCGCCGGAATTGGGTGCTGCGTGGCCATGTCGATGCCACAGGTCCACATTGTCGCGCTCTGCATTGACCGCGGCTTCGGCCCTCAGGCCGGCGCGGAAATGCTGAGCCTGATGCTTGCTGGCGGAGTCGTTTCCCGACTTGGATTTGGAGCGTTCTCGGATCGTTTCGGCGGGTTGATGACTCTCTTTGTCGGCGGCACATTGCAGATGATCGCCCTGTGCCTGTTCCTGATTCAGGGCGGTCTTGCATCTCTCTACCTGATCGCCCTTGTCTTCGGCTTGTCCCAGGGCGGCATCGTGCCGAGCTACGCGATCGCGGTGCGTGAATTCATGCCTCCCCTCGAGGCCGGAAGGCGCATCGGGATAGTCATTGGCGCCACGATCACCGGTATGGCCCTGGGTGCCTGGATGTCAGGCTGGCTCTACGACCAGAGCGGAAACTACGCGCTCGCAATCTGGAATGGCATCGCGTGGAACGCACTGAATGTCGGAATCGCGCTTCTGCTGCTTAGCCGTGTCGGCCGGCACCGTCTCGTCAGGGCACATGCGCACTGACAGAAGTTCCCGCGTGAAGCGGGATGCCAGGACGGGATGCCCTTGACGGCAATGCATCTCGCTCGGAACCTGCCGCGACCATGAACCGCGCAGGCTTGTTCATGGCTGGGACCGCTCAAGGGTGGTCGTTGCAGGGCCGCGTCAACCCTTCCCTTCGGCGCGATCCTCGCCATGCTCGGACAAGCCCTGCGCGTGGCACCGGTCGCGGGGTTGACCCGGCCCTTCCACTCGCCTCCTTCGGAATCGCGTTGAAATCTGACCCGCCCCGGACCAGGCGAAAACGCCTCACTCGCAGCGAACCGGAGAGGTGGAACCTCCGGTCCCGGGCCGGTCCCGGTCTTCAGCCCTCACGGAAAGTCACGCCCCAGCGTCCATTATCTGAACGTGCCCGAAATGGACACGCCGCACCGGACAGTTCGCTTGTTACCTAAACCGGACAACTTGAAATGTTATTGACAGGGCATGATTTGGCGCGATTGACAGGGACAGGAGAAGCGTGGCGGGCGTAACAGTCGAATCAACTGTGGAGCCTAAAAATATGCGGCAATTCACGATTCTCTTCGCAATGCCCGTTCTTGCATTATCATTGCTCACCAACGGTCCGGTCGATGCTCATTCTGGCGGTCTGAACGCCCAAGGCTGCCACGCAGGCAGTCGCCCTTACCATTGCCATCGGAGTCCATCTGAAATGGTGCGGACGCGAGATGGTCGAAACAGGCTACGGTGTGATCTTGGAAGTAGGTCACGTGAATGCGCTCCCAGTGCCGATGTCCGGCAGTATCAACAGAAGTTGATGCGGCACTGCACTGGCTTGCCTCACAATTTCGCAGACGGCAGGCGTGGCCCTGCAACCAAGCTGGCACTCATGCGCTTCCAGCTTGCCTATGATTTGGTTCCAGATGGGATCTACGGCCCGAAAACAGCGAACGCACTCAACGGCCAGGTCAACGGGCGGTGCAGGTAGGCACATGACAATTCGCAATACTTGGAGAGTTCGACGTCAAAAATTGTGACTTTGGTATATGGTCCTCAAACAAAAACATACCCCGGGCGCATGCGAAACGCAGAGGCGGACCCGGGGGGTTGCAGATTGAAAGATTGTTTCTTTGGTGACAGATGTCAACGCCTTTTGTGTGCTCGAAAGTGTTCTCTCTTACGAGCGCATGCAAACCTATCTTGATGCCGCACATGGGGACTGCGCAGTCGCTCTGCAGCACTATACTCGAAACGTACAACTTGGGGCCGCGTTTCATGGTCCGTTGCAGGCACTTGAGGTCACCTTGCGAAACACCATGCATGGTCAGCTTGCAACACATAACGGCAGCCATTGGTACATGGATCCTGCTCCTGGCCTCAACAGTCACGCACGCAACGCCATTGACGGCCAATTGCGGCATAGCATGGGTGCGCTCACCCCCGGGCAGTTCGTGGCATCAATGTCGCTGGGATTCTGGGTCCGGCTTCTTGGCCGCGGCTGCTATATCAATGGCGGTGGCAAAGCTGACTACGAAAAGACTCTCTCGCGTCCCGCACTGTTCAAGGCGTTTCCGGGCCGTCAGCGCCGGGCAGTGCAGCAAAGGCTGGACCAACTACGACAGCTTCGAAACCGGGTCGCGCATCACGAACCGATATTCGACCGAAATTTGACGGAGGACTATGCGCTGCTCTTGGAGGCAGTGGGCTGGATCTCGGCAGATATCCGAGCGTGGATTGAGACGCAAAGCATTTTGCCAGACGCTCTCCAAGCTCCGCTATCCGACCCCATCCGGTTTTGACATGGCGCCACATCATTGAGCAATGAGACAGCGAGGTGTCTTGGTCCTGCAATCGCCACGACGCAACAGATGCGGCCGCGCCATGACCGTCACGGCAGATGAATTTGGTGCCTTTGGCCGCTGGTTCGGCCAGCGCAGAGATGCTGAGCCTGATGCCTGCCAGCGGAGGCGTTTCCCGGCTTGGACGCGGCGCATTCGCCGATCGTTTCGGCGGGTTGATGACTCTCTTCGTCGGTGGCCCGTTGCAGTTGATCCTGTCGGCCGGCACCGTATCGTCAGTGCACATGCGCACTGACAGAAGTTCCCGCGTGAAGCTGGATGCCAGAACGGGATGCCCTTGACGGCAATGCATCTCTCTCGGAACCTGCCGCGACCATGATCCGCCGCGTGTATGACTGGACACTGAGCCTGGCCGGGCATCCTCGTGCGCTGGGGGTGCTCGCCGTCGTGGCCTTCGTCGAGAGCTCGGTCTTCCCGGTTCCGCCAGATGTCCTGATGATACCGATGATTCTTGCAATGCCGTCGCGCGCCTTCCTGATCGCGGCCGTTTGCACGCTGGCATCCGTGCTCGGCGGCCTCTTCGGCTACTTCTTAGGCGCAGCACTGTACGACACCGTGGGACTGGCCGTCCTCGACTTCTACGGACAGGCGGCCGCGGCCGAGAGCTTCAACGTCCGCTTCAACCAGCATGGCGCGTGGGCCGTGCTCGTTGCCGGAATGACGCCGTTTCCGTACAAGGTCATCACGATCATGTCAGGTTGGACGGGCTTGTCCCTGCCCGTCTTCGTGGCATCCTCGATTGCCGCGCGCGGGCTCCGTTTTTTCATTGTGGCCGCGCTTCTCTGGAAATATGGAGCGCCAATGCGCAGATTCATCGAAGAGTATCTCGGTCTCCTGTTCACCGCCTTCGTCGTTCTGCTGATCGGAGGCTTTGCGATCGTGAGGTACCTGTGACTCGACGCGCCACCATGCTCTTTGCTGCTGCAGGGTCGCTCGCGCTCTTGGCAGGCGCATTCGCGTTCCAGATGCTTGGCTATGCGCCCTGCGAAATTTGCATCTGGCAGCGCTGGCCGCACGGCGCGGCAGTTGCTGCAGGCGCACTGATTCTGCTCGTCGGGCCCGCCCTGCTTCTCGGACTGGTCGGCGTCCTCTCCGCCTTCACGACCGCCGGAATCGGAGTCTATCACACCGGGGTCGAGCGCGGCCTGTGGGAGGGACCAGCGTCCTGCACCGGGAGCGGAGACGATCTTGCCGGCCTTTCCGGCAATGAACTCCTCTCCGTTGATGTTCCAAGCGACATTGTCATGTGTGACGAGGTCGTCTGGGCCTTCGCAGGAATGTCCATGGCCAGTTGGAACGCAATCCTGTCGCTGGGACTTGCTTGCATCTGGATTCGGGCGATCCGAACCGCCTGACCCACGGCGACCATTCAAGGATTCGGTCCTTGGCAGACGGCGCCCCGGACCCGCATTGCATGTTCAGGCGCCCGGCCGTCCGGGTTTCGATCCGGCGTTCCGCCACTGCGCGCTTCAGCGCGTGCTCGCTCGACAGCGGAGGCGCCTGGCTGGATCGTCTTGAGACTTGCAACGCACGGTTGACGCCATGCGCTGTTCCGCTTTCGCGGCACGACGTTGTTCAGTGGCATGGCGACGTTGGGCGGTCGAGCGGCCGAACCGGGCGACAGCCGGTCTGCGCTCCGAGTGCAGCTCCACAAGACAAGTCCGCATGCTTTCGGACACGACACGCGTCTCCCTTGCTTTTCTGAACGGGTTTGCTTGCAGATGACTGTTGCATTGCATTTGGAAAAGTTGCGATGATCAATAGCTGGAGATTCTCCAGTGCATCACAAGCGTTCGCTGTAGAACCGGGCAGGCATGACGCATGACAACCGAAGCTGTGAACCTTTCCGAAAAGCTCGACAAGTTTTCCGAATACTGGTCGCCGAAAATCGTTTCACAGTTCAACGGACACGATGTGATGGTGGTGAAGGTCAAAGGGGAATTTGTCTGGCACTCGCATGACGACACAGATGACTTTTTCCTCGTTCTGAAAGGCATCGTGTCAATTGAGACGGAACTGGGGAATGTCATCCTCAAGCCTGGGGAGCTTTACGTTGTCCCGCGAGGCGTTCAACACCGGCCCGTTGCGCAGGAAGAAGCCCATATTTTGCTGATTGAGCCAAGAGGGACACCCAACACAGGCGACGCAAGAACGGCGGCAAGAAAATTCGAAATATAGTGCTGGTTGGCTATGCATGCGTATCCTGAGCCCAGGTTCGTATGGCTCAAGCTGCAATGACCAGTCCCGACACATCCCTTTCCGAGTTTCGCAAAGAACTGGGTGTGAAGCCCGTCACTCCCTACCGATGGGTTGACCCAAGATGCAGCGCCTTCAGCGACTGGGGCCACCATCCCGGCACGAGCGACGGGATCTTCGGCCCGGGATCGCGTCTTCCTTCGCAACTCGCATGTCGCCGGCAAGTCCTGGATGTTCCGGCCGAGCCTTGATCGATTCCGCCCGACCTGTGGATCTCCACACGAGACATGGAGGGTGACATGGCTTGGAACACGACACTGCGGACCCCGGATCTCCAGGCCCCCCAAGTGGCCACCGCTGCGTCGACTGCAGGACGTACGGGCTGCCGACGAATTGCGTCGCAAGAGGCACCGAGGCGCTTTATCGTTTCGCCGAGGTCGACTGCGTGGCGTTCGCGTCCCAGTCATCGGATGGCTCCGAAACGCTGTTCGCCGGCACCGCAATCAGGCCCGTGATCGTGGACTGGGTTGCCTTTTGGGTTTCGCTGCAGCAGGTTTTGCTCTGCGCTTTGGTCCGGCTTCATCTCAACATTCAGACGGCCGCTTCTGCCGATCTCGATGCTGCATTCGCAGCCATTTGTCGTGTTTTCAATCACCGGAGGGTTGGGGCTCCGGATGTCGACGTGTTCCGGGATCGACACAGCATCCTTCCACGGTGCGCTTCGGAGTGAGCTGGCAGCGCCAGGCGGCAACCTGGCCGTCTAGCTTGGTCTTCGGATCAAGGAAATCGACAATATGCGAGATGCGAGATGCGAGCCCCTGGACAGGGACTGACGCGCGTCCGCGATCGAGGGATGCGGCGAGGTATCGGAACGGAGTAAGTTTGAGGCTTGACAATGGATGGCTCGTAAGAGCCCCTTTGCGATCCTCCTCAGAACTTGGCGGAGAGGTGGCAGGTCTCCGGCCGTGATCGTGCGACGATGCGGCCGTCGGAGATGACGCACAGCCGCGTCGGCCGGAGCCGAATCGCCTCAATCGGATCGCTGGCGTCAATGACGACGAGGCTGCCGCGTCGACCCGGTTCCAGGCCGAAGTCGAGACCCATGACCTCGGCACCTGCGCTCGTAACCATGTCGAACGCCGCGCGCATGCCGTCAAGATCGGTCATGAGTGCAACGTGGAGGCCCATGTGGGCCACATCCAGCATGTCGCCGGTTCCAAGCGGGTACCAGGGGTCGCGAACGCAGTCCTGTCCGAAGGCCACCCTCACGCCCGCGGACCTGAGCTCCTGGACGCGGGTGAGGCCGCGCCGCTTGGGGTAGGTGTCCGTGCGACCCTGGAGCGTGATGTTGACCAGCGGGTTGGGGATCGCGGCGACCTCGGCTTCGGCAATCAGCGGCAGTAGCTTCGCGACATAGCTGTTGTCCATCGAATGCATGGACGTCAGATGAGACCCCGCGACCCGGCCCTGAAGGCCACAGCGGACGGTTTCGGCGGCAAGTGTCTCGACATGCCGGCTAAGGGGATCGTCACATTCGTCGCAGTGCAGGTCCACCCGTACGCCCCGCTGGGCGGCCAGTTCGCAGGCGGCCCGCACCGAAGCTGCACCGTCCGCCGTCGTTCGTTCGAAATGCGGAATTCCGCCAACGATGTCGACACCGGCGTCCAACGCTCGCACGACCTGTGCCGCGCCACCCTCCGCGCGAAACCAGCCATCTTGCGGGAAGGCCACAAGTTGAAGGTCGAGAACGCCCCGAACATGCTCGCGCACTTCCAGGAGGGCCTCGACGGTCTTGAAGTTCGGATCCGTCACATCGACATGGCTTCGGATCGCCAGAAGCCCTTTGGTCACGCCCTGACGGCAGTAGGTGAGCGCGCGCGCCACAATGTCTTCTCGGGTCTGGAGAGCCTTGAGATCACCCCAGAGCGCAATGCCCTCCAGTAGGGTGCCAGATGCGTTGACGCGCGGCGTGCCATAGCTGAGCGTCGCATCCATGTGGAAGTGCGGGTCGACGAAGGGGCTCGAGACCAGCTTTCCCGCGGCTTCCACAACCTCGCCGGCTTCGGCGTCGATGGGCGCTTCGACGGCAGCGATCTTCCCGTCCGCGAGTGCGACATCGGCAATTCGACCATCGGGAAGCGTTCCTCCCTTGACCAGGATGTCGAAGGTCACGTTCGTCCCTCTCTATGCGTCAAGACATGGGGTGAGTCCGCGGCCCAGGCCAGCCAAAACGGCTTCCCGGGCTCGGGCGCGAGCTCGGCCAGGCGGGCCTCGGGAACCTGCGCCCTGAGCTCCAGGTCACCTGGTCCCTCGAAGTAGCAGATGACCCCCGCGCCGGCGAACTCCTCGGATACAAAGGCCGCTTTCAACGCAGGCGACGACGGAGGGCTGCCATAGATCTCCATGCGGTCGGCCGCCACGACGATCTCTGCGGGACCATCGGAAACGCCTGCCAAGGGCAGACGGACACCATCGACATCGATCTCGCCTTGGGTGACCGTGCCTGAAAGGATGTTGTTGTGGCCGACGAATTCCGCAACGAAGCGGTTCCTTGGCGCGCGGAAGATCTCCCGGGGGCGCCCGATCTGGACGATTTCGCCATGTCCCATGATCACCACGCGATCAGACATGGCAAAGGCTTCCGATTGCGAGTGCGTGACGTAGACGAAAGTGATGCCAAGCTCTTTCTGAAGCCTGGTTAGCACGCCCTGCATGCGGACAACCAGATGCGCGTCCAACGCGGAGAGCGGTTCGTCAAGAAGCAGCATCTCGGGCTCGGTGATCAGGGAGCGCGCCAAGGCGACTCGCTGCTTCTGGCCGCCTGAAAGCTGGTCGATCCGTCGGTGCTCGAAGCCTTCGAGACCGAGACGTTCCAGCCAGAGCGCAACCTTGGCCTGGCGTTCGGCCCGGGGCACGTCGCGCATCTTCAGGCCGAACTCCACGTTCTGCGCCACATTGAGAAAGGGAAAGAGCGCAAGCGATTGCCAGACGAGAGGCGTATCGCGTTCATGGGCCGGAAGGCTGTTCGTGACGCGGCCGTCTATGGTGATGGTGCCGTCGGTAGGGGTCTCCAATCCTGCCAGCATCCGCAGGGTCGTCGTCTTGCCGCAACCGGAAGGTCCCATGATCGCAACGAATTCGCCGCGGTCGATGTCCAGATCAATGCCCCTGACGGCCTCGATTGCTCCGTAGGACTTGCGCACCTGGGAAAAGCGCACGAGCGGAGTTGCGTCAGTCATCGGGCGGTCTTTCCCAGGAGCAAGAGCTGGGCGGCGACCACGAGCGTTATCGAGGTGACGAAGACGACGGTGCCGATGGCGTTGATCTGGGGATCGACATTGCCCTGCAGGATTTCCAGGATCATCACGGGAACCGTCTTGTTCAGTCCGGACACGAACCAGGCGACGATGAACTCGTCGAAGCTGACCGCAGCGGTCAGGCAGAAGGCCGAAATGACCGCGGGCAGGCAGAATGGAACAACCACGACACGCATCGCCCGCCACGGCGAGGCGCCGAGGTTCCAGGCGGCGGCTTCCAGCGACGCGTCCATTTGTTGCAGGCGCATGCGGCAGATCGCCATCGCGAAGGGAGCGGCCATGACGGTGTGGGCAATGATGATGCCGGTGATGCTGCCGGAAAGGCCCAGCTGCCCAAGCCAGGCAAGCATCGCGAGCCCCATGATCACGAGAGGGATCGTGGGCGGCAGGAGCGCAAGCGCCAGATATGCGGACTTGAACCGGAAGCCGAAGCGGAAATCCGTGTAGGCGGTCGCGAAGCCGAGCGCGGTCGACAAGGTTGCGGCCGAGAGGGCGACCGTTACCGAGTTGCGGAATGCTTCCCAAACCTCCGGCCGCGCAAAGGCGGTCTGGTACCATTGGGTGGTGAAATGGCCGAGAGGCATGGTTGGAAACCGGTCCGAGTTGAACGAGAACACCGTGCTGGTGACGATGGGTGCAAAGACGAAGCAGAAGAGTGCCAGCAGATAGAGGCGAAAGAAAAGGATCGGGAGCCGCATGTGTCAGGCATTCCGACGGTATGCCGCACCGACGGCGGCGAAAGCGACAGTGAACAGCGTCAGGATCATCATCACCGCGACAACGGCGGCGCGCGGCCATTGCTGCCCGGACTTTGTGGTGTCGATGATCAGAATGGAGAGGGTCGGCGGTTTCGAACCCCCGAGATAGAACGGGCTGACGAAATCGCCGAAGGAAAGAATGAACGCAAAGACGGCGCCAAGGATAAGGCCGACCTTGGCCGCCGGGACGATCACCCGCACGAGGGTTCGGCGAGGAGAAGCACCCAGGTTCCAAGCCGCCTCGATCAGGTTTCGGTCGATGGCGGCAAGGCTGAAGGTCTGGAGGATCACCACAAGGGGCATGATGAGTGTCAGGTAGCCGACCATCGCTCCAAAGCCTGAATTCAGCATCGTGAATGGTCCCAGGCCAACGAATCCGATGACCGCATTCACGGGCCCGCTTTCGGCGAGCAGGACCTGCCAAGCGTATACGCGGACAAGGTACGAAGTGAAGAAGGGCACGATCAGAAAAAAGATTGCCCAGCGGCGCGTTGTCTCGGAAACCAGAAACGCAAGAGCGTAGGAGGCGGGAAACGCAAAGAGGCTGGCCAGTGCCGCTGCAATGCTCGCCCGCAGAAAGGTCACTTGATACGCGCTCCAGAAGTAGTCCCGGGTCAGCATGCGTTCCCAGTTCGCCAGCACGAAGTCCGGTTCCATGCGGTAGTTGCGCACCAGCCAGAAGGACATCGCGACCATCAGGATCAAGGGTCCGACGAAAAACAGCCCCTGCCAGATCAGCAAAGGCGCTCGCCAGAAGTAAGGATAGATCGACGGTTTTCGTGCCATGGCCCGCAGGTGTCCGATGCGCCGCTGCGGGACGGCGGCGCATCAGCTTCCTGTCTTCGCTAAGCGGTCTTGTATTCCGACCAGAAGTCGTTCCAGTCCTCGAGCGTCTGCTGGCGTGGAATGTCGCGGAGAAAGAGCCGTTTCTCGGCAAGCAGCTTTCTTGGGCTTTGGTCATGCCCTTCGATCAGCCCTGATCGTTCAGCCTCGGCCGGATTGGCGTCCTGAATTGCCTGCCAACCTGACTTCGTTGGCGAGAGGCCCGGATAGGCTGCCATCTGGATCGAGCGCACCTGGCCACCGGGACTCAGCATGTATTGGATGAACTTGTTGGCGATCTCCTGCTTGGTCGACCCTTTGCCGATCGAGTAGCTTTCCGTCCATTGAATGCCGCCTTCTTCCGGGATCACGCTGGCGACAGGGGCACCGTCCTTCTGCAGGACGCCCGTGATCCAGTCGCCGATTCCGCACATTGCCAGCATTTCGCCGTTCTTCAACGAGGAGAACGTGCCGCCATAGTCAAAGTACCCGCCTACCTGCGGCTTGAGGCTCAGCGTCTTTTCCTGCACCGCCTGCCAGGCGTCTTCGCCGATGTCGAACGGCGACGGATCCCGGTTGCCGTTCAACAGCGAGATCTGGCCCAGCGAAGGCAGATGCCAATCGAAGTGGCCCACCTTTCCGGCAACCTTCGAGTTCCAATAGGCGTTGTAGCTCGACGCTTCGTCGCTGCTGAGGATGTCGGTGTTGTAGGAGACGCCGAGCAGCCCGAAACGCACCATCACCGACCAAAGACGGTCGCCTGTCCAATGCCCGGGGAAACTCTGGTACTCGGGCCAGAAGTCATCAAACGGGAAGAGTGAGGCATCAAGTTCCTCGATGTAGCCGGCGGCATTCAACTGCTGCACGAATTCTGCGTCCGACAGGATGATGTCGTAGGTTCCGGGCGGGGACTGGGCGATCAGCGCCAGCATGTTGTCGCCGCCAGCGTAGTATTTGGGAACGAACTTCACATTGTTCTGCGCCTCGAACTCCGCAACGATATCGGGCTCGGCGTGACCATACCACGCCAGCATGTTGATGTCTGTCGGATCTTGTGCCCAGGCACGATTGATCATCGGGACGGTCAGGGCGGCACCAGCTGCGGTTGCCAACAGATTGCGCCGGGTCAGTTGGGAATGACTCATGGACATGGGATCTCCTTGCTGTTGAGCACCTGGTTGCGTCGAAGCGAATCCTGCCAAGAACGCCCAAGGAGCGCTATGTCCGAAACGGTAGCAGCAAGGACCGGTCCGTAGGAAATTTCCAGTTGGTATGCTGTCATTAACAGGACTTATGCCACTTCGGAAACCTGCGAGGAATTGATATGTCCAACGAGGTGCTGGGCCAAGCCGTGTCCGGCATCGCTCAAAGTCGCATGCTTGTAGAACAGCCCGATCCGCAACGCGGCAAGGGGCGGGAACCCTTCGTCCGGGCGTCCAACACGCATGCCGGGCAGCAGGGTGGCCGGAGTGAGCGCCGTGGCGCCCAGGCCAGCCTGAACAGCGGCCTGAAGCCCCGAAACGTCTCTCGAGACCAGCATGGTACGCCAGTCCCGGCCCGACATGCGGAGCGCGTTGCGCATGCGGGCCGCGTATTCGCAGGGGTCGGGATGCCGCAGAATCGGAAGTGGTTTTCCTGAATCGAATCTGGCATTGTCCTGGAGCGCCCAGAAGGGCTCCACAACCGTGGTGTCTACCAGAAACGGCACGTCACCGTCGGGCGTGATTGCCACGGCTATGTCGAGTCGGTCATGGGCCAGCGCCTCCCGCAAGTCCCTGGACAACAGGCTCTCGATCTCGATCCGCACTTCAGGGTGCGAGATGACAAACGCGGCGATCGTCTCGAGCAGAAAGCTGTGCGCGAAGTCGGTTGGCACGCCCACACGAATCCATCCCGCCAAGGCTTGATCGGCGAAGTGCGCAATGATGTCGTCGTTCAGGCGGAGCAGCCGGCGAGCATAGGGCCCGAGGGCAAGACCTGCGTCGGTAATGGCGAACTGCCGGCCGGCAGTGATGATGAGCTTTGTCTGCAGCAGCTCTTCCAGTCGCCTGATCTGCAGGCTTACTGCAGGCTGGGTCCGCCCGAGCACCCCGGCAGCGCGTGTGAAGCTGCCTTGATCTACGACAGTGACAAAGCTGCGCAGGAGATCGGTGGGAATGTTCTTTGCCATGGCGTCATGATGATAGTTTATGAAATCATATCAACTATCAATTTTAGATATGATTGACGGTTTTGTAGCGTTGCCGCAGAAGTTCTTGAATCAGGCTGAACTGTCCATGTTCGAAGATTTGCTGAAGTCACCAGAGACGTTGGTCACGCCCGTGATCCACGTCCTTGACGCAGGGCAGGCGCTGCGCAACCTCGACATCGTGGGCACCGCGGGTTGTCCAGGGGCATTCCTGATCAATCATGACTTCGCAATGGAGCCGTTTCTCGCGATTCTGCAGGAGGTGCGTATAGCACGGGCCGACATGTGGCTCGGCGTGAACTTTCTGGCCCAGCCTGGCGATGTCGCCTTCCCCGTCCTAGGCAATCTGGCGCGTGCGGGACATGTCTTTCAGGCCTATTGGGCGGATGATGCACGGATCGACGAGCGCCAGACAGCGCAGGAGGAGGCCGAAAACATAGCCCGGATTCGCGTGGAGTGTGGCTGGGACGGTCTCTACTTCGGTGGTGTTGCTTTCAAGAAGCAAAGGCCGGTCGACGCCGATGCCTATTTCGACGCCGCCCGGCTCGCAGTTCCATACGTGGATGTCGTGACGACCTCGGGCGTGGCCACAGGTCACGAGCCGGGTCTCCGCAAGGTTGAATCATTCCGGGAAGCCATCGACGAGGCGCCCCTGGCCTTGGCTTCCGGAATTACTCCGGAGAATGCCCATCTTTATTGTGCGTCGGTTGATTGCTTCCTCGTTGCGACCGGGATCAACCTGAGGGACGACTTCTACAACATCGATCCCGACCGCCTTGGCGACCTCTTGGCGGTGACTCGCAGCCAAGGAGAATGCAAATGGAAGACTTGAAGGACTCGCGCGGCGACCGTTGGTATCTCTCGCTGATGTCTCCCAATACCAAGGGACCGAAATTCGCGTGGCTTGATCCGACATCAATCTACATCAACGCCGCCGCATTCAACGATCTCTCGGACGACTTGTGTGCCGATCTCGATCCGGACGAGATTGATGTGGTTGCAGGGCTCGATGCAATGGGTTTCGTGCTGGGGTCCGCTCTCGCCGCCCGCCTTGGTCGCGGATTCCTCCCGATCCGGAAGGCCGGGAAGCTCTGCGTTGCGACGGACAAGGTCGGATTCACCAACTATTCAGGACGTACGCAGGACATGGAAATGCGAACTCCGGCATTTGCGCCGGGCACGCGTGTTCTCCTCGTGGACCAATGGGTTGAAACTGGTGGCACGATGGATGGCGCGATCCGTCTCGTGGAGCGGCAGAAGGGAGTTGTCGCGGGGATTGTCGCGATTGCGGTTGAAAGCAACGAAAGGACCAAGGACTTTCGCAACAGGTTCAAGGTCGTGTCTGCGGTTGTCGAAGGGTCGCGCTGGCAGGAAGAGTGCGACACGCAGGTTCTTTCCAGCTTTTTGACCTACCGAGCGGAACGGACGTTTCCCACTGCAGGGCGAACGCCAGCCCAATAGGAGCCGCCGATCCTGGAATTGCACATCCTTTCCATGCGCAATGGCTCGAGTTCACCTTCTCCGTACAACGGCGCTCAGCATCGCAGCTGGCTGCGGAACTTTCGGATGGTCTATACTTCGACTCCTGCCACCACCCGGTCTTATGGGAACCGGAATTACTCTTGGCCTGACGCAGGGTCGCTATGCTGGCGACGGCATCACGGTCCATGCGCGAAGGTGCCTCCTTCCAGGTCGGCAACAGCGCGGGAACTGGTAGGCGCATGAATCTGACACGGCGCTCGTCTGGTCCGGTGACAGCAGCCGGCAGGCATGGCATGCACCGATTTTCGCATAGACGGATCTTAACTTCCAGCTTTCACGCGCACTGACTTCGTATCCGATTTCCTGCAATGATCGTGGGTGCTCGTGCTCGGCCGTGCATGCGATTTAGGGCAATTCAAAGACAATGTACAGGCCCGTTCCGGGGAAGACCGTGGGCGTCCGGTTGAACACGCTGAGCAGCCCGGCGACCGCAGCGTCTCCCGCGTCGCTTGCCGCCTAAAGCGTGGTGCCGCTTTCTGTCATGCGCAAAAGGAAGGTCAACCTGGCGTTCTTCCAATTCCGGATCGGCAAACCGGCTTTCCAAAAGCTCCAATGTCTTGGCAGCGACCTCGCCCACGGGTTGCCTGAAAGTGTTGAATTCCCAGCTTGACTGCGGGATGTCGTCCTATCCGATCACGCTGAACTCTTGAGGGATTTCAGCCCCATGTTTCGTGGGCATCGCGTCCAGAAAGCCCAGCGCAAAGATCGGTGGGACAGAGGACCCCCGCGTTGCGCATGGGTCTGCTGGCAATCCTATCGGCCGTCAGTCGCCCGCTTGCATGGCTCGGGTCGGAAACTCGGATTACAGTCAATACTGTGCCAGAAACATTTGGCAGTGTCCCGTTTGGGCAGCAAGCGAACTGTCCGGTGCGGCGTGTCCTCTGCAGGCTCGAATTGACAACGGACGTTGGCGCGTGATTTGCCACCAAGGCTGACGACCGGGTGCGGCGCATGGACCGGCCCGGGAGCGGAGGTTCGGTCTTGTCACGGCCGCGGAGAGCCGGGAAGCGAGTGGAAGGTCCGAATCCCCCCGCGACCGTGGCCACGCGGAGCCACGCGCAGGGCTTGTCCGAGCATGGCGAGGATCACGCCGTAGGGAGGGGTTGACGCGGCTGGGCGGCTTTTCCGCAGGCACGGGTCATGGCGATGCTGGTGCTCGGCACGCACGCGGCGTTCGCCTAGCATGCCGGGCCGCTCGCGGAGAGCGAGGCGGAACAGGCCGAACGGTTGCTCGTGCACCTGTCGCTCGCCATGCTGGTGTTCGCGGACCGCTGCTGTTGCGGCTTTCCGCTGTGTTCGCGGCCCGTAACCGTCGGCGAAGCCGGAGCGAGCTTTCGGTGCGAATCGTCGCCTACCGGATCGAGGGCGCCGACGAGGCCACGATGCCCGCCGCCACCCTGCCCGGCCGCCGTGCCGCACCAGCCGTCGAGCTCGCGGCGCTTTACCACGAGCGGTGGGAGATCGAGATCGCCGAAAAGGCCGGGGAGGATCCCGGCCGACTGTCCTTCGTGCAGGACGTGCGTGTCATGCTCCGCCGGATCATCAGTTCCGGCGCCATTCCCCCTGAGGGCCAGGCAACCGGCGTGATTGACGAGATCCTCAAGGAACGCGTCGTCTCAAGCTGCGGCCAGGCCAGGTCGCGGGGTGTCAGGCAGGAGATGAGCGGCTATTCCCTCCGCAAGTGCGTCCAGGTGTCGCGCCGGCAGCACGGCTGAACGCCCGAGATCATCCCGAGATTTGCTTAAGGCAACAGAATTGGGCTTAGGATGTCATTCTCACTGAATCAGGGCGGACCCCAATTCGGTCTGTGGCCAGCGGTTCCCGCCCTGAACGTGCGCACCGGAATTCACGACACCGCGCCACGAAACAAGTCTTCCGTTGCACACCATCAATGGCGTCTGATATGGTGCGGGTAACGACATATGGTCTATCGGTGAAGAAAAGGCAACTTCTTGAGCGACACCACTGAAACATCGGAAGAAACGGAAGAACTCCCGCCCGTTCCGCCCCGCTACGACGGTCCGACGGTCACGATCGAGGACGAGATGCGAACCTCGTATCTCGACTACTCGATGAGCGTGATCGTCTCCCGAGCCATTCCCGACCTGCGGGATGGCTTGAAGCCCGTGCATCGCCGAATTCTCTATGCGATGCACGAGACCGGGAATACGCATGACAAGCCGTATCGCAAGTCCGCACGGCCTGTCGGCGACACCATGGGCAAGTACCACCCCCATGGCGACGGTGCCATTTACGACGCGCTCGTGCGCATGGCGCAGCCCTTCTCAATGTCGCTGCCGCTGCTTGACGGCCAGGGAAACTTTGGATCGATGGACGGCGACAACCCGGCCGCCATGCGGTACACCGAAGTCCGCATGGATCGGCCCGCCTCTGCCCTTCTTGCCGACATCGAGAAGGAAACCGTTGACTTTACGGACAATTACGACGGCAAGGACCATGAACCCACGGTCCTGCCCGTGCGCTTTCCAAACATGCTCGTCAACGGCGCGGGCGGAATCGCCGTCGGGATGGCGACCAACATTCCGCCACACAATCTGGGCGAGGTCATCGATGCCACGCTAGCGCTCATCGAGGATCCTGACGTCTCTTCCGAGCGCCTGATCGAAATCGTTCCTGGGCCGGACTTCCCGACGGGAGGCCTGATCCTCGGCCGTTCCGGATCTCGCAAGGCGTATCTGGAAGGGCGCGGCAGCGTTATCACTCGGGCAAAGACCCGCGTTGAGGAGGTGCGCAAGGATCGCTTCGCAATAGTCGTCGATGAAGTCCCCTATCAGGTCAACAAGGCGGCGATGATCGAGAAGATCGCGGAACTCGTGCGTGAAAAGAGGATCGAGGGCATCTCTTCGGTCACCGACGAAAGCGACCGCATCGGCGTGCGCGTGGTTGTTGAACTGAAGCGCGATGCGACTCCCGAAATCGTCCTCAACCAATTGTACCGCTTTACGCCTATGCAGACCTCTTTCGGCTGCAACATGCTGGCCTTGAACCACGGCCGCCCGGAACAACTCACTCTCCGCGACTTTCTCTCTTGTTTCATAGAGTTCCGGGAAGAAGTTGTAGCGCGCCGCACCGCCTTCGACCTGCGCAGGGCGCGCGAACGAAGTCATGTACTATGCGGTCTTGCGGTGGCCGTGTCCAACGTGGACGAAGTGGTTGCAACGATCCGCGCCTCTGCAGACGCGGCGGAAGCGCGCGCAAGGCTGATGGAGCGGCGCTGGCCGGCCAGGGAAATTGCCGAGTACATTCAACTGATTGACGATCCCAACCATATGATCAACGAGGACGGCACTTACAACCTTTCAGAAGTCCAGGCTCGCGCCATTCTGGACCTCCGCCTGAACCGCCTCACACAGATCGGGGTCAGGGAAGTAACGGACGAACTTGAAGAACTGGCCGCAAGCATTAAGGATTACTTGGATATCCTCTCATCTCGCGAACGCATCATGGCGATCATATCTGACGAGCTCCGTGACGTCCGGGAACGGTTCGCCGTGCCACGCCGCAGCGAAATCATCGATTGGGACGGCGATCTCGAGGACGAAGACCTGATTGAGCGCGAGGACATGGTTGTCACCGTCACAGCAGAAGGATATATCAAGCGGACGGCGCTGGCGGAATTCCGGTCCCAGAAACGTGGTGGCAAGGGCCTGTCGGGCGGCTCGCTCAAGGACGACGATGTTGTCACCACCCTGTTCGTGGCCAGCACGCATGCCCAGCTCCTGTTCTTCACGACAGACGGGATGGTGTACAAGCTCAAGACATGGCGATTGCCCCTGGGCGGACGCACTTCGCGCGGCAAGGCCATCGTCAACATCCTGCCGATTCCAACGGGCGTGTCGATTGCGGCGATCATGCCAACCGACCGTGATGAGGAGGAATGGGACCAGTTGCAGATTTTCTTCGCGATTTCGGACGGCGACGTGCGACGCAACGCCCTCAGCGATTTCACAAACGTCAAGTCGAATGGCAAGATCGCGATGAGGCTTCCTGATGAAGTATCTCTCGTAAACGCTCGAATATGCACGGAAAACGATGACGTAATGCTGGTAACGGCACGAGGGCGCGCCATTCGCTTCCCGACAACTGCCGTGCGCGTCTTCAAGGGCCGTGGTTCAACCGGTGTTCGCGGAATCAAGCTGGCTGATGGCGACCACGTCGTGTCCATGGCCGTGGTCCGGCATTTCGATGCCGATCCGTCCGAGCGGGGCGCCTACCTGAAGCAGAGGCGCCAGATGGCCGGCATGCCGGATGACGACGCTGATGCAGACGAAGATGCGCCAGCGGTCAGCCGGCTTTCGCCCAAGCGCTACTCGGAAATGTCCGCAGCCGAGGACCTGATCCTGACGATCACGTCCGGCGGGACCGGCAAACTGTCTTCCAGCCACGGCTATCCCGTGCGCCAGCGTGGCGGCCAAGGTGTCCTCGCCATGGACAAGGGCCTGCGCGACGGCCCTCTGGTAGCGTCCTTCCCCGTGGACGTGTCCGACCAGATCATGATGGCAACGTCGACCGGCCAGTCCATCCGCGTTCCGATCGAAGACATCTCCTTCCGGTCGCGCACGGCCGGTGGCGTCAAAGTCCTGAATGCATCCGAAGGCGAAAAGGTCGTCTCGGTTGCACGGATTGCAGATCAGGGCGAAGAGGAAGGCGCATAGCCTGCTACTGACAATTGGACTTTCGCCGTGGTCCCGATCTCGACCTGTCCTGGCTGACATCCGTGGCCGACCTGCAGATTTGGCGTCCGGGACTGGCGTGTGGAATGGAGCACCTTGCCGCTTGCCACCACACGGCCGGGCCGTGTGCCGAATGGAACGGACGTTCCCCTTTCAAAGTCGTGTCGCGAGCGCTACATCGCGGTCATGTCCGAACCGCTTCATATCGTTGGCGGCGGCCTCGCAGGGTCCGAAGCAGCATGGCAGGCAGCCCAGCGGGGCGTCCAGGTTGTCTTGCACGAGATGCGACCAAGTTGCGGCACCTTTGCCCACAAGACCGGAAAGCTGGCCGAGCTGGTTTGCTCGAATTCGTTTCGGTCCGACGATGACGAGCACAATGCCGTAGGCCTTCTGCACTGGGAAATGAGGCAAGCCGGCGGAATTGTCATCGAGGCAGGTGATCGCCACCGGATTCCCGCTGGCGGTGCGCTCGCGGTGGACCGCGAGGCATTTGCAGATGCCGTGACATCAAGGCTGCTGTCGCACGCAAATGTCACCCTCGAAACAGGAGAGATCACGAACCTGCCCGAAGACGGCCAATGGATCTTCGCGACCGGCCCGCTTACCTCGAGCGCTCTGGGCGAAGCACTGCAGGCAGAAAGCGGCGAAGAGAGCCTGGCCTTCTTTGATGCCATAGCCCCGATCGTCTACGCGGACAGCGTGGACATGTCCGTTGCCTGGGAACAATCGCGCTATGACAAGGGCGAGACGCAAGACGAGCGCAAGGCCTACATCAACTGTCCATTGACGAGAGACGAGTACGAAGCTTTCGTGGATGCCCTGCTTCAAGCCGAAAAGATGGAATTTCGTGTCGGGGAGACAGCACGATATTTTGACGGTTGCCTGCCAATTGAGGTAATGGCCGAGCGCGGTCGCGAGACCCTGCGCCATGGACCGATGAAGCCGGTCGGGCTGACCAACACGCATGCACCGGATCAAAGGCCCTACGCCGTCGTTCAGCTCAGACGCGACAACAAGCTTGGCACGCTGTTCAACATCGTAGGATTTCAGACAAAGATGAAATATGGCGCACAAGTTAATGTTTTTAAAATGATTCCTGGATTGAAGAATGCCAGGTTTGCTCGTCTTGGCGGCATTCACAGGAACACGTTCATCAATTCCCCCCGACTGCTCGACGAACAGATGCGTCTTCGCTCAAAGCCGCACATCAGGTTTGCTGGGCAAATCACCGGAGTCGAAGGCTACGTGGAGTCCGCGGCAATGGGACTGATGGCCGGTTGCATGGCGGCCGCGACGATGACCGGTCGGTCACTGCCGCCCGCGCCGCACACCACAGCCATCGGGGCGCTCGTCAATCATGTCACCGGCGGGGCCGAGGCGCGCACCTTTCAACCGATGAATGTCAATTTCGGCCTGTTCCCGCCCATTGATGCCCGGGGTGGTCGACGCGGACGCCGCGACCGGTACAAGGCATACACCGACCGCGCCAAGCGGGCCTGGACGTCCTGGTTGGCGACAAGCGGTCTTGATGCTGCCGAATCGACTTTCGCTCGCACGTCCGTTTCGCCCTGACCGTCTGGAACGAGCATCTTTCACGCCGATCCATGACAAGTCCGGCACGCACGAACACGCCGGGAACGTCGCGATCATCGCGGCGATGACGCCTCATGACGTGTACACCGAGCCGTTCCCGGGCGGCGGCGGCATCATGAAGCGCAAGCCGGCCCGCGACCCGCAACATCGGCATCGATCTCGATCGCCGCGCCGCCCGATGGCTCCACGTCCTGACTGCCGGATCCCTGACACTGAAGGTCCTGCACCGGAAGCGCGGCAGGTGTGGCGGTTCAAGGCAAGGGCCGTCTGGGGAGCCGGCATCGTCCGGTCCAGGGTGTCCCGCGAGGTCGCCAGGTGCAGCCAGCCGTCCGAAGTCCCCCTTCATGCACATTCACTTGGAGCCCACGATCAAGGTTCCGGGTCATGCTGGTTCCCGACGTTCGGGCTGAGCCATCATGCTGACCCCGCCCATATCAAGGTAGTCATGCGCACGATCGGCTGTTAACCTGCCGGATGTGCCAATTGTACCAGGCATGAAACGCAAGTCCGACCGGATGCCATCGAAGTCTGCTGCACAAGGCGAGTCCAACTCTCGCGCGGGGATGCGCGGAAGTGCCCGTCTGAGCTATCACATCAAGGTCGGGTGGAGGGAACCCACAGCCATCATCGGCGCGTTGATGGTCGTGCTCTTCGCATACCTGGTGATTGTCCCGATTGTCACCCTTCTGCACGACGCGGTCGAAGTGCAGTTCGGCGATGCACGACGAGCGAAGGCCGAGGTTGGCGCCTGGACGCTCTACTACCTGAACAGAACCCTTGCGTCGCCAATTGCCCAGGTCCTGTTCTGGGAACCGCTTGCGCACACGCTGTCAGTCGCGGCCGGGGTCATGCTGGTTTCCCTTTCCCTGGGCGTCCCGCTTGCATGGCTGCTGAGTCGTTCGGATATGTTCGGACGACGATGGTTTGCCACAGCCTTGATCGTGCCATACATGCTGCCTTCCTGGACGTTTGCGCTTGTGTGGCGCACCTTGTTCCGCAACCGGACCGTTGGCGGACAGCAGGGCTGGCTTGAAAGCCTCGGATTCACGCCTCCGGACTGGCTGGCATACGGCCAGGTTCCGATCACGATCATCCTTGCGTTGCACTATACGCCGTTCGTCATCCTGCTCTTCGGCAATGCCTTGAGAAGCTTCGACTCCCAGTTGGAGGAAAGTGCACGCATTCTGGGCGCGAAGTCGGGGACAGTGGCAGTGCAGATCATTTTCCCGCTCATGCTGCCCGCTCTCTTGTCGGCTACCATCCTGATCTTTGCAAAGTGCATCGGCGAGTTCGGGGTAAACTACATCTTGGGATTGCCGGTCGACTACAACGTGCTTGCAACGTCGCTTTACCGCAGCATCTCGTCCCGCCAAAGCGGTGTCGCGGCGGTCTTGGCCGGGGCGATCATGCTGATCGGCATCATTTCCCTGTTGGTCGATGCACGCCTTGTCCGTGAATCCCGGAGGTTCGTGACCGTCGGGGGCAAGGGCGCGATGAGCCGCAAGTCTCCGTTGGGGATCTACAGATTGCCGGCGACCGTCTTCGCAGCACTGATCTTCCTGATTTCCGTGGGTTTCCCGCTGCTCGTGCTGGTGCTTTCGACCATCATGAAGGTGCCGGCCGACTTTTCCTTGGACAACTTCACGCTGGACTACTGGATTGGCCGGAATCTCGAAACGGTCGCCTTGCGGACCGGCATTCTCCTGACACCGGATCTCTGGATGGCGGCATGGAACACGCTTCGAATCGTCGGATTCGCATCGTTGTGTTCCGGCCTTCTGGGACTGCTCGTCGGCTACGTGGTCGTGAGATCGCGGGTGCGCTGGATTTCCAGCTTCCTTCGACATGTGACTTTCTTTCCCTATCTTGTGCCTGGAATAGCGTTCGCGGTCGCATACCTGTCGTTGTTTGCCGTCCAGCGCGGGCCGATACCTGCACTCTACGGCACCGGCCTGATCCTTGTTCTGGCATTGACGGCGGACCAGATGCCGTACTCTTCGAGGGCAGGAATCTCCGCGATGATGCAGCTGGGAAAGGATCCCGAAGAAGCGGCGCAAATGACCGGCGCAGGTTGGCTCCGACGCATGACGAGCGTCGTGCTTCCAATCCAGAAAGGCGCGCTCGTCACGGGCACGCTCCTGCCCTTCATTTCGGGGATCAAGGGGTTGAGCTTGTTCGTGGTCTTGGCGGTGCCCACGACCGACGTGCTGACGACGTATTCCCTGCGTCTGATCGACAACAACTACACTCAAGCCGCAAATGCAGTTGTGCTGATCATTGCGGCCATGGCCTATTTCGGGACACTGGCGGTGCAAAACGTGACCAAGACGAATCTCGCCGACGGACTGGGAGGATAGATTGCCCACCATCACGCTCAGCCATGTCAGCAAGTCGTACGACAGCCAGGCCCCGGCGATATCGGATCTCGATCTTGTGGTCCAGGACGGCGAGTTCATGTGCTTGCTCGGGCCTTCGGGTTGCGGAAAGTCAACCACGCTGCGGGTGATCGCGGGGCTGGAGAACCTCAGCGCCGGGGAAATAATGATCGGCGGCCGGGTACTGGATTCACGTGACCAGGGCATCTTCGTTCCGCCTGAGCAGCGTGGTGCGGGACTGGTCTTTCAGAGCTACGCGCTATGGCCGCATCTCACTGTCGAGCGGAATGTCAGTTTTGGCCTGCGTTTGCGCAAGGTTCCGGCAGACGAACGGGATGCGCGTGCCGGGTTTGTCATGGCAACCCTGGACATCGAGCAGTTCCGGGATCGGTATCCGTCGCAGCTGTCCGGTGGTCAGCAGCAACGGGTTGCCCTCGCCCGGATGTTGGTCATCGAGCCAGATGTCCTATTGCTGGATGAACCATTGTCGAACCTGGATTCCAGGCTTCGCCTGAAGATGCGCGCAGAGTTGAAGCGAATTCACGGTGAATTCGGCACGACCATCGTCTTCGTGACCCATGACCAGTGGGAAGCAATGACGCTCTCGACACGCATTGCCGTGATGAACGAAGGGTCCTTGCAACAGGTGGGCACGCCTGACGAGATCTACAATTCTCCGGCGAATCTCTTCGTCGCAGAATTTGTCGGCAATCCACCGATAAACATGGTGCCGGTGACCATCGGCCAAGACACGGACTTGTCACTGACCTTGGGTGAATACGTTACCAGGTCTTTCCCCAAGATCGACAATGTCGGTTCCGTCGGCCTTCGTCCGGAAACAATCCGGCTTACGGTGCGCGAACCGCCGGGCAACCCCCATTGCCTGACAAGCCATGCAAGAGTTGCAGGGATCCTTCCGACAGGGGGGAACTGGATCGTCGAGTTGGACAATGGGGGGGCACCTCTCTTTGTGTCGACAAACATATCGCCTGAATTCAACGTGGGAGAAATGCTGTATTTTCAAGTGGATCAATCCCGGATGCATTTGTTCGACCTTGACGGGATACGCATTTCATATGAAAATGGCTGACCGAGCAGGCCACATTGTCAAAAGAGAACCGCGGAAATTGTGACGACCGGTCGAGGCAATGTGCGACGAGGCGTCTATCCGAAAGTGCAACAAGACAACTTGGGAGTGCCTGAAATGTCCAGACTATTGAACAGTTTCATTGGTTCGGTTGCCCTCTTGGCGCTCGCTGCACCGCTGTCGGCGGAGGACTTCGACCTCGATGCATTGATCGAAGCCGCCCGCGGCGAGGAAGCGATAACGGCCTATGCAAGCACCGGGAAAATCAAGACGTCAGCCGAGGCATTCACGGAAAAGTACGGGATTGAAGTCATCGGTTCCAAGGTGCCTTCATCGGCACAGATCGAAATGGTCATAAGGGAAGCGCAATCAGGGAACGTCGTGGGCGACGTGATCGTGTCCGCGGACGCGGCGGCAACGCTGGCTGAAGTCGTCCCGAGCGGAATCGTGATGAGCTGGGTGCCTCCAGACCTGGCGAGCACGATTCCGGAAGATTCCCGGGATCCACTGGTCGTCTACCGGGATCCTGCAGTCTGGACGTACAACAGCGAAAAGTACGAAAGTTGTCCGGTGGACAACATCTGGGCACTTACGGACCCCGAATGGAACCGCAAGGTTGCCCTGAGCGATCCGCTCAACAAGCCGGGTTATCTTGACTGGTTCAACCAGATGGAGGCCCATTGGGATCAGTCCGTCGCAGACGCATACGAGATGCACTACGGCAAGGCATTGGACACTGGTTCCCAGAGCGCAACCGCGAGCTGGGTGCAGGCCTTCGCTTCCAATTCGCCGCTCCTGACCGACTCGGATTCCGCCGCGTCCGAGGCCATTGGCATGCCAGGCCAGGACGAGCCTTTCATGGGGTTGATTTCCACCGCAAAGTACCGTGACACGCTCACTGGAAAGCTCTCCATGAAGATCTGCGAGGACATCAAGCCCTACATCGGTTTCGCCAACCCGAATTTCGGGCTGATCGCTGTCGGCACAAAGAGCCCCAATTTGGCCAAGCTGTTTCTGCGTTTCATGATGACGGCGGAAGGCGTCTCGCCGATGACCAGGGACGGCAAGGTGTCGGGGAACAGTGCTGTGCCACGGCACCCCGAGGAAGCATCCGGCGTAAACCCGTTTTCCGACCGTTTGACTCCGCACAATGCTGCCACGGGACATGACGACTTCGACAAGCGCCAGGATTGGCAGGACTTCTGGCGGTTGAGCTACAAGCGGTAACGCAACAGGCGACCGGTTCAGGTGCCGTTGGCGATGCCTCTTCCGGAGTCAAGACCGGTGAGGTGACTGCCGTGTGCCGGTAGCCGGCGGGGCCGGGCTTGCCGGACGGGCGGGCATGGCTTCCTGTTTCGAAGATTCGAAATGGCGAAGTCAACCGCTCAGTGCCGTGCATGAATCGGAAATTGCGAACCAGCTTTGAATGCACGGCACGTGTCGTGCGCTTGAAAGGTCATGAATGTTCAAGGACGACGAATCCGGCCCCGGGCCAACCGGCGATCTTGCCTTCAAGCACGAGGTCATCAGCCTGATAGAGACTGGATTGGGGCCGGACAAGTGCAGCATCTACATTGGCGGGACGGCAGCTGCGAGGGATCTCGGGCTGTTGCGAGAGCATGACATCGCAATCGTCGTCAACTGCGCGATCAACCTGGACATCAACTATGTTTCGGATCCGGTCGAGCCCGCCGACGGAAACAGGTGTTCCCATGGCGTAGGGCCGGTACGCGTGTTCAAGCTCGGACTGGTGGACGGGCACGGGAATTCCGAAGGCATGATGTTCGCAGCCTATCTCCTGCTTGATGGCGCCATTCGCCAGGTCATTCCGGAAAGGCCCAGTTATCCTCGACGTGCCAAGGGGAATGTACTTGTCCATTGCCGTGGCGGCCGGAGCCGTTCGACCGCACTTGTCGCACTCTACCTCCATCTGAACCGGCCCGGGATGTTCCCGACTTTGGATCATGCATTGGCGCACGTCCGGATCAAGCGGGGCCTGCAACCCGATGAATGGGAAACCGCGCCAAAATCGGTGCTCATCGAGTCGGCGCGAACGGCTGTCGAAATGGCAAGAAAACTGAGGCAGGCGTCCGCAACAATCTGACCGGAAACTGTCCAGTCCCGTCAGGACTGTCCGAGCACCGACAACAGGGAGGTGACAACAGCGACAAGGGACGCTTCGCGGGAGTGCAGGACGTGCCGATGGAGAAGCTTGTGAGAGTCTGAGCCCGATTCTGTGAGTCTGGTCAGGGCAAAAGGCGTTTCATGACCGGCACTTGGAACTTCGGGTTCCAATAGACACTTGGTTCGCATTGCACGCGGTGGGGCCGATTCGCTCCTGTGGTTCCTCCTTTTCGTCAGGTCGCAAAACCGGATGCCTGCACATCGGGCTTCGAACTGTTCCATGGTCGTTGCCGAGCAAGCAGTGGGCTGGATTCCCGACCATGGTTCATGTAGCTTGCCCGAATGAGCAAATGCCCTGAAGACGACCTCTGGACGCCTCATACTGTCGAGGAAACCCAGGACATTTATCGCAGATGGGCCAAGGAATACGACAGCGACGTCTTGAGTTGGGGCTACGTCACTCCGTCAAGGGTCGCTCGCGCACTTCGCGCCGCCGGCGCGGACGTGAGCCAACCGATTCTCGACTTTGGATGCGGCACCGGACTGTCGGGACAGGCCTTGGCAGCAGAAGGCTTCAACCAGATCGACGGCACGGATATCTCGCCCGAGATGCTCGCCAAGGCCAAGGAACGGAATCTTTATCGGTCTGTCTGGCTCGGCGACCCTGGGAAGTGCGACGAAGTCCGGCCCGGTGACTACGCGGGAATCGCGGCCACCGGCGTGGTCAGCATGGGCGCTGCGCCACCGGAAACACTTGCTCTCCTGGTTTCCTTGCTGGCTCCAGGAAACCTCCTTGCGTTTTCGTACAATGACGCGACCCTAGCGGACAGCGGCTACATGGATGTCTTGGACTCGGCTTGCAACACCGACGGCATCGCCCTCGTATTCGAGGAGCACGGTCCGCACCTGCCGGAGAAGGAAGTCGAATCCACGGTCTACGTTCTGCAACGAACGTGAGAACGCGATTTGCACCTTCACCGACCGGGCCCATGCACCTCGGCCACGCCTACTCGGCACTGCGGGCACATGGCCTTGCCATGGATGCCGGCGGAACGTTCGTCCTGCGCATTGAAGACATCGATCAGGGACGTTCCCGCAAGGAATGGGAAGTGCTGATTCTTGAAGACTTGAGCTGGCTTGGCCTGTCGTGGGAAGCTCCGGTGCTCCGCCAGTCCGAACGGCGGGACGCGTATCGTGCCGCACTCGACGACCTTTGGCAAAGGGGCCTGCTGTATGTCTGCACCTGCAACCGGCGTGACGTTCTTTCCGCCGCTTCTGCTCCAAATGAAGGAGAGCCGCTCGTCGGGCCAGACGGCATCGTGTATCCAGGCACCTGTCGTTCGAAACCGAGGTCACACGCGGCCCTGCCCGATGGCGTTGCGCTGCGCCTGAATATGTCCTCGGCACTGCAGGAGCTCGGGATGGAGCGGTCCGATCCTTGGGAAGCGGCACCCAAATGCGGCAGGTTTCGAGCATTTCAGGAAACGGGAAGCGGCCCGAATGGCGAGACCGGGATCATTCACTCGTCATATGGACACCTTCTGGACAACATCGGAGACGTGGTTCTTGCCAGGCGGGATTTTGGCACGTCCTATCACCTGTCTGTCGTTGTCGACGACGCGTTCCAGGACATCACGCACGTCGTGCGCGGCGAGGACCTCTTTGACGCAACGCTGATCCACGTTCTGCTCCAACATCTGCTCAGTCTTGAAACGCCGACCTACATGCATCACGGGCTGGTGCGTGACAAACCAGGAAACCGACTGGCGAAACGTCACGATTCAATGGCGATCTCCTCCTACCGGGAGTCAGGAGCCACGCCTGCCGACATCCGCAGTCTCGTTGGCCTCTGAAGATTCGGGGGGCATGCACGACCTGTTGCGACATCGGCCAGTCAGGCTGAAGCCCCCTCGGGCGCCATGAGCTCCACTTCCTCGTCCTGACGGACAGCGGTGTAGAAGCAACTCTTCCGCCCGGTGTGGCAAGCCGGTCCCATCTGGCGAACAAGCAAAAGCAGGCAGTCGCGATCGCAGTCGACACGGAAGTCGACCAGGGCCTGCGTATTGCCGGAGGTCTCTCCCTTGACCCAAAACTCTTGACGCGACCGTGACCAGTACGTCACCCGGCCGGTCGCAAGTGTCTTGGCAACAGCTTCTGCATTCATCCAGGCCATCATCAGGATCTCTCCCGTTCGATCATCCTGAGCAACTGCAGGGATCAAGCCCTTCTCGTTGTATTCCAGGCTTGCAGGATCGAAGGTCATGCGCCAATCCTTTTGACAACTAGCTGCAATTCCTAGATATGGCGCGAGACACGCAAAGGGAAGCAATGGCGGACAGCGATCTCATAAAGCTCTATTCTGGCAGGATCCTTGAACTTGCTTCTGACATTCCGCTGACAGAGCGTCTGGATGCCCCCGACAGCACGGTGCGGAGGCGCTCGCCACTTTGCGGTTCTACCGTCACGGTCGACGTCGTGCTGGAGGACGGCCGGATTTCGGCCTTTGGCCAGGACGTCAAGGCTTGCGCGCTTGGACAGGCTTCGGCCTCGATACTGGCACGCAATGTCATCGGTCTCACCCGAGAGGACGTGGAGCGAGCTCGCGACCAGCTTCGCGCCATGCTCACGGACGGAGGTGCGGTTCCCGATGCCCCGTTTCAGGAACTCAAGGTGCTCGCGCCTGCCGCAGAATTCCGAAACCGGCATACATCAATCCTTCTTTCGCTCGATGCCACGGCGGACGCTGTGGCCCAAGCGGAGACCGCGGCCTGCGCCTAGCAAATGGCCATCGCCGAAGTGATGGCCAGCATTGAACGTCTGCCGCGGCGCCACAGTGAACGTGGAATTTGGGAAACCTGCGGGTCGACAGATGCAAAGTGACGTTGGAAACCGCACCTGAATGTCTTCTTGAGGCCGCAGACAATGGCAGGGGAATGGCGGGAATGTCTTTGGGGCGAATGGTCCGCCGTGTCCGCAGTTTGACGAGGAACGGGCAAGAGTGCACCCGATCAGTTGCCCCGCCGGGAGCGGCAGTGGATGTCCTGCCGTGACCACTGGCACCGGCACTGGCGGACGTAACCGCCGATGCCTGCGGTGAATGGTTGCGACCTACGAGGGCCGGGCGACGCGTTGCGGTCAGGAGCACCTGGAGCGGATTCACTTCAGGATCGATTGTCACAAAAGCTTCACCAAACCGTCATACGAGGTATGCGTAACGGCTTCAGGTTCTGCACATGGCCGCAACGGGCGGTCTGTGCGGAACTCTCGGGAGCAACTCATGAAGACCTTCAAGCTGACCGTCTCCGTTTTGGCGATCACAGCCGTTGTCGCAACGACTGCCTCTGCTCGTGACGCGATTCGCATCGTCGGCTCATCGACAGTTTTCCCGTATGCCCAGGCGGTCGCTGAACAGTTCGCCAATATTACCGGAGCCCCCTCGCCCGTCGTTGAATCTACCGGCACGGGCGGCGGCATGAAGATTTTCTGCGAAGGCATTGGCGAGAACACCGCCGACATTGCAGGCGCGTCCCGGGCCATGAAGGCGTCCGAGTATGAATTGTGCCAGTTGAACGGTGTGACCGACATTACCGAAGCCCTGATTGGCTTCGACGGCCTCTCCATCGCCGTCTCGCGTGCCAACGACTTTGCCTGGGACCTGAAGCTCAGCGAAATCTATCAGGCGCTTGCCGCACAGGTTCCCGTCGACGGTGAATGGGTCGACAACCCCTACACGGCTTGGGACCAGATCAACCCGGGTCTGCCGGCCGTCGAAATTCTCGCCTACGGTCCGCCGCCGACCTCGGGCACCCGTGATGCATTCGTTGAACTTGCGATGCACGCGGGCTGCGAAGAGCTCGAGTACGTCCAGAACGGTGCCTTCGACGTCAATTGGCTCCTAGAGAATTGCTCGCGCATGCGCACCGATGGACCTTTCGTGGAGGCGGGCGAAAACGACAACCTGATCGTGCGGCGCCTTGAAGCCGACCCGAACGCCGTGGGCATCTTCGGCTACTCGTTCCTGTTCGAAAATCTCGACAGGCTGAAAGCGGTGTCGATTGAAGGTGTCGTGCCGAACGCCAGCACGATCGCCGACAAGTCCTACCCGGTATCGCGCCCGCTCTTCTTCTACGTAAAGAACGCGCACCGTGGCGTCATTCCCAACCTCGACGAGTTCCTTGAAGAGTACATGTCGAACGACGCGCTCGAGCAGGGAGGCTACCTCTCCGAACGCGGGCTGGTGTCGCTGGCTGACGATCTCCTGATGAAGCTGCAGGATGCAGTTCTGAGTGGCATGAACATGGAGCCCAAGCCGTAAGGCTCGGACTCGTGGGAAAACAAGGGCTTCCCGGCAGCAGCGTCGGGCAGCCCGTCTTCTTGAGCCTGAGGGGCAGATGGCAACCACCGTCTTTCTTGCGCTTCTTTGCGTCAGTATCCTTGGTTATTCGCTGAACAGGCAGGCCGCGGCGAGGATGCGGGCGAACGGAACGAAGCTGCACTCCGTTCCAGGCTACCATGGGCTCTACTCCCTTCTTTCCACGATCGTGCCCGTTGTCGTGCTCATCGTGCTTTGGCTCGCGCTTCAGGGACCGACAATTGATCGCTTCACCATGTCGGGTCTGCCCGCGGGAAGTCTCGACGAGCTCGAAACCGGCGGCCGTCAGCTCATTCTCGCAGAGATAAAGTCCATCTCACGCGGGCGTGTCTTCGGCAATCCAGAGGCGTGGAAGGTCGATGCAGCAGATCGCTACGTCTGGATGCACGCAGTTGCGGGTTGGATGCTGTTCGGGGTCGTGATTGTCGCTTCGCTCGGGATCGTGGGGTTCGCCCGCTCCCGCGTCGCTGCAGATTTCCGTGCGCGGCACGGTGTCGAACGCATCACGTCCGGCCTCATGCTCTTCTGCTCTACCATCGCGATCTTCACGACTCTCGGCATCATTGCCGCCCTTCTCTTCGAGTCGATCCGGTTCTTCGAGCGCGTGCCGATCACGGAGTTCTTCCTTGGCCTGAACTGGGAGCCGCAGATTCCGCTGCGCGAGGACCAGGTCGCAGCCGAAGGGGCCTTCGGCTGGATCCCGGTCTTCCTCGGCACGCTGGTCATCACCGTCGTAGCGTTGTTCCTCGCCGTTCCGGTCGGCCTCTTGTCAGCGATCTATCTCAACGAGTTTGCGACGCCCCGCCTTCGCGCTGTCGCGAAACCGGTGCTGGAAATTCTCGCCGGGGTGCCGACCGTCGTCTATGGCTTCTTCGCTATCCTGGTGGTTGCGCCGGCGATACGCAGTTTCGGTGCCACGCTGGGAATCCCCGTTTCGCCCAATGCGGCGCTTGCAGCCGGAAGCGTGATGGGCATCATGCTCATTCCGTTCATCTCGTCTTTCACCGACGATGCGCTTTCGGCGGTGCCTAAGTCCTTGCGCGACGGGGCGCTTGCCCTCGGCGCAACCCGAGCGGAAACAGTCTTGAACGTGCTCTTCCCTGCAGCGATTCCGGGAATCGTCGGCGGCATCCTTCTCGCGATCAGCCGCGCGATCGGAGAGACCATGATCGTTGTCATGGCGGCAGGCCTGATCGCGTCGCTCACGATCAACCCGCTTGACAGCGTGACGACGGTCACGGTTCAGATCGTGACGCTTCTGGTTGGCGACACGTCCTTCGACAATCCCAAGACGCTTGCCGCATTCGCACTTGGCATGATGCTCTTCATCGTGACCCTCGTCATAAACGTCTTTGCCCTGCGCATCGTGCGCAAGTACCGCGAAGCGTACGAGTGAGGCCTCCACATGGCTGATGCAACCGCAGGAACCGATCCGAAGCCGAAGACGGGCTCAACCGCGGACCTCGTTCGTGCAAGCCTCGCGCGCCGGAACCGGAAGCAGTCGACCCTGCAAGTGCTGGGGATCGGGGCGATGAGCTTCGCGTTTCTCATGCTCTTCATTCTCGTCGCGTCTCTGGTTTCGTCTGGATACCAGGCGTTCACGCAGACCCACATCACTCTTGAAGTCTTCATTGATCCCGAAGAAGTCCCCTTGGAGCGGCTGCCCCGGGGTGGATTTGATGATGTGATCGAGGCGTCCCTGTCCTCCGTGCTCGAAGATGCCGACCCCAATGACCGGGCAACCATGCGGGCGCTCGGCAGCCTGCTGAGCAACGGAGCGCAATTCAAGCTGCGGGATCGAGTTGTCGAAGACCCTGATCTGATCGGACAAACGGTTACCATGACCGTGCCTGTTTCGGATCCATACGATCAGCTCCACAAAGGCCTGATTGATCGCGAAACCCCCGAACAGTTCCGCAGGTTGAAGAACTTCGAGATCGCCTGGTTCGACCAGCTCGTGGCAATGGAGGCAATCAGCAAGCCATTGAACACGGGCCTCATCAGCAATCCTGACAGCCGGTTCCCCGAACTCGCCGGCCTCAAGGGGGCGCTGGTCGGATCATTCTGGGCTCTCTCTGTCTGTTTCGCGATCTCGTTTCCGCTCGGAATCGGTGCAGCAATTTACCTCGAAGAGTTCGCGCCCAAGAACAAGTTCAGCGACTTTGTCGAAGTGAACATCAACAACCTGGCCGCCGTGCCGTCAGTAGTCTTCGGACTCTTGGCTCTCGCGGTCTTCATTGGATGGTTTGGGCTGCCGCGCTCGGCGCCGTTCGTCGGTGGCATGACACTTGCGCTCATGACGATGCCAACGATCATCATCGCGACACGCGCGGCGCTCAAGGCCGTGCCGCCGTCCATCCGAGAAGCGGCGCTTGGAGTTGGCGCGTCAAGGCACCAGGTGGTTTTTGGTCACGTTCTTCCGCTGGCCATGCCGGGAATCTTGACCGGCACGATCATTGGCCTTGCGCAGGCCTTGGGTGAAACGGCACCGCTTTTGCTCATCGGGATGAATGCGTTCATCACCTCGGCACCTTCCGGCCCCCTTGAGAGCGCAACTGCCTTGCCGACCCAGATCTTCATCTGGGCTGACAGTCCGGAGCGCGGCTTCGCGAGCCGGACATCTGCGGCAATCCTCGTCCTGCTTGGATTCCTGATCACGATGAACGCAGTTTCTATCTATCTGCGCAACAGGTTCGAACGAAGCTGGTAGCGCAAAGGGGACATCATGATGAATGACATGGGGAATGTCGGACGGGACTCCGCCGCTAGCGAGATCAAGATCCAGGCGCGTGGCGTACAGGTGTTCTATGGCGAAACCCAAGCGATCAAGGATGTCTCCGTCGACATTCTGGACAAGTCCGTGACGGCCTTCATTGGACCTTCCGGCTGTGGGAAATCGACCTTTCTCCGGTGCCTGAACCGAATGAACGACACGATCGACATTGCGCGGGTCGAAGGCGACATACATATCGACGGTGACGACATCCACGCCCCCGGCATCGACCCCGTTCAGTTGCGAGCGAAGGTCGGCATGGTCTTCCAGAAGCCCAACCCATTCCCCAAGTCGATCTATGACAACATCGCGTACGGTCCGCGCATTCACGGCCTGGCAAGGAACAAGGCCGAGCTGGACGAGATCGTAGAGAGGTCACTTCGGCGCGGCGCCATCTGGGACGAGGTGAAGCACCGGCTGCATGAACCGGGCACCGGGCTTTCGGGTGGCCAGCAGCAAAGGCTGTGCATTGCACGTGCCGTGGCAACCGAGCCCGAAGTCCTGCTGATGGACGAGCCTTGTTCGGCGCTTGATCCGATCGCGACGGCGCAAGTCGAGGACCTGATCGACGAGCTGAGACAGAGCTACTCGGTTGTCATTGTCACGCACTCGATGCAGCAGGCGGCCCGCGTCAGCCAGAGGACCGCATTCTTCCATCTCGGCAGTCTGGTCGAATATCGGGAAACCGGCCAGATCTTCACCAACCCGGAAGATCCCCGCACCGAATCCTACATCACCGGAAGGATTGGATAACCGGGAAAACTCAGCGGTTCAGTGCCAATGCCTGCCTTCTTGCGAAGCTGTGCGACCGAACCGCTCAGGCCGAATGGTTCCCGGCAAGTGCAGTCCTCAAACCAGTTGCACCGGTGTTGTCGCTTGGCATGATCTACAGCCAACGGCGCGAAGAAAGTGCGTTTGCTGTCCAGATGTACGACGAGTTCATGAGACGGCAGACGCCAAAGCTTGAAGTGCACTTACAAAAGAGCGATCCCGCACAGTCATCCAATGGGAACGTCTTGCCATTCAGGGGCTGACCGTCTCCACGGAGGCCGCCCAGGAACGGGACGATGTCCTGCAATGCCAGGACCATGCCGTTGGCCGCCGCCTCGATGTGCAGGCCGCACCGTAACCGCCAGTCGCGCCGACCATGGATTGCGCGATTGAAATGATGATGTGCAACCATGGTCTCCTAACCTGGACCGGAATTGCCGCCGCCGGATTCCTTCCTTATGTCTCGCAGGATGCGGTTCTGCTCCCTTGGCGGAAAGACGCCAGCGAAAAGATGCGCGTGCCGAAGCTCTCTGCCTTGTGCTCCGGGCGCGAGAAGAGCCTTCCTCAAGTCTTCTGCATCCATCGCCAGCAATTTTTCCCAACGTTGCGCGTGATGTTCGGACACCATGTTCCGGGATCGCTTCAGGTCGAGAAGGGCCTGCGCGTTCGCGCGTATCCGGCAATCTTCCCGAGCGCACGAAGCCATGCGGTCAAGAACGGTCCGGAGCCAGGCAAGACGCATGTGGTCCATCCTGTCCTCATGGCGCATGTGAATCGAACTCCATGGCCTTCACCCATCTTGATGCATGTCCCTTGGCTCCCTCTGGATCACGCTCCATCGCGTCAATCCGCCTGGCAATCTTTGCCGGATCGGCGAGTCCGGCTGTCACGGCCGCTTCGACCCAGGTTCTGTCCTTTTCACGAAACGCCATGAGCTTTGATGCACACAGGTCATGGATCTCCGGACAAATCGCGACGGCACCCTCCAGAAGCGGATGACCGTCGAGGACAACGGCGCGCTCTTCCCATCCTTCAGGCAGGATTGCGGTTTCTTCGCCGATCCCGTCCGCATGGTATCCGAAGGTCGAGTGAAAATGCGACTCCGCACCCAACGCGCCCTCGATCAACTCCGACAGATCCGGTCGAGATCTGGGAAAGATGTCCACCTCCATCGACATCTTCATCGCGGCAGGCGCATCCGGATGTTGCGCCAGGACGGCCTGCGATCCGACGATCGTGAACTCCGTCTCTCCTGTGATCGCTTTCGCGGCTCGCAGCACGTGCGCCAAATGTTCCATTTCCATCGCCGTCTCTCCCGTTCCGGATCGTTCCGTTGCGCATCAAGAGCCAGGCTGGCCATCTTTACCGTTGCAGACATCTTGCGGGGCACGGATCTGTCAAAAACATTGGGAATTATATACGTAAGTGACCATCAGGCCGCTCTCGCACTGATTTCACGGGTCGATGAGGTC
>JAPPCV010000012.1 GCA_028824715.1 Boseongicola sp. | reverse complement strand
TTGGGCCAATGGCCCCGTGAAAGACCGCCGCGTGGGCGGAATGACATGACGAGGCGTCCGGGATTGGCGCATCTGCACGGCAAGAGGCGTTGGGGTTGCCCACCTCATCGACCCGTGAAATCAGCCGGGGCTGGAACGAACACGTTTCAGTCAACGGTATAATTCCCCAAACGTAGACGTGTCGCACTGCCCTGTCAGTCGGGGACTACATCCTGCCTGACGATGGCGGGATGTCGGGGATAATGACGCTGGCCGGTCATCATGGTGGCAATGCCGGATTGATCTCCATGGAAGGTCTGCCGGTCATAAGCACGGAATTCGGGTTGAGAGGTCTGAGCTTTGCATAGACTTGGGAGGAAGGAGCATGCGCAATCTACCTGAAATCCGCCACCGGCGTGGCAGTGCGTGCCGATGCGGACGAAAATTCCCAACAGGTGCCGCCGCGCGGCCCACCGCTGACCGACGGCGAAGAGGAGGCATTTGGCCTCGCTGTCGGGAATTGCTGGAATGTCGGAAGCCGGTCGACCAGCGCGCGTACGACAAAGGCTGTCTTGGCCTTTGACATGCAGCGGAACGGCAAACCCGTTACGGACTCGATCAGAATGGCCGAATTTCATGACCGCAGCGAGGTGGATGCCGGCCGGGCGTTCGGGGCCGCTCGACGCGCCATCATTCGATGTGGCACGAAAGGAATTCAGCTTTCGCGCGAAAAGTATGACAACTGGCGCAAGATGGAAGCAACCGTCAGCGCGCGGGGCCTGCAGTTCAGGTGACGACTTGCGACAGTGCCCTGCATCGCCTTTTTCACCTGTCAGTGGCGCAACGAAACAAGATCGCCGGTCCGCCAGACCATCTGGAGCGGCATTACGCGGGTTCGCATTGCCGGTGATCCGCACCTCGTGCGCCGTTTCGGCCGCCGAGCTGAAAGCGGAAGAAATGGTCAAGATGCCGATCAGGTTGACCACGGACCGCGACTGGCGAATGATGATCGCCGTCGCCTGCGATTGCCGCATAGCGATCGAGGATGCCGCAAATGCGGATGCGGCCAAATCCGGCGTCCTTTTCCGGCGGTTGGTCCTCTTTCAGACTCAATGTGCGTCAACGACCTATCCGCACGGGCTGACGTGCCACGTCAGCGAGAATCGAACACGCCATGGTCGGTCTTGCGGTTAGCTGCTTATGGGTGGCTGCCCGTGCGGTTGCCCTGATGGCCTGTTACAATCACAAAGGAACCCGCCGCTGTCGCGACGGGTTGCAGTCTTGATGCTAAGAGGGGGGCCGAAGCCGTCATTCTCAAAGCTTGACTGACACTTACGAATCGTAAGTTGATTCGTCAAAGTTTGATCCGTTCACGCCGAACGAACTGCACCATTTTCCGGGTGCAATCTCGGTGCCCCGGTTTGCAACCTACCTTCGGGCGCGCGGGAATGATCGCGAAGGCGCATTGCCACTTTGACGGTGGAACCTGGAAGTCTCGGCTGCGTTCGTGGGATCTCTGCATCTATGTGAAATCGCGGTGCGCAGTGGCATCGTGGACGCAAGGCTTCATTCGCTCCATGCCGACAGGTGGAGGCTACAACGCACAGCGCGACCTGCGAACTTGTGCAGCGCGCAACCAGACTGCAGGTATGGTCGTGGTTGATCTGAAGCTGGCATTCTGGGAGAAGATGCTGACACGCCGGTTCGAGAGACAACTCTGGCAACATCACCTCGCTACAGCATTCCCCGGGCATGACACAGCCCTCAGCGCAAGTGACGCCATCGCGGCTTGCCGGGACGACTTGGAGCATGTTCGCCTGTTCAGAAACCGCATTGCACATCACGAGCCGATCTTTGCCCGAAATCTGCAAGATGACTTTGACCGCATCAGGCGCCTCGTTCACTGGCGGAACCCTACAGCCGCTGCCTGGATGAAAAAGATCGAAACAGTCACGCCATTGATACAAACGTTGCCTTGAATCGTGCTTGCCCTGGTATTGTCAAACAATTGATGTCATTTGATGCATCTCGAGTTCCCCGGTTCGAAGGTCGCACCGGGATGGTCGTTTTCATGGTCCTTGCGCGATTCTGATCGGTCCAGGAAATTCTCTGCGAGGCGGGCAAGAGAGAAGCGATCAATCCGCAACCGGAGATCGGCGAGGACATCGAGCTGAACCTCAGGCGGATTCAGCGGTGGCGATGCGTAGCCTTGCGCCGTCGGCGGAGCGGGGCTGGCGAACAACGATGTCGATGTCGCGCCCGAGCGCGCTGAGCAGCCGGAACAGGCGTTCCAGCGAATACTCGCGGAAGTCGCCGCGCAGCAGCCGCGACACGTCGGGCTGGGAGAGGCCCATCAGCCGCCCAGCCTCGGTCTGCGTCAAGCCGCGATCGCGCACGATGTCGTCGATGCGGCTGACCAGCCCGGCCTTGACGAGGTGGGCGTCGGGGTCGCAATGCCGCGCTTCGCCTTCTTCTGGAAGGCGTGCAGGACTTAGACGGCGCCTTCGAACCGGACCGTGTCGACGGCCCTGAAGGTGTCGCCGTCGTGACGCGCGACGATCTCCACGACGCCCGGGCCGAAGCCCCTCAGAGGCTTGGCATCGCGGTGCCGGCGTCCGTGCTGGGCGCGGTAGATCGAAAATCCCATGGCCCTGCACCGGGTTGGGAAAGCGCTTCAGTTCCGCCTTGCTCGAACCCATCCGTTCGACTGGCTTCAACATGTCACTGTCGATTCGGCACTATAGAGGATTCACCATAAGGGCCAAGGCGGGGCGCACGGGTCAGTGCGCGGCGGGATCGCCGGGCTCGGGCGTCTCGGCGCGCAGGGACTGGGCGGCGAGCACGGTCCACTGCCGGCTGGTGAAGCCGAGGCGCCGATTCAGCTTGTCGCAGATCGTGAGCGCGTCGTCGAGGTCGAGTGCGATGAGGGCGGTCGGGACATGGCCGGCGAGACCCTCGATGACGATGCGGACCTGCTGCACGTCGGTCTCGACGTTGCAGGCTGGCACGAGGTGCTTGCGCAGCACGAACCGGTAATGCGAGATGGTCGCCGGCATGCAGTGCATCGCGACATACTCGCATTCGTAGCGTTCGACGAGCCGGCTGGCGTGATTGACGAGATCCTCGAGGAGCGCGTCGTCTCCAGCCGAGGGCAGGCCAGGCCGCGAGGCGTCAGGCAGAAGATGAGTGGCTGTCCCCTCCGCAAGCGCGGTCCGGTGTCGCGCCGGCAGCTCGGCTGGACGCACGCAATCGCCCCCTATGAGCGGCATGCGACGACGGGTGAAACGGGACCGAATCAGGCTCAGATTTAGATGTACTTATTGGACATGAATGTGCGGTGCCAGATTCCCAACGCTGTGACGCTCGGGAAGCGCGCAAGTTCAATGCCCGTTTGGAGGAAATGCGCGCACCGGGCAAGTGTGGATGGGTGGGTCCGTCTGTACTCGGCGAGACCTGTCGCCACGAAGACTCCCAGTTTCAATCGCCGTCAATCAGCTTTCCACTTTGGAACCGGATCATCTTCGCACTTGTCGCGCGCTACGGGGTCATGGACTTGTTCGCGTGGATCGTTGGCCGGCAAGCTCTGACGGATGGCTTCGAAAGATGGGGTTTACGGGTCAAAGTCCCTCAAGCTGCGTGAAGAAGCTCAAGGGGATCACCCGTCATCGCAAGGGCCTGCGGCTCATTCATTCAGTGGCAAGGAACTCCAGGATCGCGGCGTTCACCGCCTCGACCTGCTGCCAATGCGCGAAATGGCTCGCATTTCCGAGCAGGAGCAGCTGCGCGTCCGGAATGAGCTCCGCCATGCGCTTCGTGTGCGCTTCGTCGATGGCCTCCTCGTAGACACCGGCGGCGATTGCGAAGGGAACCGCGATGCCTTCCAGCTGCTCGTCCGTGTATGCGGGCTGTTCGCTCCACATCGCGAACACCTTGCCGGAAAAGCTTTCCCACGCGTCCGGCGTCGGCGAGATCTTCGCGTACTGCGCGGCCGCGTGGCCGACATAGGCGCCGACCAGCGCATCGGAAAAGGCGGAAGGGCGAAGGGCGTCCGTCCTGTAGTTCGCCCCGAGCGCGAACACCCTGGTCAGCCGGTCGGGATTGTGGATCGCCAAGTCGAGGCCGATGTTGCCGCCGTCACTCCAGCCCACTACGGCGGCTTTGTCGATGCCCAGGCTGTCCATGACTCCCATCACGTCGCTTGCCATGAGGTGGTAGCCATATGGCTGGTCGTCGTCCGTCGAGCGGCCATGGCCGCGGCTGTCGATGGCGACCACCTTGTAGCGTTCGGCGAGGGCGTCGATCTGGCCGCCGAAATCCTCTGCCGCACCCAGGCCGCCGTGCAGCAACAGGACCGCTTCCCGGTTGCCGGAGCCGTAGAGCGCGTAATGAATGACGGCGCCGTTGACCTGGACAGTGTCCGCCGCTTCCGGCGCGGGAAGCGGCTGGGGCGGCGTCAGCGTCCTCCAGCCGTCGCCTGCCGCCACAATCCCCGTCGTGGCAAGCAGCCAGACTATCCCGAGAGTCAGCAATTTCGACGCAGTGCGTTTCATGACCGTTTCCTCCGTAGAGTGCGCCCTGCGGCCTCCAGCATGGCGCAGTTGAGTGAATGCCGGTTCGTGTCCGGCACGCCTGCCACCTTGAAACTAGCCGGATCGTGAACGTGGATCAATCAGGCTCGTACAGGGACGCGGGCCAGACCCGGAACGGTTGGACGTTTCCTGCATCCGCGGAAGGGTCGGGCGCAAGGTCGCTCGTTCAGACCGGTCCGGCGACGCGTCTGGAGCCCCGCAGAGACCCGGCGGGGGCCGGGAAGGCCCGAGATGGGAGGAACCCGCAATGACGCCTGGCGGGGGCGCGGTCCACCAGAAGCCCTGCCGCAGCGCCCGGCGAGACCGCGGCGGAGCATCGCAGTCGTCTCCTGGGTCCCGCGCCTCAGCGGCGTTTCCCGTCCGGAAATCTTCGCATTCAGCGTTCGCCACGAAGCCGAACTTTCCCGGCGAGATTCCGATGACGGATGCTTCCTTGGCTGGAACGGGCCATGCCGCAACCGGGCATCGCGCGCCATCTGCCGCGGCTGATGGCGCGACCTCGGCAAGCGGTTCTGGCAAGGTCCACCACCCTCGTTTGCGACATCGCTGCCACGACGCAACGGTCAACGCAGTGACGCAAGCCGCGGGTTGAAGGCAGCAAGCCGACCTGGAGTGCTTGCCAATGGTCTGCCACCTTGCCACCAGGGCACTGGGCAGCAGAGGAAGGTGATGAGACAATTGCATTGCACCATCGCGGTTTTCTGTGGCGATCCTTGAAGGACTCGAATCCTCAACCTGCTGACCAGGAATCAACCGGTGTCGTGCAGGTCGGCGCGGCAATGACCTGAACTGCGGAACCACGCAATGCCATGCCACGACGCGCGATCTTGGCAATGAGGCGCTCCAGCGGTGCCGGACGTGGCGGCGCATGAATCGTTGCCAGGGAATCACGGATCGGTTGCGGGCGTTTCGGAATCCACGGAACCGAAGCAAGGCTTCCAGTTTCAATCGCCTTCAATCCGCACTCCGCCCTGGGACCGGATCTTTGTCGCACTTCTCGCTCACCAGGGGTCATGGATTTGCGTGGATTGTTGGCTGGCAAGCTCAGGCGGATGGCCTCGAAAGAGGAGACTTGCGGGCCAAGGTCCTTCAAGTTGCGCGTTCGACACGCGGTCAAGGCGAGTGAAGACGCTTGCCGCCGGCGCGCGGCGCACTCCTGACTCCGGGCGGCGTACCGGACATCGCCGTCCTGACGGCCTTGCGGCGGCTGCGCGGCTCAGCGTCTGCGGCACGGCGCGCCCGTTCGCGAAATTCCTCAAGCCCTCGATCAAGATCGCGGGGAAGCCCGGATGACCCCGTCCCGGTGCCCAATCACGACTCGCCATGTCCGAGCCTTGCATCCCTGCAGTATCCGAGCGCGATCGTCAGCGATTGCGCCAGCACGATCGGCGCAGCCAAGGGCCGGAAGCGGTGCACCTCCGCGTCGCGTACCACGAAGCAGATGCTGGAGTTGCGGGCGAGCGGACTTGCAATGGAATCCGTGATGGCGAGAACCGGCACGTTGCGGATGTGGGCGTCGGTGACCGCGTCTACCACGGGCTTGGCGTACTCCGCGAAGCTGACCGCGACGAAGAGATCGTCTGTGCCGATGACCGACACCTGCTGCGGCAGCATGCCGCCGACGGAGTCGAGCAGATGGCATCGGTACTCGAGCCGGACCAGGCCATAGGCCAGGTACGCGGCAACGGGGAACGCCCTGCGCTGGCCAATGACGTAGATCGAGCTTGCACCGTCTAGCATGCGAACCGCTTCGCGCAGCTTCTCGCCGTCGATGTCCTCCTTGAGATGGTCAAGGGCGAACGACGATGCATCGGCAAACCCGTGCAGGATGGCGACGGGATCCTCTTCGGCCGCCGCCTCGAGCCTGCCTCGATGCTCGTGAATCCTGTCACGGAATGACGTTGCGCCCTCGATCAGGCGCAGGCGGAACACCTGCTGCATCTCGGAAAAGCCGGAGAACCCGAACGTCTTGGCGAACCGGATGAGCGTGGAGGGCTGGACCTCAGCGTCGTGTGCCGCGTCGGCCACGGTCTGCAGCGCGAACCTGTTGGGGTCTTCCAGCGCATATCGGGCGATTCGCTGCAAGTGGGGGCTGAGCCCCTCGAAGCGGTGCTGGAACGCCTCGCGCAGCCGGTCGAAGTCCTTCAGCGATTCCGTGCCTGACATCCGTTGCTCCCGCGACCGGTCGTGCCGTTCCTTCATGCGGCGCCACGATGTCAGGAATCGAACGGAAGTTCAATTCATTCGAAATCGTGCGAGGAGAATGAATATTCGCTCTTGACACAAATATTGAATTCATGTTTCAATCGCGGCCGGGTCCTGCCGCGAGGCCTGCCTTGAGGGATCGTTCGAGTCGGGAGGCAGCTTGTCATGGATGAACGTGTCGGATTTGCAGGCACCGGTCTCATGGGCCGTGGCATGGCGAAGAACATCCGGGCCGCCGGCTGCCCGCTCGCGGTCGTCGCCCATCGCAACCGGGCGCCAATCGAGGACCTGGTCCGCCAAGGCGCGACGGAACTTTGCAGCTACCGCGATCTCGCGGCGCAATCCGACGTGGTGTTTCTCTGCGTGACCGGCTCTCCGGAAGTGAACGCCATCGTCCGCGGCCAGGACGGCCTGCTGGAGGGTGCACATGACGGCCTGACCGTCGTTGACTGCTCTACCAGCGAGCCTGCGTGCACCGAGCGACTGGCGGTCGAGCTGCGCGAACGGGGCACGACGCTCGTCGATGCGCCGCTGGCACGGACGCCGGCAGATGCCGAGGCCGGCCGGCTCAACGCCATGGTCGGGGCGTCGCCGGAAGACTTCGAGCGTGTCCGGCCCCTGCTCGAGGCGTGCTGCGAGAACATCTTTCACATGGGTCCCGTCGGCTCCGGTCACAAGACCAAGCTCGTCTACAACTTCATCACCATGGGGCATGCCGCGATCATCTCGGAGGCGCTCTGCGCTTGCGCCGCCACCGGGGTCGACCTCGGCCGCTTTGCCGACGTGGTGTCGGCAGGCGGCGCCAACAGCGGAATCTTCCAGCTCATCGTGCCGAAGGCGCTTGAATCGGGGGACTGCTCCGGACTCGCCTTCAGCCTCGCGAACGCCGCGAAGGACCTGCGCTACTACAACCGCATGGCCGATGCCGTGCCGCTGTCCGCGATGCTCGGGCGTGCGGTCCAGCACGCGCTCATCCAGGGCATGACCATGGGATATGCGGACGGTCTCGTCGGGGACCTTCTGCATGTCCAGGAACGGATCAACGGCATCAGGATTCTCGACCAGCCGACGTCCGCACGGTCGTCTGGCGAGGCAGCATGAGCAGGAGCAGGCTTGATGGAAACCTGGCAAACCTGGAATGAAGAGGAGGGAAGACGAAAATGGAACGAAATCGCACTGAAACCAGACTTTCGCGCCGTTCGGTGCTCAAGGCCGCGAGCGCGCTTTCGGCCGGGGCCGCGATGGCTTTCATGGGACCGTGGAAGTTCAACCGCGTGCACGCCGCCGCCTCGGACAGGCCGATCACCATCGGCCTGACGTCCGACGCGTCCGGCCAGTACGCCAATTCCGGCGCTTCCGACCGCCGCGGCATGCTGATGGCCATCGCGGAGTTCAACGACCGCGGCGGCGTGCTCGGGCGCAAGGTGGAGACCGTCCACATCGACACCGAGACCACGCCGGCCACCGGTAGCCGGGTGGCGGAACGCCTCATCACCCGCCACGAATGCGCCTTTCTCGTCGGCGCGGTGAGTTCCGGGGTCGCCAACGCCATCTCGCAGGTCGCCCAGAAGTACGGCACCGTCTACCTGAACACGAACTCCAGCTCCCCGACGGAGTCGGGCAAGAACTGCCACCGCGTGAAGTTCGTCTGGGACGGGAACGGCACCAACTTCGCCCAGGCCGCGGTCAACAACGCGATCAGCACCTACGGCACGAAGTGGCTGCTCCTGACCAACGACTACGTCTGGGGGCACAACACCTCGGCCGCCACGCGCATGCTCGTCGAGGAGTTCGGCGGCGAGATCATCGACGAGATCCTGGTGCCGCAGGGCACGCGCGACTTCAGCTCCATGCTGCTGAAGGTGCAGCAGGCCGCGCCGCAGGTCGTTGCCGCGGCGGTTGGCGGCGACGACCAGAAGGCGATGCGCCAGCAGGTCGCACAGCTCGGGCTCGGCGACAGCATGGCCTGGATAAACAACCAGCAGGACTGGCCGGACGTCTACGGCCTGCCGCTGGACAACCTCTTCGGGGTCTTCGGCACCACCTGGTACTGGAAGCTTGACCTCCCCGGCGTGGCGGAGTTCGTGCAGCGCTACCAGGCAGCCTATCCGGACACCAGGATGCGTGTTCCGGGCAACGTGTTCTACAACGGCTACATGGCGACGCGCGAACTCCTTGCCGCCGTGGAGAGAGCGGGGTCGACGAACAACCGGATGGTGATCCGGGAGCTGGAGGGGCTGAAGGTGTCGGCCGCCGACAGGATGCAGCACGACGATGCGTACATGAACCCCGCGACGCACCAGATGCAGCAGACGATCTACCTGGCGACCGCCAATCACGGCACCGAGGAGTCCGACGACATGTTCAGGATCCTGAGCCAGTCCGCTCCGGACCAGGTCCGGGACGCGGCGGCGGATGCGGCCTGCAGCATGGAATCGCTTGATGACACGCCGACCTACGAGATGTAGGGCCCGCGACCGCCGGCCACTCCGGCACCGCCCGGGGGGCCGGCGGCGCGCTGCCGCGTCGCCTGCGGAACGGGCCTGAACGGGCGCATGCGGAGCGAGTCCGCCCTGGCGTCAGGAACCGCCGCGCCATGACGCACGTCCTTCCCCATCTCCTCAACGGGCTGAGCCTCGGCCTGCTTTTCGCGCTCATCGCGCTCGGCTTCATGCTCATCGTCGGCGTGATGGAGCTGATCAACCTCGCGCATGGCTCGCTGTTCGCGCTTGGCGCGTATTTCGCGATGGTCATCGTCGCTCCGGACGTCGCGTGGCTCGGGGCCGCAGGCGAGGCCTGGCTGGCACTTCCGCTCTCCGTGCGCTACGTTCTGGCCATCCTCGTGGCGCCGCTGCTGGTGGCGGTGGTCGGCATGGGCCTGGAGCTTTGCATGCGCCGCACCTACGGCAGGAAGGCGGAGTACGGCCTGCTGCTGACATTCGGGGCGGCGCTGGTGATCGAGGAGACCATCCGCCTCGTGTGGGGTCCGTCGGAGCGGTATCTCCAGGTGCCGCAGGCGATCTCCGGCGCTTTCCTGTTCGCCGGACTCGTCTACTCGAAGTACAAGCTTTTCGCGGCGCTCTTCGCGATGGCGGCGATCGCCCTGGTCTGGCTGCTGCTGGAGCGCACCCCGTACGGCGCCATCATCAAGGCCGGCGCACATGACAGCGAGATGGTGCGCGCGCTGGGGATCAACCTCACCCGCCTGCGCCTTCTGGTGTTCGGCCTTGGCGCAGGACTCGCCGGCTTCGCGGGCATCGTGCTCACGCCGATCTGGGGTCTCCGTCCCCATGTCGGCATTGACGCGGTCATCCCGGCCTTTCTCATCATCGTGCTCGGCGGCGTGGGCAGCTTCTGGGGCGCGGTCATCGGCGGCATCCTGGTGGGTCTTGCCGTGGGCGTGACCGGTGCGTACGCCGCGGAGTGGTCGCTGCTGTCGATGTACCTGCTCCTGATCGCGGTGGTGACGGTGCGGGCGCGCGGCCTCCTTGGCAAGAAGAGCGCGCTGGAGGCGTGAGGGATGACGAAGCGCGTGTCCTCCGCAGGCCGCTGGCTGCCACGCGAGATGGCGGTCCTGCTCGTCGCGCTGGCGACGCTTCCGCTGTGGATCGAGCCGGTCGGACTCTACCAGTACCTTGGCGTGGAAATCGCGATCTGGATGATCTACGGTCTGGGGTTCAACCTGCTTCTCGGCTACTCCGGCCTGCCGAGCTTCGGGCACGGGGCCTTCTTCGGGATCGGCGCCTATGCGTTCGGACTCTTCCAGCTCTGGGCCTTCGAGAGCCTCTGGCTCGGCATCCTGTGCGCGGTCTTCGCGGCGTTCGTCGCGGGCGCGGTCGTCGCCTGCTTCCTGTCGCACCGGCGCGGCATCTACTTTGCGCTGATGACCATCGCGTTCGGCCAGGTGTTCTGGTTCATCGCGATCAAGTGGCATGCCGTCACCGGCGGCGAGGACGGGCTCCTGAACATCCCGCGCCCTGCGCTGGACGTCGGGCTGGCGTCGGCCGGGCTGGAATCGAACACCGCGCTGTACTGCTTCGTCCTCGCCGTCCTCGCTGCCGTGCTGGTGCTGCTGTGGCGGCTGGTCCATTCTCCCTTCGGCAAGGTGCTGCAGGCGATCCGGCAGAACGAGGCCCGGGCGCGCTTCGTCGGCTACAACGTGTGGATGTTCAAGTGGACGGTGTTTTCGCTCTCGGCCGCGATAGCGGGGCTCGCCGGCTCGCTCTTCTCGATGGCCCAGCAAAGCGCGTATCCCGACGTCATCAGCCTGCACGCGTCCGGCATCATCGTCATGATGACTCTCATCGGAGGCGGCTTCGTCAGCTTCTGGGGGCCGGTGATCGGGGTCACGGTCTACTTTCTCGCCCGCGACGTGCTTGGCACGCTGACCGAGACCTGGCTGCTGTGGTTCGGCCTCATGTTCGTGGTTGCCGTGCTGTTCAAGCCCGAGGGCATCGCCGGCGCCTGGCAGGAGCACGTGGGCGCAGCATCCGGACGTTCGCGCGCGAGACGGGCGCTGGCAGGCCTTCTGTCCACGGGAAGAGACTGAGCCATGGCCCTGTTCGAGGCGCGCGGCATCCACAAGCGGTTCGGGCAACAGGTCGTGCTGGAGCACGTCGACCTGAGCTTCGAGGCAGGGCGCCTGAGCGGCATCATGGGCCCGAACGGCGCCGGCAAGACGACCTGCTTCAACGTGCTGACAGGCCGCCACAGGCCTGACAGGGGCCGCGTGACGCTCGACGGCGAGGATATCACGGGCCTCTCGCCGGACGCGATCGCACGCAGGGGCATCGCGCGCTCGTTCCAGGTCATGAGCCTGTTCGACGAAAATACAGCGCTCGACAACCTCATTGTCGCGCTCCCGGAGGTGCGCGCCCGCGGCTTCGACATGTTCAGGCGACTGTCCGCCGACGACGCCGCGGCCGACCGTGCGTCGGCGGTCCTGGCCCGCGTCGGCCTTGCCGGGCTTGAGCGCCGCCGTGCCGGCGACCTCGCATACGGCGAGCGGCGCGCGCTCGAGATCGGCATCGCGCTTGCGTCCAGGCCCCGGCTGCTGTTCCTGGACGAGCCGACGTCGGGCCTCGGCAGCGAGTCCACGGCAAGGCTTGCCGAACTTGTGCAGGACCTGAAGCGCGACCACTCGGTCGTCGTCATCGAGCATGACATGCAGTTTCTGTTCGCGCTAGCCGACACGATTTCGGTCATCCACTGGGGCCAGGTGATCGCGAACGGAACGCCGGACGCGTTGCGCGAGAACGCGTGGGTGCGGCGTTCCGCACTCGGAGGCGCGGCGTGACGGGGCCGGTCACGCAGCCGCAACATCCGGGCGGCAACCTGCCGGCGGCAGGCCGGACGGAGACCGGTGGCGGGCAATGGCCCGCAGGAGGGCCTGATCTGCGGGACAGGCCCCCGGGCCCCGAGGCACGTGCCGCGATCCTGGAGGTGTCCGGGATAGAGACCTGCTACGGCGAGACGCAGGTCCTGTTCGGGGTCTCGATCAACGTCGGGCACGGAGAGGTCGTGGCGCTTCTTGGGCCGAGCGGAGCGGGCAAGACGACCACGCTGCGATCGATCCTGGGGCTGTCACCCGCCCGCGCCGGCACGATCCGGTTCGACGGCCGCGACATCACCCGGGACGCCACGCACGAGATCGCGCGTCTTGGCGTCGGCTGGGTTCCGGACGATCGCCGGATCTTTCCGACCCTGTCGGTGGCGCGCAACCTTGCCATCGCCCGGAAGCGAACCCGGTTCCGGTCATGGTCGCTGGACGACATGTTCGGGATCTTCTCCGCCCTGGAACATCTCATGGAGCGCGAATGCGAGAACCTCTCCGGCGGCGAGATGCAGATGGTCGCCATCAGCCGCGCGCTGCTCGGCTCGCCGGGCCTGGTGCTGTTCGACGAACCCTCCCAGGGACTCGCGCCCAAGGTTGTCCAGGACGTGATGGCCGCGGTTTCGCGCCTGCGGGAGGCGGGCATCTCGGCCCTGGTCGTGGAGCAGAACGCCGCCACCGCGCTGCAGGTCAGCGACCGGGTCTACGTCCTGGACCACGGACGCGTTGTCCACGAGGGAAAGGCGAACAGGCTCCTGTCCGATGACGGGCTCCGTGTCCGCCTGCTCGGGATCTGACGCGATGGCGCCCGTTCTCGAAGTCCGCGGCCTGACCAAGCGCTACACGCGCGGCCTGCTCTTCCGGCAGGAGACCTTCCGGCTGACGGCGGACCTGACGTTCGACGGCTCCTCGATCGTCGGCGTGATGGGGCCGAACGGCTCCGGCAAGACCACGCTGTTCGAGCTGATCACGGGATCGAACGCGCCGAGCACGGGATCGGTCCGGGTCATGGGCCGCGACATTCACAAGGTGAAGCATCGCGAGCGGGACCGGCTTGCGATCCACTATCACCAGTCGTACCAGGTCCGGCGCTTTCGCCGGACCCGGCCGTCCTTCCTGATGCAGGCGGCCGGCCATGACTACCCGATGGTGCACCTGTTCGACGAGCCGCAGTTCAACACCAGGGACGGCTACATCGGCTTCATGCTTGACTTCTTCCGCAAGTTGCGACGCGAGGGCAGGCTCGTGTTCCTGTGCCTGCACCCGAACGAGCCTTGGCACCTCGAGTTGATGGAAGAGGTGTGCGAGCAGACAGTCTTCGTGCAGGGGGGACGGGTACGCACGTACCATGACTTTTGCTCCTCGCTGCGGGATCCCGACCTGCGGGACTACCTGGGCAAGCTGGCGCCGCGGGATGCGAAATGACCGGCATCGGCCACGGTCGTCTGTTACTGGTCACCGGCGCGGCCGGCGTCCTTGGCACCGCGATCTGCCGGCGGATTGCGGCCGACGGACACCGGGTCCTCATGATGGACATCGACGCCGAAGGGCTGCGGACGCGGGCCGGCTTGGTCGGCGAACCGGCCCGGCCCGTCGTGGCGGACGTCGGCGACCTGGCGGCCGTGGAACGCGCGTGCAGGTCCATCCGCGACGCGCATGGCCATGTCGACACCCTGGTCAACAACGCGGGCCTCCTGACGGGCAGCGGCACGGAGGAAACGTCGCCCGATGAGTGGCGCCGTCTCATGGCGGTCAACCTCGACGGCGCATTCCATCTCGCCCGCGCCCTTCTCCCCGGCATGCGCGAGCGAGGCTTCGGTCGCGTGGTCAACGTCTGCTCGATGGCGATGAAGACCGGGGGCCTGACGGCGGGCACCGCCTACGTGGCATCCAAGGGCGGGCTCGGGGCGCTGACGTTCGCGCTGGCGCGCGAGACCGCGGCACACGGGATCACCGTCAACGCCGTGGCGCCCGCCTACGTGCGGACTCCGATGGTCACGGAACAGCTCACGCACGATCAGCGCCAGGCGCTGCTGAGGCGGATCCCGGTCGGCCGCTTTTGCGAGCCGGAGGAGGTCGCGGAGCTGGTTGCCTTCCTGGTGTCGACCCATGCGGGCTTCATCACCGGAGAGGTCATCGACATCAACGGCGGACTGCATATGGACTAGCCATGAATTCCACTGCTCCTGAAAGCAAGGGACCTGTCGAGCTGTCGAACCTGTTCGGCATGCGTGACAAAGTCGTGTTCATTCCCGGAGGATACGGCGGGATCGGCGAGGCGATAGCTACCGCCATGGCGCTGGCCGGCGCGAAGGTCACGGTGGCCGGGCGGAGCGCCGAGAAGGCGCAGCGCCTCCGCGCGGCGATGAACGATCGCGGGCTTGCCGCCGACGTGGCCGCGATGGACGCCCGGTCCGTCGCCTCGATACGGAACGCGGTCCGGGATGTCGCCGACAGGCACGGGCGCATAGACGTCCTCGTCAACTGCGTCGGGATCCAGCGCGAGGAGCCCATGCTGGAGGTCACCGAGGACGCCTGGGACGAGGTCTCCAACGCAAACCTCAAGGCCGCGATGTTCCTTGCGCAGGCGGTTGCCCGCGAACAGGTCGCCGCCGGCAACGGCGGCCGCCAGGTGCACCTGCTTTCGGTGAGGTCCCGGCTCGGCCTGCGCGATCGCGGCTATTCCGCCTATTGCAGCACGAAGGGCGGCCTGGTGATGCTGGTCCGGCAGCACGCCATGGAGCTGGCGCCCGAGCGCATCACGGTCAACGGCGTGGCGCCCACCTTCGTCCACACCGAAATGATCCGCCACGTGATGGAGAACCGGGACTTCCACGACCGGCTTCTCGATCGGATCCCGCTGGGCAGGATTGCCGATCCTGCTGACGTGGTGGGTCCGGTCATGTTCTTCTGCTCGAACGCCTCCGGATTCGTGACGGGCCAGATCCTGTACGTCGACGGCGGGATCACCGCCAGCCAGTGAGGGCGGATGAGGCTGGGCGTCTCCGCGCAAGCTCATGGTGCCTGGATCACGCAACTTGGCGATCATCATCGGCCTTCGACGCCGGCTCGCGACACGATCCTTGCGGGCTCACGCGATGCGAATTCCTACGGCAGTAGTTCCATTTCGCGGCAACGCGGTGCGAGAAGAAGTCGCGGCGCGGTCGCCACGTTGCCGTTCAAGCACAGATTCTCCGACATGCGGCCAAACAGATTCGCGGGACCCGGATACCGGGATCTTCACGGCGGCCAGGCTACCGCAAGCCCTGCCTCGAGGCACGGCGGTTCATCCATGCGGCGCTTGAATTCGTGGACAGAGTGACCGAACTGTTCGGCAGCCATGGCTTCGGAGATCGCTCACTCCGACAGCGCGCGGAAACACAGCCGCTCGAAATGTGGAATCGCGTGCAGAATGTTGAGCTCAACATTCTCAACGCGTCTCCACAATTGGCGAACGCCAACGTGCCGTGATCGGGAACCAGTCGGGTAGGCGCGTGTTCCTCTTGCTGATGACGGACGACTTCTGGCGCGACTGCTGGGACTACGTGAACCGGGGAGTCGAATTCGAGGAGGAGCCGAGGCGGAGGTCGTGCAGGCCAGACCGGAGAGCCGAACGCTCCGCTTCCCCGCAGCGGGGCCGAAATGCGCCGATCTGGGAGGCCGTTTACTTGGCGTGAACCAGGACGAATGCTGGCAGGAGCTTCAGAGCCACCCCGGATGTCACGTCTGGACCAGCCACCATCACTCGGACCGCTCCGTGAGCTGGACCGGGGCCTGTTCCACAGACACCGCCGAAGGAAGCGGAACCTTGTCCTGGACCGCCAGCAGCGAACATGGCACTTCGACCGGCACAGGGTCCCTGACAAGCGGGACGCGCCAAGGGCACTGGACTCAGCGCGAGGAAGAGGGGCACATCTTTGAAGGGCCCTGTCTTGATGGCGAGCGGAGAGGGGTTTGGACCGCGTCCTGGCCAGACGGCGATCGCTTCGAAGGAGAAGTGCGCGATGGCAAGCCGAACGGACCTGGAATCCACATCTTCGCGAGTGGCCATGCATTCAGCGGGCGGTTCAGGGACGGTTGCCTCCGTCATGAAAGCGGTCAGGAGCTCTCTGTGTGGACCACTCATGAGGCTTGCGGCTTCAAGTAGCTGACTTCCGCAGCGCGGAAGGAAGCGCGTGATTCCGGCGCGCTCCGCCCCCGTTCGTTCACGACGGCACGGCCCACCCTAACGATCGCATTCGCCTGCGAAAGAGATGCCGTCGTCGAGGACACGGGCATCCGCATGGAGACTGGAGTTCGACCCGAATCGCTTGCCCGGTGCTTGCCAGCCGGCTGACGGACCTGGGGCAGCGCGAAGGCAGGAAGCTTGCAGTGGGTTGTCCTCAAGGCGCTTTCCACGTCGATCCGGCCCGGACCACGGAACGGACTCGTCGCCAGCTCGAAGCCAGGCGCGGGATCAGGAAGACGCCTGTGATCCAGCCGGTTCGGAGGTGGCGACTTCCAGCACATCCCGGGCGGCGCGACGGGCCTCGTCGAACGTCTTGACGATACGGCCGGACGGCATCCCGCCGAGGATGTCGAGGCTGTGCAGGGTCTCGGCCACGTCACCGCCAAGGCCGGTGACGATGCATTCCGTCCCGGAGCCGGCGGCGAGCTCCAGAAGCCGCCCGATCACCATGGCGGCGCTGTCGTCGACGTAAAGGGTGTCCGAGAAGTCGAAGATGACGACCTCATGCTGCCTGATGTCCAGGCCGATCACGCTGACCAGCCTGTGGGACGACGCGACGCTCAACGTGCCCCTGAGCGCCACCATGCCGACCCTGGCCGCAAGCGGGTCGGCTTCCTTCAACGTCTCGTCTCCCTCAAAGAGCTTTGCCTCCAGCAGCGGGACGGACACCACGCTGTCGAGTTCCAGCTGTTCCAGCCGCCGGGCGTGCACCATTCCCCCGGCGATCAGCCCGATGGCGACCGCCGTGATGAGGTCCACGAACACCGTGAGGCAGAGCGTGGCCAGCATCACGACGAGGTGCTCGCGCCTGAGCCGGTGAAGCCTCCCGATCATGCGCCAGTCAATGATGTCCCAGCCGACCTTGACCAGCACGCCTGCCAGTGCGGCGAGCGGGATCGGCTCGACATGCCGTCCGAGGCCAAGAACCAGGGCAAGCAGCAGGAGCGCGCGCACGACGCCCGACACCGGCGTCGATCCTCCGGAGCGGATGTTGACGACCGTGCCCATGGTGGCCCCGGCGCCGGGCAGCGCGCCGAACAGCCCGGCGGCCATGTTGCCGATGCCTTGGCCGACCAGCTCCCTGTCCGGGTCATGACGGCTGCCGGTGATGGCATCCGCCACAAGGGAGGTCAGCAGGCTGTCGACCGAACCCAGCAGGGCGAGGATGATGGCCGGCGGCAACGCATGCAGCAGGAACTCGACCGGCGGCGGGTCGATCTGCAGGGCCGGCAGTCCGGTCGGGACCGGACCGATGACCGGAGCCTCGGTGAACCACAGCACGCCCAGGGCCGTCCCTGCGGCCAGCGCCACGAGCGGGCCCGGCGCGAACCGCGACAGCCTGTGCGGCCAGAGGAACCCCACGGCAAGCGTTGCCGCGCCGATGGCGAAGGCGCCGGCGTCGATGCCGCCAACGGCTGCCGGGAGCGCGCGTGCGGCGCCCATCGGTCCCCCCGTCGCGCCCGGGGCGCCGAGCAGCGGCAGCGACTGCATCAGGATGATGATGATCCCGATGCCGGACATGAAGCCGGACACGACGACGTGAGGCGTGTACGCCACGAAGCGGCCGATCCTCGACACGCCCAGAAGGACCTGCAGCAGTCCTGCGAGGACGACGACGGTCAGGGCCTCTGCGAGGCTGGAGGCATGACTGGTGAGCACGACCGCCATCGCGACGGTCATGGGAGCGGTCGGACCGGATATCTGGGAACGCGTGCCGCCGAACACCGACGCGAAGAAACCGACCGCGATCGCGCCGTAGAGCCCTGCAGCCGCGCCCATGCCGGACGCGATGCCGAAGCCCAGGGCGACCGGCAGGGCCACCACCATGGAGGTGACTCCCCCGAAGAGGTCGCCGCGCAGCGTGTCGAGGTCGTAGGTCACGCGGGAGCGGCCCATCCTGTCAGGCCTGTTCCCGCGTCGCGGGGCGCGGGCACGGCCCGCGACGGATGGCGCGACCTTCAGGCGGCAGCGCGGGCCACCGACCGTGCCGTCCGATGGCGGGGAAGACTGCGTTCCGCGAGGGCGGCGGTCGCCATGCCGGCAAGGCCGACACTACGGCGCCGGGGGGCGGTCCGGACATTTGCCAGGTCTCCTTGTGCAAGCCGATTCCCGTGAACGGCTTCAGCCTGCCGCCGGGGTGGGAGGGGGTCAAGGCACGGCCCTGGCCTTGGCAATGCGTGCGTGCCCGTTCGGAATCATTGCCCGGTTGAATGCAAGCCGCGGCAGCCTGAAGATTCCTGACGCGGCGCCGGAAAATCGCGGGCGGGTCCTGTCTCCCAAGCCTTGGCACATGTCACTGGAGCGCTTGCGAAGATCGCTTTCCTGCCTGAAATCGCGGACGGCACATCAAGTGCGTGCGGCAGTCAGAAGCTCTTGTTCAGCGTCAGGAAGAACGTGCGCCCCCAACCGGCCGCCTCGGGGCCGTCCACGCTGTCGGGGTTCGCGGTGTCGACCGTGAGACCGGCGTCGGTGAGGTTGAAGACGCCGGCCGTGATCCGCGCGCCTTCAAGCCCCATGGGCTCGTTCCAGTCCAGCGCCACGTCGTGGCCGGTCCAGTCATTGAAGTCGCCGGTGTCCGCCTGGTTCCTGAAGCCGGCCCTGTGGTTCACGGTCCAGGTCGCGGTCAGGTTGCGGCGCCTGGCCTCGAACCTGACGCGGGCCATGTTCTTGGACGTGGCGTACGGCTCGCTGTTGCCCTCGATGCTGCGCCTGGCGTCGGTCACGTGCCGCCATGCGCCGCTCAGCCCGATCTCGCCCCAGTCCGTTTCGAAGTCCGCCCGGTACCGCGTCGTGATGCCGGAAATCTCGGTGTCCACGATGTTCGCGAAGCTGTCGTGGATCGTGATGTCGCCGCCGACACGCTCTATGCAGTTCGACTGCTGGCCGCCCGAGCATTCCTCAAGGTTCTGCATGGCCCAGTTCGGGTTGCGCAGCCCCGCCAGGCCCGAGCGCGACAGCCGGTACCATTCCACGTCCACGACGAACGGATGCCTGCGGAACTCGGTGCCGACGGCAATTCTCTCGACTCCGGATGGTTCAAGCTGCGGGTTGCCCTTGGCCTCCCGCGTCACCTGTCTCGGGTTTGGCGCAGTGCAGTCGCCGCGGGGCGGGGGGCCTTGCCCGGGGTCGCACTGGATGTAGGGGTGATCCTGCGACGCGGTGCCATGCAGGTGCCGCATGGACGGCGCCCTGTCGCCCGCGCCCCAGGAACCGCGCAGCGTGACGGCATCGGTCGGACGGTGTTCGGCCGCAACGCGGAACGACCGCAGCCCGCCGACGTCGTCGTACTCGTCGCCCCGGGCCGCGAGCCTGAAATCCGTTCTCCCGGTCAGCGGCACTGACATGTCCCCGAACACCCCGACGCCCTTGCGCTCTCCCTCGAAGCTGACTCCGCCCGAGCCGAGCACCTTCGTCACGTCATGGGTCGTGCCCTCGTTGTCGCGGAAGCGCAGGATGGAGCGCACCTTGGCCGTGCCCATGCTGAGGCCCGCTGTCCAGGCCACCTTGCGGTCGCCCGTTGCAGGCATCCGCCCTTCCAGCGCCAGCCGGGCTCCGAGGCCCCTTGCGCCGGAGTCGACCTCCTCCTGCAGGCTGGTGCGTTCCACGGCCTGCCGATGCGCGTCCGGGTCCATCGGCGCGGACGGATCAACCACGTCGTAGTTTCCCGCTGCGATTTCCTCCCTGATCCTGTCGGCATGGACGAAGGTGTTTCCGAGAAGGGAGCCGTCAAGGCGGTAGGCGTCGATGGACGCTTCGTATCCGAGATTCTCCGTCAGCCGCCCCTCAATGCCTGCGACGATGTCAAGTTCATCGTAGCCCCAAAGCCAGTCACGGTTGCCGTGACCGACAAACCGGTGCCCGATGGCGAAGCGATCATCCTCGTCCGCGATCACGGCGCCGGCTGCATCGTTGATCTCGTCCAGTACGCGTCGGGTGGGACGGAAGCTGAACACGCCGACGGACGGCGCGAAGCGGAACGCCCCTTCGCCCTGCCCGAAGTTGGCATAAAAATGGAGCCTGTTCCGGTCGCCGAGAGGCTGGTCCAGGTTCACGATCGCGGTTCGCTGCTCGGATTCGGCGGTGTTCCACATGATGTCGCCAAACGCGAATCCGCAACCCAGGTCGCCGTCGACCATGGCGCCCGGCGGATTGCGGAGCGGGCCGGCGTAGCCCTCCGCCGGGTCGCAGTCTCCCAGCGCAACGGTCCTTATGCCCTCGAAATCTCCGTCCGCGTCACGCTGGACGACCCAGACCGTGTTGCCGCCGACGCTGACATTGCCGGCTTCGGCGAACGAGCCGCCTTCCTGCCAGACGGAGCGGCTGAACTCCCGGCTCCGTGCCGGTATCTCCTGACGCCTGAGAACATCGACGCCAACGGTCATGTGGCCGCCGCTCTCGCCGACGGGGCCGCCCCAGAAGACGCCGCCTTGCCAGCTGTTGCCGCCTTCCTTGCCGGGCATCCGCGTGACGGCGCGCGTCTCGAAGCCGTCCACGTCCTTCCGCATCACGACATTGATCGCGCCGTTCACCGCGACGCCGCCGAACTCGCCCAGGCCCTCTCCGCCCAGCAGCTCGATTCGCTCGACTGCCGAAAGGGGCAACGTGTCCAGATCGCAGTCGCTGTCGCAGTACGGCCTCCCGTCGACCAGGACCAGCAGGGTCTGCCCGCCGGTGTAGAAGTAGCGGACGATGCCGGTGTAGAGAAAATAGTCACGCACAGTGGCCTATAGAAATACTACACCAAGAAATTTCTCTCTCGCTTACGCTATTAATTACAACATGTTAGGAGATGTATCAAGAGAAATCGTGTTTGTCTTGGGAATATGCATTGACCGAAGGAGTCGCCGCCAGTGACAATGGCGTGCGCGGAGCATATGTCTTGGAATGCGGGAGTCTCGACATTGTGGCATTTGAAACGCATATGAAGAACAGGCGATACAAGGGGGACGAGGGCCGCCTTGCAGCGGCGCTCCGCCCGTGTATGATCGCGGCAGCCGCCCCGATGCACGAACCAGGAGTGCCGGCAATGACCCGAACGCCCCGAGAGAGGACCCGGCAACGCTGCGTCATGATCACCGACAGCGAATGGGAGATGATCACCAGCCTGGCCGGCCGCGCCGGAATGTCGAACTCCCGCTTCCTCGTCGAGCGTGCGCTCGAATCCCGTGAACCCGCGCCTGAGGTCGGGGTGCCTTCGGGGTTCCCGCCGGAGGTCCGGCGGCGCATGGCGCTGGGGCTCCTCGTCCTTGCCCGGGTCGAGGAAAGGCGGGTGGCCGACGCCGGGGCGAAGGCGTTCTGGGACGGCCTGGTCGCCGAGGAGAGCGTCTGGCTCGACGCGGAACTTTCGCTGGAGAATGCATGACCGGGGCGGGACGAATCCGGCGGCAGCGCTGCGTGACCTGCAGGCCCTCCGAGTGGCGGGCGATCGGGGCGAAGGCCCGGGCCGAGGGCATGGACGTCTCCGCGTTCATCCTGTCCCGTGTCCTGGACGGCGAGGCTCCGGACGGCCCGCCGCATCCGGAGGCCGGATACCCGATGGCGCTCACCGGCGCCGAGCAGCGCCGTCAGCTCGAACACGTGGAGCGGCTCGCCGCCGGCCGTGACCGTTTCCTTGAGAAGCGGTTCGTCCGGGACACGGGAACGACGCTGCGCCAGGCCGTGAGGTTCCTGGTGCTGGCCTCCTGCGCGGACGGGCCGCAGGAGACCGGGACCGGGGAGGAAGGCCGGAGCGGGGATGCGCCCGACAACCGCCCGAAGCCGGCGGCGATGGATCGCGGCGAAGGCGACGGCGCGGCTTCCGGATCCCTGCCGGACACCGGGACGGCGGCAATGCCCGACCCCGCTCCGTTGACGGATCCGTTCCCTTCCCAGGCGGACCTGTTCGGCAGTTTCGACACCGGCCCGCCTTCGGGCGACGGCGCGCCTCCGAGAGACCTTCTCGACGACGTCGCCGACGAACTGAACCGGGACGGCGATCCGTGACGCGGCGGCGCAAGGATCGGGCGGTCAGCAACTCTATGTCCTGCACCGACGACGAGTGGGCAAGGATCCGGGCCGCCGCCGCTGCGGCCGGCGAGGGGATAGGTCGCCACGTCGTGCGGCGATGCCTGACCGAAGACCCCTCGCCGAACGCGAAACCGCGAGCGTCGCAGGCGCTGTCCCCGCAGGAGCAGCGCGAGATGCACGAGGCGGTCCTTCGCCTTGATGCGGATTCCGCCGAGCACGGAAACGACGACAGCTCGTGCCTCGGGTCCGCCGTCCGGATCCTGTGCGAGGACCGGATCGTCGCCATGAAGAGGGAAGGACGGTCGGAGGAGCTTCAAGCCCTCCTGCGAGACGTCTTCGGCGACGCGGGGCCGGCGGTGGCGGCCGAATGCCTGGTTTCGCCTGACGATGACGCCGATGCCGGATGAGCGCTCGTTCGCCAGGGCTTGATCGAGGGCGTCCTGATGGACGGCGAAGATCGGACGAGGATCCTCGTCCGGGCATCTCCCGTTCCGACGGCAGGTCCTTGCCTGGATTGCTCAGCGCATTTGGCTGTCAGGGCAGGAACGGCAGTTCATTCGGAGCGCCGGTCGATTGTGTGGAACCGAGTACGCGATCATTTGTTGGCAATCTTGCCGATTTGACGGCCTCGCGCCGATCGGCTTCTCGGGCATATCGCGGCATGCCTCATTCCTGCGGCCCTGGATTGCGGCAGGGCCCACGAGGCCCGGCGGTCCCTTCTTTATCGACGGGTGCCTGAAATTCACTGCGCCGCAAGCCATTGCCTGCCCCTCGATGCATTCACCGCACGGACCCGGCGGCTCATCTGCAAACGTCCTTCGACATGCAATCACTTGTCCCTCTGGCCCGTTTTCTGCGACCCGATGGCCACGCCCGCGCCGTGGCGGGTGCCGGAAGTCAATCCTTCATTGACTCCTGTCGGTGCGTCGGCACAAGTTGCGACCTGCAAACAAGCTTACGAGTCCGGCCATTGAGCCGGGCTGCCCGCTGAATAAGCCTGACCCGGCAAGGGGTAGCTCCCCGACGCCTTGGCGAATAGGCGGGGACCTCTTCTCGTAAGTTGTTTGCAACGGCCCGGCACCCGCCGGCGCCGTCAACCGCAACTTGCGGCGGAAGCGGCCCTGCCAGGCCACTCCCGCCAGGCACAATGATGGATGCGCCATCATCATGACCTACTCAGAGCGAACTGAGCGCCTCCATTGTGCCGACAATCGGGGGCTTCACAATGCGAAACACCGCCACTTCGCTGCCGGCGTGCATGGATGGATGACGCAGACAGGTCCGAAACTGACTCGTCGGCGTTCATCCCGATCTTTGTCATTTCCCTGCCGGACTGCACCGACCGGCGCGAGAGGATTGCCAGGCATCTGAACGACCTTTCGTTGCCGTTCGAGTTCGTGGACGCGGTGGACGGCCGCGACGACCTGCCAGCGGATTGCGAATCCCTGGTCGACAGGGACCGCACGGCTTCCACCCCAGGCGGTCCCTTGTCGGACCCCGAAATCGCCTGCTCCCTGTCCCATCTGCAAGCCTGCAGGCGCATGGCCGACCTTGGCATTCCTTGGGCGCTGGTCCTCGAAGACGACGCCATTCCGTCGCCAGACCTGCCGGGATACCTGCGAAGCCGTCACTTCGAGGCATTCGACCTCGTCTCCCTGTTCTACAGCAAGACCTACGTTCACCCGCGCAGCGGCGCGCGCACGCCGCTTGAGGGCTACAGGTCTTTCCCGTGCGAGCCCGGGGTCCCGGTTCGGGGCGCTTGCGCTTACGTCATCAGCGAAGCCGGGGCACGGCACCTTCTGGCCAAGGCGCTGCCGGTGGCCAGCGTTGCGGACTGGCCGGACTGCACCGAAACCTTCAAGGCGGGGAAGCGGTGGCACCTCGTCCATCCCCGGCTGGTCGAGCACAAGAGGCGGCATGAAGATCGGGAAACGTCCATCATCGGGCGAGGACGCAACAGGCGAAAGCGGCGGTTTCTCGGAGTGTACGTCCCGCCCTTTGCCAAGATCGCTGCATCCTGCAAGGCGAAGATCGACTACCGGGCGCGCGGCCTGCGCAAGTTGGATTGGGGAAATGCAACTTGAAGCGCACCGTCATTTGCATGAAATGGGGCAAGGCCCACGCTTCGGATTACGTCAACGTGCTGGCTTCGGCAGTCCGCAGGAACCTGCATGAAGAGCATCGGTTCGTTTGCCTTGCCGACGACGCCGAAGGCATTTCTCCCGATGTCGAGACCTTGCCCATCCCCGACATGGGGCTGAGTCCCGGCAACCTCCGCTTCGGCTGCTGGCCCAAGATTTCGCTGTTCAAGCCCGAACTCCATGACCTGTTCGGTCGTGCGCTCTACATCGACCTTGACTCCATGATTTGCGGCGATCTCGCGCCGATGTTCGATGTTCCGGGAACGCTGGTGATGATCAAGGAATGGCCTCGCCCGATTGACCGGCTCAAGATCAGCCGTCCGGTCCGCGGGGCGTCGGGAGTGATCGCCTTCGAGATCGGGGCGCTGGGCCACATCTACGAAGAACTGGTTCAGGCTCCAAATTACTGGACCTCGACAGTGCGCAACGACCAGAGATTCACTTGGAATCAGCAAGGGGAACGCGGAGTCACCTTCTGGCCTGAGTCTTGGGTCATTTCATTCAAGCGCCATCTCCTGCATCCGCCACTCGTCAACAGGGTGTTGTCGCCTCGAGTGCCGCCTCCGGTCACTCGCATTCTGGCATTCCATGGCCGCCCGCGCTCGGCCGAACTGGTGCCCGATGATCAACAGGCCTGGGGCGACTTCTGGCGCGCCGGACGCGGGGCCGTGCCCTGGTTCCGTGAATACTGGCTTTCCAACGGCGGACGCGAGACAGTCGACGCGATCGGGCCCTTGCGCGACTGGCGGGGCCGCCCGATCAACTGAAAGGCGCCCTGGAGGGCTGTTGCGGGCGCCGCAGGAACTTCAAGGCGACCCGCCACCGGTTCCTTTCATGCGGGCCGCCGTCGCCTACCGCCCGTAGTCGATCTCGGCGCCCATTGAGCGCGACGGGCTGCGGCTCCTTTCCAGGTCCCGCTCGCGCTGCCTGATCTCCCTCTCGCGTTCCATCTGAATCGCATGAGCGGCCTCGACCTCCTTCCGCACGGGCGCGTCGCGCGCGACCGTCTCCGAGACCGCGGCCGACACCTCGCGCAGCCTTTTCTCCAGCCCGGGGACCCTGGCGATGTGCGGGCCGTAGGTCTCGGGGTCGGCAAGGACCTCCCGGGTATCCTCGACCCGGCGCTCGACCTCGTGCCGCCACCGGGCGTAGGGCTGAATCTCCGACACGAACTTCTCGCCTCCCGCCTTGCGCCGCTCGACGAGCCTGGCGAGCTCCTTGTCGACGTGCCTGACCCGTCCCTGCCGGCCCAGCATCTCGTGCCACACGGTCCGTTCGTCGATCCCGAAATGCGTGTTCTTCAGGCTGTGGACCGGGCTCCGTTCCAGTTCGGTGACGAAGCCGTGGTAGCCCTTGACGAAGTAGCGGTGGCATCCCTGCTCCTCCGCCTTGTCGAGGATCCGCTCCCAGGTCCGGACGCGCTGCGCGTCCAGGCCGTCCGCGTCGGGCGCCGCCTTCATGCGCGCCAGCGCCCTTTCCAGCGCCTTGCGGTCCTCCGGGGAGACCAGCGGGTCCCTGGCCAGCGTCTCTCCCCGCTCGATCACCTTCGGTGCGGACATTTTCCAGCGCCCGTAGCTGCTTGCCATGCTCCTGCCGAGCGGCGCTTCCGGCCGCAGCCATGCGGCCCGTTCGATGATCCGCCGTCTCCTGGCCTCGAAGTCGGTCACCTCCTTGACGCGGTGCCGGATCCCGCGGTCCCGCGCCTCAAGCCCGGGCAGCTCCTCCACCATGCCCGCGAGGTCTGGGGGCAGGTCATGCTGGAAGCCCGCGAGCCGCTCGACGAAGCGGCGGTGCCCCGCCACGTGGAACGGATGGCATCCCTGCCGCTCGGCCTCCGCCTCGATGTTTTCGAGGTCCTTGCGCAGGTCGAGGATCCGGTCCTCCGCCGCGCGCCTCCCGTTCAGGTCGGCGAGGAGGTCCTTCACCGTCAGGAGATGCCCCGTGCGCAGGATCCTGGCGGACAGGCGGTCGTCGGCCAGGATCTCCTCCGCAAAGGCCATCGCCCTGCACGTGGCGGGGCCGGGAGGCTCCGACGTCTCGGCGCAGTCGGCGATCTCCTTGACGGCATGCCCGAACCGCTTCCACCTGTCCTGCACGCTTTCGCAGTCCCTCGCGAGGTCGGCCGTCGCCTTGGGCAGCACGCCGGGGTGCCTCTCCTCGAACTCGCGGGTCCGCCAGAGCAGCGCCTCCGTTCCCGGCAGGAAGGCGATGTCGCGGTCCTGGTGCGCCACCTTCGCGCGGCGGCTCTTCCATTCCTTCTCGATCCCGGCAAGGGCCTCGTCCCGCTCTTGGGCGGCACGCATGATTCCGGCGCCGACCGTGTCGAGCCTGTCGCCAAGATCGCGCATCCGGGCGCCGCATTCGCCTGCGAAGCCGGCAAGCGTTTCCGGAAGTGGCCCGGGATGCCTGTCCGCGAACGCGCCGATCCGCTCCAGGAGCGCGCCCGCTCCGGGCCGGACGGCGACGTTTCCGCCGCCCCTTTCCGCCCGGGACCGCAGGCCCCGGCATGCGCCCTCCAGCGCGTCGAGATCCCGGACGCGGTCCCGGGCCTCGAGGATCCGGCCGAGCGCCTCCCTGCGGGATTCGGGCACGCGGCCGTCTCCGGCGAGCGCCTCGATGCGGCCGATCAGTTCTTCGCCTTCCTCGGACCGGAACGGATCCGTGCCGTCCAGGGCGGCCTGCGCCTCGATCGCCTCCCACTCGGCCAGGGCCGATTCCGCGTCGCTGTCGGCCACGGCGCCGTCGACGGCGGCAAGCCCGGCCTTGAAGCTTTCCCGCATCCCCTCATGGCTGTCGAGATGCGGGGCCGCCGCCGGATCGGCCAGCACGGCCCGTCCCTCGGCGACAAGACCGTCCGCCACCTTCCGGACGGCATCGTCCGGTCCGCGTTCCGGCTCCGGCGCAAGAAGGGCCTTCACGGTCTCGCGGCAACGTTCCGGGTAGCGCGTCACCGCGTCCCGCCGGGCGGTCTCCCTGTCGATCTCCGTGCGCCAGCCGTCGAGCGCCTTCCGCTCGTCTTTCGGCAAGCCTGCCAGCCGCCGTTCCCGGTCCAGCCTTTCCGCCAGGTCCTTGAACCCCGGCGCGTCGAGGATGCTGCCGTCGGACGCACGCGTCTCCGCGCGGAGCGATTCGAGTGCCCTGGCGATCGGAAGGACCGGCGCCTTGTCGGGAATCTGGATTTTCGGTGCGGGCTCCGGAGCGGTTTCGCGCTCCGCGACCCGCTCGCCGACGGCCTCCAGCGCCGTCATGCGGAGACCCGTGCGCTCCTCCAGGGTCTCGGCAAGCTGCTCCCTGTTGTCGGTCAGGATCACCGCCTCGTCGCGGGCCCGCGTGACCTCCACGTAGAAGGTCGCCTGGTCGGCAAGCGCGCCGTGTCCCGAATCCAGCACCGCGATCACCCGGTCGGCGGTCGTGCCCTGCGCCCCGTGGACGGTCGCGCTGTACGCGTGGTCAAGGTGCCGGATCTGCGGATCGTCCCGCGAGAGCTTCAGGCCGCGTCCGTCCGCGGTCCTGAAACGCGCGGCATTCGCATCCACGGAGAGCACCCGGGCCCGCTCGCCGTTCACCAGGTCATGGACCTTGTCGTTGCGCGTCCAGCAGATCTCGTCCCCCGCGCGCAGGCGGATCGTCGTCGTCTCGTGCAGCTCCAGCTGGTAGCGGAGCAGCTTGCCGCCGGGCTTCACCTTCAAGGTGCGTCCGTCGTCATGGACGAGCTTCGCGCGCTCCTCGTCGACCGCGTCAACGGTGAAGACCTCGCCCGCCTTCGCCTTCCCGCCCCAGAGGTCGTGATGGAACACCGCCGCGTCGCCCTCCTCCCAGTTGCGGACGTCGCCGGTCTGCGGACGTGTCAGGCCCCGGGAAACGAGCCGCCGGACCTCGATCTCCTTCCCCCGGAGGACGCCCTCGGAGGCAAGGCCCTCGCGGACGGTGGCGGCGATCTCGGCACGGATCTCGTGGGTGGGCGCGAGGATCGCCGTGGCGGCGCGGGCGGACGGGTCGAGGTCCAGCCAGAGACGGGCCGCCGTCCGGCCGAGCTCCCCCGCCCCGACTTCGTGGACGTCGTCGCCGAGCCGGCCCAGGGCCTCGCGCGGCCTGCCGCCGATGACGTGGGCCACCGCCTCCCTGAGATGCGGGGTCCGCTGCCGGAGCACGTCGTCCATCACCGCCGTCGGCATGCCCGCCTCCTGGAGCTGCCGGAAGGGCTGCCCCGCCTCGATGGCCCTGAGCTGGCGCGTGTCGCCGACGAGGACGAGCCGCCCGACGTCGAGCGCGTCCGCGATCCGCATCAGCGAACGCATCTGCACGGTCCCGGCCATCGAGGCCTCGTCGAGGACGAGCACCGATCCGGAATGCAGTTCCTTCAGCCTGGCGAGGCCCTGTTCGCTGACGGTGCCGTCGGCGACGTCCCTGTATCGCGACAGGAACCCCTGCAGCGTGCGCGCGGGAAGCCCGGCCTCCCGCCTGAGTGAACGGACGGCGGCCGCGCTCGGCGCGAGCGCGATCACGCGGCGGTTCCCCGCGAGTTCCCTGACGGCCCGCAGCATCGCCGTCTTGCCGGTGCCCGCGTAACCCTGGACGCCCGCGATCCGGCCCTCGCCGAGCAGGATCGTGCGCACCGCCTCGCGCTGCCCCTCGGTGAGCGTGCCGGTTGCAATCGCCCGTTCCACGCGGCCCGCGTCGGCCAGCGGCCCGCCCGTCTCCCGCGCCGCCCGCATCCTCTCGACGACCTCGCGTTCCGCCCGGAGCGCGCGGCGCGTCACGAGGCAGGGGCCGAGCCCGCCGCGAATGGCGTCGACGAGGTGGCCGTCACGCTTCATGCCGTCCAGCGCCGCCCTGTAGTCCGCGTGCGTGTGCAGGCCCGGCGAACGGGCCAGCGCCAGCGTGCAGAGGTCCGCCTCGCGGAAGACCGACGCCCGCTCCGCGAGATGCTCCGCGGAGCGGTTCACGATCTCCAGCATCGTGGGCTGTCGTCCCGCCTCCTTCGCGGCCCTCCTGCGCCCCGCTTCCGGACGCGGCGGATTGCGGTCCAGCCCCATCTCCTTGGCCCGGGCGCGCCATCCGGCCTCCAGCTCCCTGTGATGCGGCTCGTCCTTCGTCTTGCGCGTGGCGAGCGCCGCCCGCTGCCGGTTCGCCGCCGTGTTCGCGAGGCCGCGCTCTTGGACCCACGCCACGATCTCCTGCCGCCGGGACGAGTTCTCCTCCAGGAGCCTGCGGCCGTAGCCCGCGATCTCGAAGCCGGGCACCCGCCCGACCATGGAGGGCCGGAGCGCGTAGCCGAGCCTGAGGAGCCTGGCCGCGAGCTCGTTCCGGTAGTGCGCGCCAATCAGTTTCTCGGACCGCCCGAGCGCGCCCGTGTCGAGGCTGGCCCAGCTCCCGTCCCGTCTTCGGGTCATGTTGGCGATCACGGCGTGCGTGTGCAGGTGAGGCTCGAGGTTGCGGTTGGCCTTGTGCCGGAACGTGGCCGCCACCATGGAGGGGGACGGAACGCGAACGTGGCGATTCCTTTCCCGGTCCCACTGCCGGACGACGAGCAGGTTGCCTTCCACGAAGTCGAGCGTCGCGCGGACCGCCTCGTCGTGCGCCCGGACGATCCGGGCGTCGCCCGCCACAAGAGCGGCGAGCGAGACCGACTTCGGGGCCTGCAGCGTGACGTCGAGGCCGGGCCGGTGCTCGCGCTTGCCGTCGCGGATGCGCCCGAGCGTGATCTCCGTTCCCGGCACCGCGCCGGCGAGGATCGCCTCGAAGCGGGAGGGGGCGACGTTGCGCCCGAGGCCGAGCGCGGCCGCGCCGCGTCCGTGCCAGCGGCTCGCCTTCCGGTGCTCCGGATCGGCTTTCGCGTAGTAGCCGTCCCGCTCGAAGTAGCGGGTCGTGACCGCCGCGGATGTCAGGGACGTGACGGTGGCGACCATGGAGGAGTCCGTTCTGTCATGGCACGATCATACGGATTCGCGCGGTGCCATGCCACCGGGGAAAGTTCGGATCGCCAGGGAGAGACCGGATTGCGGGCCTGAAGCCTGGCCAGGCCGTCCCGGGAATCTCCGGGCGGGGACGGCGCGCGAGCCGGCGGGCTGGCCGCTGATGGCTTCAGCGGTGGACAGGACCCGGCGGAATGTCGGACAAGGGCCGGCAGGAAACGTCAACGGAACGGGAGGGGCAGGGAATGGCCGGAGAACGGGAGCAGGTGACGCGGTCGGACGTGGCGGAGGCCGTGAGGGCCATGGCAAGCTTTCCGTGGCAGGAGATGCTGGACGTGCAGCGGGAGACGGCAGAGGCGCTGCGCGCGATCCGGGAGGACCGGGAGAGCGGAGAGACGGCCGGGACCCGCGCAGCCATCGCTGCAGCCAACTCCACGGCGGCGATCGTCTCGGCCCTGGAGGACGTGTCGGCGATGGAGGTGTCGACCAGGAGCGCCGTCTTCGAGTGCTCGGGCCGGCTGGAGCGTTGCGCAAACGCCCTGGACTCCCTCCGGTCCGGCGTCGACGGCGCGCGGCGCGGCATCCGGTTCTGGGGCGTGGTCGTATCGCTCCTGATCGCCCTCAGCGCGGCCGACGAGATCCGCTGGCTGGTGGCGTGGTGGCAACACTGGTCCTGACAGGGCTTATCATGGGCTTGGATTCAGGCGCTTCGGGCCGGAACTCGCGTTGTGACCCTGTCGCGACCGAAACGCCGGGTCTTGACCGCTGCGAAGGTCAGTCAGGGAGGTGACGGTTGCGACCATTGGAGGCATACCTGTTGTCATCGGCCTCCGCTTGTGCCTGTCGTTGCAAATCAAAAAAAGTCTCGCAAATTGTCTACTCTGCACCTCCAATTAGGCCGCTGTCTTGATGACGACCGAGGCGACTAAGTGGTGCACCTGCATTCATCCAAATCATGTCCCTGATTTCATTCTCCTCAAATCCGATGGAACGGAGAAGTTCAATCTGATCACGAAGATTGGCCGTACCCATTTTTTCCAGCCTTTGTCGAATCATCTCGTTTTCAAGCTGTAATCGCTCCCTTTCTGAGGCTTCACGAAACTCGCGATCCTTTCTGCGTTCGTGGCGATCGTTAAGGTATTCGCGAAGTTGCAACAAAGGGTTCGACGAGGCTAGAAACTCCCAGAACCCCGGAGATTCTATCCGCACCTTCTCAAGCGTTAGTCGTGCGTTAGGTGGGAGCGAGTCGGCTGCAAATGACGGAAGGCCCGATTGCCAAAATCCAAATTGCGGGAAACCTGCATCAAGCAACATTTCGAAGTGCATTGGATGACGATGCCGACGCAGACCAGACATGCGATTGAGTGCATAAAGGGCCACATACGCATTCTGAAGATCGGACAAGAACTCCGATATTTCGTAAGCGTCATTTTAGGCCCATACCGGGATTTGCTTGACGGCAGGCAGGTTTCG
>JAPPCV010000037.1 GCA_028824715.1 Boseongicola sp. | reverse complement strand
CGATGTTGCGCGCGAAATGGAACGCCTTGTTGATGTCATTGGTGAAGATGGCGGAGGACAGTCCGAACTCGGTATCGTTGGACCTCTCCAGCCCCTCTTCATAGCTGTCGATCGGGTAGATCGAGGTCACGGGGCCAAAGGTCTCCGTGCGGCATACGGTCATGTCCTCCGTTACGCCAGTCAGGATCGTCGGCTGGCAGCGGTTGCCGTCCCATTCGCCGCCGACAACAACGGTTGCCCCGTTCGCCCTTGCATTCTCGATGTGATCCCTCACCCGATCGCGTTGCCGTTCCGAAATGATCGGAGACACGACCGTTTCCGGGTCGCGGAGGCTGCCCATGCCGGCCTTCGACGCGATCTTCGCGAAGCGCTGGACGAACTCGTCGTAGATTGGGCGCTCCACGTAGAACCGGCTCGAGCCGATGCAGAGCTGTCCGCCAAACATGAAGATCGAGCGCGCCGCCAACGGCATGCACGTGTCCAGGTCGGCATCCGCCAGGACAAGCGTCGGGCTCTTGCCGCCCAGCTCGAGCGTGTTGGGCGTCTTGTTCCTCGCGCAGACTTCAGCGATGTGCTGGCCGACGACTGACGAGCCCGTGAAACTCACGAAGTCCACGTCCGCGCTGCTGGTCAGGTCATCTCCGATTTCCGCTCCGTTGCCAGTGACCACGTTGTAGGCTCCCGGCGGGAACCCGGCCTCAGAAACGACTTCGGCCATCAGGACCGACAGGTGAGGCGCCATCTCGGACGGCAGGTGCACGACCGTGTTGCCGACGGCGAGGGCATTGGCCACCAGCCGGGCATTCTTGATGAGGGGCACGTTGAACGGCGTGATGATCGCAACCACGCCGAGGGGTTCGCGGATCGACATCGAGAACTTCCCGGGCACGTCCGACGGAATCGTTTCGCCCCTGACGTTGCGGCACATGCCGGCCGCCGCACGGACCATGGCCAGCCCCTTGTTGAATTCGAACATGGCCTTGCCGACCGTCGATCCGACTTCGTCGATCAGGCAATCGACCAGTTCGGACTGGCGCCTCTCCATGATCTCCGCCACCCGCAACAGCAAGCGTTCGCGCTCGGTCGGAGTCGTCTCCTTGTAGGCCGGAAACGCGGACTTCGCTGCGGCGATCGCATTTCGGATGTCATCGCCCGACCCCTTTGCCGCAACGGCATAGAGGCTGTCATCTATCGGGTTCAGGTCCTCGAATGTCTCGCCTGTCGCTGCATCCACCCACTCGCCTCCGATGAAGTGCTGCAGCGTCTTGATTTCGGTCGTGGTGTCCATGTGACGGTTCCTTTCTGCGTTAGCGGGCGACAATCGTTTCGGGCAGGAAAAGCGCAATCTGCGGGAAGAGAATGAGGAGGCCTATCATTGCGGCCATGGCGAACCAGAATGGCCAGATGCCCCGAAAGATCGTCCCCATTGGAACGTCCGGGGCGATTGACTTGACGACGAAGACGTTGATGCCGACCGGCGGGCTGATCATGCCCATTTCCAGCACGATCACGATGATGACGCCAAACCAGATCAAGTCCCAGTTCAGCCCGATCGCAATCGGGATGACCACCGGGATGGTCAGCACCAGCATCGCGATCCCTTCCAGGAACATGCCCAGGAACATGTAGATGAGCACAATCACGAGTAGGATGCCGAAATCCCCGATCGGCAGGGACGTCAGGAAGGTGACGAGCTGTGCGGGCAGTTCGGTCAATGACATGAAGGGAATGAAGACAAATGCGCCGATAATGATCAGGAAGACTGTCGCCGTAGCGCTCATCGTTTCCAGGATCACTGTCTTCAGTTTCTCCAGGCTCAGGGAGCGCCGTGCGGCCGCAACGACAAATGTCAGGAACGCGCCAACTGACGAAGCCTCGACCGGCGTGAAGAACCCGGTGTACATCCCGCCAATGGTTACCAGGACGACGCCGACGATCGGCGTTGCCTGCCATAGCGACGAGAGGCGCTCGGCAAGCCCTGATCGCGGCCCCGGGGGACCCGCCTGGGGCTTGCGGGCCACGACGAGATAGATCGCGCCGATGAAAAGCAGGGTAAGGATTATGCCCGGAAAGACTCCTGCCATGAACAGGCGCCCGATCGACTGCTCGGTGAGCACGGCGTAGATGATCATGCCGCCGGACGGCGGGATCAGGAACCCGAGCGTGCCCCCGGCGGCGACCGCTCCGGTAGCAAGGCCATCGGCGTACTTGTACCGTTTCATTTCCGGCAGCGCGACGCGGCCCATCGTGACGGCGGAGGCCAGCGACGACCCGGAAAGCGCGGCAAATCCCGCGCAGGCCGCGACGGTTGCCGAGGCCAGCCCGCCACGCAAGTGCCCCATCCAGCGGTAGGCGGTGGCGAACAGGTCGTTCGACATGCCCGAAACGCCGGCAAGGTTGCCCATCAGCACGAACATCGGGATCACGAGCAGGTTGAAATTCGACGCGGCCTCGAAGGTCTCGCCGGCCAGGTTCGAGTACGCGATCTTCCATCCGCGCGCCCAAGCCTGGTCCGGATCCATTCCGACGAAGATGAGCTTGTTCGCGTTTGCAATCGCCGTCCCGACGAACCCGACGCCCAGCATCGAAAGCGCGACAGGCATCCGCAGCGCCAGCAAGGCAAACAGCGACAAGAGCCCGATCAGGCCGAGAAGGGTCATGCTGATCACGACGGATCACTCCCGACCTTCAGCTTGACGACCTCGTTGGAACGCAACAGCTGCCAGATATCCAGCAGGAGAATTGCCGCGTAGAGGGCCACCGAGAACGCGAGAAGGTAATAGAACGGCTCGAACGAAATCAGCAGCTGCTGCGTGGTCTCTCCAAATCGCTCCGCGCTTTGGCCCGCATGCCAAAGCCTCCAGGACATGATGGCAAGCAATGCGCATCCCAGGAGCTTGACGACGATCATCGACCATTTGGCAAACAATGCGGACATGCGGGATTCCAGCACCTCGATTTCTATGTGGGCGCCGGTTCGTGCGCCGAGCGGGACCGACAGCGCGACGATGACAACCAGCGACAGCAGGAGCAGGTCCTCGGCCCCCACGATCGGCGCGTTCAGGGCCTTTCTCATGACCAGGACGTTCCAGACGGAAAATCCCGTCATGAAGACGAGCGCGGCGCCACCGCAGGTCAGCGACAGCCAGGTAAGGGCGCGGTCCAAGGATCTGATTGCACGCATCTTCTCACGCTCGACTTACATTGCCATCCCGAGAAGAGCCACAGCATTGGGAGATCCGGCGGCAGTGACTTGCCGGTTCATCGCCTCGTGAATCTCTTCGGCGTTGGTGATGCCGCGCTCGCCATGTTCCGCGAAGACATCCTTCAAGCCCTCGGCAATGATCGCATCCATCCTGGCACGTTCCTCCGCCGATACGGAAACCGAGATGACATCCGTCACGGCATCGGGGCAGGTCGCCAGGCAGTCCAGCCCGCGTCGTCCCTCGTTGCGGAATCTCGTCACATCCGTCATGGATGCCGGCTCACCGGAAAGCGCGTCAATGATCGCGCGGTGCCCGAGCGAAAGGCCGAGATGGCGTTCCTCGTTCATGGCAACGAGGAGGATCGCGAACGTCACAGGCATGTTGTCGGTGTCGCGGGTCGCGACTTCGGCGAAGTTCCAGGACGCCGTCATGTTGCTGTAGGTGGCATGCGCGCCGTCGATCGTTCCGGCAGACAAGCCGGCATGCATCTCCGTCACCGGCATCTGCACCGGGTCGGCGGCCATTGCCTCGATGATCGGAGTGGTCAGCGCAGCGCAAGGCACGATCTTCGCGCCGTTCAATCCCTCCAGGCTGGACACGTCCCTTGTCGCCTCGTTGCCGATCCCGGACGCAGTCGTGATGCCTATGACCTTCGCGTCTTGGCATTCATCCGCAAGGTGCTCGTCGAAGACAGCAAGAATTCGCTTCGTCGCGTCGGCCGAGCTGTTTGCCGTTCCGGGCGGGATGGCCAGCATGGTCTTGGGAAACAACGCCGGGGTATGGGCGGAGACGCCGAACGTGATGTCCGCCACGCCTGCCACGGCGCGCTTGTGCTGCTGGACCGGGCCCGCGCCAAGCTGGCCGGCCGGATAGAGCTTCATCTTCCGGTCGCCGCCTGACCGTTTGGCAGGCTCCTCGCCGAACCACGTGAACATGACCGTGCTGGCATGGTGTTGCGGCGGCACGAAGGTCGCGACGCCCAGTTCCCCTGCATTCGCCGGCAGCGCGGCGACCCCAAGCGTGGACGCAAACGCCAGTGCCAAGCCGAAATGCGTGACTTTCATGCTCTCCTCCCATGGCGGCATTGCGGTCTTGAGAATTGGGATCCCAAGATATCGGAAACATGCCGAGATTCCGTAAATCGGGGCAGTCGCCTCCCAAGACTTGCATAATTGGGATCCCGTTTCAAGCTTCGATTGCCTTGTTTTCGCTGGCTGCCCTGCACGCGCCCACTTGGGGATTGCCGTGTCCTTTCGGCATCGCCATCCGGCTTCCAGGCGAGTCGGTCAAACTCCGGCAGGGGGCGGTTGTCCGGGGTCTCGCGTTTCGGCTCCCCTGCCATCCACCTGCCCTTGCCCGCCGCCGCAACCCGCTCCGCGTCCGCTGGCACGCGGCCAGAAATGTCGGCGGGAACCAGACTGGAAACACCGGGACAAGGCGAGGCGAATTCGGGTTCCCGCAATCGTTTCGCCGTCCCTCGGGGCGGACCGGGCGTCCTGCGCCACGACCCTTCAGGTGCGCCACCGCCCCGGTTCCGGCTGCGAAGGCCCTGGCTGCCCGGGCGCCGCCGCCAGACGCGCTCCGCGACCCCGGGATCCCGAAAAGTGCCGCTGCTGCCATGGAATCGATCGACAAGGAACTTGCGGACCGAACTCGGCAGGGCATCATCCCGGGGTCGCGTCCGGAGGGAGAACGGCTGCCGGAAGCGCGGCCGTGCGAGACCCGCGACGTGTCGCGAACCCCGATCAGGCTCGCGTCGCGCCCGTTGGAGCGGGAAGGCGCCATGCGCCGCGGCGCAGGCCGCTGATGCATGGTTCAGGGCCCGACCGTGGAGGTCATTCTTCAGGCGGCTGAAGCCCGCGGGCACCTGGAGAGCCTTGCAGCGCGCCTCATGGTCCGGGAACCGGATCGACTTGATCATCTCCCGCCGTTGCAAGTGGCGATGGGAACGCTCGACGCCTCGATCAGCGAGCTTTGCCCGGCTTGATCGGCTCAACGACCACGTCACGCGGCAAGCGCAGGCCGCCAACAAGGAATTCCATGCCGCCATCCTGACGTCATGCGGGAACGGCCATGTCAGCCACGCCTGCAGGCAGGCCCGTCACCTGCCGATGCTTGTCGCAGGGTCCATGGTCTTCGACCGATCCGTGGACAAGACACCCGACCGGATCGAGCGCGGCAATTTCCGGCCGCGCCTCGGCAACGCGAAATGCCAGGTCATCTGCAGGGCGACAGTGAGCGGCGGTCCGGTTCGCGCCAACGGCATGATGCGGGAGCTCTCTCACGCAATGATCGAGTGAACCCAGGCGTTCGAAAAGCGTGGCAAGAGCCTGACCGTCGCGGGCTTCGTTGCGCTTTCCGCAGCCGATCCCCTGCCTCCGGCAGCCTGATCGTTCAGTCTCCGGTGACGGGTTTTCGACTTGGCAGAATCTTGGGGTCCTTGCCCTTGGCGTCATCTTCATTCCAGTAGCCGATCAGGACGCCAAGCTGCTCTTCCATGCCGGTCATCTTGACGTTGTGCTCTTCTGACCAGGTCTCTCGCTGCCTGTAGTGAAGCGCCCAGTCCGCGAGATGACCGGCCATCATCCGGCGAACGCCGTCATGTTCGGGACTGCGGCCAAGATCGACCAGTTCGCCGCGATCCTTTTCCAGGTCGAACAGCACTGGCGGGTAGCCGGGCGCATGCACGTATTTCCACCTTTCGGTAGCAACCATGTAAGCCCTGCAGTCCAGTGGCATCCTTCCGGTCTCGGGCCGGAACACCTGGCAGGAATAGTCGTATTCGCTGACGGCATAGCTGCGCCATTCGACATCTTCGCCCCGGATCTTCGGCATGAGCGAGCGACCGTCCAGAATGTTCCTGGCCACCTCGCCGCCCTGGTGCTCGATGAACGTCGGAAGAAGGTCGATCGCCTCGACAAAGGATGCATCAACCGTGCCGCGCGTTGCGTCGGCTGCCTCGCCTGGATCCGCGATGATCAACGGTATCCTGACGGAGGGGTCGTGAAAATAGTCCTTGTCACCCATCCAGTGGTCACCCAGATAGTCGCCGTGGTCGGAGGTGAATACGATCATGGTGTCGTCGAGCAATCCGCGTTTCTCCATGAAGTCGAACAGGATCCCGAGCTGGTCGTCGATTTGCGAAATCAGCCCCATGTAGACGGGGATGACCGTCTCGCGCGCAACGTCCCTGCCGAAGGTCTTCCCAGCGACCCGCGTCATGAAGAGTTTCATGAGGGGATTGGTGTCCGCCAGCTCGTCTTCGGTCCTTGTCGCGGGAACGACGTCGTCAGCCGAGTACATGTCGTTGTACGGCGCTGGCGCGACGTAGGGCCAATGGGGCTTGATGTACGACAGATGAAGCAGCCACGGGGCCTGCCCGTCGTCTTCCGCCAGGAATTCCATTGCGCGCCTGGTCATGTACGGCGTCTCCGAGTCCTCCTCGGCGACCCTCGCAGGCAAGTCGACACGGTCGTTGAAGAATCCGGAACGAACCCCTGCCTCCGTTTCGACGGAGTTCGCCGCCCAATGCCAGGGGTTGTCGTCTTGGGTGTACCCCTTCGACTTCAGGTACTGGTTGTAGGCGACGTCCGGGCGGACCATCGAATCCGGATGCACGCCGTCGTCGCGCTCATGCACCTCGAATCCGGCCTGCGCATGGTGGACCCCGATGGCGCTGCCGGCGTCCACGCCAAGTCGTTCCATGCCTTCCCGGTCGGCAATCATGTGCGTCTTGCCCACCAGAACGGTCCGCATTCCCAGCGGATTCAAGTGGTGGCCGATGTTTCGTTCACCGATGCGAAGCGGCGCAAAGTTGGATGCGGACCCGTGTGACGACACGTAACGGCCCGTATAGAAGCTCATGCGTGACGGGCCGCAGATCGGCGACTGGCAATATGTGCTGGAAAACGTGACGCCTCGTGCGGCCAACGCATCGATGTTCGGGGTCTTGATGGTCGGGTGCCCGGTACACCCAAGGTAGTCGAACCGAAGCTGATCGCACATGATGAAGAGTATGTTCTTGCGCGCCATGCGTGTGTCACCCCCTGGATTCCGCGCTGTATCGCACCCATGGGATCCCGAATCAACGTGCGAACGGGACGCGGGCGGCCTGGGCCGCTTTCCTTGCATTCGGGATCCCAAACCGATACCCCGTTTCACACGATTGACGCGGTGACATGTGGAGGAGCGCCGATGCACCCTGAACTGCAGGCCCACCCCGAATACTTCTCGAAGGACGTGGTCCGGATCGCGGACAACGTCTACCAGGCGTTCGGATTTGCGGCGTCGAACGTGTACATGATCGTCGGGGAAGACGGGGTCGTGATCATTGACACGACCGAAACGACAACTGCCGCCGAAAACGTTCTGGCAGAGTTTCGCAAGATCACCGACCTGCCGATCAAGGCGATCGTTCTGACTCACTCTCACCGCGACCACATTTCTGGCGCAAGCGTTTTCGCGGCCGGGGGAAACCCGGAAATTCTTGCGAGCGACAGGTCGTCCGGAGACGCGCTGCTCGAAAAGACCGTCCACCCCCGCGCCGTCAAGGCGCTGCAGGCACGCACCAAGCGCCAGTTCGGCATCGGACTGTCCTACCCGGACGAAATCATCGGCATCGGCGTCGGACCGGGCGACCGGCCACTCAAGGGCATGGGCGCCGGCATCCTGCCCCCGACACGTCGCATTGGCGGCGAGGGCGAGAGGGTGGCAAGCTGCGGCATCGAGCTTGAGCTGGCGATGGCGCCGGGAGAGACCCCCGATCACATGGTCGTCTGGTACGCCGACAGAAAGGTGCTGTTCTGCGGCGACAACTTCTATCGCGCGTTTCCGAACCTCTACGCCATTCGCGGCACCGAGTACCGGGATTTTGACGCCTGGGCGGACACGCTGGACCAGTTGATGGCGTTTGAGCCCGAAGTGCTTGCGCCCGGTCACACCAAGGCGGTGACGGGCGCGGACACCATCAGGGAAGTCCTGACCGACTATCGGGACGCGATCCGCCACGTCATCAAGGAAACCCGCGACGGCATGGATGCGGGCAAGACGATCGACGAACTGGCGCATAGCGTGAAACTGCCGCCGGAACTTGCCGAGAAGCCCCACCTGCGCGAGTACTATGGGAGGGTCGACTTCGCCGTTCGCGCTTATTTCGTGGGGACCATTGGCTGGTTCGACGGCAACCCCACGTCGCTCAGCCCCCTCGCTCCGGCAGACGAGGCGCGCCGATTCATCGAACTTGCGGGCGGACCGGAGGCCGTCATGGCGGCCGTCGAAAGGGCCCGGGCGGAAGAAGACTACCAATGGGCACTGCAGCTGATTGACCGGTTGATCCATGCCGGCCAGGGCGGGGAAAGCGCCAAGGCGATCAAGGCCCTGCTTCTCAGGCTGCACGCCCGCGCCCAGGTCAATTGCCCGACGCGGCACTACTACATTCAGTCGGCGAAGGAGCTGGAGCAGGGCTAGGCCTGCGCTGTGCTCAATGGCATCCGGTCGGCAACGGCAGATTCCGTCTCGGCGAACCGCTCCTTCTACTGGTTCCTGACCATGGCATCTGCTGCGCTGTACCGGAGGTTGATCATCTTGCCGGGATCGCCCGCGGGATCAAGCGGCTCCTTCGGGCACTTGCGAAGCGCCGAACGCGCCGGCGTGGAACCTGGCCGGGTTGGGCGCACACGCCCGAGATTGCGGGATCCAGGAATCCGGGATTCAGCGTGCCCGTGAACGGCGCAAGGGCCTCGTGTCCCTCGAGGTTCTCGACATGCGCCTTGGTCAACGGACAGGCTGCCTCTTTGTCCATGCTCCGGTTGACGAAGCCGCCACCACCCTCCACCGACGTTGCGCGAAACGTGTCGTCCTCGGAAACCACGGTCCATCCGTCGCCAGGACTTGCCTGAGGCTCGGCAGCCGGCATGGCAGACGCCGTCGGGCCAGGCCTGTTCAGCGGGTTCTGACCTGCCCCTGATTCAAGGCCCCCTGGATGGCGAGCGGATGCTCATCGCGCCGGCCGCACCCGCACGCGTGACACGGGGTCAGGGGAGCATGGCCGGGATCCGGAACCCTTCCGCGAGCGCTTCCCGCCCGTCAGCGGACCGTCCCCAGTTGGCTGAAATCCAGGAACGTGGCCGTTCAGCCCCAGCAGTTCGAAGGGACCCCGATCCTGTTCGAACCATTCGGCAATCCGCCTGCAAATCCGGCACGCCGTGCGCATGCGATGGCCGGGCTGAAGACCGTCCTGGCAAACGCAGACGTCCTTACCTCGAGGGTTTACGCTGGCAACTCTCGTGCACCACACTTCCTGGAATTCGCTGGCGGCTCGGATGCCCGACCCCTTGTTTTCTTGCCTCTTGGAACATGATCAGCGACTTCAACGCTTGCATCGTGGTTCATGGAATCTTAACAGCTCGCCACGCACCAGGAATGTCAGCAAAGTCCCCGAAGGGGCTCTCTTGTTTGGCAAATGCGGTCTACTCGGAGCCTATGGTCGCCTCCTGAGGTCAGGACGTCTGAAACGGGACGACCACGCCCAAGGCGGAGACGGTGTTCGGCGAGCGCAAGACAAGTGGCGAGACGCCGTTCGCCTGTTGCGCGACACGCCGGGACTGCGACACGGGATCGAGCATCAGGCTCATTCTTCCAGCGATCCGTGAATGGCAAACTGGCCCAGATCTGCGTCCTGGGCTTCAATGACGCGAAATGACTCGCGAACCCCTACCTCGGTCAATTCGCGAGAGACCGTGAGAAGCGTGTTCGCCGCATGCTCGTCGCACATCTCCGCCATGTGACCCAGTTCCTCGGCGGCGACCGGGCGCGCGGCGACAAGGTCAGGCGCTCCGTAGTAGGTCACGAAGTGCTCGGCCAGCATGTCGGTCAAGCGCTCGAGTTCCACGGGTTCGATCTGGGTGACCGCAACGAAGGTCACGCGACCGGTCGTTTCCAGCCCGAACCAGCCGTTCGAAAAGGCTTGCCGGGCCTTGCCCGCCAGATCGGCCTCTGTCCAGTTCGAGAACTCGAACCCGCCAGAGATGCACCATTCCCCGGTGCGGGCCGGCACCGGGTAGACCCGGGTGTCGCTTTCATCGAAATGGATCGCGCGGGCAAGTCTCATTGCGGCTCCAGAAGGGCGGCGAGCGGGAACAGGTGGGTGTCGTTGCCGTCGCGCAGGAGCATCCCGAAATCCTCGTCAACGCCAAGGAACGTGCCGCTCGCCCCGCCGAACCGGGCTGCGTCGCCCAGCCCGTGAGCTATGCCCCGCCATTCGGCGTGCAGGGGCCTCGAACCTTCATCCTCCCAGCGCGCAATCCAGTTCAGCGTATGGCGCGCCCAGCTTTCGATCAGGGCCACCGGGTCTACGTCGACGCAGCCTTCCTCGTAGAGCACAGTTTCCTCGACGTCATGGCCTGGCGTCTGCCTGGCGCTGATCAACGGCATCTCGAACCCGACAACCAGCCAGTCCGGCTGCCTTTCCTCGTCGTCGGTGCTGGCCGCCACGCGGAAACGGCCGCAACGCGCCCCGTTGACACGGATTTCGCCAGACCAGCCGAGGTGAACCGCAACCTCCGGCGGCGCGAGCGCGCCCAGGGAATTCTGCAGCCCAACGCCGCAAAGCGGCAGCATCGCCATGGCCTTTGCCAGTGGCACCTCCGGCGCGAACACCAAGGCAGAGCCAAGCCGGTCCACCGAGACGTTGTACACGACGAGCCCGGCGTCGCAGCCCAGGCTCGCCTTGGCGCAGGCAGTGACAAAGGGGTCTATTGCGCCACTGACGGCCAGGCCGGACATCAATGGGGGCAGAACGACTTCCGTCATGCGGCGCTCATCGCGAACAGCTCCCTCGCCGCCTGCTGAAACGCGGCCGCCTGCGGTCCGTCGGGGCTCGTCACGACAACGGGGGCCCCTCCGTCACCGGCGACGCGGATGTCGAGGTGCAGCGGAATCTCCGCCAGCAGCGGCACGCCGATTTTCGCCGCCTCGACTGCCACGCCGCCGTGGCCGAAGGTGTGTTCTTCGTGACCGCACTTCGAGCAGATGTGAGTGGACATGTTCTCGATCAGGCCGAGGATCGGAACGCCCAGCTGGTTGAACATGTCCACCCCCTTGCGGGCGTCGATCAGAGCCACGTCCTGTGGCGTGGACACGATGATCGCGCCATCGACAACGGCTTTCTGCGCAAGCGTCATCGGGACGTCGCCCGTGCCTGGCGGCAAGTCGACGATCAACACGTCGAGTGCGCCCCATTGCACCTGCGTCAGCATCTGCTGCAACGCGCCCATCAACATCGGGCCGCGCCAAACGACCGCCTGCCCTTCCGTCGTCATCAGCCCGATCGACATCATGGTGACGCCGTGGTTGCGCATCGGAAGAATGGTCTTGCCGTCCGGGCTTGACGGACGGCCCGAGACGCCAAGCATGCGTGGCTGTGACGGTCCGTAAACGTCCGCGTCCAGCAGGCCGACACGCCGCCCTGCCTGCGCAAGCGCACAGGCGAGGTTTGCGGAGACGGTCGACTTTCCGACCCCGCCCTTTCCGGACGCGATCGCGAGAATGCGATCAATGCCGGCTACCCTTTCGGGTCCCTGGGGTTCGGGGCGTGCGCTGGGTTTCAGGTCTGGCGGGGCCTTTTCGGTATGCGCGGTCATGAGGATCGATACATCCTCGGCCCCCGGCAGCGCCTTCATGCGTGCCTCCGCATCGGCACGCACCGGTTCGTACGTCTGCGCAAGCTTTGGATCAATTTCCAGGACGAACCGGATGCGTCCGCCCTCGACGTTCAAGGCCCGCACCAGTCCCGCTGCAACGATGTCGTCACCGGTAGCGGGGTCGCTGACCGACTTCAGTGCACCAAGCACACTATCTCGAGACAGCGCCAAGGTTCAGTCGTTCTCCACGATGGTGCCCGCGACTTCGTGATCCAGGCCGAGTTCCTCAATCGTGACGTTGGCCTTGACCACGTAGCTCTTGCCGGCTTCGCCCCTGTCGCGAAGCGCCGCCTCGATCGCCTGTTGCGAGGTCACTCCCACCTGCTTCAGGAACTTTCTCATGGACATGTTGTAGGAGTCGCTCATCTTGGTTCTTCCTCCTGGTTGAATCGTCCGATCCGGTCCATTCGCCACTGGTCATGCTTTGTTGTGCAGAACTTGAGACTGCGTTCGGCGTGAACGGAACCATTGTAGATACCGGTTCGACCCTGGAATTCAACCCCGGAGAATTGATCGATCCAGCTGGCGCATCCTGAAGTCCGTAGCCGGGATGTCGTCAGAGGCAGGCGAGCCACGCCGTGCCTTGCTGAATCTGGAATGCGGTCCAACCTCCGTTTCGGGCGCGGGAAACAAATCGCCTTGAAACCGGCACCGGCGTTCACGTATGTTCGCGTTCAGGGTCATGGGGTTGCCTCATGGTGTCTTGCTGGGAAATCATGCCGTTTTCTGAAACGCGACGCGTTCCGGCCCTCCGGCTGAGGTCCCGGGTCGGCAGAGGTGGCCAACGCCGCTCGCCGTGCAGATGCGCCACTCCGGAACGCCTCGCCCTGCATGGCACCGGAAGACGGGACGCGCGGCGCGGCCGCGCAATGCCGTGCCGAAGATCGGCGGGAGACCCGCCCTTCTGGCCTGCCCCGAACGGGTCACGTTCCACCGTTTCGGTCTGCTGCGCAGTCCCCTTTTTCTGCACGGGCAGTGCCGCCAGGCCAGACAGGCCCCCGTTTCCCCGAGGCTTGCGTCGAATGACCCGCTCAGCGGGAAAGTCCCGCCCAACCCGCGAAGTCCTGCAAGAGGCGCCATGCTGAAGAGGTCGTTGACAGCTGCGTTTCTTCTCTTCGTCAGCGGCGCCAGCCTCGCTTCCGCTGCCGACGAACGTCAGTTTCGCCTGTCGGTCCCCGACGTGCTGGCCGAGAGCGGATTGATGAAGTACATGTTGCCGCGTTTCACCTTGAAGACCCAGGTGCGCGTCGAGCTGGTCTCGCCCGGGGAAGCGGCAGAAGTTGCGCTCGGCGACACCGGCACGCCGGTCTTTGCCGGCATGGGCCAGACCTGGTCCATCGACGTCCTTGCGCCAGGTCATGAGGGGGCGTCTCGGTTTGCGTCGTGGATTACGGACGCGACCGGGCAAAGCGCGATCACGGGATTCAAGATCGACGGCAATCAGCCATTCGCCTTGCCTGTCGAGGAAGAGGAGATTGCCGAAGACGCATTCTACGAAGGTGACAAGCTGCGGGGGCAGCAGGTTTCGCGGGTCCATTGCGGCCGCTGCCATGTCACCGCCCGGGGCGACGAGGGCCTCGGCATTGGTTCGACCCCGTCGTTTTTCGCCTTGCGCAGCTTTGAAGACTGGGACGTGAGGTTCTCGAGCTTCTACGTCCTGAAACCCCACGGCGCCTTCACGCAGATCGAAGACGTGACGGAACCCTTTCCCGAGGACCTTCCCTCGCCGATTGCGCCGTTGGAACTGACCTTGGATGACATCGACGCGATCCTGGCCTATGTCGCAAGCATCGAGCCCGCGGCCCTTGGCGCCCCCTTGACGGGTCAGTGATCGCGACGTTTAGACAGGTAGTCGTCCGTGGTTCGGACCCGCGGCCGCTCCCCCATGGCCATTGGGCTGTCCTCGCTCAGGAACTGGGACTTCACCCGGCAATCGTCGCACATCTGGATCATTCTCAGCGCACCTTCTCCCTGGTACATCGAATGCGAGGAAAGTCGCTCGGTAATGCGTTCAATGGTGGACCTTGAACCGAACAGGCTGCCGCATTCGATGCAGGCGAACGGCTCTTCCTCGTTCAGGACGACCTGGGACAGTGCCTCGTCGCCAAGATTGAACCTGGGCACCAGCGCGATGGCATCTTCGGGACAGATGCTGGCGCAAAGCCCGCATTGCAGGCAGGCATCTTCCTGAAACCGCAGCTGGGGCAGATCGGGATTGTCGCCTAGCGCGCCGGAAGGGCAAAGCGACACGCACGAGAGACAGAGAGTGCACGCGTCCGCATTGACCGAAATCACGCCATAAGGGGCATCGTCCGGCAACGGGATCGGCTCGACGGCGTCCGGGCGCAACGCCTTCGCCGCCTGCCGGGCGATCTGCCGACGCGTCCCCATGGGCCGGATCGGCTTGGAAAGTGCGGATGGCACCTCGGAATTGAACAGCGAATCCGACAGCGCGTCAGCGTCGGAGGTGTCGATCAAGGCCACCTTTTCGCCGGCAACCGCCTCGGCCAGGCCGATCTCGTGGCCCAGTACCGATCGGTCAGCCCCGGGTCCGGGCACGATGGCCACGGTCGCGAATCCGGCCGCCAGCGCGGCGAGGGCCTCCGCATGGCCGAAAGCGCCGACCGCCGGCATTTCCATCGGCACGACATCGGCCGGAAGGCCCCGGCCATGCCGCGCCGAAAGCCTGATCAGTTCAGAACCGTGCCCGTCCACGACCAACAGCCTTGGATCGGTCCCGCCGGCGCCAAGGAAGGCCTTTGCCAGCGTCTGGATCCGAAGGAACGAATGCTCGACCGGCGGCGCGTCGTACGAAATCGCGCCGGACGGGCAAAGCGAGGAGCATGCGCCGCACCCCGCACAAACCATCGGATCGACGGTGACGTGTTCGCCCTCGGGAGAAATTGCGCCGGTCGGACATGCGTCAAGGCAGCGCGAGCATCCAACCTGACCCGCCCGCGAATGGGCGCAGAGGACCGGCTCGACACGCGCATAGAGCGGCTTCTCGAATGTGCCGATCAGCTTGGCGGCATCGAATACCGCGTCCATGGACGCCGTGACGCTGCCAGGGTCGGCGCGCAGGTAGCCCTCCCGCTTTTCATGGGCTGAAAAGAGAGGGGCCTGGCCGCCGAGGTCGAGGATGATGTCGCACTCCGAGTGTGCGCCGTCGCGTGGTTCGGTCCATCGCCAGTTGCCCCGCCCGCCTGGCTGAATCCGGCTGAACGCGTCGAACGACACCCTGAATTCGCCCAGGGCTCCGGACGCTTTCCTGATCCGCCCCCTGATCACGTCGAACTCCCGTTCCGGCGGCGGGTCGCTGTCGTCTTGCTGCAAGACCGTGACGCCGTGCGTGTCGGCAAGGCGCCGGGCGGCGCCAAACGCGACGTCGCCACCCCCGATGACCAGGCAGACGCCCTCGGACACCACGTCGACGGTCTTCGTCAACGCCGCGGGCATCGTGGCCGCCGCGACGAGCGCGGCCATCTTGGGCCCGGTGTCATTGTCGTCGTCCGTCCAGCCGGCGCGGTCCCGGAGGTCGACGAATGCAGGCACCTCGGCCTCCAGCTCCTCGGCAAGCTCCTCGAAGAACCGCATCTCCTGCCCGCAGCAGATCGTGCAGCCGCCTTCTGCAATTGCCCGCGCCGCGATTTCCGACTGCTCGGTGCAAAGCGAGGTATGGACCGGGGAACACTCGACCCCGGTCGCGGCCTCGATCACGGACGGCTGCAGCCGTTGCGAATTCTCGCAATCGCAAAGGACCAGCTTGTTGGCCAAGGTCTTCCCCTTCCTCGACAATCGGCCGATGGCGGACTCACGTCCTGGCACCAGACTAGACATGTTTGGCCCTGAACGTAAACTGCGGCTGGCAGGCCGCTTGAGCGAACGGGAAGCACGCGGGGACGAATGTACATCAATCCGGCCAAATACGAGGCCATGCCTCTCGGGGTGGTGCTGCGCCGGGCGCCCGGAGTGACCCGCTGGAAGAAGTGGTCCTGGAAGGCGGTTGCGGTCCTGCCGGGCGCCGGAACGGCCGACTGGCGGGAAATGCGGCGGCAAGGCGACTGGGTCGAGTATCACGCGGCCACGGTCTCGCTGGACCTTCACGGCGCGGAGACCGAAGCCTACAGGAACGCGCTCTCGGACAGCCGGCCAAGCGTCTTTGTCATATTGCGCCCGGACGAAGGTCCCGATGGCGACCGGCCATCCGTCCTGCTGGTCACTGCGTCGCCTTACGAGGCGCAGGACTACGCCGACAGCGGCGAGGAAATCGTCGAAAAGGTGCCGATGCCGCCCGGGCTTGTCGCCTGGGTGCGGGATTTCGTCGAACAGCATCACGTCGAAGAGGAATTCGTGAAGCGCAAGCGAGACAGGAAACGCGTCGACCTGGTCGAGGACGGCGTTGGCGACGTGCGCATTAGGCAGGACACCGATGTCTATCGCGCTCCGAAGAGGCGGCTGCAATGAGCGACTTCTGGGAACGTCGGAAGGCGGCAGTGCGGGCAGAAGACGCTGCAGAGGAAAGAGCGAAGATTGCCGCGGACGAAGCTGAAGAACAGGCCAGGCTCAGCCAGAAGTCCGACGAAGAGGTTCTCCGGGAACTCGATTTGCCCGATCCCGACAGCTTGGTCGAAGGCGATGACTTCTCCGTGTTCCTGCGGCGCACGGTTCCGGAACGCATCCGCCTCCGTGCGCTCCGCCGCCTCTGGACGACGAACCCGGTACTCGCAAACCTCGACGGCCTCATCGATTACGGAGAGGATTTCACCGACGCGGCAACCGTCATCGAGAACCTGCAGACCGCCTATCGGGTGGGCGAAGGCATGGCCCGGCACGTCGCAGCGATGGCCGAACAGGCACAGGCGACGGCCGAAGATGAGGACGGCGCGACGAACGAATCGGAAACGGAAGATTCGCCGGATGTCGAGGCGGACGAAAAACCCGACAATTTACCTCGGGAACAGATTGCGCCGGAAATCCAAAAAGATGAGCAAAATTCGCCAATTATCGCCGATGAAGACGAAAGAAATGGTTTCAAACCGCGCCGCATGAGCTATCATTTCGATGACGGCTAAGCGGCCGGAGTGAAGGTAGCCAGTTTCGATGAACGCAATGGATCGCACCATTGAAGTGCCAGAAGAGGATCGTCTCCGCGCAGACCTCTACAACTTCCTCGGCCTGATCCTAGCCCGCCCCCCAGATCAGACGCTTCTTGACCAGACTGCCGGATTGTCCGGCGACGCCACCGAGATCGGTCAGGCGATCGGCGCGCTGGCCACCATTGCACGGCGCTCCAGTCCCAAGAGCGTGGAAGCGGAGTTCAACAGGCTGTTCATCGGTCTCGGGCGGGGCGAATTGCTGCCTTACGCCAGCTTCTACATGACAGGTTTCCTGAACGAAAAGCCGCTCGCGTCGCTGCGCGGCGACCTGGCGTCGCATGGCATTGCAAGATCGGAAAACGTGTTTGAACCGGAAGACAACATCGCGTCGCTGATGGAAGTGATGGGCGCGCTGATCGTCGGCAGGTTCGGGGCGCCGACTCCGCTGGACATGCAGCAGGACTTCTTCAACCGGCACATCGCTCCCTGGGCCTGCCACTGCTTTGCCGATCTCGAGGCGGCGAAGAGCTCGGTGCTGTACGCGGCGGTCGGGCGGCTCGGCCGGTTGTTCATGGAAATTGAAACCGAAGGGTTTCGTCTCAGCGCCGCCTGAGGCGAATGGACTGATCTGGCGAGCTATCGCCACAGCGAAAGGAAGGAGGACTTTCACATGACCGACAAACCCGAAGAGGGTACCAGCCGCCGGGACTTCCTGAAAATGGCGGGGACGGGCGCACCGGTTGCGGCCGTTGTCATCGCCACAGGCACGTCGGCGGAAGCGACCCAGCCTGACCTGTCTTCGGACAGGCTTCAGGACACGGCGCATACCCGCGCCTACTACGACAGCGCCCGGTTCTAGGACCGGACCTGCCGTCACTGCCCGGCCTCGGTTGCGTGACGCCCACTGGCCGGCGCATTCGGAAACAACCCAGCACGCATGCGGGACTGCCCGCTGCCAGCAAGGGAGAAAGACATGCTAAGGAAGAAGACCAACGGGATTGCGCGACGCTCCCAGCGGACTGGCATCCTGAACCAAGTCGCCGAGACATACATCGACCGGCGCACTTTCCTCAGAAATTCAGGCCTGGCGATCGGCGGGCTGACGGCAATCGCCGCGACAGGAGGGTCGGTCATGAAGGCCGAAGCCGCGACCGGCACCGGCGCGGTCGAGCTGCGCAAGTCCGTCTGCACGCACTGCTCGGTCGGCTGCTCGGTCATCGCCGAGGTGCAGAACGGCGTCTGGACCGGCCAGGAGCCGGGATGGGACAGCCCGTTCAACCTCGGCGCCCATTGCGCCAAGGGCGCAGCGGTCCGCGAACACGCGCACGGCGAGCGGCGGCTGAAGTACCCCATGAAGAAGGAGAACGGCGAGTGGGTTCGCATCTCCTGGGAACAGGCCATCGACGAGATCGGCGACGGGATGATGAAGATCCGGGACGAAAGCGGACCGGACAGCGTCTATTGGCTGGGCTCGGCCAAGTACAACAACGAGCAGGCCTACCTGTTCCGCAAGTTCGCCGCCTACTGGGGCACGAACAACGTCGACCACCAGGCGCGGATCTGCCACTCCACGACTGTTGCAGGTGTTGCGAACACATGGGGCTACGGCGCCATGACCAACAGCTACAACGACATCCACAACTCCCGGGCGATCTTCCTCATCGGCGGCAACCCCGCCGAGGCGCATCCGGTCTCGCTCCTGCACGTCCTCCGGGCGAAGGAGCAGAACAACGCGCCCCTGATCGTCTGCGACCCGCGCTTCACGCGCACCGCTGCCCATGCTGACGAATATGTCCGTTTCCGTCCCGGCACCGACGTCGCGTTGGTCTGGGGCATTCTCTGGCACATCTTCGAGAACGGATGGGAGGACAAGGAGTTCATCCGGACCCGGGTCTGGGGAATGGACCAGATTCGGGAGGAAGTGGCCAAGTGGACGCCCGAGGAAGTCGAGCGCGTGACCGGCACTCCGGGTTCGCAGCTGCGCCGCGTGGCCTTCACGATGGCCAACAACCGTCCGGGCACGGTGATCTGGTGCATGGGCGGAACCCAGCACACCAACGGCAACAACAACACGCGGGCCTACTGCGTGCTGCAGCTTGCCCTTGGCAACATGGGCACCACCGGCGGCGGCACCAACATCTTCCGCGGCCACGACAACGTGCAGGGCGCGACCGACCTTGGCGTGCTTTCCCACACGCTGCCGGGCTACTATGGCCTGTCGGCCGGTTCCTGGGCGCATTGGGCACGGGTCTGGGGCGAGGATCTTGACTGGCTCAAGGGCCAGTTCGCCACGGTCAAGGGGTCGGACGGCAAGGAAAAGAGCCTGATGAACCTGACCGGCATTCCCGTCAGCCGCTGGATCGACGGCGTGCTCGAGAATCCGGACAACACGGACAACCCGGACAGGCTTCGCGCCATGGTGCTCTGGGGGCATGCTCCGAATTCCCAGACGCGGATGAAGGAAATGAAGACCGCGATGGAAATGCTGGACATGCTGGTCGTCATCGACCCGTATCCAACCGTTTCCGCCGTGCTTCACGACCGGACCGACGGGGTCTACCTGCTGCCCGCGTGCACGCAGTTCGAGACCCATGGCTCGGTCACGGCCTCGAACCGGTCGCTCCAGTGGCGCGAGAAGGTGGTCGACCCGCTCTTCGAATCCAAGTCGGATCAGGAGATCATCGGCCTCTTTGCCAGGAAGTTCGGCTGGCACGACCGCTTCTTCCGCAACATCGCGATCGAGGCGGACGGCGTGACCCCGAACATCGAGGACACGACCCGCGAGTTCAACTCGGGCATGTGGACCGTCGGCTACACCGGCCAAAGCCCGGAGCGGATCAAGCTTCACATGGCCAACCAGCACACGTTCGACAAGACGACGCTCAGGGCCGTGGGCGGGCCGGCTGACGGGGACTTCTACGGGATGCCCTGGCCCTGCTGGGGCACGGCCGAGATGAACCATCCAGGCACGCCGAACCTCTACGACATGTCCAAGCCTGTCGCTGACGGCGGCTTGTGCTTCCGCGCCCGGTTCGGTGTCGAACGGGACGGAGACAACATGCTGGCCGAGGGCGTGTTCAATCCGGGTTCGGAAATCCAGGACGGCTATCCCGAGTTCACCATGCAGATGCTGATGGACCTGGGATGGGACGGCGACCTGACAGCCGAGGAACGTGCCGCCATTGACGCGGTGGCAGGTCCCAAGACCAACTGGAAGACCGACCTCTCGGGCGGCATCCAGCGGGTCGCCATCAAGCACGGCTGCGCGCCCTTCGGGAACGCGAAGGCCCGTGCGGTTGTCTGGACCTTCCCCGATCCGGTGCCGTTGCACCGCGAGCCGCTCTACACGAACCGGCGGGACCTCGTGGCGGACTACCCGACCTACGACGACCGCAAGTTCTATCGCCTTCCGACGATGTACGCGTCGATCCAGAAGAACGACTTTTCCAAGGATTACCCGTTGATCCTGACCTCAGGTCGTCTGGTCGAATACGAGGGCGGCGGCGACGAGAGCCGGTCCAACCCCTGGCTTGCCGAACTGCAGCAGGACATGTTCGTCGAGATCAACCCGAGGGATGCCAACGACCTTGGCGTTCGCGACGGTGCGCAGGTCTGGTTGGAAGGCGCAGAAGGCGCAAGGGTCAAGGTGATGGCCATGGTCACCCGGAGGGTGGGCGAAGGCGTGGTCTTCATGCCCTTCCACTTCGGCGGCCATTTCGAAGGCGCGGACCTGCGTGGCAAGTACCCGGACGGGGCCGACCCCTATGTCCTCGGAGAAAGCAGCAACACCGCGCAGACCTACGGCTATGACTCGGTAACCCAGATGCAGGAGACCAAGTGCACTCTCTGCAAGATCTGGTCAGCGTAAGGAGGAAATGAGACATGGGAGCTAGAGCAAAGTTTCTCTGCGACGCCGAGCGCTGCATCGAGTGCAACGCCTGCGTCACGGCCTGCAAGAACGAGCACGAGGTGCCTTGGGGCATCAACCGCCGCCGGGTGGTGACAATCCAGGACGGAACGCCGGGAGAAAGATCGATCTCGGTTGCCTGCATGCACTGCTCGGATGCGCCCTGCATGGCGGTGTGTCCGGTCGATTGCTTCTATCAGAACGAGGAAGGGATCGTCCTGCACTCCAAGGACCTCTGCATCGGCTGCGGTTACTGCTTCTACGCGTGTCCCTTCGGTGCGCCGCAGTTCCCGCAGGCAGGGAACTTCGGCAGCCGCGGCAAGATGGACAAGTGCACCTTCTGCGCTGGCGGGCCGGAGGACAATCACTCGACCGCCGAATTCGCCAAGTATGGCCGCAACCGGATTGCGGAAGGCAAGCTGCCGATCTGTGCCGAGATGTGCGCCACCAAGGCGCTCCTGGCAGGTGACGGAGATGTCGTCTCGGCCATTTACCGCGAGCGCGTGGTGTCCCGCGGCTTCGGCTCGGGCGCCTGGGGCTGGGGCACGGCATACGAAGCAAAGGGCGGCTGAAGCCGTTCACGGGGCGGCCCCTTTTCCAGGGCCGCCTCCCCTCCATTCCAACGGCCGCCTACGATCCGGAGGATTGCCGACGTGATGCGTTTGTACGTTTTCGCATTGATTCTTGCATCTGGCCTCGGTGCGCCAGCCGTGGCTCAGGACGGCATCGAGCCTGATCGCAGCGCCACCGGAGGGGCGCAGACGCTGGAGGACATCCTGGCCCGGCAGCGCGGCGAAGGAATCGACGACACGTTTCGCAGGGCAAACACGGGCAGCCCGGACATCGCCGCCGGCATCGCACAGCAACTTGGCACGTTGGGTGGCTCTTCTGATCCTGAGCTCTGGCGCGCATTGCGCTACGGCTCCGCGGACATAACGGTCTCGTCCGGCGGTGAGGTCGCCGCAGTGCTGGTGCAGGACGGCGGAATGTGGTGGCTTGATTTTCGGCGGACAACTCTCAAGAGCTGGGGCGGCTACTTCCTGCTTGGCGTGATCGGGGCACTGGTTGCATTTTTCCTCTTGCGCGGACGCATTCGGATCGATGCTCCCATGACAGGCCGGACGGTCGTTCGCTTCCGGGCAATCGAGCGCTTCGCACATTGGCTGCTGGCCGGATCGTTCATTCTCCTGGGCCTCACCGGACTGTTGACGCTCTTCGGTCGCACGGTGCTGATTCCGTCCTTCGGTCACGAGGCCAACTCGTTCATCCTCATTGCAAGCAAGTGGGTTCACAACAACGCCGCCTGGGCATTCATGGTCGGTTTGGTCATGATTTTCGCCTTCTGGGTCTGGCACAACCTGCCCGACCGGACCGACCTGAAGTGGATCGCGCAGTTCGGTGGCATCATCGGGTCGAAGCACCCTCCGGCCAGGAAGTTCAATGCCGGCCAGAAGGTGATCTTCTGGTCGGTCGTGATCCTTGGCGCGTCGATCTCGGCTTCGGGACTGTCCCTGCTCTTTCCGTTCGAGATTCCAATGTTCGCCAAGACCTTCGTGATCCTCAACGACCTCGGCGTCACCGGGTTGCTGGGACTTGACCCTTTGCCTACGGAACTGACGCCGCAGGAAGAGATGCAATATGCCCAGCTCTGGCACGCCATCGTCTCGTTCGTCCTTATGGGCATCATCATTGCGCACATCTATATCGGCTCGCTCGGAATGGAGGGCGCTTTCGACGCCATGGGAACCGGCGAGGTGGACGAAGCGTGGGCGCATCAGCACCATTCACTCTGGCTCGACGAGGTGAAGGCCGCTGACAAAGGCGAGAGCGCAGCAGGTGACGCGACCGCGGCCGAATAGATGCGATCTGTCGCCGCGCTGCTGGCCGGATTGGCACTCTTGACATGCCCTGCGCTCGCGCAGGACTTCACGACTCTCAAAGGACATGGCGGCCCGGTCATGGGGCTTGCCGTCTCCGAAAGCGGAGAGGTCGCGAGCGCCAGTTTCGACAATTCAGTGGGGCGCTGGCAGAACCGTACGCCGCAATGGCTCGAGGGTCACGCAGCAGCCGTCATCGACTTGATCTTCCTGCCCGACGGGCGCATCGCGTCGGGGGCGGATGACTTTTCCATATGGCTTTGGAACGGCACGGACGGACGTGAACTCGGTCGCCACAAGGGAAAGGTCACCGACCTCGCAGCGTCGGATGACGGCGCGGTCCTGGCCTCGGCCAGCTGGGACGGCACGATCGGGATTTGGCCGCTGGCTGAGCCAGATGCCGCGCCGGCAATGCTTGATCTGCGGGACACAGGCGCCAACGACGTTGCATTTTCGCCGGACGGCAGGCTGCTGTATGCCGCGACGTCCAAGGGGGATATCAGGGTCTACGACCTTTCGGCGCCCGAAGACGACCCGTTCAGGACACTGGTGCGACACGGGTTCGCGATCAACGAAATGGTGTTGTCGCCGGACGGGTCGTGGATGGCCTACGGCGCAGTCGATGGCGTGACCCGGGTGATCGACACCCAGACCGGCACCGTGCTTCGCGACTTCACCCTGGAACGACGGCCCATCCTCGCCATGGCCCACCATGGCGAAACCGGGAAACTGGCGGTCAGCGACGGGCATGGGTACATCTCGGTGATTTCCACCGAAACCTGGCGCATCGAGCGCGACTTCCACGCGACCCGGAGAGGCCCGGTCTGGGCGCTGGCGTTTTCGCCCGATGGATCCGTGATCTGGGCCGGTGGGCTCGACAACGTCGTCTATGGCTGGCCGGTCGAACTGCTGGACCGTTTCGAGCCGTCCATGGGCACGTCGCACAGCTTCCTGAAAGACCCCGGAACGATGTCGAACGGCGAGCGTCAGTTCATGCGGAAGTGCTCGATCTGCCACGCGCTTGAGGCTGGCAATTCACGCAAGGCGGGGCCAAACCTCAACGGCGTCTTCGGCCGTCTCGCCGGAACGGTTCCAGGGTATCGATACTCCGGCACGCTTGACGGATCGGACATCGTCTGGACTGACGAGACGATTGATGCCCTTTTCGATCTCGGTCCTGACAACTATATTCCGGGCTCCAAGATGCCGATGCAGCAGATCGCTGCGCCAGAGGACCGTCGTGACCTGATAGAATTCCTGAGGGTGGCAACTGGAAACGGGGATTGAGAAATGAAGTCCATGTGGGCAGGCCTTGGCGGCGTCATCGTGATCACCGTCGTGGCATACTTCGTTCTCGGGGAACTGGGTTTCTCCTCGGCGGAACGCGGATCAGGCGACGCCGTTCGGCTCGAGATGTCGAACTGACCGGCCCTGGCCGTGCGGGAACGAACGATTTCCGGTTTCTCGGCGACGCGGCGTTCCCGAATGGCGTCAGTGCTTTTTCTGGCGGTTGCCGTGGCATTCGTTGGCGTCGGCGCGGCAGGGGCCGTCTCGTCGGAAACATTGAATTCCGTGGTGTCGGTCCAGCCGCAGTGGCCCGGGCGCCCGCAGGGCGGATCTGGAGCTCCTCCGGGTGCGAGCCCCGAGGGCAGCGGCGTTGCCCTTCGCCCGGACGTCATCGCAACGGCGTGGCACATCGTGGAGACAGCCGAGCGAATTGAGATTCGCCTTGCCGACGGCCGCATTCTTCCGGCCAGCCTGATCGCCCGGGATCCCCTCAGCGACATCGCCCTCCTGAGCATCGACACGACTCTCGTGCCGTTCGACCCGGCGTCGGATCCTGCACTTGCCGATCCGGTCTGTTCCATCGGCAATTCCTTTGGCCTCGGGCTGTCCGTATCCTGTGGCGTTGTCTCGGCCGTCCAAGTCTCGAATGCCGGATTCAATGCGGTCGAGGACTTCGTCCAGACCGATGCGGCAATCAATCCTGGTGCATCCGGCGGCGCGCTCGTGGACCGGGAAGGCCGTCTCGTCGGAATGGTTTCCGCCATTTTCGCGTCGAGGGGCGACACGAGCACGGGTGTCGGATTTGCCGTGTCCGCCGAGCTTCTCTGGCGTGTGACCGAAGCCCTCCTCGCCAACGGCAAGGCAAGCTATCCATCGCCGGGATGGCGGCTCGACATGCCCCGCCGGAACCAGTTGGCTCACCTGGCTGCGCCCGTTGTCACGGCCCTCCGAGTCGGCGGGCCGGCGGAAGAAGCGGGCGTTCGGAAGGGCGATCTTGTCGTCGCCGTCGGCGAGCGGCGCACAAGGAGTCCGCGCGACGCCGTATCGGCCCTTGCCGTCCTGCCCGAAAGCGCCCGAACCGTCGAACTGACAATCATGCGCGGCAATGCCGAACTGCAAGTGACGCTGACGCTGCGTTCGGGAGCGATCTTCGAAAGTGGCGCCGAGTCGCCACAGGCGGTCCATGGAGACTGTCCCCATCCCCCAACGGTCTGCATCATGCGCCAGGCCGTCTTTCCGGTTTCCAGTTTCGACCCGATGGCCAGCGCCACCCGGATCGCTCCAACGTTGCTGGTCACCAATCGGCATGTGGTGGGAGACAGGACGGACGGGGTGGTGCATACGCCTGACGGTCCGCGCGCCGCGGAGGTCGTCGCATCGGACTACCTCGGTGACCTGGTGCTGCTAAGCGTCAATGGCCTGCCCGAAGGCGGACATGTCCCGGGCCTGAGTGACCATGCCGTCGGAACGGCGCAACTCTACGTGGTCGGAGCCGATGTCAGCCGCCAGGAAGTGCGGGTCCTTGACCCGGGAACGCTGATCGCCGGACCCGCCGAAGGTGCAGAACTCGGTCGCATCCATGTCACCGCGCGAATGCAGCCAGGCGTCAGTGGCGGAGCCCTGGTGGACGAGAACGGCAATCTCGTGGGCATTGCCGTTGGCGGGGGCGAAGGACGCTACGAGGCTGTCCCCCTGGCGCAGGTCGCGAAGCTTCTCGATGGACGCAACAGCGACGCAGCCCCTGAGCTGACGGAATGGCTTGGTCGGGCCTTCGCAAGTTGTGCGGACCAGATCGATGCCGCCGAGAGCGGCGCCAAGGTCGACCCGCAAACAGTCGTGGACATATGCTCGACGGCATTCAACCAGGGTCAGCTCCTCGAAGCCGGCCGCATGCTTGCCAGGTCCGGGGCGTTTGACGGTGCGGCCGCGCTCCACGGACAGGCCGTTCGCCAGACACCGAACTCGATCAACGCGCGCCTGTCGCTGTTGGCATCCATGCAGCTGGCGGCGCGGTTCGAAGACATGATCGAACACGCGCAATGGTTGATTGAAATGTCCCCGGATGATCCGCAGGCACTCCGCATCGCAATCCAGTCCGGAGTGTGGGGCGATGTTCCGGAACTGGCCGAAGAGGCTTACCGGCTTCTGCTTGATGCCGACCCGCGCCAGGCAAGGGCGGCCCGCCGCTTCATCGACAGCGCACCGCCGGCGCCACCACGTCGGAACTGATCGGGCATTCGCTTCTCGGATACGTCACCGGCCGCACGGTGATTCGCGACTGCAGCTCAATGGCGCCGCGACCTGAGCCTGTCACCGGCAGCTTCAAGACCGGACGGCGACACGCGCGCGGGAATCGAAAGTCCGGGGACTTCTGCAAAACGCGCCGCATGACTGTCCAAGATTTGGCAAGAAGACCCATGACGCCTCGGAATGGTGCCTGCTTGGTCCATCCGCTCACGGCATCCGGCGCCGTTTTCGCCATGCGGGCCCTCCTGGCAGCTGTCGAGGGCAAATGAGCCACGACGTGCCTCTGGCTTCTGGTGGCCTTTGCCGTGGACGGGCTGGACGGACCGCTTGCGCTCGCGACTCGGGACACGGTCAACGCAAACGGCCTCGAAAGTGCCTTCTTTCGCTTGATCGTCGAATTCCCGACCTGCGTCATCATGCCGGCCTTGGTCCCGTTTCATCGAACCTGCAGCTGCCGACTGCTCCGGTGCGGCGTTCGAGCGTGTCCTGTCACTTCCCGTTGGCAGACGCGGCAGTTCAATCAGTTCAGCCGGTCGCCCGTTTCGACGTCGAACAGGTGGATCCGGTCGGGATCGGGCGACAGGAAGATCGGCTGGCCCGGGGAGAGTGAATGCCTTTCGCGAAACACCGCGACGATTTCCTCTGCCTCGGTCCTGGCCACGACATGGGTCTCGGAACCTGTCGGCTCAACCACCGAGACCGTTGCCGGCAACCCGTCTTCAGAAAGTGACAGGTGTTCGGGCCTGATGCCCAATTTCACCCTTGTTCCGTCAACCAACTCGACACCATTTGCCATCGAAACAGATTGCCCCGTCATCTCGACCTCAATCCTTGTCCGGTCGCCGTTTCTGACGGCGCCGTCCAGCAGGTTCATTGATGGCGACCCGATGAACTCCGCGACAAAGCGGTTGGCCGGTCGGTCGTAGAGCTCCAAGGGCGCTCCAATCTGCCGGATATGGCCGTTCTCCATGACAACGATGCGATCAGCCATGGTCATTGCCTCGATCTGATCGTGAGTCACGTAGACGGTCGTCGTCTTGAGGCGCTGGTGAAGTTCGCGAATCTCGGCGCGCATTTGCACGCGAAGCTTCGCGTCCAGATTTGAGAGCGGCTCGTCGAAGAGAAACACTTGCGGATCACGGACAATGGCACGCCCCATGGCCACGCGTTGCCGCTGACCTCCCGAAAGCGAACGGGGATAACGATCAAGATAGGGCGTGAGCCCCAGGACTTCGGCAGCTTGGGTCACGCGGCGATCGACTTCGACCCTTTGCATTCGCCGCATCCGCAGCGCGAATGCCATGTTCGATCGAACCGTCTTGTGCGGGTAGAGTGCGTAGTTCTGGAAGACCATGGCGATGTCGCGACCTGCCGGCGGCACGCTGTTCACCACCCGGTCGCCGATCGCGATCGTGCCCGACGTGATGCTTTCGAGCCCTGCGATCATCCTCAAGAGCGTGGATTTTCCGCAGCCGGAAGGCCCAACCAGAACAACGAATTCGCCATCCGGAATCGTGAAGTCCATGCCATGGATCACTTCTACCGAGCCATAAGCCTTCCTCACATCGCGGATTCGAACTTCCGTCATGAGCCTTCTTTCCTTGTCGGAGGCCACGATAGTGCAGGAAATTCAGCCCTGTCCATCGCTACTTCGCGCATGCTTGGCGCCGTGCTTGACAGGTTTGGATGACATGGTGTCAACTCCAAGCTTGAAAGGGCCAAATGTGTGTTCCGGGAGGTGTCAGAATAGACGGGTAATGTGACGGCCCTCGAGAATTCCGTTCGACACCCATTCGACGCCAGAAATTCCTGCAAAACGAAAGGGAAGGAAATGAAGACAAGTGTTTACAATTACATGAAACGCGCCGGAAAGATGCAGCGCCGCGACGTGCTGAAAGGACTCGGTGCCGCAGGCACGATGGCGGCATTTTCGGGTGTCGCGACCGGAACAAGCGTGCGCCCAGCCTGGGCGGCATCGCATGGCAGTTTGCGCGCCGACATCCTGAAGATACCCGGCGTGGGCATGGGTTCGCCCACTGACTCGGACTGGCAGAAGGTCGGCGAAATGTGTCTCGGTCCGATCAAGGAGGTTGTCAGCGAAGGTGAATTTGCGGGTGTCGAACTGACGTTCATGGGCCTGAACAACCAGAACCTTCACAACTTCCTGTTCCGTGGATTCCTGAAGCCTTGGGAGGCCTACACGGGTGCGACGATCAACTGGATCGACCTTGCCCAGGCGGACTACAACGCACGTCTTCAGCAGTCGATTGCGACCGGCACGGTGGATTTCGACATCATTGAAATGGGTGCGCCGTTCGAAGGCGATGTCCTGGGCAGAGGCATGGCCTCGGTCATGCCCGGCTGGGTCAAGGACGTCATCGACATGAACGACTACGTGGGCTACCTGCAGGCGCCTGTCGGCACCTGGGACGGCAAGACCTACAGGATTTCGATCGACGGTGACTGCCACACATTCGCCTACCGGACAGACTATTTCGGGGAGGGATCTGTCACCGGTCGCGACGTGCCGACGACCTGGCAGGAAATCAATGAAATCTCCTTGGAACTCAAGGGCAAGACCGACCCGCTGACCGGGCTGGATGCCCACGGCTATCTTGATCCCCTCAAGGGCTGGGGCGGATTCGGATTCTATTTCCTTGAGAACCGCGCGGCAGCCTATGCCAAGCATCCAAGCGATCCGGCATGGCTCTTCGATCCCGACACGATGAAACCAAGGGTCAACAACCCGGCCTGGGTCCAGGCGATCCAGGACGTTCTCGACCTGATCGAAGCGGATGTCTACCCAGCCGACCAGATCAACGCCGATCCTGGCACCACTGCGTTCCAGCAATTCCTCGCTGGCACCGGCTCGATGCTCATGTGGTGGGGCGATGTCGGCTCGAACGCGCGCACGTCTGACACCTCGGTCGTTGGCGACGTAGTGGGCTTCGGCATCAATCCGGCGTCTGACCGCGTCTACAACGCGGCCACTGGCGAGTGGGAAGACACCGTGAACGAGGCGCCAAACATGGCCTACATTGGCTGGGGCGTGTACGTCATGGCAACGGTCGACAGTGACTCGAAGAGGCAAAAGGCGGCCTGGTCGGCGGCAGCGCATCTCGGGGGCAAGGACCTCTCGCTTTGGGCCTCGGCATATCCTTCTGGCTTCCAGCCGTACCGGAACAGTCACTTCAACTATGACGAGTGGGAAGAAGCAGGCTACGATCGCGCATTCATCGAGGACTACCTCGGATCGAACGCGGACAGCTACAACCACCCGAACGCGGCCATTGAACCCCGCATCCCGGGCATCTTCCAGTACTACTCGGTCGCGGAAGACGAACTGGCAAAGGGTTTTGCAGGCCAGTATGGCTCGGCACAGGAAACCGCAGACGCCATCGCTGCAGCCTGGGAGAACATCACTGACCAGATCGGGCGCGACCAGCAGGTCGCACTCTACAGGGCCTCGCTTGGGCTCTGAGCCGGCTCCTGCCGCGCATTCGTGGCACCAGCTCTCCGGGGGGCCGCCAGTTCGGCCTCCCGGGTTCTTCACCAAGAGCCGAAACCCATGAGCCAAGGTGACCTTCTGCACGTCGTGACCGGTGACGACATCGGAGAACGGCGCAGGTTCATCGGCAAGACCCTCATCTGGGGGTCTTTCGCGATCGTGGTTGCGGCATTCGCCTGGTGCGCCATGGCACGGACGGGATACCTGCCTTGGGACCTGGCGAACTGGCGTCCGGCGCTCTATGCCTATCTGCTCTGGGCCACCTGTCTGTGCATCGCTCAAGTCGTGCTCCACGGCGAACAGGGGAAGCGGACGCTGTTCGTGCTGCCCGCAACGCTGTTTGTCGTTGCCATGGTGATCTTTCCGCTGATTTTCGCCCTCACGCTGGCCTTCTCGAACTGGAATCTTTCGGCCTTCGAGGGCCCGAGGTTCAACGGTTTCGACAATGTCCGGCAGATGTGGACCGATCCGTTCTACTGGAACGCGCTGAAGAACATGGTCTACTACACGCTCGCGATACTCGTGGAATATTCCATTGCCTTCGGTTTGGCGTTGATCCAGGCGAGCCAGATCCGGGCACGGAAGTTCTTTCGAGTGGCTTTCCTGATGCCGCTCATGCTCTCGCCCGTAGCCGTGTCCTGGATGGTCGGCAAGTCAATGCTGGAGATCCGGTTCGGGCCGATCTCGAGGCTGGCGCGGTGGCTGGGCTGGGACCGGCCGAGCTTCTTCGGCGACCCGGAGATCGCAAGGCTGACGATCATGATCATGGATGCCTGGACCTTCATCCCGTTCATGATGATCATGCTGCTCGCTGGGCTTCAGGCGATCCCGCGCGAGGTTCAGGAGGCCGCCCGTGTCGATGGTGCCAGCGGCTGGCGCAGCTTCTGGGAGGTGACGTTTCCACTGATGCTTCCCGTCTCGCTGACAGCGATCCTGATCCGCATCATATTCAAGCTGAAGCTGGCAGACATCATCATCAACGTCACGTCCGGCGGGCCAGGGGGTGCGACGGACAGCGTGACGAGCTTCATCTTCCGCGAGTACAGAGATCGCTCCAACGTCGGCTACGGAACGCTGCTTGCGATCGTCTACCTCGTGCTGATTGTCGTAGCCATCACCGTCTTCATGAAGGCGGTCGACCGCTGGATGAACCCGAGGTACTGAGATGGCCGAGCAGATCTTTCACGACCATTCCAGCGACCTTTCGCACAAGGCCAAGTGGTATGCGGGACGTTTGGCGGTCTATGGCATCCTGGTCTTCTGGACAGTCGTCTGCCTGTTTCCGATCTACTGGACCGTCACCACGAGTTTCAAGCTGGCTCCGAACGTCATGCAAGGGCACATGATTCCCTTTGTCGACTTTTGGCCGGCCTGGAAGGGCTGGGACAGCCTCGGCCTTTCGCCGCGACTGGTCGGAGAGGAGTCCACCGTGCGCGAGGAGTTTCTCAAACGCTTCACTAACTCCGCAATCACCAGTGTTTCGGCCTCGGTTCTGGCGGTTGTCCTCGGCTCGCTCGCCGCCTACGGTCTCAGCCGGTTTCGATACAAGTTCGGCTTCATGCGGAATCCGGACATCTCGTTCTTTTTCCTCAGCCAATTGATCCTGCCTCCGGTTGTGCTCGCCCTGCCCTTTCTGGTGCTCTATCGTTCGCTCGACCTGCTCGATACACGGATAGGCCTGATCCTCTTGTACACATTGACGGTACTTCCGATCGTCATCTGGATCATGCGCGACCAGTTCCAGTCAATCCCGGTGGAACTTGAAGAGGCCGCGCTCGTGGACGGCCTCTCGATCTGGCAGGCGTTCCTGACAATAGTCATGCCGATCGCGCTTCCCGGCATGGTCGCGGCATTCATCCTGTCTCTCGTCCTGACCTGGAACGAGTACTTCTTTGCCGCACTGCTGACATCTACCGACGCCAAGACACTGCCGGTGATGGTGGCAAGCCAAACCGGTAGCCAAGGCATAAACTGGTGGGCAATGGCAGCGCTCTCGACCGCCGCGATCGTGCCGCTGATCATCATCGGCGTGGTTCTTGAACGCTTCATCATAAAGGGAATGGCCGCAGG
>JAPPCV010000131.1 GCA_028824715.1 Boseongicola sp. | reverse complement strand
CGTCGCCAGGCGGACCTCGACCTCGGACAGCGAGAAGCCCTCGGGAGCCTCGCGAAGGACCGGGCAGGATTCCATGCGCTTGCGAATCGACAGGCCGGGAGCGTCGCGCATCCAGCGCGGACACGTCAGAGGAAACTGCCGGCCCCGCCGAAACGCGCACGCGCGCGTGCAACGCATGCATGCCCCACGTCAAGCAGAATCAAACGAAATCAAGCGTGGGAAAGCCCTGGCAGGCCGACCGGACCCATTGCCCAGTCACGCGAAGGCGGCTATCTTTCAGAAAACAAGAGCAGGACATGGCCGACGATCTTCTCGCAGCGACCGTAGCAGATACCTATGACGCAGCTTCGATCGAGGTCCTTGAGGGCCTCGAAGCGGTGCGTAAGCGCCCGGGGATGTACATTGGCGGCACCGACGAGCGTGCGCTTCACCACCTGGTTGCCGAAGTCCTTGACAATGCGATGGACGAGGCCGTCGCAGGCCATGCAAGCCGCATCGAGGTCGATTTTCATGACGACCACTCGGTCACGATTCGGGACAACGGGCGCGGCATTCCGGTTGAACCACACCCGAAGTTCCCGGACCGCTCCGCGCTTGAAATAATTCTTTGCGAACTGCACTCGGGCGGAAAGTTCTCCGGAAAGGCCTACGAGACGTCGGGTGGCCTGCACGGAGTCGGCATCTCGGTCGTGAATGCGCTTTCCGACCAGCTTCGCGTCGAGGTTGCGCGTGACAGGCAGGTCTATGCACAGGAGTTCTCGCGCGGCATTCCGCTCTCTGGCGTCGAGAACGTGGGCGCCGCCTCCAACCGGCGCGGCACCGCCGTCACCTTTCACCCCGATCCCGAGATATTCGGTTCGCTGAAGCTTTCGCCGGCGCGCCTCTTCAAGATGGCTCGCTCCAAGGCCTATCTCTTCAGTGGCGTCGAAATCCGCTGGAAATGCGCGCTTGATGCAGATGGCATCCCCCCTGAAGCCACGTTTCGCTTTCCGGGCGGGCTTTCGGACTTTCTGACCGAAAGCCTGAACGGCGACACGACCTATGCAGAGCAGCCGTTTGCCGGTCAGGTCGACTTCAAGGAGAAGTTCGGGGTGCCTGGCAAGGTCGAATGGGCGATCAACTGGACGGCGGCCAGAGACGGGTTCATCCAGAGCTATTGCAACACCGTTCCAACGCCTGAAGGCGGCACGCACGAGACGGGCTTCTGGGCCGCAGCCCTCAAGGGGATTCGCGCCTATGGCGAACTGGTGGGCAACCGCAAGTCTTCGCAGATTGCACGGGAGGACCTGACAACCGGCGGGGTGGCGTTGGTCTCCATCTTCATCCGCGAACCGCAGTTTGTCGGACAGACGAAGGACAGGCTTTCCACGGAAAGTGCGGCGAAAATGGTCGAGGGCGCGGTTCGCGACCATTTCGACAACTGGCTGGCCGCCGACACCAAATCCGCAGGGGCCATTCTGGACTTCCTTGTCCTGCGGGCCGAGGAGCGGATGCGTCGTCGGCAGGAAAAGGAAACGGCACGCAAGAGCGCGACCAGGAAGCTCCGCCTCCCGGGAAAGCTGACCGATTGCACGGCCAAGTCCCGCGACGGAACGGAGATATTCCTCGTTGAGGGCGATTCCGCAGGCGGTTCCGCCAAGGCCGCCCGCAACCGGGATTTCCAGGCGCTGCTGCCCCTCCGCGGCAAGGTCCTGAACGTGCTCGGTGCGGCGTCGGCAAAGCTCATGCAGAACCAGGAGATCAGGGACCTCTGCGAAGCCCTGGGGTGCAGCATGGGTGCCCGCTTCGATGTCGATGACCTGCGCTACGACAAGGTCATCATCATGACTGACGCCGACGTGGACGGAGCCCACATCTCATCGCTGCTAATGACATTCTTCTACACCCAGATGCGGCCGTTGGTGGACAAGGGGCATCTCTATCTTGCCTGTCCTCCGCTGTACCGGCTGACCCAAGGCGCCAATCGCGCCTATGTGGCCAGCGATGCCGAAAAGGAGCGTGTTCTTGCCGAGGGGCTGGGCGGAAAGGGCAAGATTGACGTCCAGCGGTTCAAGGGTTTGGGCGAAATGGACGCCAAGGACCTCAAGGAGACCACTATGGATCCGGCATCGCGAACGCTGATCCGGGTCACGACCGACGAGGACGAGCCCGGAGAGACAGGTGACCTGGTCGAGCGCCTGATGGGGAAGAAGCCGGAGTTGCGGTTCCAGTACATCCAGGAGAACGCACGGTTTGTGGAAGAGCTGGACGTTTGACGGCGGGAAAGGTGCGTGAGCGCGCCTGACCCGAGACCGCTCGCCAGTCGTGACCCTGGGGATTGCGGATCAGCGGAGCTTCCCGTTTTCCAGTCGCACGATCCGGTCCATGATCGATGCAAGCTCACGGTTGTGCGTCGCGATGACGGCCGCCAGGCCAGTTGCCCTTACCAGTTCCATGAGTGCCGCGAACACGTCTTGCGAAGTTGCTGGATCCAGGTTGCCCGTGGGCTCGTCGGCCAGCAGCACTCTTGGTCCGTTTGCCAAGGCACGACAAAATGCGACCCGCTGCTGCTCGCCACCTGACAGCGCGGCCGGTCGGTGCCCGACACGTTCGCCCAAGCCTACGCGCGTGAGCAGCTCTTCGGCGTGCGCCTTTGCGTCCGACGCTGGCACTGCATTTGCGAGCTGCGGCAGGACGACGTTTTCAAGTGCCGAGAATTCGGGCAGGAGATGATGAAACTGGTAGACAAATCCGATATCCTGCCGCCTTGCAGCAGTGCGCGCGGTCTCGCCTGCTCGCGTCATGTCGGCGCCGTCAACGGAAACTGTGCCAGCGTCGCAGGAATCGAGAAGTCCGGCAACATGCAGCAGCGTCGACTTGCCTGCGCCGGAGGGCGCAACAAGGGCCACAACCTCGCCGGCCGCCAGGGACAGGTCGGTGCCGTCGAGCACGGTCAGCGCATTCGGCTTGCCGGCATTGTACGTCTTCTTGACGCCCCGCAGCGTCAGCACGTCACTCATAGCGGAGAGCCTCGACCGGGTTCATTCGGGCGGCACGCCGGGCGGGAAAGAGCGTGATGCCCCATGAGAGCGCCAGCGAGAGCCCGACGGCGGCGAGAACGTCGCTCAGTTCGAGCTTTGCCGGCAGACGGTAGATGCCGCGCACCGAGGCTTCCCAGACCTCGCCGCCCGTGACCCCGTTCACGAAGGCGAGGATCGGGTCGAAATAGATTGCGAACAGACAGCCGAGAATCACGCCGAATAGCGTCCCGAGCGTGCCGATGAGCGCGCCAGTCAGGAAGAACACCCTCATGACGGCGCCTTGGGTGAGTCCGATGGTCCGAAGGATTCCTATGTCCCGGCCCTTGTTCTTGACGAGCATGACCAGTCCGCTGATGATGTTCATGGACGCGATGAGGACAAGGACGCTCATCAGCACGAACATCACGGTGTCCTCGACCTCGAGCGCCCTGAGGAAGCCGCCGGCCGAGTCCTTCCATGTCCAGACCCGGGCCCGCTCGCCCCCGGCCTCCCGAAGCAGGGGTGCAACGGCGTCGATGGATTCCGGCTCGACGACGTTCACCTCCAGTTCGTCCGCCACACCCTCCCGATTGAAGTAGGACTGTGCCTCTGCGAACGGCAGGTAGGCGCGGGTTCGGTCGATGTCGTAGCGCCCGGAACTGAAGATGTAGACGACTTCGTATTCGTTCACTCGCGGGCTTGTGCCGAAGGGACCCTTCACGCCTTCCGGGTTGATGAAGCGAAGGACGTCTCCGACGGTAACGCCGAGCGATCGCGCCGCCTCCCGCCCGATCGCGATGCCCCGGTCAAATTCCTCGATCCTGCCCACAGTCCCATCTGGATCTGCAATGCGCGGGATCTGCTCAAGGTCCTGTCCGGCGATGCCAAAGACGTCCATGCCGCTGGTCTTGCCGCGATGCACCGCCATTACCTGGCCCCTGACCAGTGGTGCCACGCGGGTGACGCCCTCGACCTCGCGAAGCCGCTCGGCCCAGTCCGCGTAGTCCGGTATCACGTCCGTGATGTTGCCGCTCTCGGTCACGTAGCTTCTGGAATAGACGGTGACGTGGGCATTCGCGCCAAGAATGGTCGAGACGAATTCGTCGCGAAAGCCCGAACGCACGGCAAGCGTGATGATGAGCGCCGCGACGGCCAGCGTGATCCCGATCAGGCTGATCCAGGTCATGACGCTGACCCCGCCTTCGGCCCGCTTTGCGCGAAGGTACCGCCAGGCGATCAGGAATTCATAAGCTGCGAACGGCGCCGGGGATGCCATGTCTGCTCCGATTTGCGCCACTCAATGGCGGGGCAGGGACGCGGGGTCAATCCGTTTCATGGACCCATCACGGTGACCGTGCATGCCGATCGACTGGGTTCACGCAAGGTTTTGCCTTCCGAAGCCGCATCGCGGCCTGGCGGCAGTCACCCATGCGCTGACCGCGTCCCTGCCGTGCAGGGGCGCAGCTTTTCCATGCGCGAAACTTACCGGTTCGCGGGGGTCTGGCGGGTTTCCGCGTCGCCGGACCGGGAAAAAACCACGGCATTGTCCTTGAAACTTGGCGAACATTGACAAATTCTGGCATGGGCAAGCCGTGCACATGCGAGCCTTGACGCAGAAATTTGCAAGAGGATCGTTTAAGAAATTTGCCATAATGCGGTGGGATAGACCATGCGTGAATCCGGGACACTGTTTCAACGATTCTGCTTTGCGCAGGCCTCCTTTGAAAGTTCGCGCCATGTTTACCGACGCGAGCATGGACCTGGCCAGGTGCGCCGTTTCTTCAACACCAGCTTCACCGCGTTCGAACTGCGTCGGTACATGATGAACTTCTACTTCATCAAGGGCAGCTTCACCATCTCGGAGCTTGTGGAAGTCTCTGAATTTAGTCGTCCAACCGTTACTTCCACGGTGCATGAAGCCTTGGAACTCGGCTATCTGGAAGAGCTGTCAGTCACGGGCGACCGCCGTCGCCGCGATTTTCGCCCGACCGAGCCGATGCTGGAGGCCTGGCGCAACTATTGCAACGCGCTTCTCGCAAACCCCGAGTTCTCCCGAGTGCTGAAGCTCGCCCAGGCGCTGATGTCGATGCGCGAGCTTGAGGCTCAGCCACCAGGCAAAGATATGTAAAATGTTTTAGGCTTTTTTGTTGTCACTCTCTGTGCTGCAATTGAGCAACAGCGGGTGCCGGAGCATCTCTGCCACGCCATGGCGCCGTCTGATGAGTTCCTTGCCCAGAGGGCGTCACGCGAATGTTGGATACGCCTGTGTTGCAGTTCATGTCCCACAAGGGCGGCCGCCTTGCGTATCGTGAAACGGGTGCAGGACACGCTCTCTTCCTGCTACATGGCATGAATGGCAGCAGTCAGAGCTGGGCCTACCTGTTTCGGGCGCTGGGGACTTCATTCCGCGTTGTCGCCTGGGATGCGCCAGGCTTTGGGGCGTCCGATGCATTCGGAGACGGCATCGAAGACTATGTTGAGGCGGCCAAGGCCCTGTTGACAGCGCTGGAGGTCAACGACGCAATCCTGGTCGGCCATTCGATGGGAGGCGTGGTTGCCGCGCAGCTGGCGGCTGATCGAGACACCTCAGCCGCGGGCCTGGTGCTGTCTTCGACGCATTTGGGCTTTGGCCGCCCCAAAGGGGAACCGCTGATGGCGCGGTACGGGACGAGAGTCGACCGCATCCGGTCCGAGGGAGTCAATGCAGCCTACGGTCTGGAACGTGCCAGGCGCAGCGCGCCCGAAGGAACATCCCAAGCCGTCATTCGGTTCCTGGCCGAAATTGCAGCAGGCGCGCGAATCGAAGGAATCCGCGATGGCGGCCGCATGTGTCAGGAAACCGACAACACGAAGATCAGCCATGACGTGAACGTTCCCGTACTGATCTTGTCTGGTGGCGAAGACACCGTGATCTCGCCTGAAATGCACGCGCTGCTGGTCGCCGCCTTTCCGAAGGCACAGCATGTCGAATGCCCCAAGGCGGGTCACGCCTCATACGCGGAATACCCGGACTTCTTCAACGAGCAGATCAAGGAATTCGCGACAAGAGCCCGGCGGTGAATCCGGGCCGTCATCACCAAGGAAACGACCGAAAACCGATGAAAGGGAGAAAGAAATGAGAAAGTTCATCTTTGGCCCGGAGGCTCTGCTGACCGCTGCGGCGACGAGTCTCGGGATTTTGGCTGGACCAGTGTCGGCAAGCGACCTGACAGTGGCCCTGGCCGCCGAACCCACATCCATGGACCCGCATTATCAGAATCTGACCATCAACAACTCGATGGCGACGCAGGTCTATGATGCGCTGGTCCTGCAGGATGTGAACCAAAACCTCGTCCCCGGGCTTGCCGCGTCCTGGGAACCGGTCGACGAGCGCACCTGGGAGTTCAAGCTGCGCGCCGGTGTGACCTTTCACAATGGCGCGGCATTCACCGCAGAAGATGTGATCGCCACAATGCAGCGCGCGGCGAATGTGCCCAACAGCCCGTCCAGTTTCGCCACTTTCATCAAGGGCAAGACCTTTGAAGCTGTCAATGACCTGACCCTGCGTGTCTCGACCGAGAAGCCTTACCCCTTCACGCCGAACGACATGTCGCGGATTTCGATCATCGACTCGGCGTTCGTCGACGCCACGACTGAGGACTTCAACACCGGCGTCGCCTCCTACGGGACGGGCCCGTTCACCTTCACCAAATGGCTGCCCGGCGACGTGATCGAATTGTCGCGCAATGACGGCTATTGGGGGGCGGCAGTGGATTGGGACAATGTCGTCATTCGACCCATTGGCGACGGCACAACCAGGGCAGCCGCGCTCATCGCCGGTGACGTGGATTTCATCGAGAGGGTCGCACCCGCTGACTTGCCAACTTTGGAAAGCCGCGATGGGCTGTCGGTCTTCAAGTCGGTGTCCAACCGTCTGCTCTACATGACGTTGCACATGACCGATGATCCGATCAAGCCCTATGCCACCGATCATGAAGGCAATCCGATTGCCTCGCCGTTTCGGGACGTTCGCGCGCGCGAAGCCGTGTCTCTGGCGATCAATCGCCAGGCCATTGCGGATCGCGTGATGGACGGGCTGTCCGCACCTGCGGGCCAGTTTTCGCCCGAGGGTTACATTGGCTACTCCGCCAATCTCGAACCGGATGCCCATGATCCGGACCGTGCAAGGGAATTGCTGGCCGAAGCAGGCTATGGCGACGGGTTCAAGCTCACCATCCATGGGCCAGCCGGTCGCTATTCCAACGACACGCGGATTCTCGAAGCGATCGCGCAGATGCTGTCGCGCATCGGTATCGACACCGACGTCGAGACCATGCCCGCCTCGGTCTTCTTCAGGCGCTTCTCGCGCGGAGGGCCGGGTGACACGCCTGAGTTCACCGCTGCCATGTCCGGTTATGCAAATGGCTCGGGTGAGCCTTCGCACCCGCTGCGGATCTTCATTCACACCAAGCAGCGAGAGCGCGGATATGGGCCGGGCAACCGCAACGGTTACAGCAACCCGGAAGTCGACAAGCTGATCGAAGATGGGCGATCGTCGATGGACATCGCCATGGGCGAAAGGGCCTTCATTCAGGCGACCGAAATCGCGATGCGGGAATACGCGTTGGTTCCGATCCATCATGAGATCGCGACCTGGGCTGCACGCGACGGCATCGCCTACGAACACGGTGCCCTGGACAGCACCTTCATCCACAAGATCCGTCCGCAAGAATGAACGAGGGGCTGGCCCGCCGCATGTCCGCGGCGGGCCAGCCTGCGAAGGGAACCCCGATGCTGGCCTTTGTCCTGAGACGCGTCATGCAAAGCGTGGTCGTCCTGTTCGTCATGTCTTTGGTGGTGTTCTCCATGATCAATCTGGTGGGTGATCCCGTCGACATGCTCGTCAATCCGGAAAGCCTGCCGGAGGAAATCGATCGTGTGCGACGGGACTTCGGGCTCGATCAGCCGGTCCACGTACAATACTGGAAGTTCCTGCTGGGTGCGATCTCGGGGGATCTGGGCAAGTCCTTTATCTTCGGACGACCGGCACTCGCGCTCATGGCCGAGCGTTTTCCGGCTACGCTTGAACTTGCGACCAGCGCACTGGTCATATCCGTGACCGTGGGCCTGCCCCTTGGAGTCTACGCGGGCCTGCGGCCCGATGGATGGGGCACACGCATCATCATGGGTGGCTCGGTGCTCGGAATATCGATCCCGACCTTCTGGTTGGGCCTGATGATGATCATTGTCTTTTCGGTCGTGCTCGGCTGGCTGCCGGTGTCTGGCCGAGGCGAGACTTCGCGTTTCCTGGGCATCGAGAGCAGTGCCTTTACGCTGGACGGTTTGCGCCATCTCGTCTTGCCCGCCACCAATCTCGCTCTCTTCAAGATCGCCATGGTCATCCGGCTGGCGCGCGCCGGGACAGTCGAGGTCATGGCCCTTGACTTCATCAGGTTCGCTCGCGCCAAAGGCCTGGCGCCAAGACGCATTGTGCTCGCTCACCTGATGCCCAATATCCTTATTCCGATTGTCACCGTGCTGGGGATCGAATTCGGCACTCTGATCGCCTTTGCAACGGTGACGGAATCCATCTTTGCCTGGCCTGGTCTGGGCAAGCTTGTCATCGACGCCATTGTCAATCTCGACCGCCCGATCGTGGTGGCCTACCTTCTGTTCGTCGTGACCTTGTTCTTGGTGCTGAATCTGGTCGTGGATATCATATACGCACTGCTTGATCCGCGCGTGCGCCTGCAAGGTGACGAGACATGAGCGAGGCCAAGGCCGTATCCGCCGGAAGACCGGAAACGGGGCTGCTTTCCAAGTTTGTGCGGTCGGACCTGTCGCGCCCCACGACGCTGATCTCGGGCATTCTGCTCTTGCTCATTGCCGCCTCGGCGACTTTTGCCCCCCTCATCGCGCCCACTGACCCTTATGACCTAGCAACCGTCAGTGTACTGGACGGACGTCTTGCGCCAGGCGAAGAGATGCTAGACGGAACGATCGCCTGGCTGGGCACGGACGGAGCAGGTCGAGATGTTCTGAGCGCCATCATCTTTGGACTCCGCACCAGCCTGACCGTGGCAATCAGCAGCGCCCTCATCGCGCTGGTTGTCGGGCTCGCGGTTGGACTGACCGCTGCCTTCTACGGCGGACGGATTGACGCGTTCCTGATGCGGATTGTCGACATTCAGCTGTCGTTTCCGGCCATTCTGGTCGCTCTCGTGCTGTTGGCGTTGCTGGGCAAGGGGGTTGACAAGGTCATCATTGCGCTCGCCATCGTGCAATGGGCACTTTATGCGCGTACGGTACGTGCCGCCGCCATGGTCGAACGACGCAAAGAGTATTTCGAGGCGGCCATCTGCTTGGAGCTCAGCAACGCCCGAATCATCTGGAAGCACCTCCTGCCCAACAGCGTCTCGTCGCTGATCGTGTTGGCGACCTTGCAAACGGCGCACTCCATCTCGATCGAGGCTACGCTCAGCTTTCTCGGTGTGGGAGTGCCCATCACCGAACCATCGCTCGGTTCGCTGATTGCAAATGGCTTCGACTACATCCTGTCGGGTGCCTATTGGATCACCTTCTTTCCGGGTGTCATGCTGCTTGCGACGGTTGCCGCGATCAACGTCTTGGGTGACCAGCTGCGCGCAATGGTCAATCCAAGGCTTTCGAGATGACACGGACAGGCCTCTTGTCCATTCAAGGGCTGCGGACCGAGTTTTCCACCCCTGACGGGCCGCTGGCGGCCGTGAATGGCGTCGATCTTGAAATCGCGCGCGGCGACGTGCTCGGCATCGTTGGGGAATCCGGCTCCGGCAAGACCGTTCTTGGCCTGTCCATCATGGGTTTGGTGGACAGACCGGGCCGTGTCACAGCGGGGCGCATTGCGTTCGATGGCACTGATGTAACCGCCTTTTCCGAGGCGCAGTGGCAAGGCCTTCGCGGCAACAGGATCGCGATGATCTTTCAGGATCCGACGACGAGCCTGAACCCGGTGCAGCGCATTGGCACACAGATGATTGAGGCAATCCAGGCCCATCGAGACATCTCCTCCGGCGCCGCATGGCAGATCGTTCGCGAGGCGATGGTGCGTGTCGGGATCAACAGCCCCGATGAACGGTTGGCGGCCTATCCACACCAGCTTTCCGGCGGGATGCGGCAGCGTGTGGTCATTGCCATCGCGCTGCTGAACGAGCCGGACCTGATCATCGCGGACGAACCGACGACGGCGCTGGACGTTACCGTGCAGTCGCAAATCCTGCGTGACATGCGGCGGCTCTGCCGCGATTCGGGCTCAGCGTTGATCTGGATCTCTCATGACCTGGGCGTTGTGGCTCAGATCGCCCACCGCGTGGCCGTGATGTACGCGGGCCGCATCGTGGAGCAGGGGGCAACGATGGAACTGTTGAAGTCACCGTCCCATCCCTACACTGCAGGGTTGATGGCCAGCATGCCTGCGAACTCTCCTCGCGGACAACGCCTGGTTTCCATTCCCGGCGGTCTGCCGCAACTTTCGAACATGCCAAAGGGCTGCTCCTTCGCGCCGCGCTGCACCCGCGCCACCGAGGCCTGCGAAGTGCCGCCGGACCTGTCCTTCATATCACCCGGCCATGGCGTTCGCTGCGTCTTTCCGCTACATGTTGGGGCTGCCCTTGCCGAACGCAATTGAACTCATATCTGTCCGGCGCAGTTTTGGCAGGACGCCAGACCTGGCGGATCGGGTCGCGATCGCATTTGGGTCAAAACCGACCGCCCATGTGTTGCAGGCCGTGGATGGTGTTGATCTGACGATAGAGCAAGGCGAAGTGCTGGGGCTTGTGGGCGAATCCGGCTGCGGGAAATCCACGCTCGGGCGTCTTGTGGCGGGCATTCTGCCGCCCGATTCCGGTGATGTCCTGTTCAACGGCGAACCCATGGCGGACAAGACCAAGGAGAAGACACGCACGGGTCTGGGCGTTCAGATGATCTTTCAGGATCCCGCCGCCGCACTGGACCCACGCCAGCGCATTGTTGATGCGATCACCGAAGCTCCCATTGCCCACGAGTTGATCCAAAGGTCCGAGGCACGCGCCTTCGCGGTCGAGGCGCTTGACCGCGTCGGTCTGCAAGAAGATTCGCTGGATCGCTATCCGCATCAGTTTTCCGGGGGGCAACGTCAACGGATTTGCATTGCGCGCGCGCTGGCTGTCAATCCGGGCGTCGTAGTGTGTGACGAACCCGTGGCCTCTCTGGACGTGTCCGTTCAGGCCCAGATCATAAACCTGTTTCTTGATCTGAGGGACAGCTTGAACCTGTCGTATCTGTTCATCAGCCACGACATCAGCGTGGTCGAGCATGTCTCGGACCGAATCGCGGTGATGTATCTGGGGCGGATCGTGGAACTTGCCGCTACCGCTGACCTCCTGGCGAATCCCATGCACCCCTATACTCGGGCTCTGCTGAACGAGGTTCCCACGCTGGACAGGCCCTTGTCCGAGGAACACATGCTCGCAGGGGAGTTGCCCTCGCCGTTTTCGCCACCTTCAGGCTGTCGCTTCCATCCAAGATGCCCCATCGCGATGGAAGAATGCCGGTCGCGGGCACCGCGACTGTTGCCCCTGTCATCTGGCCATCATGTCAGTTGCCTGGCCATTCATGAAGAGGACTGAACGGTAGCTTGGCCGATTGTCCTTCCCTGACAGGACTTTGCGGCAAGCACGATTTGGCGGCGATCGGGTTTTCTTGGAACCAGGGCCGATGTTGGGCAGTCAGGGATGAGCGTCGCGTGAGAATCCAACTGGGCAATCATGGTCAGCGCGGACTTGTCGTGACCGTAGGGAATGCCGGTTCGGTGCTGATCGCGATCAAGCCGAGGCTGTGCAACTCTTCGAAAGACGCGCTCTTGCCGACTGTTCTCTGCGCTTGGCATAAGCGTCAGTTTCCAGGGATTTCACTCTTCGGTCGTTCTGTTCTTGAGTTCAGACATTGTTGCACCCAACCCGTTGACATCGTCGATGCCGTGGAGTGCGCCCCGTCGACTGGACGGTACAGCCTGCATTTTTTGACCCATCCGGGGTGTTGACCTTCTCGAACCTGTTCGGGCTCGGATACCCGAGCGCCGGAACCCGGCACGGCGAGGTGGAAGGCCGTGACCGTGCAGCTTTGGCTCAAGGACGATGGCGATGTGAATCTTGCCGGGGGGACACTACAGTCAGCCTCGCTCTTGCAGCACAAGCGGACTGAGATATCCGAAGGTCTTGAAATCGGATGGCATCGTGCACGGCGTGGTGCCAACCAACGCCAGGAACCAGTCAGGCTTCCAAGGCTGACCTGCAGCGCACCTCGAAGTTCATTCGGCAGCCTTGAGCGCGAAACCCTTCTCGATCTGGTCGGACGGTGCAACGGGATATTCGCCCGAAAAGCAGGCATCGCAGTATTGCGGGCTTTCAGGGTTTCGTCCTTCGGCCTCGCCAACAGCTCGATATAGCCCGTCAAGTGAAATGAACTTGAGCGACGTGACGCCCAGGTGACCGCACATCTCCGCTTCGCTCATGGTCGCGGCGAGAAGGTTCTCCCGATTGGGCGTGTCCACGCCGTAAAAGCAGGGCCATGCCGTCGGCGGCGAGGCGATTCGGAAGTGAACCTCCCTTGCGCCGGCGTCCAGGATCATTTCCTTGATCTTGAGCGAGGTGGTGCCGCGCACGACGCTGTCGTCCACCAGCACGACCCGTTTCCCGGCGACGAGCGCACGGTTGACGTTGAGTTTCAGGCGCACGCCCATGTTTCGAATCTGCTCGGTCGGTTCGATGAAGGTCCGGCCCATGTACTGGTTGCGGATGATTCCCATGGCGTAGGGAATGCCGCTTTCCCGGCTGTAGCCGATCGCCGCGGGCGTTCCGCTGTCCGGCACCGGGGAAACCAGATCGGCATCGACCGGCGCTTCCTTTGCCAGTTCCTCGCCGATCGCGGACCTGGTCTCGTAGACCGAACGTCCGTTCAACTGGCTGTCAGGGCGCGAGAAATAGACATGCTCGAAAATGCAGAAGCGGGACTTGCGTCGCTCGAACGGCATGTGGCTGGCAACGTCGTTCTCTTCGATGACAACCATTTCGCCCGGCTCGATCTCGCGCACGAATTCAGCGCCGATGATGTCCAGGGCACAGGATTCGGAAGCCAGCGCCCAGCCTCCGCCGCCGACACGGCCCAATACCAAAGGGCGAACGCCCAAGGGGTCGCGGACACCGATCAGCTTGGTGCGAGTCATGGCCACCACCGAAAAGGCGCCTTCGACCCGCCTCAAGGCATCCTTCATCCGTTCGGGCACTGACTTTTGAAGCGACCTGGCCATCAAGTGAATGATGCACTCGCTGTCCGAGCCCGACTGGAATATCGAGCCGTGCTCGATGAGCTCGCGGCGCAAAGCATCGGCATTCGTGATGTTGCCGTTATGAGAGATCGCCGCTCCGCCCATGGAGAACTCTCCGAAGAACGGTTGGACATCCCTGATTTCGGCAGGCCCCTTGGAGCCGGCGGTCGAATATCGCACGTGACCAATTGCCAATTCCCCGCGAAGCGTGTCCATCACGGACTGATTGGTGAACGTGTCGCGCACGAGGCCCGTGCGACGTGCGGAGTGGAAGCCTTCGCCGGGTTCGTAGGAGACGATGCCCCCGGCTTCCTGCCCACGGTGCTGCAGGGCATGCAGCCCGAGCGCCACGAAGCTTGCAGCGTCCGTGACGCCATTGACGCCAAACACGCCGCATTCTTCACGAAGCTTGTCGTCGTCAAAGGGATGGGTCGTCTGTGGTCGAGGCAGAATGGGTTCGGACATGCCCGTCTCGAATTGGCAGCAGCGCGACCTTCTATTAGCGTCTTGCGGCGGATGTGTCACGCAGCCATTTTGTTTGCAGTGCGGGACCGCTTGTCGCCATGCGGCACCCCTTGCCCGTACGACCCTCCGTTCCGCCAGGACTCAGTCGGTTCGATTTCCCGGGTACGCCTCTCTTGTTCCCACGAAAAGCCACGCGACAACGGACATGCTGACCAGCCTCTCAGATAGTGCGGATTCACACGTCGGTGCCGGCTCTTGAGCAATTGTCGATCAGTTGGTCGTATTGTTGCGTAATCCAGCCCATCGCGTTTGCGGACACTTGCTCGTCTATCGCGTCAGTGACCTCGGCGAAGACCGCCACCGAGCGGCTGTCATCCACGACGGGCATCGGTTCCGACACGATGACTCGCTGATAGATGACAAGGGCGACGGCAACCAGGATTGCACCACGCAGGACGCCGAACAGGAAGCCGACGCCCTGATCGACGCCTCCAACCGCCGAGCGCTGGACCGCTCCTGCAAACAGCGGCGAAAAAATCGACGTGACGATCAGGGACGCTGCAAAGACCACAGCAAAGGCGAAAATCAGGGCGAGTTCACAGGAATTGCCCAGCACGTTTCGGACGACGGGGATTTCCTTGACCAGCGGTTCGACAGTTGGAGCGAGGAGATATGCCAGAACGGCGGCCAGGATCCAGCCGCAGATCGACAGCGTCTCACGAACGAACCCCCGATAATATGCGAGGAGTGCGGAAACGATGATGACCAGCGCAACGACGCCGTCGATGATTGTGAAGCCTTCCATTCCCTTGCCTAGCCGCTCCCTCGTGGATGTCTAACCTGCTCCAAACACTTCTCCAACCAAAGTGGCAAGGTCGGGCATCATTTGAACCTTCATGCCGGTCGCCGTGCCCGTCTTGCTCCGATCAGGCAGAATCACGGATTCGAATCCAAGCTTCTTCGCCTCTTTCAGGCGAGCTTCTGTCTTGCCGACCGGTCTCAGCATGCCGGACAGGCCAATTTCGCCAAAGACGACCGTTTGCGAGGGCAGGTGCACGTCTTCGCGTGCGGAAAGCAGCGCGGCTGCGACGGCGAGGTCTGCGGCCGGTTCGGTGATCCGGAGGCCGCCGGCGACGTTGAGGTAGACGTCAAGCCCTGCAAACGGGATGCCGCAACGCGCTTCAAGAACCGCCAGGATCATGGCAAGCCGACCGCCGTCCCAGCCGACCACCGAGCGACGGGCGCTTCCGGCCGGGGCAGGGGAGATCAGTGCCTGGATCTCGCACAGGACGGGCCGAGTGCCCTCGATGCCCGCAAAGACCGTCGTGCCTGGGCTGCCCGCGTCGCGACCGGAAAGGAACAGCGCGGACGGATTCGCCACTTCGGCCAGACCGGTGCCTGTCATCTCGAACACGCCGATTTCGTCAGCCGGCCCGAACCTGTTCTTGACCGCGCGGAGGATCCTGTACTGGTGTCCGCGTTCACCTTCGAAGTAAAGCACCGTGTCGACCATGTGCTCGATGACGCGTGGACCCGCGATCTGGCCTTCCTTGGTGACATGGCCCACAAGCACCACGCTGAAGCCCTTGCGCTTGGCGAAGGACGTGAGCTCATGAGCCGCCGCGCGCACCTGCGAGACCGAGCCTGGCGCGCTTTCGACCGTGTCCAGCCAAACGGTCTGGATCGAGTCGATGACGGCGAGCGAGGGTTTCTCCTCTTCCAGGGTCGTCAGGATGTTCCGTAGATCGGTTGCCACGGCGAGTTGCACCGGAGCATCGGCCAGTCCAAGGCGCTTGGCACGCAGCCTGATCTGGCTCGAAGCCTCTTCCCCCGAGATGTAGATCGCCCGCAGTCCCTTTCGCGCATAGGCCGCTGCAGCCTGCAGAAGCAGCGTAGACTTGCCGATGCCGGGGTCGCCGCCCACCAGGACGGCACTCGCGGGAACGAGCCCTCCGCCGAGAACCCGGTCAAGTTCGACCATGCCCGAATTGTCGCGTGGAAGTGGCTCGTCCTCGCTCGCGAGGTCACTGAGCGGGACAACGTTGCCACGTACGGAGCCAAGACCCTTGGATCTGGGTCCGGTTGACAGCGGTGCATCCTCGGAAATCGAATTCCAGGCACCGCACTCGTCGCAGCGTCCGGACCACTTGGCATGCACGGCGCCGCAATTCGCGCAGGAGAGGCGCATGGACTTCGTCATGGTGCCTTCTTGCCTGTGCCGAAGGGGCGAGACAAGCAGGTATCGCGTCGGGATGTCGCCATACCCGCCGGATCTGAAACGTGAATTTGCGCGATGAACCGAGGCGCATTTCCCTTGGATTTGCACGGATTGCCGGTGGTCGCCTCCCATGCTGTCCTACCCCCGGCCCGTACGGCGGCAAGGGCTTCAACGAACCGTCTCGATCGGTCCCTCGGCGCTGCCGGCGATGAATTGCGCGACGCATGGATCGCCGCTGCTGTCCATTTCGCTGGCTGGTCCCGCCCACTGGATCGTGCCGTCATGGAGCATTGCGACGTCGTCCGCGATTGCCCGGACGCTCGACATGTCATGGGTGATGGTCATGGCAGTCGAGCCCATCTCGCTTGCAATCCCCCGGATCAGGTCGTTGATGACGCCCGCCATGATTGGGTCGAGCCCAGTCGTGGGCTCGTCGAAGAAGATGATCTCGGGTTCGGTGGCGATGGCGCGCGCAAGGCCTACGCGCTTCTGCATGCCTCCCGAAAGCTCGGCCGGAAACAGGTCCGCCACATCGGGCGACAACCCGACTCTGCGGAGCTTTTCGACCGCGATCTCGTGTGCTTCGGCACGTGGTTTCTTGAGGGACCCGCGCAGCAGCCGAAACGCCACGTTTTGCCAGACAGGAAGGGAATCGAAGAGTGCGCTGCCCTGGAAGAGCATTCCGAACCGGGCGAGGAACGCGTCGCGCTCCGGCGTGCCCTGCCGGAGATTGGTGACTTCGGTCCCGTCCACGCTGATCGCACCCTTGTCTGGCTGAACAAGCCCCAGCACGCATTTCAGGAGGACCGACTTGCCCGTGCCCGAGCCGCCGATGATCACCATGCTCCTGCCCTTCCGCAGGGTCAGGTTGACTCCGGTCAGGACCGAGTTCGCGCCAAAGGCCTTATGTACATCCACAAGTTCGATCATGCCGAAAAGAACAGTTCCGTAAGCACGAAGTTGGCGGCGAGGATCAGCACGCTTGCGGCAACGACCGCGTTCTTGGTTGCCCGCCCAACGCCTTGTGCGCCCCGGCCCGATCGCATGCCGAAATAGCAGCCCATCAGGGCGGCAAGGAATCCGAAGACGGCGGCCTTGGTGAGAGACGAGACGACGTCCAGCGGCTCCAGGAAGTCAATGGTGTTTCTCAGGTACGTTCCGGCGTTGAAACCCAGCCGCTCGACGCCGACGAGATAGCCGCCCATGATTCCGATGATGTCGCCGACGCCAACCAGGAACGGCATGACGACCGTTGCGGCAAGGACACGGGGAAGTGTCAGGTACTTGGCCGGATTGGTCGAGAGGGTGATCAGGGCATCGATTTGCTCCGTGACCTTCATCGTGGCGATTTCGGCTGCGATCGAGGAGGTGACGCGGGCGGCGATCATGAGGCCGACGAGGACCGGCCCCAGTTCGCGCACCATGCCGATCGCAACGATCTGAGGCACGACGGCCTCGGCAGAGAAGCGTGCACCGCCGGCATAGATCTGGAGGGCCAAGGCGCCGCCCGTGAAGATGGTGGTCAGCCCGACCACCGGAAGCGAGAAGTAGCCGATCTGCACCAGCGCCTGCCCGAACTCGCGGGGATAGTAGGGAGGGCGTCCCAAATGGCTGACGGTATCGACGGCGAACAGCGTGACCCGGCCGATCGCAGCGAGCATTGCGAGCATTGCCCGCCCGATGATGGCCAGGACATTCATTGTGGCAAGTATGCGCGTTCGTAGCGTGCCCCAAGGGATGTCAGAATCTCGTATCCGATCGTGCCGGCGGCTTCGGCGAATGCGTCAACCGAGAGTTCAGGGCCAATGACCTGCAACGATTCCGGCACCTTGCGCAGTTCGGTTACGTCAACGGTGATGAGGTCCATCGATATGCGTCCGATGACCGGGCAGGGCGTGTCTCCGGAAAATACCACGGCTCCGGGCGCCGCCGCCCGCAAGAGTCCGTCTGCGTATCCGGCGGAAATCGTGGCGACCTTGGTCGGGGCGGTTGCAGTCCAGGCATTGCCATAGCCGACAGATTCGCCGGGCAGAACGGTTCGTGTCTGGATCACCGGCACGTCAAGACGGATGGCTGGACGGGCCTCGCCAAACGGGTGGCCGCCGTAGAGCCCGACTCCCGGCCGGGTAAGGTCGAAATGGTACTCCGGCCCGAGGAGAATCCCGCCGGTCGCGGCCAGCGAGCGGCGGGGCGAAATTCCGTCGGTCAACCCGCGGAATGCAACAAGCTGCTGCACGTTCATTGGATGATCTGGTTCATCAGCGCAAGCGAGGTGGCTCATGACGAGGAGTGGCCCGGATTCCAGAAGCTCGCCCTTGCAGTCGTTCCATTCTGAAGGCTCAAAGCCCAGGCGATTCATGCCGGTATCAAGTTGAGCGCCAAAGGGATGGGAGGGCGCATTCTCGGCATGGCGTGACATCTGGTCCGACGCATTCAGCAACGGGATCAAGCGTGCCGAAACCAATGCATCGGATTCTCCTTCCATATGTCCGGAAAAGACAAATATGTCAGGTGTGTCGCCGAGCACGTCGCGGAGTGCGACGCCTTCCTCGACAAGGGCGACGAAAAAGCTCCTCGCGCCCGCCTCTGCAAGCGCGGTCGCGGCCTGTGCCGCTCCGATGCCATATGCGTCGGCCTTTACGACGGCAGCCGTCTCCACCTCGCTGTCCGACAGGGCATCAAGTGCGTGCCAGTTTGCGCAAATTGCGTCAAGGTCGATGGTCAGGTGAGCGGCTCCCATGTTCGAGGGTGTCGGACACAGGCTGTGCAGCGTCAACCCCGGATTGGGTGCATCCGAAGGGTTCATCCATGCAGCATGGACGAATGGATGGGTCGTCCCTCCCGGTTGTCGGCGTGGATATGGCAATTCGGCGATTCGTGGGAGTTGCCAATGTCCTGTTGGGAAGTGAGACCCGCCTGCCTTCGCTGCCTCCCTGCAAGCGGCTTCGGCTCGCCAGGCAGGTCCGCAATGTTCTGGACGAGATCCTATGGCAAGTCGCGGCGAAATCGGGAAGACCTGCATGCCATGCCGATCGAACGCGCCATCGCCAAATCGTTCGCAGTGTCGCGGTCACGCTCGACATGGGAACGGCGGACTGCTAGTGACACCGCAGGCACACGCGCGTGACAACCTGGGGCAGGAAAGGAACGGCCGTGACGGGATTGAGAGCCATACCTGCGGTCGCATTTGCGATGTTGATGCTGCTTGCCTTGCAGGCGACCGCTACCGCCGATGCGCAGGATGCAGGCAGCTTTCGAATGCTGCAAAGCTTTGACCAGGATTTCACGACGATCAATCATGCGGGGGGTGCAATCACTGGCGGGACGCTCGTCGGAACCAGCACGGTCTTGGAGAGCAGCGGCCCGCCCTTTGTCGTAGGCGAGACGAGCATCGCAAAGTGCATCGTGTTCGTGGGCACGTTCCGAGATGGTGTCGTTGACCTGGAGTCCCCGTGCACGTTTGCGGACGGCGAGGGTGACGAGATCTATCTGCTTGCCCTTCGAAAGGATGGCGACATAGCGGAAGGCGGTGGCGGCGAGGGCCGAGCCCAGATCATGGGCGGTACCGGAAAATTTGCAGGTGTTTCGGGCGAATGCACGTATGTGACACGGTATCTTCCAGTGAACCATGTTGACACTGCCAGCAAATGTACATGGCAACGGCCATGACGCACGTGCTTGCCGCCACTCCGTCCCCGGTTTCAGTTGAATGGGCATGGAAACCAACCACGTGAACGCGCGGGGTTGAGGCAACATCGCGCGGCCGCAACCAGTCAGGATGCTAGGCATCGTGCGCGCAGCAATGGTGCGTGCCCTTCCGGGATGCCGCCGTCGTCTGGCTTTGGCCATCTGTCGCAGGCGCCTGAATGCGTATTCCCGACTTGTGGTTGTTGCGGCTCTCGTTTCGATGTCGTTGTGTGCAGGAGTTGCAGGCGCGGACGAATTCTATCTGCGGGGCGGCCTTGGACTTGACCGGACCGGCGACGTGGCCCTCTGCGACATCGACTGTTCAAGCACCGCTCCGGCGGCGGTGCAACGCGATTCGCATCGCTTCCTCGCGGCATCTCGGCAGGCCTGGCACTCGGCTGCCCCGCCCGACGGCTTGTGGCATGACGTGCTGTGGCATGACGTGCTGTCGCCTCGGGCGCGCCGTTCGGCATAGCGGCGGCGGCGGTCGGTTCGTCGAGCAACAACTGGTCCGCGTTTGACGATAATCCCGCAGCGAGATGCACACGATGCAATTGCCCGCCGGATGTGTCGTTCATGCGTGATTTCGGGATCGGAGCGAGATCGAACTCGTTGCAAACTTCCTCGAGCGTGCTGGCACAGCCTTCGCATTGGCGATTGGCGACCAGCATCCTGTCGAAGACACTCCTGACGGTGAAGTTGAACCGGAGAGGATGCTGCGGGATGTACCGAATGTTCGTGATTCCATTGTTGAAGCTGAGGAGCTTGCAGAAAGTGACGGCGCCCTAAGCGGCGTCGGCTTCACCGTTGGCAAGTGCCTTCAGGAAGGTCGATTTGCCTACGCCGGACGGACCGTAGATTGCGCAGAACCGCCCTTGGAGATGAACGGCCGAGATGTCGAACAGCGCCCGGCCGCCAACCTCCGTACGGAGCCGCCTGATTGAGCAGATCACGGGATTCCCTCTTTTCCCTTGTCCTGACAGGCGGAATGAACTTGATCAGTGCACGATCTTGCCGAGAGCAAGACCGAGGTGGTGGGAAGCATTGTGGTCGTCCTGGACCACGCAAACGGAAAGCCCGAGCGCCTGAGTGCGCAGCGCCTCGTCGGGGTCGGACGACGTGACGGTGGTTTCGTAGCTGGTGCCGAATTCTTCTATCGAGATTGTCCAGGCTGGCCTCACGGAGTGCCGGAACGTCGCGTGAGCCGGAAATATGTTGTCCAATGGGCGTTTCGTGTCGCCAGTGCCGAAATTCGGTTGTCGCTGGCGCGTTAGGGACACAGCCTGCACGATTTTCGGCACGGCACGGATTGACGCCACCATTCAGCGCATTGCCGGGAGCGGCCTAGTGTGGCCAACTGCCGCCCCTCCGCCCATCGAGTCGGCAGCGGGCCTTTCAGATTGTCTGCTTCCTGCGGTGGGCTGATCCCGTCTGCACTGGAAGATACGGTGCGTGGATCTCCGGCGAGGCGGGTTGCAGGTACTTCTTGCAATCTGGAGGGACGCCAATGGACGACACCGATGGACGTGAGGTGGAAACCAAGGAGTCTCGATGTGACTACGGCGTTAGGTGCGCCAATTGCAAGGGTTGCAAAGAGTTCAAGGAATGCACGGCCTAGAGTGCCACTGCGAGGGCGATTCGGCACCGAAATCACGAAAAACCGGAAAGTGGAGGGTCTGGCAGACATCTCGAAAGGCTTCACTGGGCGACCCAGATGCGTGACGCCATCGGCGGGTGAAGGCGGGAATAGGATCACCTATATGGATGTGGGATGTTAATTGACAACGGACGGCTGTGCGACTTGCATGCCGGATTGCCGAGCATCCTAACATCGCTTTCAGGAACGTGACGTGCTTGGTCACTGAGCCAAGACATTGCTACCCAAATGACAATCAAATAAACGGCGGCAACAAGAAGCATTCTCATCTGCTGTCAAGAATTCATGATTCGATCAGGCATTTTGTCGTCTTCGCAATGTCCTCTGCTGACTTGTCGCGATTGAAATACGCAATGGGCTTGTTGCCAGGGAACATCAGGTAGGTGAAGGTGGAGTGGTCAACGAGATAGAAGTCGCCACTCCCGACGCCCTTGGCATAGTAGACATGATATGCCGTCGCCGCCGCCTTGACCTGCTCCATGCTTCCCGTCAATGCCATCATCTTTGGAAACATGTCATCGGAATACTGGCCCAGAATTTCAGGCGTGTCTCGCTCAGGGTCAACGGAAATGAACACGAGGGAGACTTCGTGCCCCTGTTCCGCCAGCAGGTCGACGGCAATCGCGTTCCTCGCCATGTCAAACGGACAGACATCAGGGCAAAAGGTGTAGCCGAAATAGATCAGCGCTGGACGGGTCAGCACGTCCATGTCTGTCACCAGGTCGCCCTCGCTGTCCACAAGCTCGAAGGGGCCGCCAATTGTCGCGCTGGCCGCAGAAGAGACGTCGCATGCATCCTTTGCACTCGAGAGAGCATGGATCGCAAGTCCATTCACAAGCACTAGCAGGCCAAGACTCGCAAACAGGGTTGAGCGATCTGAAATTTCCATGACTTCAAATACCGCACTTGCGGCGGACAGCAGCCACACACCCAGTCAAACGGTTGTGTGGTGAGGCGAAGGGTGCCTGGTCCAGTGGCACTTGCCTTTGATGATGGAATGCCATTGTGACCGGGTCTTGCTGCCTCCCTGCCACCAATGTGGCTGGCGCGTCCACGACAATGGAAGCAAGGCGTTCCCGCCCCAAGATCAGGGGAGTCAACGCGATCACGCACGATCACGCCAATGTTGCCTTCCGCGTCACGGCAATTGCCGTATCACTGCGTCCAGGAGGCAACGATGAAGAAGAACGACCCACGAGGGAACAGGCAGAGATCCAAGGTCACGAAGAAGCGTGTCAAGGCAACGCGGGCAAGGGTTCGGGCGCAAGAGACGCGCCGTCCATCCAAGGTGGCGCAGGCGGTAGTGGCTGTCCTCGCAATCTTGATGGCGGCTGCCATGCTCGCCCCGCGCTGCGTCCATCAGCAGCACAATTACCTGCCGCCCATCAACAGAAACAACCTGCTTCCGGAAAACCTGCTTCCCCGCAAGAAGCGCCTTGCCGTCTGAACAAATGATTACCAATGGAGCTTTGTGTATGTTCTGGCGAGTGTGTGCCCATGACATGGGTTGCCTTCGTTCAATGACTTACCGCCAGTGATTGTCTTGACATAGCGACTGATGCTCTGATTGAACGCCCTGATTCCCGACGGGTAAGCGTCAGCCAAAATATCCAAGTATTCCTGATGCAACTCTTCATCATCCTGAATGACCTTGAAGACGCTATTGACAACGTCCTCCTTGCGACGTCTCTTGATCTTGAGCAACGCCTTTCGAACAAGGTCTTCGGTCCTGATCATGGCATGCTCCTACAGGATGCAATTGCAGGAGGGGGCCTGATGTCGAGGACGCAAACATCAGGCTCCCACGGGGGCAACCGCGAATCTAAATGTATGCTCCACACCTGCTGCACAAAAACCATTCACTTCTATTCACTCTGGCGTGCAATTGTTATATTGCAGCGCTTTACAGACAGCCATGCACAGCCAGAGCGAGCCGAAACTCTATGAGACGCTAATGGGCTAGGAAGAGGCTGTTGATGGCTGCGCATCAATGCCCCTTTGCGGGAACACCAAGGTCGCGAAGCCGAATCTGCCTGCTTCATCCTCCAATTGGAATCACCGTTGCACGGTTTCGGCAACCGATGACCTGAGGAGATGGCCTGCCTCCCGACTCGATCACCTCATCAGCGGCATCAACGCTGGTGCCAGTCCGGTCCGAATTTTTCCGTCACGCCACCCGGTTCGACGGTTCTCCTCGCCGAAAGTTCTCCAGGTGATCCACCACCTGATCCCAGAGCGTTTGCATCGCTTCATCGCTGGCCCAGGCCGTATGCGGCGTGACGACGACGTTGGGACGGTCAAGCACCGAGAGAAGCGGGTTGTCGGGCGGCGGCGGTTCACTTGTCAGAACGTCGAACCCGATCCCCGAAATCCGGCCGGCATCGAGGGCGCGCACCAATGCGGCCTCGTCCACCAGCCCCCCACGGGAGGCGTTGATGATCAACGGCTTCTTCTTCATCATCCCGAATTCGCGGTCCGAAATCATGTTCCTGGTCGCAGGCATCAGCGGCGCATGCATTGTCAGAACATCCGACTCCTCGATGACCTCGTCAAACGGCGTATAGAGTGGCCCCAAGCCCTCCACGCCCTTATGCGCCGCGAACAGCGGCTTCATCCCGAAGGCTTGCGCAAGCCTGGCCACGCCTTGACCCAAGACGCCTTCTCCAAAGATGCCAAGCGTCGATCCCGCCAGATCCCGGATCGGATGGTTGAAGAAGCAGAACTGTGCCGCCCTTTGCCACTCTCCGTCGATCACGTCCTGTCGAAACCCGACCAGGCTGCGCCGCAGCGCAAGGATCAGCGCAAACGTGTGCTCCGGCACCGTGTTCGTCGCATAGCCGCGCACGTTCGACACGACTATGCCCCGCTCGCGGCAGGCGTCGATGTCAAACGCGTCATGGCCTGTCGCCGGAATGCAGATCATCTTGAGGTTCGGCAACGCCTCTATGGCATCGCGCCGGATCGGCACCTTGTTCGACACCGCGATGTCCGCGCCCTCGAGTCTCTCTATCACCTCATCAGGCGCCGTGCGGTCGAATTCCACCCAGTCATGATCGAAGGCTGGCTTCGACACATTCACCGAGGGCCCGATCGTCGATCGGTCGAGGAAGACAATCCGCATCTTGCCGCGCTCCTCTGCAGACTTGCCCAATGGCGCATCCGCCGCGCGACCATTCATTCCGCCGCCGTCCGGAAGGCGACCGCGTCATCGGCGAAGTGACGCACGGCCGCGCCAACGCCTGCGCCGGGCTCAAACGGAATGCCCACGTCGCGCATTGCAAGTTCGACGCCGCCAAGCGTTTGCAGTACCATGATTTCGTTCAGCCAGCCTAGGTGGCCGATCCGGAAGACCTTTCCCGAGACCTTGTTCAGGCCGGCGCCGAGCGACAGGTTGTAATTGTGATAGGACGTCTGGATGACGTCATTGGCATCAAACCCGTCGGGCACCAGAATCGCCGTGACCGTGTCCGAATGCCATTCGGGGCCTTGCGCGCAAGTGCGCAGCCCCCAGGCCTCAACCGCAGCGCGTACGCCGCCGGCCAGACGATGGTGACGGGCAAAGACGTTTTGCAGCCCCTCCTCCTTGAGCATGTCGACCGAGGCGCGCAATCCGTGCAAGAGCGTTGCCGCCGGTGTGTACGGGAAGTAGCCCTGATCGTTGGTATTGATCATGTCCTGGAAATCGAAGTAGCAGCGTCGAAGCCCCGCCTGTCGCCCCATTTCAATGGCCTTCTGGCTTACGCCGATCACGGCTAGGCCGGTCGGCATCATGAAGCCCTTTTGAGAGCCTGAGACGATCACGTCCACGCCCCACTCGTCCATGCGGAAGTCGATTGAGGCGACGGAGCTCACGCCGTCCACGAACAGAAGCGCGGGATGATCCAGCTTGTCCAGGATCCTGCGGACCGCAGCCACGTCGGAAGTCACACCGGTCGCGGTCTCGTTGTGGGTTACAAGCACGGCCTTGATCTGATGGTCCGTGTCCGCTGCCAGCTTCTGGCGATACTCGGCCAGCGGTACGCCCTTGCCCCACTCGACATCGATGGCGTCCACGTCAAGCCCGAACCGTTGACACAGATCCACCCAGAGAAGCGAGAACTGCCCGAAGATCGACGCCAGGACCGTGTCGCCTTCGGAGAGCGTGTTCGTGATGGCCGCTTCCCAGCCGCCTGTGCCAGAGCACGGATAAATGAACACGCGACCTGTCCAGGTCATGAAAATGTCCTTGAGGTCTTCAAGCAGCGGCAGGGTGAAGTCCGGGAAGTCCGGCGCCCGATGATCCTGAAGGGGCACTTCCATGGCCTGACGGATCTGGAAGGGCATGTTGGTCGGGCCAGGAACGGCCAGTCCGTTGTAACCGGTTTTCATGGAACCTGCTCCTCTCAAGCTTTGCAGGGGTAGATGGGGAAACGACCGCGGAGGCCCGGCGATTGGGCCTGCACGGCGGCTTCTGCCTGGGTGCTCGCGTTGGGACTTGTCGCGGCGGCGAGGTCGGGATCCGTTCCGGTCATCGTCGATGCGACAGTCGAGGCTGCCGCGCATTTGCAGCCAGATTGGCCGTCCATGGGAGCTCCTCGCGTCAATGCCTTCGGCGGTGCGTGGTCTGCCAGTAACACCTGTCGAAGGCTTGAACACACAAAATCGGGTTTGTGTGTTGTTAGTGTGCGTATCATGCTACCAAGTTCGTAACTCTGTAACATCTGGAGGATCCGAATGAGAAAGACCTTCGTTGGCCCGCAGCTGCGCCAGCTCCGGCGCGCCCACAAGCAGACCCAGGCCCAAATGGCCAAGGTGCTCGGCGTCAGCCCTGCCTACGTCAACCTGCTGGAAAACAACCAGCGGAGCCTCTCGGTCCAAATGCTCATGGCGCTGTCCGACAAATATGCCATTGACTGGCGCGAACTGGTGCAGGATCCAGGCTCCAACGTTCTGGCGGAGCTGCGCAGCGTTCTTCAGGACCCGATCTTTCGCGACACGCCCGACCTTCAGGAATTGCGGGCCGCCGTCGATCACGCACCCGGGCTCGTCGAGAACTTTCTGCAGGTCTACCGGACACACCGGACCACGCTCGACAAGGTGCTGCGGCAGGGTCGGGAACGGGTGCCGGAAAATCTCGTCTCGTCCTCGCCGGAAACGATCATCCACGATTTTTTCCGGAACCATGGAAACCACTTTCCCGAACTCGAAAGGGCCGCGGAGAAGATCCGCGCCGAACAGCCGTGCGCGCCCGACGATGTCTACGCGATGCTGAAGGACCGCCTGAAAGCGCGCCACGGGGTCGAAGTTCGAATCCAGACCGTCGAAGACATGAGCGAAGCCTTGCGCATTTTCGACAGGGAGAGTGCGACGGTCTTTCTTTCCCAGGCGCTCGACTATCCGAACCGGACCTTTCAGCTCGCGCATGTTCTGTGCCTTTTGGAGGCGGACGCGATCCTGGACGGGTTGGTCTCGGACAGCGGGATCACCTCCTCCACCGGACTTGCGCGTTGCCAGGTGGAACTCGCCAACTATTTTGCCAGCGCTGTCCTCATGCCCTATGTGGACGTCCTTGCTACCGCGCAGGCGACCAAATACGACGTGGACCGGATTGCGGCGGCCTTCAGCGTCTCGTTCGAGCAGGTATGCCATCGGCTGACGACGCTGCAGCGCAGGAACGCAAAGGGCGTGCCGTTCTTCTTTCTCAGGATCGACAAGGCCGGCAACGTCACCAAGCGCTTCAACTCGACCACTTTCACGCTGGCCGAGTTCGGCGGAGCCTGCCCCGTCTGGAACATCCACACGTCGTTCAGGACGCCCGGCGTGATCCTGCCCCAGTTCGTGGAACTGCCCGAGGGCGAGCGGTTCTTCACGATCAGCCGCACCTCGGAAAGGCCCGTGTTCAGCCGGGAGTCTCAGGACCGGCGACTGGCGCTTGCGCTCGGCTGCGAGTTCCGCTTCGTCGACGAAATCGGATATGCGCGATCCTTCAACCTTGACCGCGAAGACCTTTTCAGCCAGATCGGGATCAACTGCCATCTCTGCCCGCGCCAGGCATGTTCCCAGCGCGCGCACCAGCCTTTGCTGGTGGAATTGCCGATCAGCCCCGACAGGCGGGGCAACACCCGCTATGAAAGCTAGGCGGCGGCTCTGAGGTTGCCCGCAATGCGCGATGTCACTGTCGCCACGACATCATCCACTGCAGGGTTTCCCATGCCAAGCTGGTCGGCGATGAGCTTCACCAGCAGATCGACCCTCTCGATATGCTGGGCGCCGCAATCGATGGCGCGCGCTGCCGACGAGGGCTTCAGCAGGCTTTCCGCGGCCATTGCATACTTCTCGAACGGCACCTGGCTGTCCGGCGTCGCCCCGAGCTTGACGACAAGATCGCTGACCGACCGGTAGATGTTCCGTGACGTTTCGATGTCGTCGTGCACGGCCTCCTTGATCGGACGCATCCCGGTCTCCTGCACGCAGCGGTAGTTTCCGGTGAGGAGCATCGCCCATTTCGCAAACGGCACGAAAAGCGAGTCATGGGCACGCAGCTTTACGGGAACCTCCTTGCCCTCGACACGGATGGCGTCGATGCCCGCTTCCAGCTCTTTCAACATCTCGTTGTGTTCGCGCACTTCAAACGGGGCGGCCTTGAAGTTGGTTGGCAGGCCTACATGAAGCACGTTTGCGTCAGCATCCGGCAGTCGGAACGCCTGCGGGTCCGGGCTGCAAAGCGAGACCAGGCCGGGCTCGATTTCGCGCCAGCCGTCGAGCGACGTGAAGCACGCGGCCAGCCGGTCCGTTTCGAGGCCCGGGATGCGGTTGAGATAAGGCATCGGCGGCATGTTCATCAGGGAAAGGCACGGCACCCGGGCATGCGCGATTCGCATCAGAAGCGTGCGGACTTCAGTGTTGGCGAATTGCGGCTCGGACATGGCGAGAACCACAAGGTCATACGCTTCGAGCCGAACCTCTTGCGGCACCATGGCGTCGAGCGTTCCTTTCAGGTCCCTTGAACGGAACGGGCGATGCAAATCCTCATCCCGCAGCTTGATTCGCACCTCGGTTCCCTTGCCGTTGATCAGTTCAGCAGTCGCCTTGCGGCACACCAGTGTCACGTCGTGGCCCGCCATGAGAAGTTTCGTTCCGAGAAGCGACCCGTAGGAAGCGCCGAGGATCAGAATTCTTCGAGACATATTGCACCCAATTTGCGTTGTTTTGAGCAACATAATTTCGCGCGCAACAAGATTCCACGAAATTCGGGTATTGGTGTATCACGTTTACATTACAAACCAAATTACTGTAATTCTGTTATTTTTCGTCGCTTTCCCGCGCCGTGACTGCCTGTTCCGGAAGCGCGTCCGTCCGAGCGTCGCTCGCCGCCAGTCGCCTGTGCGTCGCCGGGCCATTCGACGCCGCCAGGCTCGCGAGCAGCAGTTCCCCGCCCACTCCGATCCGGCCAGGCAGCGGGTGGATCAAGAACACCACTGCAAGGAACACACCGGGGTCCAGGCGTGTCGGGCGACGGCGTCACGAACTGACCGCCGGCACAGCTCCGCACTGCCTGCATGCGCGACCAGCACCACGGCGCGCTCGCCCGGGCGGCAATGATCGTCGGCGGTGGATGCACCTGCATTGGCACGGTCCCGGGCGACTCGGTCTTTCGCCTGGACTTGAATGCGCTCGCCCGCGCGGCGGTCGTGATGGCGAGCACCTGTCCTCGCGGCCAATCATCCGGACAGCACGACCACAGACCTCGATCTCCAGAAGGGCATGAAGCAAAAGACAATGTTGCAGGGCCTTCCGGTCGGAACTCGCCAGCCAATGCGAGACCGCGCCGCCACGCCTTGGCATCGGTGCGCCGACCTGGCCCGTCGCGGGCCAGACTCGAAGCCTGTTCGATGAAGAGCCAAAATGCTGGCCTACAAGGAGAACGTCTCCGTAACGCGGCGACAATCGGGATGATGCCGGGCCCGCTTCATCGTGGCAATGTCGACGATCCCGTCAGGAATTCGTCAACGGCGCGGGCGCATTGCCGACCCTCGCGGATGGCCCAAACCACCAGCGACTGACCCCGCCGCATGTCGCCTGCGACGAACACCTGGGGCTGAGTGGTGGCGTAATTGTCGGTATCGGCGAGGACGTTTCCTCTTGCGTCCAGTTCCACTTCTAGCTCGTCCAACATGCCCTCATGGACTGGATGGACGAAACCCATGGCAAGCAACACGAGCTCCGCTTTCAGTTCGAACTCGGTCCCGGGGACTTCCTGCATTCGCTGGTCCAGCCGGACGCCGTGGAGGGTAGAGACAGCGCCGTCGACGCCCGAAAGGCGCTTGGTCGCGACGCTCCAGTCGCGGCCCGCGCCTTCCGCCTGCGACGAGGAGGTGCGCAGCCGCAGCGGCCACAGTGGCCAGGTGGTGGCCTTGTCAGGCTTCTCTGGCGGCATGGGCATGATCTCGAGTTGCGTCACCGAGACCGCGCCCTGGCGGAACGAAGTCCCGATGCAATCCGAACCGGTATCGCCGCCGCCGATCACGACGACATGTTTTCCGCCAGCGGAAATCTCCTCCACCTCGCCGAGCGACTCGCCGCTGATGCGGCGATTCTGCTGGGGCAGGAAGTCCATCGCGAACTCGACGCCGCGCAAGTCCCTTCCCTCAACCGGCAGGTCGCGCGCCTTCTCCGATCCGCCAGCCAGCACCACGGCGTCGTGGTCCCGGACGAGGTCTCCCGTTGCAAGACCGGCCCCGACATGCGTGTCGGTGCGGAAGGACACGCCTTCCGCCTCCATCTGGCTGACGCGTCGGTCGACAAAATCCTTTGCCATCTTGAAGTCCGGAATGCCATAGCGGAGCAACCCTCCCGGCTTGGCGTGCTTCTCGAACACCGTGACGTCATGCCCGGCGCGCGCCAGCTGTTGTGCGCAGGCCATCCCCGCCGGACCCGAACCGACGATGGCCACGCGCCTGCCTGTTCTGACAGCGGGAATGTCGGGAGCCACCCACCCCTCCTGCCACGCGCGATCGGCGATGGCGGCTTCGATCGACTTGATGGTCACCGGAGCGTCGTCGATGTTCAGCGTGCAGGCTTCCTCGCAGGGCGCAGGGCAGATTCGGCCGGTGAATTCGGGAAAGTTGTTGGTCGAATGCAGCACCTCTGCCGCTTCTCGCCACTGGTCGCGGTACACGAGGTCGTTCCAGTCGGGGATGATGTTGTTGACCGGGCAGCCCGTGTGGCAGAACGGGATGCCGCAATCCATGCATCGCGCGCCTTGCTGTCGCAGCGTGCTTTCGTCCAGCGGAATCAGGAACTCGTCGAAGTGGCGGACGCGGTCGGCCACCGGTGCGTAGCGCTGCTCGTGCCTGTCGAATTCGAGAAAGCCCGTAACCTTGCCCATGATTCAACCGCTCTCCGCCAGAAGCGTTGCGGGATCGGCCGGCTGGGCGAGCTCCATCTCCCGCAGAGCGCGGTAGTAGTCGACGGGCATCACCTTGACGAATCGCGGCAGGCAGGAGTCCCAGTCCTTCAGAATCCGTCGGCCGCGTGCCGAGTCCGTGTAGCGGACGTGCTTTTCGATCAGGCTCTTCAGGCGTTCGCCGTCGAAGCGGGTCATGTCGCGCATCACGTCGACCAGTCCGTGGGCCTCGAGATCCCCCCCCTGATGCGCGAGACGCTCAAGCGACTCGTCCTCGGCCTTGACGGGCGCGAGCTCGACCATGGCAAGGTTGCAGCGGCGCTCGAAATCGCCCTCCTCGTCGAGAACATAGGCGATGCCGCCGCTCATGCCGGCGGCGAAATTGCGTCCCGTGTGGCCGAGACACACCACGATGCCGCCCGTCATGTATTCGCAACCATGGTCGCCGACGCCTTCCACCACTGCGATGGCGCCGGAATTGCGCACCGCGAAGCGTTCGCCCGCGACCCCGCGAAAATAGCATTCCCCGGAGATCGCGCCGTAGAGAACGGTGTTCCCGATGATGATGCTGTCCTCTGGGACGATCGCGCTTTCGGGCTGCGGGTAGACCACCAGGCGGCCTCCCGACAGGCCCTTGCCGGTATAGTCATTGGCTTCCCCGATCAGCTCGAAGGAGACGCCCTTGGCGAGGAACGCGCCGAAACTCTGGCCGGCCGTGCCCCGGAACGTCACGCAGATCGTGTCCTGGGGCAGGCCGGCATGGCCGAATCGCTTCGCGACCTCGCCCGACAGCATTGCGCCGGTCGTGCGGTCGATGTTGCGGATCGGCATCTCCGCGCGGACCGGCCGGCGCTCGGTCAACGCGGGCTGCGCCAATTCGATCAACCGGCGGTCGAGGACCGTCTCCAGATGGTGGTCTTGACGCTCGCTGTTATGGGTGGCCACGCCTGGCGGGGCGTCGGGCTTGGCGAGAATCCGCGACAGGTCGATGCCTTTCGCCTTGTAATGCTCGATCGCGCGGCGCTGGTTGAGATGCTGGGATTCGCCAATCATGTTCGCGAAGCGGCGGAAGCCTAGCTGCGCCATCAACTCGCGCACCTCTTCCGCGACGAAGAAGAAGTAGTTGATCACGTGCTCCGGCGTGCCGGTGAACTTCTTGCGCAGTTCCGGATCCTGGGTCGCGACGCCGACCGGGCATGTGTTGAGATGGCACTTGCGCATCATGATGCAGCCGGCGGCGATCAGCGGTGCGGTCGAGAAGCCGAACTCGTCCGCGCCGAGCAGCGCGCCCACGACCACGTCGCGCCCGGTCCGGAGACCGCCGTCGACCTGGACCGCGATGCGGCCGCGAAGCCGGTTGAGCACCAGCGTCTGGTGGGTCTCGGCGAGCCCGATCTCCCACGGCGAGCCCGCGTGCGTGATCGACGTGAGCGGGCTGGCTCCGGTGCCACCTTCGAACCCGGAAATGGTCACGTGATCGGAACGCGCCTTCGAGACCCCTGCCGCAACCGTTCCCACCCCGACCTCCGACACCAGTTTCACCGAGACGTCTGCGCCCGGGTTGGTGTTCTTCAGGTCGTAGATCAACTGGGCGAGATCCTCGATCGAGTAGATGTCGTGATGCGGCGGCGGCGAGATCAGG
>JAPPCV010000180.1 GCA_028824715.1 Boseongicola sp. | reverse complement strand
CCCCGAGGCACTTCTGGTTCTCGCGCCTCGTCATGTTCGGGATGGGGACGGGGCGGAGACGCTCCTGCGGAAACGCTTCGCGCATGTAGCCCGGCGCAGCAGGGAGGAAAGGATCGAGAGGAGCACGCAGGTCTACATTGCCGATTCGATCGGGGAGATGGGGCTGTGGTACCGGCTCGCTCCGGTTTCGTTTGTCGGCCACTCGCTTGCGCCGGGCCTTGAAGGCAAGAACCCGTTCGAAGCGGTCGCGCTCGGTTCCTGCGTCATCCACGGATCGGAAACGTCCTTTTTTTCCGAGAGCTATCACGGTCTCGGACAGGCGGGAGGCGCGATCAAGGTGGAAAATGCCGAGGAACTCGCATGCAATGCGGTCCTGCTTCAGTCACCTGCATCGCGAAAGCCGGTTCTTGAAGGCGCGGCCAAGGCGGTCGCCGACCGAAGGGGCGTGCTGGACGCGACCTGGGCTGCAATATGGCAAGCCGTTCCGTAGACATCCGTCGGCAGAAAGCCCGGCCTTCGCCGAAGGTTCGTTATTTCTGACACCATGGCGAACAGCATTCGCGAAAGCTCTTTGCCTCGCTTTACACCGTAGCATGCGACTCTCCCACGACGTTCAGGCAGTTTCGGGACATCTCGTACCGGTCAAGTTGCAGTCTTCTCGTGGTTCCGAACATATGCATCGGCAGAATCCCGAATTCCAATGAACTCGCAGTCAACTTGCGGTACGATCGCTCGCGCACCGAGTGTCGCGCTTGACCGACTCCTGCCGTTTGCTGCCTGCCGGAAATTGGCGCATGCGCGGCAACGACGGCTTGGCAGACGCAAATCGGCACGATCATGAAGCCGCAGATTGCACCTTTCGCGTCCATCTCGGCCACGCGTTCCTTCCACCGCGACAAAGGCATCGCAAGAGAGGGGGCCTATATTCAGTCGATCCCCACTGCCATTTGGCGGGGTCGCCGTCAGCTGTTGCGCAACCAGACAGCGACTCCATGATTCGGTCACTCAGGGCGTGGCTTCCAGCGAATGTCCACCGGCTGCGTTATCGCTTCAGCCAAATTGCCTGGTGCCATGCCCGTCGGGAAAGTCATGACTTCCTCAAGTTCCACCTTCGCCGGCTGACACGACGAGTCCACCGAAGTCACTTGTCACTTCGCGCTTCCTGACTTTAGCCATCCCATTTTCCCTTCGCTGACGTCAGAACCCTGCGGCCGCACATGTCAAAAGACGCAAAAGTCAACTCTTGACTCTCGGGTGCGTGTCGCCGTTAGCTCGCCACGCCAACGTTTTTTCCAGTCCGGCCAATGGGCCGGGCTACCCGCTGAATAAGCCATGTACCGGCAACGGGGTTGCTCCCGAAGCCAAGGCGAATAGGCGGGGACTTCTTTACTGGAAAGACGTTGGCAACGGCCCGGCACCCGCCGGACGCGCGACAATCCAATGTGGGGACAAGAGATCAGTGACACATTTCAAGGCAACCGCCGCGACCATTGCGGCAACCGATTTCCGGGCTTTGCTGGCAATTCGGGCAGTCGCCAACATCGACGGAAACCTTGAGGCGCCGGCAGGCCGAGCAAACATGTAGCTCCGTGCGATCCATCCTCTTTGTCACGGGAACGCGCGCGGACTTCGGCAAGCTCGAGCCGCTGGTCGTTGCAGCGAGGGAAGAAGGATTCCCTGTCTCGATATTCGTGACCGGCATGCACATGCTCGAACGGTACGGAATGACCAAGGTCGAAGTGCATCGGGTACCCGGGGTCACCGTTCACGAATTCCTGAACCAACGGCCCGGCGATCCTCTGGACACCATCCTCTCCAAGACCGTCGTCGGCCTGTCCGACCATTGCTTCGAGCATCGGCCAGACCTTGTCGTCTTCCACGGCGACAGGGTGGAAGCGCTCGCCTGTGCGCTGGTTTGCGCGACGAACTACATTCGATCCGCACACATAGAGGGCGGGGAGCTTTCGGGGACCATCGACGAGTCCTTCCGGCACTGCAACTCCAAGCTTGCGCATCACCACTTCGTATCCTCGGAGGAAGCGGCGAGACGGGTGATGGCTCTCGGAGAGCCGAAAGCTGCCGTGCACGTCATTGGCTCGCCGGAGCTCGACCTCCATTCACGGCCTTCCGGAGTGACCCTTGCCGAAGTCAGGGATCGGTACCGGATTCCGTTTGGCGACTATGGAATTTGCATTTTTCATCCCGTGACCTCCGAGGTCGGCACCATGGGAGAGCAGGCAAGGCTCCTGTTCGACCGTCTGGTCGCATCGCGCCGCAGCTTTGTCGTGATCGCTCCGAACAACGACCCGGGGTCTGACGCCATTCGTGCCGAAATCGACGCATTGCCACAGGACCGCTTCCGCACGCTGCCGTCGATGCGCTTCTCGCACTTTTCGGAGTTGATGAAGAATGCGGCCTGCATGGTGGGCAATTCCAGCGCTGGAGTGCGCGAGGCCCCGTTCCTGGGAATCCCTTCATTGGACTTTGGCACTAGACAAAAGCGCCGGGGACGTTCCGGCAGCGTTGTGCAGGTCGTTGCTGACGGCGCTTCCATCGACCGCTTCCTGCGTGAGCGCTGGGGGCGGCGGCATGATCGCGATGCAGCATTCGGAGACGGTCGCGCGGCAAGTCGCTTCGTGGGTGTCCTGAAGGGAAGGAGACTATGGGCGAGTGCCCTCCAAAAGTCCTTCACCGACGGCCAGTGACGACTTCCTGCCACGTTTTGGCTTCAGGTTGAGGGTCCGCTGTGATCGGCATGGAGCCAGTTCCGAGATTCCGGAATCCGGTCAGGCCCGTGCTTCGAACATTCCTTCCAAGTCAATGCCGGTCCGTGCGAGTACTTCGTGGCAGGTCTTCCGATACAGCCTGTAGCGATGCCGGGCACGCCACCATGGGCGATTCCAGCAGGGCGGATCCGTTCCAGCGTAGTTTCGCGTTCCCGGCCAAGGGATTGACCCTG
>JAPPCV010000098.1 GCA_028824715.1 Boseongicola sp. | reverse complement strand
GAGCCCGGGACTGAGGAAGCATCCCGGGGTTGGTCTTCAACGCATGGTTCAGGGTAGATTGGATGACAGTCTCCTTTCTTGTGCTGGTCAGCACGGGCTCTCGGAACCTTCGTTCCTCAAGCCCCTCGCTTCAGGGAGGGGTCGCTGACGTTCCCGTGATCCGTTCCCGCACCTTGGGCAACGCTACCCAATCGCCGCGATCCTGCCAACAGGCCATGCAAGCTCGCTTTTCTCGAATTGCTGTTCGCACCTGACCAGCCACGGCCCTTCGCAATTTCCCTTGCAACGATTCGGCAAAGACTGCAGCACAAGCGCATGAGCAAGAGTCTTGCACGCGTCACCGCAGCGCTCGAATCCGCAGGTCTCGCCTGCAAGATACTCGAGATGCCAGGCGAGACCCGAACCGCGGGCGACGCTGCCCGAGAGGCAGGTTGCGAAATCAACCAGATCGCAAAGTCGATCGTCTTTCGCGGCGAAGAAAGCAATTCGGTCGTCCTCTTCATCACCGCTGGCGGGAACCGCGTCGATGGCGAGAAGGCTTCGGAGGCCGCTGGAGAAACGCTTGGCCGCGCCGACGCCGGCTTCGTTCGCGACAAGACCGGATTCGCGATCGGCGGGGTCGCTCCGGTCGGCCACCTGACGCCTTCGCACGTGTTCCTCGACCCGAAGCTCCTGGGATATGCCGTCGTCTATGCCGCCGCCGGAACACCGAGGCACATTTTTGCAGTCACGCCCGAGCAGCTGACCGAGATCTCCGGTGCCAAGGTAGCGGAATTCACGAGCTGAATTCTGACACCGAACTTGTCGATCTCCTGTGCATCTGGCAGCAAGCGGGCCAAGCTGGCCGCTCCGCACGAGGCCCGCCACGTTCGATCGGGCAAATGAACCCGATTCACCGAGTCACTGCCGTTCATCGTCGGATGGCAGCGAAGCCCAAAGAGAATGTCATCGGGCCGAAAGCGCAATCCTGACTCTCCAAACGGGCGACGGCGCCTCGCAGGGGTCAGCAGCCACGTTCGGCAACATGTTGAAGTCCGGGCGAGGCTCGCCTACGCTCGCAAGGCGCTGGCCATAGGCTGGCCATCCTGCATCGACTACGGAGACAGAATCCAAGCGTCGGTTCCAGAAAATGTGGCCGCAGCGGCGAGACTCCGTGGAAGGTTCCGAAGGTGGAAGTCATGATCAAGAGACCATTGAAGACAGTTCTCGCCGGACTTGTGGCGACGATTCTTCTTGCCGGTGCCGGGAGGGCTGACCCTGCCGGCGTATGGCTGACCCCAGCCGGCAATTCGCATATAGAGATTTGGCATTGTGGCGAGAAGCTGTGCGGCAAGATCGCCTGGTTCACCGAGCCACACAATGCGGATGGCACACTGAAGCTCGACGAAAAGAACAAGAACGAGGCGTTGCGGAACCGACCGCTTCTCGGGCTTGTAATGATGTCGGGATTCACCAAGACCGGCGAAGGCAAGTGGACAAGGGGCCGAATCTACAATCCCGAGGACGGCCAGATCTACCGTTCGAAACTGGAAGTGAAGGACGACAACACACTGAATGTCTCAGGCTGCGTACTGGTTTTCTGCAAGGCGCAGACCTGGACGCGGGTCAGGTAGGGCAGGAACAGCGGGGCGTCGACATTGAGTCAGGACGGATACCTGACGCAATCGCACGTGTCCCTCGCCCTGTAGCGACCCGAATGCTCCAACGGCTACGTCGCTGCCGCCGCCCCGACGCACATACTTGAATTGCGCAAGAGCATCTGGCCAAGATCCCGAGTGCCGAGTTGCGGCATGCGCGACTTGAAGCGCCGACACGGATCGCCTGGTCTCTAGCGCGGACAGGCGCCATGCGAGACTTTTTCGGCTGCACACGCCACAAAGGCGACCATTCCCCTCAGCAATCTTGTGTCGTCTCGATTCGTTCTCCTGGCCCCGATCAAGCCTGGCCGTTTGCGGATCAACCTTTGGCGCGCGGGGTCGGTTGGCTCCAGTCGCCGAATGATGCCCCCGCGCGCCGGCTGGTCTGGATCACATGATGGCGTCGCCGATCTCGAGTTCACGCCGGGCAATGAAGTCGCGCAGTTCCTCGTCAATTGCCGGATCAAGGTCAGGCAGCTCGTATTCCGCCAGCATGGACCTTGCCTTCCGAACGGCGCGGTCGTTTGCATCCAGCCGACCTTCCGCCTCCCACTGCTCGTAACTGTCGTGATGCATGAGTTCGGGAATGATGAATGCCGCTTCGAAGTGTTCCAGCGTGTGCTTCGTGCCGAGAAAGTGCGCGCCGGGCTCGACTTCGCGAATCGTCGCCAACGCGTCGTCAAGCTCCGAAAAATCTATTCCCTTCAAGAATCTGTGCGTCATTTCGGCTTGCTCGGCGTCAACCGCGAATTTCGCGAAGCTCTGGCAAAGGGCGCCTTCCAGATATCCCGCGGTCGAAAGAATGAAGTTGGCGCCGGCCAGCGCGGCGCCAAAGAGATTCCGCGCCGACTCGTACCCGGCCTGGGCGTCCAGGATCTTTGAACTCGAGCACGCACCGCTGCAACGCCATGGCAGCTTGTAGTGACGTGCCATCTGGCCAACCAGCAGATTGATGTGGTCGATCTCCGGCGTGCCTGCCATCGGCGCGCCCGACTTCATCGACACCGCCCCGATCCACTGCCCGAAGACGCCTGGCGCCCCGGGACGGATGATCTGCGAGAACGCAATTCCGGCAAGGGCCTCGGCGCTGATCTGCACAAGCGATCCGATCGTGCTGGCCGGCGTGCTGGCTCCGCTGAGAACGAAAGGCGTGAACAGCACCGCCTGGTTTGCCGCCGCGTAGACCTTGATCGCGTCCAGCATGGTCTGGTCCCACACCAGAGGCGAGTTGCAGTTGGCAATTGACGTCATCACAGCGTTGTCGTGAACGAAGTCCTTGCCAAACACGATTTCGGCCATGCCGACGCTGTCCTCGGCCCGTTCGCGAGCGGTGACCATGCCCATGAAGGGCTTGTCGGAATGCCGGATCAGGCCGTAGACCATGTGCAAGTGCCGCTTGGGCACAGGCACGTCCAACGGCTCGCACAGCACGCCGCCCGACATCTGCATGCCCGGCGACATATGGGACAGCTTTGCGAAGTCGTTGAAGTCCGCAATGGTGGGTGCGCGGCGAACCCCGTCGAGGTCGAGCACGTTCGGCGCGCCATAGGCCGGCGTCAATATCTGCTTGCGCCCGCCAAGCGTGACCGACCTTTCGGGATTGCGCGCGTGCATCGTGTAGCTCTCGGGCGCTGTCGCAAGCAGATTCATCAGCAGCGGTTCATCAATCCGGACGCGATGGCCCTGCACCTCTGCGCCCGCGTCCCGCCACGCTCGGACCGCTTCGTCGTCTCGGAACTCCACGCCCTTGGCCCATAGCAGGGTCATGGTTTCGCGGTGAATTCGGTCAACCTGCTCTGGCGTCAACAAGTCCACATAAGGGATGCCTCGGTCCGTCTCCGGCATGAACCGCGGCTCTCTTGAAATGCGGGCGTCACGTCTTGCGTCGCGGCCGCGCCGCTTCGTCCGAGAACGAACGCCGCTCATGCGCCGAATCTAGACATTGAATGCGGCGGGGAGAGACAGCTTCGCCATGCGTCCTCCTTCGACCCGAATGACTTGCCCCGTCACGAATCGCGACTGGTCGCTGGCCAGCCAGACCGCGACATCACCGATGTCGGAAGGAGATCCAATCCGTCCCAGCGGATGCAGGTCGGTCAGCTGCCTCTCAGCCGCAGCACGATCAGGAACTTGCGCCATGTACCCTTCGTTCATCTCGGTCTTGATCCAGCCTGGCGCGATGGCGTTGACGCGCACGCCCCTGGGCCCGAGGTCGATCGCCAGAGAAGTCGTCAAGCCGTTGATGCCCGCCTTGGACGTCATGTAGGCGGCATGATCCGGGTTGCCGCTGAATGCCTCGATCGAACTGATGTTGATTATGGCCAGGTTGTCCTGCGACGCACAGCAGGAAGCGAATTGCCTGGCCATGAGGAACGGCCCGCGCAAATTGACGGCCATGACATTGTCCCACTCCGAAACGGTCAGCCGATCAAGCGGCGCACAGGACAGAATGCCCGCGTTGTTGACCAACACCGAGGGCCTGCCGTGGTTCTGGCGAACGTGGGCAAAGAAGGCGGCAACGGATGCCTCGTCAGTCGCGTCGAGTTCATGGCAATGCAGGGCGTCGTCATCCAAGGGTTGAATGTCCCCGATCACGACATGCGTTCCCGCTTCGTCCAGCGACCGCGCAATGGCAAGGCCGATCCCCTGCGCACCGCCAGTCACGATGGCGACCCTGCCTTTCAGGTTGGCGCTCATTTCGCGGCAAACCCGCCGTCGACCGGCAACGCCGTGCCCGTGACGTGCCTGCTGAGATCTGAAGCCAGGAACGCGATGGCATTGGCGATCTCGATCGGCCCCGGCAGCCAACCTTGCGGAATCGAAGCACGATTCGCCTCGCGCACGCGATCCGGTGACAAGTCGCCGCGACCAGAGACCAGCATCGGCGTGTCAACTGCGCCAGGACAGACAGCGTTCACGCGAATGCTCTCGAGGGCATGGTCAAGCGCCATGGCGCGCGTCAGGTTGACGATGGCACCCTTGCTTGCGCAATAGGCTGCAAGGCCAGGACAGCCGACCAGCCCGGCAGTGGACCCCAGATTGACGATGCTGCCGCCACCGGACCGGCGCAGCGCGGGAATCGCTGCCCGGGACATGAAGAACGTGCCAGTGACGTTAACGGACAGCATCCTGTTCCAATCATCGTCGGATGTCCTTTCTGCTGTGCCCCTGACAATGACGCCGGCGGCGTTGACAAGGACATGCAGTCCGCCGAGCCGCCTTTCCGCCTCGCTGACTGCGGAGACGGCGAAGGCAGGGTCCACAACATCGCCAAGAACGTAAATCGCCTGACGATCCTCCCTGGAAATCTCTTGGCAAAGCGCTCTGGCAGCGCTTTCGTTGCGTCCCGCGACGACAACTTTGGCCCCGGCCTCCGCCAGCACGCGAGCGGTTGCCGCACCGATTCCCGAGGTGCCGCCAGTCACCAAGGCTGTCTTGCCCAGGAGGTCCATTGCCTACATCTCCAATCCTGCGTCATGGCGCCGCTTGGCGAAATTCAGCCTTACGCCCCAGCCGAGAAACGGCTGCGGGGGCGTCCGGGATGGCCGCCCTGCTTTCAGCATGATGTCAAGCAAGGGAGTCGAGACGCCCGCCACAAGCTCCGCCAGGAGCTTTCCGTAGATTGTCCCGCGCACGATCCCGACTCCGTTGAGGCAGAAAGCCCCGAACACGTCGGTCTCCAGCTCTCCGAAGACCGGCTCGCCGTTGCGGGAAAGGCACAAGGGGCCGCCCCAGGTGTAGTCGAAGTGCAGGCCAGGCAGCATGGGGAAGCGGTTGCGCAACGATGTCTCGTGCCGCGCCCTCGCCCATGTCCGGTCCCGCTCCACGGGATTCAGGCCAGGGTTGTAGCTGTAGACGTTGCGGATCAGGATCCGGCCATCGATCATTCGCCGCACCGAGGTACCGAAAGGATCGGCAGGAACTACGCCCCAGCTGTTCCTCCCGCCCAGCAGCCTGGCTTCAACGCCGGTCAGCGGACGGGTCAGGCTGCCCCAGGTGGCAACGGGCAGCAGCTCCTTGCGGTAGTACCCGAACTGTCCGGCAAACCCGTTGTTGGCCAGTATCAGGGTGCGCGCCTTGACGGTTGCCTTCGGCACGGTCAGCCGGTGCGGGTCGCCGAGTTCCATCGCTGTTACCGGGCTGTCTTCGAAGAGCGTCACGTTGCCTGGCAAGGCCGCTGCAAGACCGCGGACCAGGGCGGCCGGCTGCACCAGGATGGTGCCCGGGGTGTAAAGGCCGGAGATGTAGAATTCCGAACCCGTGATCTCCTTCAAGCGGTCGGCATCAAGCCAGTCATGCTCCGCGCCAAGAAGATCCAGCGCCTTGGCATATGCCTTCAGCCTGGAGGCTCCGCGATCCGTCGCAGCAGCATGAATCTTCCCGGCCTCGTCCCAGTCGCAGGGAATCCGATGAGATCGAACCGCCTCACGCAGGTACTGCTGACCAGCCCGGTTGAGAGAAAGCTGCTCCCGTTCCGCGTCAATGACGCCGGCAAAGTCCTTGGCGCGAATGTTGTGCGCCTGATCGATCGCAAAGCCCGAGCTGCGCCCCGCCGCGTTGTTTCCGACCCGCCCGGCGTCCAGCAGGATGATGCCGCAATCCGGAAGAAGCTCGCCCAGGCGACGTGCCACGGCAAGGCCGGCAAACCCCGCCCCGACAATGGCGAAATCCGATTGTATTTCGCCCATGGCCGAAACGGGCGGCGGCAATGGCGACAGGATGTTCAGCCAGCCGTTGTTGTCATCCATCTTTGGAAGCAGATTGATCTTCATCGTCGGCCTCAGCCGAGATCCATCCACACGGTCTTCAACTCGCAGTACTGGTCATGGGCGGCGAGAGACTTGTCGCGCCCGCCGAATCCGGACAGCTTGTAGCCGCCGAAGGGCGTGCCTTGATCGCCCTCGCCATAGCAGTTGACCGACACCGTTCCGGCCCGCAACTGCCGCGCCGCATTGTGCGCGGTCTTGTTCGACTGTGCGAACACCGATGCCGCCAGTCCGTAGTCGGTGTCATTGGCCATCGCGATGGCCTCCTCCGGCGTCCTGAAGGTCATGACGGCAAGCACCGGGCCAAACACCTCTTCGCGTGCAAGCGGCATCTCGGGAGTGACTTCGTCGAATATGGTCGGCTCGACAAAGTAGCCGCCCGTTTCCGCGAGCACCCGCCTGCCGCCATGAATCAGTCTGGCCCCATCCTTCTTGGCCTGTTCGACATGGCCCAGGACCTTGTCCATATGTGCCTTCTCGATAAGGGGCCCAACGCGGCACGCTGCTTTCAGCGGATCATCGACCACCCAGCCCTGTGCACGCTCGACGATCAGGTCGATCAGTTCGCCGTGCAGGCCCTCATGTACCAGCAGACGGCTGTTCGACGAGCAGTTCTCCCCCATGTTCCAGAAAGCGGAGTTCACGGCATGGTCCGCGACAAGGTCGAGGTCCTCGACGTCCGGCATGACGATCATCGGGTTCTTGCCACCGCATTCAAGCAGGACCCGCTTCAGGTTCGAGTCCGCCGCGTAGTGCAGGAACAGCCGCCCGGTATCCGTTGAGCCCGTGAACCCGACGCAATCAACCTGCATGTGTTCGCCAAGTGCCTTGCCCACGACTTCGCCGAACCCGGGCACGACGTTGATCACGCCGTCGGGAATGCCGGCTTCGGTCGCGAGTTCGGCAAGGCGGATCGTGGACATCGATGTCTGCTCTGCCGGCTTCAGCACCATCGTGTTGCCTTCCGCAAGCGCGGGGCCAAGTTTCCAGGACGCCATCATGACGGGAAAGTTCCATGGCAGAACCGCTGCCACCACGCCAATGGGCTCGCGTACCACCATCGAAAGAGTGCCGGGACCGGATGGCGTGATCTTGTCGCAGATCTTGTCGACGGCTTCGGCGTGCCAGCGAATCGTGGCGACCGTCTCTGGCAGGTCGATGCCCAGCGCATCGGCGATCGGCTTGCCCGCTTCCATGGCTTCCAGTTCGGCAAGCTCGTCGGCATTCGCCTCGATTACCGTCGCGAAGCGGTGCAATGTCGTCTTGCGATCGGCTGGCGACATCCGTGGCCAAGGCCCTTCATCGAAGGCCTGGCGCGCCGCGGCCACCGCCTTGTCAACGTCGGCGGCCGTGCATTCGGAGATCTCCGCCAGGACCTTGCCGGTCGAAGGATTGACGGTTTCGAACGTCTTGCGCCCCGTCGCGTCGACGGATCTTCCGCCGATCACGGCCTTTGTGGGATAGGATTTCTTGTTCTCGGCCATTTTGGGCAAGCCTCAGTTGTTGCGATAGGACTGGACGAGCCAGTCACGTTCTTCCTGCCAGTCACGCCAGACCAGCCGATCGACCTTGGTACGGTTCACGGGCAATTTGCTGAGCGCCAGCTTGATGTCGTGGCGGGCGGCACCCGGGACGGGAGGCAGAGGCTTGCGTGCTCCGCCCATGTCCCGGCCGGTCAGGCGCGTGGCCGCCTTGACGCCCGTCAGGTAATCCACGTCATGCACGTTGCCGGAAAGCCAGAAACAGATGGCCTTCATTTTGTCCCATAGCGCGAGAGCTTCGGCATGCTTGCCTGCCACAACCAGATCATAGAGCTGCGCACATTCGTGCGGCATGAAGTTCGCAGCACCCCAAATCATGCCGACACATCCTGACATCAGGCTGTGGACCGCGTAGGGATCGGATCCGTTCATCACGTGGCCGCCGATGCCGATCAGCTTCTGGAGCGCCACGAAATCTCCCGAGCTGTCCTTAATGTAGTCGAGATTCTCGACCGCCAGCAGCCTGCGGTACAGGTCTTCCGTCATTGGGGCGGCCTGTTCCGGGACGTTGTACATCACGATAGGGATGCTCACCGACTTGGCGATCGCCGTGTAATGGTACATGACGCCGCGTTCGTTCGGGGGCTCAAGAAAGGGTGGCAGGACCATCAGCGCATCTGCGCCCGCGTCCTGCGCGAACCGAGCGCTTTCGATGCAGTCCCGCGTGCTCATCGCCGTAGTCTGCGCAATCGTCGGAACCCGGCCGTTCACATGCTTGGCACCTTCCTTGATCAGGCGGCGGCGTTCGTCGTCCGACAGATAGGCGTATTCGCCCGTGCCCGAACCAAGCACAAGCCCGTGCAGGCCAGCCTCGATCATGTCATCCATGTGCGCCCGGTAGCGTCCAAGATCTATCGTGTCGCCCTGGTCATCCATTGGCGTGCACATCGCCGCGAAAATGCCTTTCAGCTTGGTCATGTCTGCCATTCCCGGCCCTGGAAATCGTTCGGCAAACTATATGTCCCGCCCGGGAACTCAAGGCAACAAGACATCCCCCCTTTGCAATTCTCCGGGGCGTCCCGAGAAATTGCACGGACGTCGGCCCTGCGCCGTTTGGAGACCACCGCGCGACGCAAGGGCCGCTCGGTCGCGGCACACCAGGCCCGCGCCATCGAAGCCGCCGTGTCCGAGCGCATCCGGCAGCTCGAGAATGGCACCGAGGTGCCCAAAGTACTCCGATGGACTGGAGCGGGGCGCCGTTGTCGTCACTGGGTGACACTGCGTGAGTGGGCTACGGCGACCTTGCAAGGCACAATGATGGCGAAACGCCATGGACCGGGAGCGGTTCAAAATGCGGCAGGACAGAGATCAGGACGGTGTTCCCGATGCAAGCAAACTCATGGCCCTGGAAGGATCTGCCACCGAGTCCGTCACCTTGATCCAAAGGGCGACCGACGGCAGCGTCGGCGACGACGACGCGGCAATCCGAGGACTGATTGAAACTGCGAATGACGACGGATGCACCTCAACGGGCGAAGACGTCGCCCCTTGCCGGCCGCCGATTCGAAATCCGAGAGGACCGCATCGATTGGATCAAGGGACGCATGAAGACGGTGCGGCATCGTTACCGATGCGTGCGGACCGTGTCGCCGTCATGAGGCCATTTCAACAGCGGCGTGCAGTGCTTGCATCCATCCGCTGGGATGTCCAAGGTCCACGCATGCTACAGAACGTCTACCACATTGAAGGAGCTTTGCCATGCGCGTGTCTGCGGCGGCGGCCAGCCTGATGGTGCTTGCGGTGCTTCCAAGTCATGCTGGTTCGGAGCCGATCGTCCGGAACTCAATGGTCCCCAATGACCTGGACTTCATTGTGTCCAGCGATCCCGGAGTCTTTGCCTGCATCGAGTACGAAGGGAGAATTCGCGCCGAGATGCCAGACCCACGTCGTGAAGGGTTGCATGCCGATGGCGTGTATTCGTATTCCGCAAAGTACACGGACGGATCTTCCGTCGGGATCTGGGTGCATCCCGACGTTGGCTCGCAGAATGCCGCGCACAATCTTGCCCTGCAGGTGGCAGATCCGGTAGGGAAACTCCCGACGATCATGAGATCGAAGCTGGATCATGAGGTCATACACGAGGGAAATCTGTCTGGCTTCTCCGAAGACAAGGGCCGCTTTTTCGTGCTGTATTCCGAAAACATGGCAACACTGCTGCGAAATGAATTCCTTGAAGAGTCCGTGTTCCATAAGTCCGTGCACGCAACCCTGGACCATCCGATGTCGGCGAGCGCGGAATGGAAGAGGGTGCAGCGTGCCGACGGCGGTTTCGTGACCGAGTATGCAAGGGAAAGGCCCGACAAGGAAGACTTGGCAGAGTCGGCGTTGTTTGCGTGGGCTCTCCTGTTCCACCCCGGGCGCCTGCCAGACTCCGTCGAGGAAAGGGTGCGGCAGATCATGCCGAACCGCCTTGCATTCTTCTGGAAGGTATTCGCGGAGGACCGCCCGCCGTTTTTTCGCGTTGGCCCGGCAGAAAGCTGTCTGATAGCTGACGTCTAAATTCCCAAGCAATGGTTCTGGCGCGAGAAGGCAGTCTTCTGACTTGTCTGGTGTCTTTCGAGTCCGAACGCACATGCCTGGCACTCTTTGGATCAAGAGCACTCCGCCTATGCCGCTCTTCACATGTCCGGGAGCGAAGGGCGCACGCCTTCGGTCGCCAATCCTGAGCAAGGAAAGTCGCTGAGGCGGTGCTGAAGGTGGCCGGCCCACCCGTCAGGGCGCTCCGGTCCGGACGGGAGCGCAGGACTGGACGCAATGGTTGACTGAAAGCTGTCATTGCCATCCCCCGATGGCATGCCGTGTACGGAATTAAACCGGACTCAGAGTCCTTATTCCGGCCCTTTCCGGGCTGAGTCCTCAATCCGTTGCGGGCTGTGGCGGCCCGGATCATGGCCCGAGCCGAGCCAAACAGTGCCGGGATCGCTTCGCTCAAATGTCGATTGAAAGTCCGTTCAACGACGCCTAATCAAGCGTGGAAGCCGCCCAAAAACGTCACGCCCGGCGTCTGTGCGGAACGCGGCCCTCCGAAACGGTCGCCGAGGCCGAGCGGCAGCCGTCGCACAAACGGTGGCCGTCATGCTCCGACTTGAACGGGGCGCGGCACGTCAGGCACTCGCGCCAGCGCGCCGCAACAGCCGTCGCCGGCAACGCGTCGCCATCCTCGCCAAGGCCGGCCAGAACGCCCGCAACCGGGATCGCCGCGCCCTGCGTCGCCGCCAGCATCGACGCCAGAAGCCGAACCGACTTCGCAAGGCACGAAACCGACGCCGCGTCAGGCGACCGGCTCGGTCGCCAATCGGCGTCCGGCTTCTGGCCGGTCAGCTCCTCCAGGATCGCCCGGCAGTCGCAATGATGCGAAGAAGGACCGCGACGCAAGCCGCGCGCCGAAACGTCCGCGCGATCCGCCAGAGCCGCAACGCGCTGCATCACCGGAACAAGATCACGAGCCGCCATGCCGTCAGTGCCGAAGCTGAGGATGCGCGGCCAGGCAACGGCCGCAGTTGTCCAGGCCGCCCTGGCGTCTGAAACGGTCGCCGCACATGCCGCAAACACGCTCGCCGTCCCGTTCGGCAGAACGGCAGTACGCGCACTCAATGCCGCCGTCGGCCACCCGCTGCATCCAGCGGCCGCACCGCCCGCACTCGCGCCTGTCCTGAAACCCGTCGCCGTCCGCTGCCATGAAAGTCCCTTGTCGCCGGATGATGCCCGCACCGCAAAGGTGAAACCGAACCTCAAGCAGGGACAATGCGGCACGGGCAGGCGCACCATGCCACGCTGCCGGCGACGCCGCAAGAATCGACTTGCACCCTGCCCGCAACTGTCGGATGGTCGTGGCGCGGATCGCGGCGAGGCGACCCGCGCCGGACGCGCCCGACCGCAGATCGAGCACGACCCGGAAACAACCTAATCTGCTTAGGAGGTTTCCCGATGGGACCACTACCACCAAACGAATCCGTTTCTCAAGACCCGGTGCGCGACGCCGCGAGGCGGGCGCACAATGCCTGGGCGTTTGCGCTCGGCATCGAGAACGTCCAGGACCGCGAACTGACCGCCGCCGAAATCCAGGGCATGGGATACGACCTTGACATGTGCGTCAGTGGTATCGCCGCGTTGCTGGACACGCTCATGTCAGACATGGATTTCGAGGTCGCGCAACGTCAGATCGTTTGCCTTTGGGGCGTGGCCATGCTTGCCAAGCTGACGCTCCCGACCGCGACCGGCCTTGCTGAGTTTGCCGACTCCTTGGCGCGCCATCTGAGGGATGACGAGCCGCCGGTGCCCGGACCAGGGCTGGACGGCAACGCGACCCATGCCGCCAAGAATGGCGGCAAGGGCGCGGCGAAGTCCTGATCGCAACAGGCCGGGCGTCGCGACGCCCGGCCTCTCTTGTCATGGCGACCAACCGAAAAGGCGCGAAGGGCGGCAAGTGGCGCAGGGCGCGCAGGCGCGCGATCCGCCGGGCCGGAAACCGCTGCGAGCGGTGCGGCGCACCCCCCCCGCTCCAGGTTCATCACAAGACCCCGCTGAGCGAGGGCGGCCACCCGCGCGACCCAGAAAATCTTCAAGCTCTCTGCCCGTCATGCCACGGGACCTTCCACCAATGAAATGCGGCATGGCGGAACGCGCCTCAACTTCAATTCGACAAAACGAACATTCCATGATACGGTGACTTCGTGATTGACCGAACCGAATCGCTGCCAGACATCCCGGAGCCGTCCGATGACGGATGGCTCACCGTCGCCGAGGCCGCCGAGGCCACGGGCACGACAGTCCGAAACATGAGCCGCGAAGCTCGCCGCGCCCACGAGGAAGGCAGGCCCTGGCGCGGCGTTCTCATGGAGGTCCGCGTCGTGAAAGGGCGCGGGCGGTCAGCCAAGAACTACGAGATCAAGGCGTCCAGCCTTCCGCCCGGAGACATCGTCCGGCTTCCGGTCGTGAAGGCGAAGCCGGCAGCGGCCGCCCGCACGAAGGGCGAGATGGCGATGGACCGCCATGACCTCATCCGCCCGGCGCTCCAGTGCCGGCCCGGATCGAGGGAGCGCCGCATTGCGGTCGACGCTGCGGCGCGGGCGGCGGGCGTTCGAGTCGGCACGGTCTATGACTGGATCAACGCATACGAGGCCGAGGGTCTGGCCGCGCACGTGCGAACGGAACGCAACGACAAGCGCAAGAAGCGGACCTATCTTTCGCGGGCGTTCGACGAGGCGCTCCGCCCGCTCGTCGGCGATGCGGGGCTGGCCGAGATGGAAGCCGTGATGCGCCGCCACTTCAACTCCCTCTGGGCCAGCGCCGGAACGGACGTGGGCTGGAGGCACATCCAGAGGCTCGGGTCGCTTGAGACGATGAACCTTGCCAACAACGCCGGCCTGGCTGACACCGGGACGCTGAAACGCATATGCGATCTGCCGCGCGACTTCGTGAGGAAGGACTGGCGGAAGTTCCGCGCCGTCGCGCTTCACGACCAGGACCGCAAGCGCCACGAGGACCGGAACAAGGGAGGCATCCGGCGAACGCGCTTCACGCGGAAGCCGATGGAAGTCGTCTTTGCGGACGTTCACCATCTCGACCTCTACGCCGAGAGGCAGGACGGCTCGCTTTTCACGCCCAAGCTGATCGCGTTCGAGGATTGGGCCACCGACCGGATGTTTGTCTACGTGGCGCTCCTGCCAAAGGGCCAGAGCGTCCGCATGGAGCACGTCGCGGCCGCGCTTGTCGCCATGATGCTCGATCCGCACTGGGGCGCGCCCGAACGGCTCTACATCGACAACGGCGGGGAGTTCAACGTCGCCGACATGATCGAGCCGCTGATGAAGCTCGTGAGGCAGGTCAGGGAGATCGGCGAGGAGCCGGCCCTTGCCGAGGCGCTGCGGGATGACAGGTCCGTCATCCGGGCGCGGCCCTACAACGCCCGCGCAAAGTCCATCGAAGGCGGGTTCAAGAGCCTTGAAATCGTGCTGAGCAACCTGCCTGGCCACATAGGCGGAAACCGCATGGACGCGAAGACCCCGAACGTCAGCCGCGCGCCCGTGCCGTATCCGTACAGGAACGACCTGCTGCTCAGCCACATCCAGACGTGCGTTGCCTTCCGCAACACCGCCAAGCGCACGAGCGGGGAGATGAAGGGCCTTTCGCCGGCCGACCTTTACGAGGCGCACGTGGCGGAAGGCTGGCAGCCGGTCAAGGTCGTCAAGCCGGACATCCTCGCCGCGTTCGGACGCCCGGACACGCGCATATGGCGCGACGGCGGGTTCATGCACGACGGAAGGTTCCACCGCGCGCCCGGCCTTGGCTGGATCGCAAGCGGCACCCGGATCGGAATATGGAAGCCGCTGTTTTCGGGGTTCGACGGCATCGCGGTCACGAATGACGATGGCATGCCGTGCGCCGTGGCATTCCCCGACGAGCCGTTCGACGTCCTGGACGTGGCCGGCGCGGAGGAAAGCGGCCGTCGCGCGAAGGAGTCCCGCGAAGGCATCCGGACTGCGCGCGCGGAGGCGGACGAACTGGACATGCTCGATCTGCTGGAGCGCCTCGTCGCGAAGGAAGGCAACGCCACGACGCCGGAGCCCATCGGCCCGGTCAGGCTGAAGGACGGCGCGGAGATCGTCGGCAAGGCGATGCTCACGACGCCGAAGCAGCGCAAGGCCGACAACGCGCGTCGACGCAGGGACGAGGCCGAGAGGACCCGCCACCTGCGCGCCAGTCGCATGAACGCAGTTGAAGCTCAAAAGGCTCAGGACGATGACGGGGCCGCAACCGGGAGGGAGTGATGACAGACAGTGACAAGGTGCTGGACCTTGAGGCCGAACGGGCCAAGAGGGAGGAAAAACGACGGCAGGTGTGCCTCACGGACTCCGTCGTGCTCATGAAGGGCGAAATCCGGATGGCGCGGAGCATGGCCGGCTTGGGCGGCCACAAGACGGCAACGCTTAACGTCGGCATCTTCGGGCCGGCCGGATGCGGCAAGAGCACGTTCCTCAACTCGTACGCCGCCGGCAATCCGGCCGCGCTTCATTTCACGGCGTTCAAGGGCACCGCCCGGCAGGTCCTGGGCAAGATCCGCGACGCGATCAAGGACAAGCGACAGAGCGAAGGCCACCATTGGACCTATTCTGCCACGCCCGCGCACCCCGACAACAGGGAGCCGAACGAGCACGAAAACGGGCGCGCGCTCGCCGCGTTCTTCAAGAGATGGGACTGCATGCTTCTGGTCGACGAGGCGCAGCTGCTCAGGGATGACGTTCTGGACTGCCTGCGCTCAATTGCCGACCGCAGCGGCGTCCCGATGGCGTTCGCCTTCAACGAGGAGACGTACGAGGCTTTCCGCAAGCGCCCCACGGTGGGGCAGTTCACCGGCCGCCTGACAATGCCCGTCCGCATCACCGAAATCGACATGCATGACGACGCGGCGAAGTTCGCCGGGTTTCTCGGCGTCCAGGGAAGCGAGGCGATTGAGCTGCTGGCGAAGGAAGCGGTGTCGCGCGGCGGCCTGCGGTTCGTGAGGCAGCTTGTGGACCGCATCGAGATGAGGGGCCAGCGGCTTTCCCTGGAAAACGTCACCGCCGAGTCGGACGTGATGAGGTTCTGGGAATGAATATCACGAAAAAACAGGTGGCCATGCTGCGCACCGCGCAGCGCAAGGTCGGGATGGAGGACGCGGACTATCGCGCCATGCTCCAGCGGATCGCGGGCGTCCGGTCGACGAAGGACGTGCACCGCGACGACTTCAAGACGCTGCTGGGCGAGTTCGAGACGAAGGGCTTCACGCGCCGCGATCCGAAAGGCCGCGAGCGTCCGCGCGCCAGGCAACTCGGATGGCGAGAGGGCCGGACGTCGCCAGACCAGATAACGTACATCCGCGACCTCTGGAGTTCCTTCACGGACGGCGAGGGCGACGACCGGAGCCTTGGCAAGTGGCTTGAACGGACGTTCGGAGTTTCGGACGTGGCCTTTGTCGGGTATGGTCAGGGCCAGAAGGTCATTACGGCGCTGCAGGCGATGGTCGCCCGCAAGGGCGGCGGCCAGGCCGCATGATGACGGGAGAGGCAGGATGCTGACAGCGCAGGCACTGTTGAAGGCAGTCGAGCACGAGGCCGTCCCCGGCGAGACGTCGCAGATGCTGGATGGTGCCGGAGTGCGGCGGTCGCAGCTTTCGGACCTGCGCAGTGGAAAGGTTCCGCAGCTGGACAACGCGTCGCGCCTCGCAGGCGCGTTCGGCCTTGACGTCACGCTGCGCCGGAAGGGCGAGACGCTGGACAAGCGGGCGCTGTTCCTGGCGATGGAAGCCGTGCTCGATGCGCATGGCACCATAGAGAAGCCGACGCCGGACGTGCTGCACGACCTGATTGGATGCTACAAGGCTTTCGTGCCGATGTTTCATCCCGTGGTCGCGTGCAAGGAAGTGGCCGACTCCTTGTTCCCGAAACTCGTCACATGGATCGGGGCGGCGCGACGCGGCATCAGCCATGACTTGCTCCGGCACATGGCCGCCGCCGGCCAGATCGGGCCGGTCGAGCCGACGCCGGCGGAATATGCCGCGCTCAGGCGGTACCTGATTTACTTCGCGGAAGACTTCCTTGCGACGCAGGACCCCGACGCCGTCAAGGGCATCGAGGCCGATCACGCCGCCGAGCGAATCCGGGACATGGTCAGCTTCATGGAGTTCTGGGCCGAGGAGCACGGCGTGCCCGAAAAGGAGCGGCGCGAATTCCGCGAGGTCGCCGACAGCTGCCTGGCCGACGTGGCAATCGCCACCCGCAAGGGCGGCGTAAGGAAGGGCGCATGACGATGCACGACACGGCCCGCTTCCCGAACGTCGAGCGCCCGCGCCGGGGCTTCGCCTGCTACGAGTGCGGCAAGCCCAACGGGCGGGTGCCTGACGTGCCGCACAAGTGGTGGGTCTTTGACGGGGAAGGCTACCCGGTGGACCTCTGCAAGGGATGTTACGACGCAATCGCTCAGGGAGAGGCGGCATGACGGAAACCGCAAACGAACTGGCCGACATCGAGAAGACGCTTCAGGACAGGTGGCGGCATCACGCCGGATTTTCGGTGCAAAGCTATCTTGAAGGCTCCATGGTGCTGGCCGATGCCAAGGGGAAGCTCCGCCACGGCAGATGGCTTCCCTGGCTGGAACGGATAGGCATGAACGAGCGCGCGGCCTCGCGCCGGATGAAGGTCGTGAAGGACCCGAACATCCGGCGCGTGCTGCAAGGGGCAAATCGGACACGCTTGTTCGATTTGCCCACGTCGCAGGCGGCGCTGCTTGCGTTATGCGGCCACGACCGCGAGACGTTCGACGGGCTGGTCGACGGCGGCGTGGTGCGCCCGGACGCGACCGCCCGCGAGATCAAGGCCGCGCTCGCGCCGGACGGGCAGGACGCGCGCCCGGTGACGCTTGAGGACATAGCGGGAGCCGGACCCTACGGCGCGATCCTCGCGGACCCGCCCTGGCTTTTCGAGCGCTGCGGCAGAGCCTGCGATTGCCGGCCCTTCGAGCGGCCCTGGCCGGACATGACGCTCGACGAGCTGAAGGCCCTGCCCGTGGGCGACATGGCGGCGCGCGACTGCGCCCTGTTCCTCTGGACGGAAAGCGAGCGGGTCCTGGACGCGTTCGCGCTGATCGACGCATGGGGCTTCGACTATCGCACGACCGCCTTCGAGTACTGGAAGGAAGGCGAGCCGGAGCCGGCATGCTGGACCCGCAGGGAGACGGCAATCTGCTTGCTCGGCATCCGTGGCAGGCCGCGACGCATGGACAAGGGCGTGCCGAGCGCCATCATTGCACCGCGCGAGCCGCACGGCGGCAAGCCGGTCGAGTGCAACGCGCGGATCGAGCGGCTTGTACCCGGCCCTTACCTGGAGCTTTTCGCGCCGGACGAGCGGCGCGGCTGGGCGGCCTGGGCACCCTGAAACGAGAGAGGCGGAAACGATGGCAAAGGCACTTGACGACTGGTTTGACGTGGCCCGGCCGGGCACGTTCACCGATGCGCGGAGCAGGGAGGTCCAGTTGACGGAGGCGCGGCTGCAGCGGCTCGCCGACGCCTACGATCCGGACCAACCCGCGCCGGTCGTGGTCGGGCACCCGGCGCTTGATGCGCCCGCGTACGGATGGGTGGCCGGCCTGCGGATGTTCAACGGCAAACTCCAGGCAAAGGTCCATCGGCTCATGCCTGCCTTCCGCAAGGCGGTCGAGGAGGGCCGTTACGCCGGACGCTCGCTCGCGATTCTGGGCGACAAGGTGAGGCACCTGGGCTTCCTGGGCGGCCGCGCGCCAGCCATACCGGGACTGCAGCCGGCGCAGTTCGCCGCACCCGAGGCGGGCGTGACGATGCTTTGCGCGCCGACCCTCGACCGCGAGGTGATAGCGAGCCGCGCCGTCGCGGATGGCGCGTCCAAATTCACGACGATGACGCTCCTGCAATTCGCCGACGGCGTGGCGTTCGACGACACCGAAATTGGCCGCGAACTCAAGGCGGTCGACGCGATGGTAAAGCGCATTCATGAAAAGATGAACGCGGCCCTTGCCGAGGATCTGGCCTACAGGGCGCGGCGGCTTGCGGAGTGGTCGGGGCGCGAAGCGGCCAACAACTCGAAAATGGCAGTCCAGTATCTCACGGACGCGGACAAGGCCATGAAGGCGATCCGCGCGCTGGCCAACACGGGAAACGGGACGGCGGCCCAGAAGGTTGTCGACGAACTCGACGGACACGTGTGGGGCTGGAGCATTCTAACCGGAGAAATGGACACGCCCTACAAGGGCAAGAACTGGGTTCCCCCATACAAAGACGCCGCGCTGGGGTCAGGCGCGACCTTCGCGGAGATCGTCTGGCGCGACAGGCGCGGTGCGGGCCGCCACGACCTGGCCGGGCCGGACGGCAACGGCCGGGGCGTTTCGGACCAAGCGATTGCCAATCACGCGACCAGGTTGATCAGAAAGGCCTTGCCCCTTTCCGTCGAGCTGACTCCCGCGCAGGCGGTCGACATTGCGCGCTTCGAGTTCGGCGTTGCGCCGCTGCCGGACCAGATGCGCAACCTCTCCGTCATGCTCGCCGCGCGCGAAGCGCAGGCCGATGCGGCCGAAAGAGGCGAGACCCTCGACGCCCGCCAAGCGGTCGCCGTTTTTGCGTCGAGCGACGCTTCCGGCGACGGCAGGCCTTCCAACCAGGCAATCGCCCACGAGGCGCGGCGACTGATACATCTCGCCGAACGCAAAGGCAGCACGCTGGCAACGCCCGTGGCGGTGGACATGGCGCGGGCAAGGCACGGCCTGGGCCGGGACGATCCGCCGCGCCCGGCGACGCCGGATGAGGAAACGCGCCGTGCCGAGCTGGCGGAAAGGCGCCGTGCCGAGGCCGCCGGGCCGTCGAGCGAGGCAATCGCCCGCGAGGCTGCCGAGCTTGTCGCCGAGGCTTTCGCTGCCGGCGTGGCGCTGTCGACGCCGGCAGCGGTCGACCGGGTGCGCGCCCGGCACGGGCTTCCGGCCTGACACCGTGCGGATCCGGCGCAAATCCGGCCTGAATCGCCCGTCCGCGCCCATCGGGCCGGACGCGACGGGCCGAACTTCGCCGTTAAACGGGGTTAGCGCGAAAATTAAACGGGGTCAGGGCTTCCCGCGAGCAACACGGCACCGGACTCCAGTGGCCTCTCAGCGGCGCGTACAGCGCCTCTCAGGGCCATGCCCGAAAGTGGCCCCTGCGCCCCACTTTGCCGAGATCCGAAGGGAGACCGGAAATGCCTGACCTGAACGTCGCCCTGCGGATCCGCGCGGACCTCCAGAACGCCATCCGGCAAGTCGACGCCTTCGAGAAGGAACTGCGGCAGACGGCCCGCGCCGGCCGCCAGGCCGGCCAGGGCACGCGCCAGGCGGCCGCGCAGATCGAACGGGCGGGCCGCGCGGCGGAACGCTCCTCGCGCGGCTTCTCCCGGCTGCAGGGCGCGGTCGCCGGCATCGGCTTCGCGCTGATCGCCCGCGAGGCCACCCAGGCGATCCGCGGTTTGGCCGAGACGGGCGTTGCCTTCGAGCGGCTTGAGCAGCGTTTCACGTTCGCGGCCGGATCGGTTGCCGACGGCGCACGGGAAATGATGTTCGCCCGCGAGGAAGCCGAGAGGCTGGGCCTGGGCTTCCGGGCGGCGTCCGACGGCTTCACGTCGCTGGCGGCCGCCGCGCGCGGCACCGCGCTCCAAGGGCAGGCGACCCGCGAGATATTCACGTCGATTGCCGAAGCGTCGACCGTGCTTCAGCTGAGCGCCGAGCAGACCAACGGCGCGTTGGTTGCCATCGAGCAGATCATATCCAAGGGCCGCGTGAGCGCCGAGGAGCTGAGGCAGCAGCTGGGCGAGCGCTTGCCGGGCGCATTTCAGATCGCGGCCCGCGCGATGGGCGTCACGACCGCCGAACTGGACGAGATGCTTGAGCAGGGGGAGCTTCTGAGCGAAGACTTCCTGCCACGCTTCGCGGCGGAGCTTCGCCGGACCTTCGCGGACCAGGTGCCGGACGCCGCAAGGCAGGCGCAACAGTCCTTCAACCGCCTTGGAAACGAGATTGACCTGCTGAGCGCGTCCGTTGCCGACTCGACCGTGCTTCCCTTCCTCAAGTCGATTGCGGACGAGCTGGCGAACGTGCTGAGCCGCTTCACGGACGTCAACGACGCGGCCGCCGGCGTCCGCTCACGGCTGCGAGCGGAGGGCGCGCAGGGCGGCCGCGCACCCGTCTCGCCCGGAGACGCAGCCGGGCCCGTCGTGACGGCGGACAGCGCGGCCCAGATCCGCGAGGTGCTCGCCCGGCTCCAGAGGGACAGGGCTGCACTTGCGGCCGACATCGAGGCCAGCCCAAGGCGCGGTGCCCGCGTCGATCCCAGGACCGCGCAGCTTCGCGCGCTTGACAGCCAGATCGCGCCGCTTCAGGCGAAGCTGGAGGAACTGTCCGCGACCGCGCAGCAAGCGGCCGACAAGACGCAGAGAGCGTTCGAGGCGGCGGCGGGACCGCTTCGCATCGACGTGATCCCTCCGGACCTGGAAGCAATCGAGAAGGGCCTGCAAGAACTCGTGGACCTTGATGACGAGGCGCTGGCGCGGTTCCGGCGCAACACGCTTTCCAGGGCGGACCTCGTCAAGCTGGATGGCGTGGATCGCATCAACGAGGCCAACCGGATTGCCAAGGAGCTGCTGGCCGCCGCGAACGGCAACGCCGCCGAGGAGAAGCGGATCCTGGAGCAGCGCGCCGCCACGATCGAGCAGATCGAGCGCGACGTTGCCATTGAGGTCCGCAGGATCAAGGACGAGGAAAACGCGAAGGCGGCACGGTCCGCCGAAACCGCCAGGCAGAGGCAGGAGAGAGAGGCCGAAAGCCAGGCCCGCGCGGCCGAGCGCCTGAGCGAACGCCAGCAGCGGGCCGGCCTCGCAGCCGTCGAGGCAATCCAGGACGCGAGGCTCGACCTCCTGAGGGGAGAGGAAGCGGACTACGAGCGCGCGATCCTTGCCATCGACCGCTGGCGGGCGGAGATCCACCGCCTGGCCGACGAGGCCGGGCCGCGCTTCGCGCATCTCCGGCAGGAGGCCGACGATCTGGCCGAGGCGATGCGCAAGGCCGAAGACGCCTCGCGCACCACGGTCGGCAGCATCATCGAGGCGCTCAAGGAGTACGAGCGCGATGCAACGGACATCAACGACGAGGTTTCGAGCAGTTTCGACAGAGCCGTGCGCGGCATGGAGGACGCGCTTGTCAGCTTCGTCCAGACCGGCAAGCTGTCGTTCAGCGACCTTGCCAACTCGATCATCGCCGACATCGCGCGCATCGTGATCCGCCAGCAAGTCCTTGGCCCGCTCGCGGGCGGCCTGGCCGGCGGCGGCATCTTCGGCGGGCTGTTTCACGAGGGCGGCGTCGCCGGGCACGGGACGCGCTCCAGGAGCGTCGACCCGCGCGTCTTCGCGTTCGCGCCGCGCTACCACGAGGGCGGCGTGGCGGGCCTGCGGCCGGACGAGGTGCCCGCGATCCTCCAGCGCGGCGAGACCGTGCTGCCAAGAGGGGCGGGCGTTGCGACGGAGCGGCCCGTGACCGTGATCCTGGAGAACAAGGGCACGGGGAAGGTGGCGACGCGAGGGCAGATCCGGCTCGACCCGCGAGGCATCATCATCGACGTGGTGCTCGATGACCTTGACAACGGCGGCCCGCTCCGCGACGCGATGAGGCGGAGCGTGTCGGGCGGAGGTATTTGACATGGCGCGCCTGGCTGTTTCGTGTGCCGTTTTGACCGTCATCTTCCTGGCGGCGCTGTGCGGTCTGGTCGTGATGCTTTGCATGGCCGTTGCGGCCGACATGGTGACGCAGGCGGTTGCCCGCCCGGTGCGCCGGTGGCGGCAGTGGCGGCGCAAGAGGGACTGGAGGCTGAAACGAAGCGCGTCAGAGGCCCGCACAGCGCCGTCGGGTTTCCGGGCATGAAGGCCCGGAGAAACGCCCAGGGCGCACACGCGGCGAAAAATGACGGGGCAGAGGGGAGTTCCGGATGACACAAAAGACCGCCGCAATGCTGGGGGACTGGTTCGACATTGCGGCGCCTGGTGTCATTATGTGCGGGCGCACCCAACGCCCGGTTGCGCTTACCGCCGACTTCTTGCGTTCCCGCGTCGCGGGGACGGCACTGCCCATCCCGGTTTACATTGGACATGAGGCTGGGAAACCGGTGGCGCAGGTCGTGGCGCTGCGGGTGGACGAAAGCCGCTATTGCCAAATCCAGGCGCGCCTTGGCAATCTTGATCCGGCGTTCGTTCGAGAGTGCGCGCGCGGGCGTTGGTTCGGGCGCAGCCCCTTGGTGAAAGGGCGCGGCATCAAGCATCTGGCGTTTGCGGGAATGGACGACATCCCAGGGTCCGTTGGCTTGTGGCCAACGCACTTCATCGACCCGGCCGCCTTCGATGGCCTGGACGGTTACGTTGCGGCTTGCAGCGCAGCGGACAGGCACCGCGCCCATGCCGAGCTGATCGTCCTGAACACGGTGTATTCGCATCGGCCGCAGGACGTGCGCGATCCAGGCGCGCCCGGCTTCCAGGCGATTTTCGCGAAAACATCTTCGGCCTCGCCGCCGCCTTCGCCGCAGAACACGTGGGGTTACGATGCGCCCGGCATTGCGGCCTACATATCCGAAGGCAACGAGGCCCTGTTCTCGCGCGGCGGCAACAGCGTTGCCGCTGGGAGCGAGCCGGACAATGCCTGGGAGCCATACACCGGAGGGGTGCGCGGCGGCCGCACCTGGAGCACAAACGTTCCGGGCGGATCCGGGCCATTGTGGAAGTCCGAGAGGAAGCCGCTGGCGGGCACGAATTGGGGTGCGGCGGAGCGTCTGACGATAACGGGCAGCGCATCGACTGTCTGGTTTGACGCCGCGCCGGTCCTGAGCTTGGACGAATACTTGTGGATGGCTCAAAGGAGAGTGCAAGGAGCGCCGCAAGTGGGCGCGGCGGTGCGGCATCCATTCACGTCGCCCAGGAGCATTTCACGTTTGGCCAGGGACGGCGAGGATGGCGTGACCACCACGATCACGCGGACGGAGACCATCGTGGCGGACACGTCGAAATACTACGACCAAATTCGCGTCACGGGCTACAGGTCGTCTTCGCCGCATTCACAAGCATCTGCAAACATCAACAGGCGGGCAGTGCACGAAATTCAGGGAGTCGAGGAGACGCAGCAGGATGGCACGCGGCTTTGGCTCCGATGGACCTATATCGACGTTTGGGAGCGCGAAACGTCTGGTGGCGGGACAGACATTTGGTACAGGCGAGGGAGTTTTCCATAATGACAACGGGACCACGAAGGATTAGGACATCGGACGGGCGCACTTATACTGACATTGCGAGGGAGCCGTATTCAAAATCCGCGGGCATTCGGGCCGTCGCGATCAAGACAGTCATCGATCGGTGTTTGCTTGAAGGCTTCGGCATTTCTCAACAAGCGAACCTGCTATGGGACTTTGAGTACTCCGTCGATTGGTCGTCGCGCGATCCTGCAGATTGGCACGGTTACGATTGGGCCGGGTCTTGGCGGTTCACCAAATCGGAGTGGGACGCAGTGCCGTGGGGCGCGAAAATAGGCGGTTGGATGATCTTCGAAGGGAACTTCAAGTTCGTAGGTCCGGCTTCTGGTTTCGACGTGTCGACATTGCCGCTAAAGCCCTCCTGGAGCGCCCTTTGGGCCAAGCTGCGGCCCTACATTCTGGAGCGCTACACATCACAGATTTTCAGCTTGCAGTACGACATGCACAACCTGCGCGACGACGTGGCGCTTGCCGGGGTAGTGCTTCCGGGACTTCCGGCCGTCCACGTGGGCGACGGCATAGAGCACATGCCCGCGCTAATTCACGCCGTTTCCGCGTCTGACAACGCTGGCGGCGAGTATGAACCGGCTTTCCTGAGAACCAGCGACAAAGGCGACGACGTGCCGCTTTGGACGAAGGGCCAGGCGCACTCGCTTTTGGGCCAACTTACCTCGCAAACAAACGAGGCAGAAAGCGCATATAACGTAGTGCGTAAAAAGTACGACCAACTATTTGCTCCCATCAGGGACGAGCGGGGCGGTCTTGCGGGTTCTCCAACGGCTGACGAAGTGTTTGCCGCCAGAGAGGCCGCACTCGCAAGGTTGCTCAGTTTCATCGATCTGCCGAACCTCACGCGCGAGTTTGAAGCCGCTCGAGCGAAGTTCGCCGGGCTTCCCTCCGACTTGCCCACGCTCAAGGCCGTGCTGACGGAACGTCTGGAGGCCGCGGCGACCGGCCAGCAGAAACGCATCAAGGGCGCTCTGTCGCAGCAGGCTATCGACAATTGGGCGGCGTGCGTCGAGATCGACCAGGCGCTTCGAGAGGTCGCCCTGGAGTGCGCCGTGGGCGCGCAGCGCGTCGGCAACGCATCCGACGCTACGACGGCCCAGGTCGAGTTCAGCGCCGCCGTGAGGGCCGTTGAGGCCGTGTCGCCGGTCAACATCCCGGAAGTCACGCACGCCATAGCAGGGCGGCGCGTGACGATCCGCGCGGTCAACCCGACGGCGGACCCGGCCATACGCGGGCCGGTCACCGTGCTTTCGACCAGCGTTGCATCAACGGACGGGTCGACCATCACCGGCAAGGTGACCGCGTCGGATGGCCTGCCCGTGAAGGACTCCGACCCCAGGCTTTCGCATTGGGATTTTGCTGATGACTACGGCGGCAAGGTGAGGATCGCCGTTGAGGTCCGAAACGTGTGCGGTCCGGCGACCTACGAGGTCGACTTGGAGGTGACTGCCAACGGCGGCATTCGGGTCGCGTGAGGCGGCCGATCTGGCTGGCGCTGGCGCGGAGATGCAAGCCCGGAACCTCTGCGGGCCGACCGTATTGAAGGCGAAGTTCACGCTGGTTTCTGGCGTCTGAAAGGGGAGAAGATCGATGAAAAGCTTCGGGATAATTGCAGTGGCAGCCGTTACAAGTCTGGCGTTTGCGGTCAGTGCGGCAGCTCACGTGCCGATTCAGTGTCAAGACGAATACAACGCAATGATCGATGCGGGTAAGAGAATGTGGCACCCGACAGATGAATTGGCGGCGGGCGATCACGCGGCGGGTCGACTGCTGCGCGCCGTGTTGGCGGTGGTGAGTTCCAGAGAAGACACCGTTGCAGCACGATCCGAAGCGATGGCGAAAGCCGCAACGCCTCCGGATGGCCTGAGCACATCGCAAATCGAAGAATGGTTTCAGCGCGAGGTGGAACGGATAAACGACAGTCAAGACGCCCTGCTGGCGGCCTTGGGTGCTGAAGCTGAAGTGGACATTGCCGTGCACGAGACGGCAATTGAAATGATTAGCTTGGCGATTGAGTATATTCGGGCGGCGGAAACCGCGATATGGTGTGCCAACCAATAGCTTCAAGCAGAAACACAAGGAGCCGGAAATGAAGGACATAGATGACGACCCGCTTTCGTTGCTCGGCCTGCGGTGGGTCGTTCTTCTGAGGGTGCATGCCGGCGGCGAGATCGGGGCGACCGACGCCATGTGCCTGGACGTTGCGAGGGCGGCGTATCCTTCGGTGGACTCCTATGTCATCCGCCGCGAGCTGGCCTATCTTGAGAGCGCCGGCCTCGTGGGGAACGCCCGCTCCGAGATCAAGCCCTGGCGCGTCTCCCTGACCGCGCAGGGGCGCGACGTGGTGGACTACGTGGCCGAGTGCCCGGCGGGCGTTGCTCGCCCTCCCCGCGCCTCTGGCGGCCGCTGAGGGGCGTCCGGGCATGCCACCCCGCAGCACCATCGACCTGTTGCCGGCAGGGGTCCGCGAGGATTTGGATCACAGGCTCATGGAGAGCGCCTTCGGCGGCTATGAGGGGCATGCCGCCTGGCTGGCCGGGCAAGGCCACACGGTGAGCATGTCGGCCGTGAAGCGCTACGGCCGCCGCCGCAAGGCGGACTCGGAGGCGAGCGCCGCGAAAGCCCAGAAAATCACCGCCAAGGCGATAGCGCGGGCGCGCACCGCGACCGAGATGGCGACGGCGATGCGCCGCGCCGCCGGCGACGACGAGCTGGCCGTGCCAACGGCGACCGTCGACATGCTGATGATGCGGATGCAGGAAGCGCTTGCCAATGACGAGCTGGACGTCAAGGCGCTCCAGGCGCTTGCCCAAAGCGTCAACCAGAACATGCGCGCGTTGGCCTCTCTGCGGCATGAGAGGGAGGCGGATCGGCATGCCGTGATGGCGGTGGCGAAGAAACGGGCTTCGGCGGTGGCCGAAAAGCGCGGCATATCACCCGGCTTGGCCGACGCGTTGCGCGCTGCCCTGAGCGGGAAGGTTACCGAGTACGAGGTTAATGCCGAGCGCGAGCGCGCGAAAGAGACGCTGAGGCAGGTTCGCGAAGACATTTACGGCATCCACGAGCCTTTTGACTATGATGGGTGGGCTGACAAACGGGCCGCTCGAAGAGACGGAAGATCTGATGCGGCGGCGGCCGTCGAAATCTGCGAAGCGGAAGAGCAAGGCAGTGGCGTTAAGTATACCTCGGACGGCCGCCGCATCAAGCGCGACCCGCCCAAAGGGCCGTGAAGCGGTGTTTAAGGGTCGCTTATTTGTGGGCGTTGGGGTGACGGTCTGGCAGCTTTGGAAGCCCGTCGGCGTGACGGGTGCGAGCAAGCCACCGCCAGCCCCGCCGCCAGCTGCCGATTAAGGACTCTGAGTCCGGTTTAATTCCGTACACCCCCGAAGTCCCGGACTTGGCTCAAGCGCGGAAAGTCAAGAAAACAAGGCATTTCGCCGTTTGCCTGATTAAGGACTCGGTGTACATAATTAAACCGGACTCGATCCGGCCAATCCATTGAAAACGCGCCCTATTTTTCTGAACGAGTCCTTAATCGCGAGTCCGGTTTAATTTCGGACGGTCCAGGCAGCTGGCAGCCGCTCACGGGATTCGCACCATGACATGCCCCTTGAACAAATTTGTTTGGCGTCTTTTCAGCAGGTTACGCAAATAATGTTAAAATAGGTCACATTCTGCCTTGAACTTCGCGGCACACACACGATATCGAAGATGTGAAAGACATTCACATCTGCAAACCCAAGGAGCACAAGGGATGACAAACGCGACACTCAATGCCACCACTTCCGGCTTCGCAAGCTGGTTCAGCCGTTTCGAGCGGTGGATGGACGAGCGTGGCAAGGGAGCCTGGATCGCAGCGATGATCCTCGGCTTCATCTTCTTCTGGCCAATCGGCCTGGCACTCTTGGCCTACATGATCTGGAGCAAGGGCATGTTTGACAAAAAGCGCAAGAAATGCGGCAACATTCGCGCCGCCATGAAGTCCAGCGGCAACGCGGCCTTCGACGCATACAAGACGGACACGCTTCGACGCCTTGAAGAGGAGCAGGACTCGTTCGAGACCTTCCTGCAGCGCCTGCGCGACGCGAAGGACAAGGCGGAGTTCGACCAGTTCATGGCCGAACGCGCCAGAAAGGCTCGCGAAGCCGACATCGACCCCGACGCTGTCAGGGCGTGAGCCCGGAAACCGACTTCCAGTCGCGGCGGCCCTTCTTGTGCAGAACGGGCCGCCAGCGTTTCCAGGACGGAGGAACTTCGACATGACATCCCTGGAGCACCCGATCGACCAGTCAGACGTTGAGCATGAAGACGGCCCCTATCGAAACGTGCCCTTGAAGCGGTTTCTCGCCTGGTGCCTGGATGTCTTCCTGATCTCGCTGGCCACTGCCGCGATCGTGGCTTTCACGCTGTTGACAGCGCTACTTTTCCTGCCGGCCGTCTACGCGTGCATCAGCTTTCTCTACCGCTGGGCGACTCTCACGTCATCCTCCGCGACGCCGGGAATGATCCTCGTGGGAATCGAGATCCGGGGGCTGGACGGCTCGATGCTCGATGGAACAACCGCGCTGCTGCATACTGCGGGTTACTTCGCCTCGGTGCTGACCTTTCCGCTGCAGTTGATCTCCATCGGGATGATGCTTCTCTCGGCCCGACGGCAAGGCCTGACCGACGTGGTTCTCCGCACCGTTGCCGTCAATCGTCGCAAGCCCGGACCGGCCTGACCTGTTTTGGATTGGCGACGCCGCTTCCGCTTGCTAGTCTCGTGACGAGCAAGACAAGCGGAAGGCCATGCGGCATACTCTTCCCATTGCGCCGCAGTTCTACGTGACTGCACCCCAGACCTGCCCTTACCTCGAGGGCAGGATGGAGCGAAAGCTGTTCACGTCGCTTCAGGGCAACCATGCGGAACAGTTGAACAATTCGCTTTCGAAGCAGGGATTCCGCCGCTCCCAGAACGTGCTCTACCGTCCGTCCTGCGCCGAGTGCTCGGCATGCTTCTCCGCCCGCATACGCGTGGGAGACTTCGCTCCGTCTCGAAGCCAGAACCGGACGATCCGGAGAAACTCGTCGCTCGTCCGTGAAGCCATGTCGCCTTGGGCGACAGAGGAGCAATACGCCCTGTTCCGCGCTTATCTTGACAGCCGGCACGCGGACGGCGGCATGGCCGACATGGACATCTTCGAGTTCGCTGCAATGATCGAGGAAACGCCGGTTCGCTCGCGGGTGGTGGAGTACACGTCCCGAAAGGGGGACGACATCACGCTCCGCGCCGTATGCCTTACCGACGTGCTCGATGACGGACTGAGCATGGTCTACAGCTTCTATGATCCGGAAATGGCAGGCCGCAGTCTCGGAACCTACGTGATCCTGGACCATATCCGGATCGCTCGGGACGCCGGAATCCCCTATGTCTATCTCGGCTACTGGGTGCCCGGTTCGGCGAAGATGACATACAAGGCAAACTTTGCGGCGGTCGAAATATACTCCGACGGAGAGTGGAAAGATCTTGGCGACCCGAAGCAGTATTCGCCGGACCTTGATCGAACGGCTTGCGAACCGGTTGCGGAACAGGTGGCGCGCATCAGCCTTCCAGACACTCGGCCGGTTCGCCCTGAATCGCCGCGCGGCCCAAAGCCCGCGGCACAGCAGCCAGGCAGCCGGAAGGCCATGCGTCCACGAAGCGGACGTGGCGGCCAAGCCAGCAATTGGTAAGGTGGCACGACACATCGTGAAGGATGTTTCGCAAACAGCGACCGAAGCGCAAGAAGTGCGAATTTACCAGTTGACGCCAAATTGGACGCTGCTAGTGTCCTGACCTTGAATTGGAGTCCGACGATGGGAACGATCGCCGTAGTACTTGTGGGGACATGGCGCATGGACCGGTAACGGAATCCCTGAACGGACACCCATGCGCCCCCGAAACCCGGGGGCTTTTTTATGCGCGGAACACAGAGGACGGGCGCAATGGAACAAGAGCAGATGACTGGCGCGAGCATGGTCGTGAAAGCGTTGCAGGACCAAGGGGTGGACGTCGTGTTCGGCTACCCGGGCGGGGCCGTGCTCCCAATCTATGACGAGGTCTTTCAGCAAAACCGGATCCGGCACGTTCTCGTGCGCCACGAACAGGGCGCGGTCCACGCGGCCGAGGGATATGCCCGCTCCACCGGGCGTCCCGGCGTGGTCCTGGTCACGTCCGGTCCGGGCGCGACAAACGCCGTCACGGGCCTGACCGACGCGCTGATGGATTCGGTCCCGATCGTCCTGCTTTCCGGACAGGTTCCGACATTCATGATCGGCAACGATGCCTTCCAGGAGGCGGATACTGTGGGCATCACGCGACCTTGCACGAAACACAACTGGCTGGTCAAGGAAACGGACAGGCTCGCAAGCACGATTCACGAGGCCTTTCACGTCGCCATGAGCGGGAGGCCCGGTCCGGTGCTCGTCGACATCCCGAAGGACGTCCAGTTCGCCTCGGGAACATACATCGGACCGGACGCAGCCCAGACGGGCCACTATGCGCCCAAGGTCAAGGGAGACGTCGAGGTCATCACCTCGTTGGCGGAAGCGATCGAGACCGCAAGGCGCCCGATCTTCTATACCGGTGGCGGCGTCATCAACTCCGGCGACCGGGCATGCGAACTTCTGCGGCGGCTGGTGGACAAGACGGGCTTTCCGGTCACGTCCACGCTCATGGGGCTGGGTGCCTATCCGGCCAACGGCAAGAACTGGCTTGGAATGCTGGGCATGCACGGGCTCTACGAGGCGAACCTCGCCATGCACGACTGCGACCTCATGATAAACGTCGGCGCGCGTTTCGACGACCGGATCACTGGCAGGGTGCAGGACTTCAGTCCGGACTCCGTGAAGGCCCATATCGACATCGACCCTTCCTCGATCAACAAGGTCATCCATGTCGAATTGCCGATCATTGGCGATGTCGCGCATGTGCTTGAGGACCTGCTGAAGGCCTGGAACTCGCGAGGCGCGAAAACGGATGCCTCGGCGGTGAAGGAGTGGTGGGACCAGATCAACGAGTGGCGCAAGATCGATTGCCTCAAGTTCGAGCAGAAGGGCAGCACCATCCGGCCGCAGCACGCAATTCAGCGCCTGGAGGCCCTGACCAAGGACCATCCAGATCGCTACATCTGCACGGAGGTTGGCCAGCACCAGATGTGGGCCGCCCAATACATGGGCATGAACGACCCCAAGCGATGGATGACCAGCGGCGGGCTCGGAACAATGGGCTACGGCTTTCCCTCCTCCATCGGCGTGCAGATGGCACATCCCGACGCCTTGGTCATAAACGTTGCCGGAGAGGCGTCCTGGCTCATGAACATGCAGGAAATGGGCACGGCGGTGCAGTACCGTCTTCCCGTGAAGCAGTTCATCCTGAACAACGAGCGCCTGGGAATGGTTCGCCAGTGGCAGGAATTGCTGCACGGCGAGCGCTATTCGCACTCCTGGTCGGAGGCTCTGCCGGATTTCGTCAAGCTCGCTGATGCCTTCGGAGCGAAAGGCATATTGATCGACAACGCGGCGGACCTGGACGATGGAATCAAGGAAATGCTGGCCCATGACGGACCGGTCGTCGTCGACTGCGTCGTCGAGAAACACGAAAACTGCTTTCCGATGATCCCCTCCGGCGAGCCACACAACAAGATGCTGCTCGGCGAGAAGGCGGACACGGACAACGCGATCAAGGAAGGCGGCGCCGTGCTGGTTTAGGGCATGCAAGAGCGGCCGCCGCACGAGCGGCATCCCATGCGCCAAAAGACACCGGCACTCTATCAGGACAGAAGAAGCGACATGTCACCACTGAACATCAAGAAAGGCTCGTCGAGCCATTCGGCCTACGATCTCCGTGACTACCACGAGGAGGGAACGGAACGGCACACTCTTGCGCTGATCGTTGACAACGAAGCGGGCGTCCTTGCGCGCGTCATCGGGCTTTTTTCGGGGCGTGGCTACAACATCGAAAGCCTGACGGTAGCGGAGATCGATCACACCGGCCATCGCAGCCGGATCACGGTCGTCACCACCGGCACGCCATCGGTCATTGAACAGATCAAGGCGCAACTCGGCAGGGTAGTGCCGGTTCACGACGTGCATGACCTGACGACCGAGGGTGTGGCGGTCGAGCGGGAACTCGCGCTCTTCCGCGTTGTCGGGAAAGGCGATGTCCGGGTCGAGGCCCTGCGACTCGCGGACATCTTCCGCGCACAGGTCGTGGATTCCACGCTCGACAGCTTCGTGTTCGAAGTGACAGGCACGTCCCAAAAGATAGATGCATTCGCGGACCTCATGCGGCCTTTGGGCCTCGAGGAACTGGCACGCACCGGCGTGGTGGCCCTGGCGAGAGGCGAAATTGACGCGGAAAGCGGGCCGAACTGACCGCGCCGGCAACGAGTTTCGGCACGCGGCAATTCCGCTACTGAACCGTCATTCTCGCTTCCAAAACCCAGCCCAATGGGCTCGGCGACATCCCTGATCAACGGGATGTCTTGCGAGACACATGGAGGTCGCTCGCCCGTCGAGGATCACCCCACCCCTTGGTCATGGCACTCATGTGCCCAACTTGACGGACCATCAGGCCGTCGCAAGCATTGATTTCACGGGTCAGCCGAGGTTGCCAGCGCAGACGCCGCTCGCCGTGCACGCGCGCCGGTCCCGGACGCACCGTTCGTTGGAGCAATGCGCCGGAGGGCCATGTCCCGACTGTTCCTCGCCGCGTTGAGATCGGCATGGGCATCGCGGCGGACCTGGTGATCGGCGGCGTCCTGGTTCCCGGCGCGGCGGCGCC
>JAPPCV010000091.1 GCA_028824715.1 Boseongicola sp. | reverse complement strand
GGCACGCACCCGTCAAGCCTTGCCACTCCTGGAGGTCAGCGATAAGAACGGATCATGAACGCTCGTGACATTCCATTCTGCGGGGAGACCCTCACGCTGCTCCCGTCAGGCGCATTGCATTGGGCGTCAAGAGAGCTGCTGGCAGTCGCGGACCTGCACTTGGGAAAGTCAGAGCGAATCGCACGGCGGAGCGGAACGCTGCTGCCTCCCTATGACGCCGACGAGACGCTCGCGCGTCTTGGCGCAGACCTGGACGCGCTGCGGCCGGATGTCGTGCTGTGCCTAGGCGACAGCTTCGACGACCTGACTGCCGCCGACGCCATTTCCGAGACGACTCGAGCGAAGGTGCTCCAACTGCAGGAGAGCAGGCAGTGGATTTGGCTCGAAGGCAACCACGACCCCGGTCCAGCCAACCAGGGCGGCGTGCACCTGGGCGAGTTTCGGCTCGGCCCCTTCGCGTTTCGACACATTGCCGAGAGCGGCGCCGGCCCGGGAGAGATTTCCGGTCATTTCCATCCCAAGGCGCGCATTCGCGGCACATCCAGGCCCTGTTTCATGGTTGACGAGGCGCGGCTGATTCTGCCCGCCTATGGTTGCTACACGGGAGGGCTCGACTGGACGGCATCCGCGCTGCGCGACCTCTTTTCCAAACACGCAGTGGCGTATCTCACTGGGACGCAAGTATTGCCCGCGCCGGTCCCGAGTGCTGTGTGAGCAATCCTCCAACCGTCAACGAACCCGATGGCACTTCCTGCCGATGCCTTTCGCGCAAGGATGCGTCATCTCCAAGCGCAGAAGAACGATTCCTACTGCATGCCAAGTCTCCAAGGTGCGTCGGTCGCCCCAGTTCGGAAACAAGCATCAACGCGGTCCAACTGTCCAAGGATCGACCGTACCTACACCGGTATTTTGGAACTCGCCGGTGTTCCTCGTCACCACCGAAAGGCCGCTGGTGAACGCCGATGCAACCACGAAGGCATCCCTAATTTGGTCGTCGAATGACTCGCCACGAAGGCGCTTGTCTTCCAAGATTCTCGCGCATGCCTGTGCATCGACGAAGATCCGATCTTCGAACAACTCGTCAGCGAGATCGTGGAACCGTCCGGCAGAACCGCGTCGGCGCTTTCCTTGCCCAGACGTCCTTCTCCAGGATGACCGCTGGCCGACCGGACCGCGCGGCGGCGATCTGGAGGATGTCCCGCCGGTCCGTGGCCGGGAGCGTGAGGAAGGCGTCAGCCACGGACGGCCGCCCCCGCGTCGAGCGCGTCGGCCATCCAGGCCGGCATGTCGGCCGAGCGGAGCCTGGCGAACGCATCCGGACCAATCGCGGCCTCGATCCTGGCAACCGCTTCCGGCGTCGCATTGCCCCTGCCGAGATACCAGAGTGCCGCAAGCGCGAGGCCGGCGGGCTCGCCGGCGAACTGAAGCCGGCGGCGGTTCGAGGTGTGGACCATCCGGACCGTTGCGTTGCCGATGCGGATCGTGCGGCTGGACGCGCTGGTGTGGTACATCGGCGTCGTCGGGGCCTGGGTGCTAAGGCCGAGGCGCCGGGCTGCCTCGGCGCCGTGCACCTGGACGGTCTCGCCGTTGTCCCGGGCGATGACACGGACCACCTCGGCGACGCCCGAAACGACGCTGCCCACGCAGCGGCTCTTCCTGGGGCGGACGAAGACGCCCCGGGCGAGGCGCTCGATCCCGCCCTCTTCCACGATGCGCGAAAGCGCCCGGTCAACGGCGCCGCGCGGACCGTGCCCGGCGCAGCGCGAGGTCGCGAAGGGCCGGCCCCCTCGGCAGGTTGCGGAGTTCGGTGCGGATGGTCTGGGCGACGGACATTGCTGGTTCTCTTCTTGTCCGAAAACATGGAGGTTTTGCGGACAGATTTGAAGCGCCGACCCTACATGCTTCCTCATCGCGCGCCCAGGCGGTCCGCCTCCGCCGTCGTGGTCGCCCGGCGCCGCGTCGCCCACGTGTGCAGATCCGACCTGCGATAACGCACGCGGTTGCCGCATCGGTGGAAGGCGGGCCCGTCCCCGCTCACGCGGTAGCCGTCCAGCGTGCGGCTCGAAAGGCCGAGACAGTCTGCCGCGCGCCGAGTGTCGAAGAAGCCGCTGTCGCGTGCATCCATGGTGCCCACCCGTTCGATTGCGGGAAATGACGGTCGTTCTGCGCCGTCGGCCCGGTGCCGTCCGCAACGCGTGCCGGCGCGGCGAAGGTGGGCCGAGCCGCCAGCGCATTCAAAGCGCACGGTCAGGGGAGTCCGGCAATGCCCCGCCGTTCGGGCCGTTGCGCGCGCTCCCGCGCGACGGCGCCGCCACACAACAACGAAACCCTGCCCAGGGGTCGCGCGTGCGCTCACAGGCCCGCCGGGGCGATCCGTCGTGGTCATCGCGACACCACCCGACACGGCATTCCCAATCCCCTCCATCCCCGTCCTGTCAGGCAGGAGTCAGGATCGTCTCGACATCGAGGCATGGGGGCGCAGGCGTCCGGCCCGCGGCGCGCGGATTCGGATCCGGATCGCTCTCTGGATGCTTGTGGGGCTCAAATCCATCTGGATGAAAACTGAAAAGACGACCTATATGTTAGCTGGTTACAAACTTTCGGAGGGTTTCTTACGACCTGCGTATCCAAGAGCCACGCGAGCGGCACAGTCATTCCTCTCCCTCATTGGAAGACAGCAAAGGTCGATAACCTCCACGTACCAGGGGCGGAATGTCGACGCCATTGTCCGCTCCGAAATGTCGGGCGAAAGCCTCGGACGGCTTCGGGCGCAGCTCGGTCTTCGTGCGCCGCTCGTCGACCAGGCCGCGGACCAGCTCTTCCATAGGCGCGCCAAACTGACGGGCTTCCCGTCGAAGCCAAGACTTGTCCCCCGCATCAATGTCGCGAACGGTGATGCTTGTGCTCATGCAAGCACCCCCAATTCCATCAGGCGCCCATCCTGTCGGACAGTCAGCAATCAGATTGCGCTATCAGGCACCGAGGGCCAAGGCGGGGTCCAGACCGGAAGTGCCCGCGGGCCATTCAGGCCGTCAAGCCTTCAGGTTCCGGAACGCCGTTCGAGCGGCAGCACGCCGTCAACGTGTTCGCAAGCAGGCAAGCGATGGTCATCGGCCCGACGCCACCAGGGACGGGAGTGATTGCACCGGCCACCCGCGAAGCGCGTTCGAAGTCGACGTCTCCCACAAGCCGCGTCTTGCCTACGCCCCTTTCCGGCGCATCGACCCTGTTGATGCCCACATCGATCACGGTGGCCCCGGGCTTGAGCCAGTCGCCTTGAACCATTGCAGGTCGCCCGACGGCAGCCACAACCACGTCCGCCCGCCGCACGACTTCCGGCAAATCCCTTGTCCGCGAATGTGCGACAGTGACCGTGCAACTGTCGCCAATAAGCAACTGGACCATCGGCCTGCCCACGATGTTGGACCTGCCAATTACCACAGCATCCAGCCCCGACAGGCTTCCATGGTGGTTCCTGAGCAACATCAGGCATCCAAGCGGCGTGCAAGGCACCATCGATTTCCGGCCGGTGCCGAGGAGCCCCACATTGGAGATGTGGAAACCATCCACATCCTTTGCCGGATCAATGGCATTGACGACGAGACCCTCGTTCAGATGCTCCGGAAGCGGCAACTGAACCAGGATGCCATGTATGGAAGAATCGTTGTTCAATTGATCAATCAGTGCCAGCAGTTCGCTTTCTGAAGTGTCTGCTGCCAGATTGTGTTCGACGCTTTTCATTCCGGCCTCGACCGTCGCCTTGCCCTTTGAACGCACGTAGACCTGGCTTGCCGGATCCTCGCCTACCAGCACCACTGCTAGGCCGGGTACAATGCCCTGCTCGCTTGCCAGCCGTGTCACGTGGCCCGTCACCTTGCCGCGCACCGCGGCCGCGAAATCCCTGCCATCAATTATCGTTGCACCCATGAGAACCTCCTGACCGAGTCATGCCGTGGAATATCCGTGTATCCATGTGGCGGATGCCGGAAAACCGGCAATTCGGGCAACGCAAGCGCCTTTGTTCTCTTTCCCAGGCACGTTGATTGGGCACTGGGGCGAACCATGCCGGCCAACGTCAACCTTCCTTAGCGCACAAACCATGAAGCCGTGCCGCGAGGCCTTTCAGCCGCCATCCTGAACGACTTGTCCTGCCCTTAGAACGCTTCCTTGATCGTCATGGCCAGGAACCGGTCGGGCCGGTTCACTCTCCTGTGCCAAGTCTCGCAGTTCCGAAGATCCGCAGGGTAGGTCATGCGCCATCGACTGCACGGACCTTCGAAATGTCGGGACGCCAACATGTGCCTGCATCGCCAGAATCAGGAGGACGGCTGCCGTGCCGGAATTGCAAGACAGGGACAGCTTCTGGCAGCCGTGCACAGCAGTCGACCTGCAGCGGCCACGCGTCTCCAAAAGGACTAAGCCGTCGGCTCCGGCTCGAGTTCAGGTTCCTTGCCTTCCCCTGGCCTCTTGCGGGGTCGCGTCTTGGGAATGGCCGTGACGCTCGCCGTGCCGCTCGCGTCTGTCGAATCGTCTTCATCATCGTCGGCGCGCTTCAGCGGCTTGCCCTCGATCACGTTCGTGATTTCGCTGCCCGTGAGCGTTTCATATTCCAACAGCCCCTCGGCAAGGCGCTCAAGCTCGCCCATTTTCTTGTTGAGAATGTTCCTGGCCGTCTCGTACCCCTCATCGACAAGTTCCTTCACCTTTTCGTCGATGCGCTTCTGCATTTCCTCGGAATGGGCCTGGCCGGATTGGAAAGTGCCAAGGTAGCTTTGCTGCTCGTACGAATAGTCGACCATGCCAAGTTCGTCCGCGAAGCCGAACTGGGTCACCATGGCGCGCGCAATCTTGCTTGCCTGCTGGATGTCGGATGCAGCGCCGCTGGTGATGTCGTCCTTTCCGAAAATCAGCTCCTCGGCAGCGCGGCCTCCCATGGCCATGGCAATCTTCGACTTGTACTTCCGGAACGTGACCGAGAGCTGGTCCCGTTCCGGCAAGCTCAGCACGAGGCCAAGCGCCCGGCCTCGTGGAATGATCGTCGCCTTGTGTATCGGATCGTGTTGCGGAACGTTGAGGCCCACGATGGCGTGTCCGGCCTCGTGATAGGCGGTCAGCTTCTTTTCCTCCTCGGTCATGACCATCGAGCGGCGCTCGGCACCCATCATGACCTTGTCCTTGGCGTTCTCGAAATCATCCATCGTGACGAATCGCCGACCGACACGGGCCGCCATCAACGCCGCTTCGTTCACGAGATTCGCGAGATCTGCCCCGGAAAAGCCGGGCGTGCCGCGCGCGATGATGCGAAGGTCGACGTCTGGACCCAAGGGAATCTTGCGTACATGCACCCCAAGAATCTTCTCACGGCCCTTGATGTCGGGGTTGGGCACTTGCACCTGCCGGTCAAAGCGACCCGGGCGCAGGAGCGCCGGATCAAGCACGTCGGGACGGTTCGTCGCGGCAACGATGATGATTCCCTCGTTCGCTTCGAAGCCGTCCATTTCAACCAGAAGCTGGTTCAGTGTCTGCTCCCGCTCATCGTTGCCACCGCCGTAACCAATGCCTCGGCTCCGACCCACGGCGTCGATCTCGTCGATGAAAACAATGCACGGCGCGTTCTTCTTTGCCTGCTCGAACATGTCACGGACACGACTGGCGCCGACGCCCACGAACATCTCGACAAAGTCGGATCCGGAGATCGTGAAGAACGGCACACCGGCCTCACCCGCTATGGCGCGCGCCAACAGCGTCTTGCCCGTGCCCGGCGGACCGACCAGGAGCGCGCCCTTGGGAATCTTTCCTCCAAGCCGCGAAAATTTCTGCGGATTGCGAAGAAACTCCACGATTTCCTCGAGCTCCTCCTTGGCTTCGTCGATCCCGGCAACGTCGTCGAACGTGACGCGTCCGTGCTTCTCCGTCAGCAGCTTTGCCCGCGACTTCCCGAACCCCATGGCTCCGCCGCGTCCACCGCCCTGCATCCGGTTCATGAAATAGATCCAGACGCCGATCAGCAGGAGGAAGGGCAAGAACGACCAGAAGATCGCCATGAAACTCGACTGCTTCTGCGGCTTGGCGTCGAAGGACACGTTGTTGTTGACCAGGAGTTCGGTGGTCTCTGCGCCTTCAGGCTGGATCGTCACGTACTCGCGGCCGTCGCCGCCGCGGAAAGTGATCTTTTCGCCGTCGATCGTCGCGGCCGTCACGCTGCCATCAGAAACCCGGTCAACGAATTCGGAATAGCTGACAGTCGTGTTGCTCAGGCTGGGCTGGCCTCCCGAAACAAGATTGAACAGCGCCAGCACGAGCAGGAACAGGACAATCCAGAAGGCGATGTTGCGCATATTGGTCAACGGAAACTCCCTCGGGCAATTCGTGGCGGACCATTCAGATCCGTTCGGTTTCCAAGTCAAATAGCAATCAGGGCGGATTCTTCAACGGGATTGCAGAAATTCGTCGAATTTGCCGCGACCCGTTGCCTTCGCGGTCCATGGGCCGGCCAGCCCCGCTACCGGCGCAGCCACAAGGTTTGCGCCCCGCCAGATCGCAGGTGAAGCAAGAAGGCTTTGGCGTGGCATTCCAGTGTCGCGCCACGGAGTGTCCTTGACGGCCTCGCCTAGCGCACGCACCTCAAGTTCCTCCGCATGCGGACCTTCCAGGATCCAGCGGCCGTCCCATGGCCGATCGGTGCGCCCGAACATTTCCTTCACGGCATTGAATTCTCGCGAGAAGCGCCACGGGCCCGGACCGTCGCGGCCGTCGGGCTCGCGCGCAATGACGCAACCCGCGAGCGTGTGCCTTCCCTCGTCCCGCAGCACGTGATCCAGTTCAAGCATTGCGTCGGAACGTGGCGGATACTCGCGCCCGCCTACCCATGTCAGTGCATGGCGCCGCAGGCGGAACAGGATCTCTCGCGGAACGTGATGTCCATGCGAGGGTGCGGCCGCCGCAAGGATCAAGTCGCCGTTCTCTTCCGATGCAATCCGCGCGGCCTCGCGGCGAACGTAGTGCTCCAGCGCTTCCCGAGCCGCGCTCATGTTCCTGGCGACTTCGGACAATGTGCCGGCATCGATGCCCAGATTCGAAAGGGTCCTCAATCTGTCCCGAACCCGCACCCGTTCGAATTTCGAATCGTCATTGGAAGGATCCTCAATCCACGAAATTCCCCTGCGCACGAGGTACTCCCGCCATTCCTCACGCCCGTGGTCGAGCATCGGGCGAATCCACGTCGTGCCATGCCGGGTGAATCGGTGGTCCATCTCGGAGAGCCCGTCGACACCGGACTTTCTCGCAAGCCGCATGAGGAACGTCTCCGCAACATCGTCACGGGTATGGCCGAGGGCAACCTGGTCAACGCCCGAGCTGCGGGCCCAGTCGCTGATGAGACCATAGCGAGCCTTGCGCGCCTCGGCCTGGAGGTTTCCCGCCCCGTTCCATTTCCATGTCAACACCGTGTGAGGAGTGCCGCGCCCAGCGCAATGGCGGGCAACGGCGTCAATCTCGCCGAACGTCTCGGGGCGAAGCCCGTGATCGACGGTTACGGCTTCAACCGGAAATCCCAGATCGCGACCGTGCCAGGTCATCACGTCGAGACAGGCCATCGAGTCGCTGCCTCCGGACACGGCAACGCCCAGTCGCCGCGGCCGGCCCCATGCAAAGGGCAGACCCGCCAAGTTCCTGATCAGTTCGTCGAATGAGGCGGCTTCGCGAATCACGGACACGTCATGCCGGTCCGCGCCTCCTGCGCCTCAATGGAAGCGTCGGATTCAGGAAACCGGACCGAGACTTCCGAGAGCGTGATGCAGGCCTCCTGCAACTGTCCCAGCCCGTCGAGGGAGAGGCCGAGCTTCAACAGGGCGACCGGCGCCGTCGGGCCGTCCGGCGTGCCCGAATAGCTCTCGAGGTAGGCACGCGCGGCTTCGGAGGTCATGCCCTGTTCCGAGAGGGCTTCGCCACGCAGCAAATGCGCGACCCCCGTAAAGGGTCCGCCTTGGTATTTCTCGGTGAAGGCCTGAAAGAGCTCAACCGCGGTCTCGAAATCTCCCTGATCGAAACTGGCTTTGGCGCGATCGAAATCCGCCCTTTCCGCAAGTGCCAGTTCGACGCCGCCGGTGTCGATCATGTCGATCGAGAAGCTGCTGTCGGCTTGCGTGACGGTCGCGACCTCGGTCGGCTCGGACGCTTCGGACATGGCTCCGCCCAACGTCGTGGTCTCGCCCAGGCTTGCGATGTCGCAATCCGCCTCAAGTTCGCACAGGCGGAATTCGAGGTCGCCGATCCTGTTCGTGCCGTCGGCAACGATCGACTGGACGTGGTTCGTCAGTTGCTCGGACGCTGCCGTCAGGCGCCGGACCTCCGCTTCCAGATCGTCAAGGCGCTCGAGGACGTTGGTGCTTTGGAGTCGCCCTTCGGGTGCGGCGGTGGTCGAAAGTTCGCGCTTCAGCCGCTGCATCTCGACAAAGAGCACAGTCAGTTCCTGCCGAATGTCGGCAAGCGTCTGTTCCCGATCCTGCGCGACGACAGGTGCGGCGACAAGCAGGGCGGCGAAAAGCAAGGCGCGCATCGGGCGAACTCCCTCAGAGGCCGACTCCAATGCTCAGCACGGTCACCGCACGGCGGTTCTGCATGTAGCAGGATTCCTCCGAGCAGATCTCGATCGGGCGCTCCTTGCCGTAGCTGATGGTCTTCAAGCGCGACGGGTCGATGCCCTGCGAGATCAGGTAGTTTTGCACTGTTGATGCACGGCGGGCGCCGAGAGCCAGGTTGTAGGCCTGTGTGCCCTGCTCGTCCGCGTGGCCTTCGATGAGGGCCGTGTATTCGGCGTTGACCGTGAGCCACTCGGCCTGGCCGTCAAGCGTGGCACGCGCAGTCGGCGTGAGCGTGGACTGATCCACGGCAAAGAGCACGCGATCACCGATGGTCGAACTGAAATAGGCGGCTGACTGGGGGTCGTCGACCGAGCCAAGCGCCCCGGTTGCGCCAGTTGCGCCCGTATCGGCGGTGCCTTGGCCGAAACGATCAGCCTGGCTGCAGGCACCGAGGGCCAAGAAGACGACAAGTAACGATCTGAAGAGCGGCATTGGATCACCTGAGACTGCATTCTGCTCCCTGCCTCATACATGACCCATCGGCAAAGGCAACGGAAACAGGACGATTTCCGGCGTCGGTGCGGCTGTTCAGCGTGGCGCAAACGTCCGTGCGAAAGTCGCGGCTCCCCTCAAGGAAGCAGTGGCGACCACGCCGGGTCGGATGCTGCCGTCTCCGTGGGGACTCGCCTGAGATTGCGTCCGGAAATGTCCACGGAAAAGAGTGCCGGCTTGCCTTCGGCCCCAGCGCTCTCGCGCGTGAACATCAGCACCCGGCCGTTCGGCGACCATGTCGGACCCTCGTCGAGGAATGACGCCGTGAGGAGTCTCTCGGCCGAGCCGTCTGCGCGCATCACGCCGATATGGAAGCGACCTGCATTCTGCTTCGTGAACGCGATGAAGTCGCCTCTCGGTGACCAGACCGGCGTGCCGTAGCGCCCGGGCCCAAAGCTGATCCTTCGGGGCTGGCCGCCAGAGGCCGGCATCACGTAAAGTTGCTGATTGCCGGACCTGTCGCTTTCAAAGACGATCTGGCGCCCGTCCGGCGAAAACGACGGGGCCGTCTCGATCGACGGGGCCGAAGTGAGCCGGGTGCGTCGCAGCGTCGTGGCGTCAAGCGTGTAGATGTCGGTGTTTCCGCGGCGCGCCTCGGAATAGACCACGGTTCGACCGTCCGGCGCATAGCGGGGTGCGAACGTCATGGATTCGGCATCTATGGCCAATGGCGTCTTGTCGACTCCGCCGACGGTGAGTTCATAAATCTGCGGGAAACCGGTCTCGTAGCTCGTGAACAGGATCCTGTCGCCGGTCGGCGAGAACCGGGGCGCAAGAACGATTGACGATGCATCCGTCAGGTAGCGCACGTTCTCGCCGTCAAAGTCCATGATCGCGAGTCGTTTCCGGCGGTCACCCTTGGGACCTGTTGCTTCCACGTAGACAACGCGGCTGTCAAAGTACCCGCCTTCGCCGGTAATCCGGGAGTAGACCTGGTCCGCGATCTTGTGCGCCACGCGCCGCCAGCTTCCCGCAACCCCGGCGAACTGCAGGCCGTCGCCAAGCGGCGCGTCGGCAAAGACATCGAAAAGCCGGAACTTGGCAAGAAGCCGCCCGTCGGAGGTGAGCGTGGCGGAGCCAACGACCAGCGCTTCCACGTTGATCGCCTTCCAGTCCGGATACGCCACCGGAGCGTCAAAGTCCGCCACCTGGCTGACATAGGCCTGATGCGGGATGTCGCGAAACAGGCCGGTACCCACGAGATCGCCTGCGACCACTTCCGTGATCCTTGCCGCGTACTCCTCGGCGGCGGGGTTTTCGGCAAGGAACGGCGCAACCGCGATCGCCACCGGCTCGATCACGCCTTTGGTGATTTCGATCCGCAAGGGTCCGGTGCGTTCCTGCGCCAGCGCCTGTGTCCCAAGCGCGAAGGCAAGGGCGAGTGAAAGGAGAAACTGCTTCATCGGTACTGCATCCCTTCTGAATTAAAGGTTGCTTCTACTTCGCGCCACTGGTCAAATTTCTCGACCGGAAGCTGGAATCCCTTTGTGCCACAGCGAATGATGGCGCGTCGAGCGGCCCCGAACGCCCGGTCCGCATCCGCCTCGCTGCCGCCATGGAATTCGACCATCCTGATCGAGCCCGTGACGGGCACGCCCGTCCGTTGCATGTCAAAGGCCACGACGACCGTCGTCGCGCGTGCACTGGCCGACAGGCTTCCGACATTCCAGCACTGCCCGACCGCGAGGCCGAACGCCTCCTTTTCGCCACCGGTCAGGGGCGGGCCGCGCGGCGCCACTTGTCGGGACTCCGTGTCCGCGTCGGCAAGCGCTGCCACCTGCTCGGGTGCGGACGGTGCGTCGTCCGGCACGTCCGGTGCGGGGCTCGGCGGGCGCGATGGCCGTGGCCGAGGCCGAGGCCGCATGGAACTGATAACCGCATTGGTCTCTTCCTCTTCGGCCTCGGTGACGATGCGGTCGCTGGCCTCCTGCGGCGCCTGCGGAGCGTCTTCCACCTCGACCAGCTCCGGCGGCGCCTCTGGGTCGGGAACGGTTGCCTCGATCAGGTCTTCTCCGGTCTCCGCCTCGGGCGGCGGCGCCAGTTGCGGCACGGGCGCGACGCGGGCAGCCGGTGCCGCGACCTGGTCAGGTCGAGCGCTCGAGCCGTCGATGTCTGATGGCGCCAAGAGTGCCGTCGGCGCGCTGTCATCGATCTCCAAACCCAAGGCGGGCTGTTCGATTTCAATCTCCGGCACGTCGGGACTCCCCGGTGTCGCCACCGGGCTGGGCGTGGCCAGTTCCGTCGCCGCCAGCGCCATCGGGGAACTTGGAGCCTCGTCGTCATCGGGCGCATCCACCGCGGGCACGTCGGTCTGCGTTTGTGGCGCGGCCCCAGGCGGCACCAGCGCCGCGAATTCCTGTTCGGACAGGATTGCCACTTCAGACAAGATCACGACCTCGGATTGCCGGTCGCTGGCCAGAGGTCCGGCAAGGAACACCGCCAGGATGAACGCGATGTGGCCCGCACCTGAAATGTACCAGCTCCAGCGCAATCGTTCCTCACCCGCCTCCAAGCCTCGGCCCGCCCATGTCGGTCACGAGCCCGATGTCCGTGATTCCTGCCGCATTGAGTGCGCCCATGACCTGCACGACGCGCGCATACGGGATCGCGCCGTCTGCCCGGATGAAGACTCGTCGCGAGGCGCGTTCGCTCAGGACGGCGCGAAGACGCGGCACGATCTCCTCGTCTGCCACCTCCGTCGTCTGGATCATCGTGATGCCGTCCGCTGTCAGCGTGACGGTCAGCGGCTCCTCCTGCCCGCTTGCGAGCGCCTGTGCCGCAGTCCTGGGAAGCTCTACGGGAACGCCGACCGTCTGCAGCGGGGCGGCGACCATGAAAATGATCAGCAGCACAAGCATCACGTCCACAAAGGGCGTGACGTTGATTTCGGACATCGGCCTTGCGCGACGCCGTCGCCGCCGTTTGCCGGTCCGCTCGGTTTGAACCACTTCGGCACCCATCAGTTCTGATCCAGTTGGCGTGACAGTATTGTCGCGAATTCGTCGGCAAAGCTCTCGTAGCCCGCGATTATGCGCCCGCTGTCCGCGGAGAGCTTGTTGTAGAAGATCACTGCCGGAATCGCCGCAAGAAGACCCAGGCCGGTGGCAAGAAGGGCCTCGGCAATTCCGGGCGCGACCACTGCAAGATTCGTGCTCTGTTGCTGCCCGATCTCGATGAACGCCGACATGATGCCCCAGACCGTGCCGAACAGGCCGATGAACGGGGCGGTCGAGCCTATTGTTGCCAGCAGCGGCAGGCCTTTCTGCAACTCCTCGGCCTCTTTCTGGATCGCCACGTCCATTGAACGGTCGATCCGCGCATGCGCGCCGCCTATGGCCACGCCGTCCGCCTTGTGCGAACGCCTCCACTCGGTCATTCCGGCGACAAAGACACGTTCGGTTCGCCCCGACGGAATCGGCCCCAGCGCGTCGTAGAGCGTGTCCAGCGGTTCGCCCGACCAGAAGGACGCCTCGAACCTCTGCGTCTCGCGCCGTGCGCGCCAATACTGGCCATGCTTGTTGATGATGACGGCCCAACACCAGAAAGAGGCGAGAACAAGCACTGCCATCACCACCTTGACGACGATCGTGGCACGCGCGAACAGCGACCACATGGAGAATTCCATCTCCTGCACCAACGCAAGGGTTTCCGTTTCCATTGCTCGACTCTCTTGCTGCCCTGTCCCGACATTTCGGGTTCCTCATGCAGCCGGACAATAGCTCAAGGTCAGGAAAATTGGAATAAGCCGGGGCCGTGCCCGGGATTCGGCCACATCAAGATTCAAGGCGTTGGCGAACTTCCGCCGGAAACCTGACCGCTCGCCCGCCTTCGACAAGGGCGACGAGCGTGACCTTGGCGACAAACAGCGCTTCCCCGTCCCGCAACACGCTCTGAACCAACCCAATTCGCGCACCCGAATGCGATGACAGGCGGGTCGCGACGACGAGGTCATCGTTGAACCGCGCCGGCGCCAGGTAGTCGGCCTCGACGCGGCGCACCGCGAACACGATGCCGAACCTGTCCTTCAACCCCGACTGGTCGACGCCCTTCTCGCGCACCCACTCTGTCCGGGCTCGCTCGATGAACTTCAGGTAGTTGGCATAGTAGACGATGCCTGCGAGATCAGTGTCCTCGTAGTAGACGCGGATTTTGAAACAACGGGTCATGCAACTCCTTCACTTCGTGCGGACCCCGATGGTCCACGTTCAGACTCCTCGCAATCCGCTCTCCAAAACCGAGGCTTGCCCGCACTGCCGCTGCCAGGAGTTGACGCCTGGCGACGACCGTTCCGGCAAAGGAATGAACCTGAGCGGCAACGGGAGGCAAGGGCCGTCATTTCCATAGGACTCTGCGGCAATCTTATCCACAACCGCCTCCTGGCCCATTTCTGGTGCTTGATGCACGTGAGGCGTGCCGCGCCCGGCTCAGTTGCGGCATTCTGGCGACGCAATGGTCCGGCCAAACCGCTTGAGGTCTCCCGTTCAAGAGCGAGGATGGTGTGGACTGGCACGTCGGCTCATCCCCGCCTGCATGGGGAACGATCAACAGGGGCGGTTGCATCATTCCGCTCCGATCCATGCCATGCCGTAGTCGTTCTTCAGGTCGCGATACATGCTGTGGGCGTGCCCTTGCACCTGCGCTTCGGCCAGCGTGTCCTGGGGTGCATACTCGATGACCGTCGAAGGTGCTGAAATCCGGAAGTAGGCAAATCCCGGCACGTCCCGCGGCCCCCACCAGCCGAACCAGGTGTCGTCGAGCTCGGCCATGACCGTTTCCATCTTGGCCACGCGGTCGTCGTCGTTGATGAAGCCGAGGCGCGTCCGGACCAGCGCGACCAGCAGTTTCCTCTGCGCCTCTGACAGGTCGCTGCCCTTGACGCCTTCGCGCGCGACCGTGGCGCCGTACTCGCCCGGGCCCAGCAGAAGGTCGATGGCCTTGTCGCTGCGGACGGCCCGTGCCGTTTGGTCTTCGTCCAGGCTCTCAAGCAAGGCCTGCGCGGCGTTGACTTCATCCTCCACGATGAACGTTCGCCTGCCCTCGTGGTCGACGTGGAGCGGCTGCCCCCCTGTCAGCATCGGCGAGAATGTCACGTCAGCCCCGTAGACCGTCACGTTGATGGCAAGGTGGTGTCCGCCGAACTGGAACATCCAGGGCCGGGTCGGGGAAGGCTCTCCCAGGATGGCGACGTAGAAATGATCGACGCCGTACTTGTTGATCCAGTGGTCCGCCGGAAAGGTCCGCTCCGCGGCCAGTTGCCATTCGAGGTTCCGGATGCCGGACGGGCTCATGATCTCGGCCAGCAGCGCATCCAGCAAGGCCTGCTGCCCGTTGCTGAGCTCGCCCAGCTTCAGCCCGCCGCGCGGGATCATGCCTTCAGGGAAATTGGACCAGTTGGAGCGCTGCGCGTTGTCGCCGAAGGAATAGGTTGCCTTGCCGCGCTGCCCGGCATCCAGCGATTCAAGGAACGTGCCGGCCGCGGCGGTAATCGCTTCCGTCCTGGCGTCGGTTGCCCGGGGCGGGAAATCGTCGCGAAGCCGTGCCTCGATCGGGGCGGTGTTCACGCCGAAGGCGATGCCCGTCGCCAACCGGGGTTGCGTGAACACGAATGCCATGAAGGCGATCAGGACAACCGTCAACGATCCCAAGGCCCAAAGGGCAACTTTCATGTGCGCCTCCTGAAACGAGGGAATTGCCTGCGGTGCGGCCGCGGCCGGAGAAAGCCGCCTTGCCCTTCAAGGCACTGTCATCCGTCGCGTTGGACAGGTCAACCCGAAGCCCTCCATGACGAATTTGATCGACCTCCGTCTATGCCCCGCTCACGTCTCCGGTGCCTACCGCTACGGTCTCTACGCACAGAAGCCCGTGGACAACTGAATGTCCGGCACCATGGCCGCAGGGTACCTCTGAACAGAAGGATCGACCGCTTAGGGAGCAATTCGAAAAGCTAGCTCTTGGCAATCGTTGCAGATCATTAACTTGTTGACTTGGACTCTTGCACGAACCGTCCAATGGGGCCTGTTTCGCTGGAGGTGGCAGGAATGCCCTGTCACCACAAAATTTGGGCCGAAGCGCTTTCGCGACCCATGACTGAACGGAACCAACCCGTCCACGGCACGCCGGCGACACCGCGGCGATTGTCCAACCCGGCGCACCAAGCCATTGTGACCAAATTGGTTCACGAGGAAGTCATGCGAGCAACACAGTTGCACGAGGCCAAGACCGCGCGCTCCGCCTTGGTGGAATGGGCCGCAAAAGGTGACACCGCAATCATCTCCCGTCGCGGACAGCTTCGGTGGAACTCGCTGTCGTCAGAGCAAGGCGCGATGCGTTCGGTGAGTGCGCAGGCGAGCCGCAGTTCCCTGTCCTCGCGCTGCCGCTCCCCTTCTTGCGCGCCCGTGACCGTGAGCTCCGACGACTCTGTCGGATCGTCGAAACGAGATGGTTCTGGCGCCGTCCGTTCGTCTCCTGCCGGTCGTCCTGGAGTCTAACGTCCGAGGATTCGAAGAGCGTTGGCCTGGACCTTGTCACGAACCAGTCCGACCTCGCCTGGCTGAACGCCTGGCATCGCAGCCACCTTCGAGGCAACTTCAGGCCCCTTCCGGAAGATCCCGTCGACCATGCTCTCGACCCGGCCGCGCACGTGATGGACGTTGAATCCGGATTCGCGGCCGATCGTCTCCCAGTGCCTGGGCGCAATGTCCCCGGGCTTGCGTTCCTTCCCTGCAACCTTCTGTGCGAAGTTCTGGTCTATGTGGTCCCAGGGCAGGACGCAGGATACGTCGTACATGGGAGACAGCCTGGTCTCACGTCCATCCAGGAGAAGGGCGTAGTTCTTTGCGTGGGCGTCGGTGTTCGCGACGAGAACGTTGAAGATGACCTGGTCGAGAATCCGCAGCCGTTCCCGTGCCGGCAGTGGCGAAGGCACGTCGCGGGCGACGGACCACGCCTTTCCTCCCACCCCCAGGATGTCAGCCAGGGAAGGCCCCGGAAACCTGCTGCGCTCATACTTCTGCTCCGGAAACACGCCGAGGGCCTGGGCGAAGTCTTCCTGGTGCAGGCGGCGGACGGTCCCGTCCGGCGCGAAGACGCGATCATACCGTGCGACGGCCAGGGCCGTCCGGCCCTCGGCCCGCAGGGTGCCGATTTCCGCCGCCTCGATCCCGATGGCGGCGGCCAGCGACAGGCAGTAGGCCTCGTTCTCGACGATCCCGCTCAGGAAGCGCGGGTTGTCCGGCTTGACGATGAGCGTCGACGGCGCACCGCCTGCCGGGACCGCGATCCGGTCCCCGTCCTCGCAGAGGCCGGGCCTCGGCCGCCCGTCCGGTCCGATCACGGCGAGGACGGACTTCTCCTGGCCTCCCGCCAGGGAGAGACGGACGCCATCCGCCCCGACCAGGAAGGGACGGCGGTGCAGGTCGTCGAAGTGACGATGCAGCGCCTTTCCAGGATCCGGTTCGCCGTAGAATTCCGTCAGGGGGACGTACTCCCACTCCTGTCGCGGAACCGGCGCTCCGAAGGAGAGGGCACCGGCCACGTCTCCGCCGATCCGTTCGAGTATGCCGACGCTGTCCGCGCGCGAGACGCCCAGGCTGCGCGCGATCGCCTCCAGCTGCCGCTCTTCGGGAAGAAGGTTCGCGATCCAGGGATGCACGATGTCGGGTTCGAACAGGTCCCGTTCGAGCGGCATCGTCGTCGAGACCGGGAAGGCGTCCGGGGACTCCTGCCACCGTGAGGCGTACCTGAAGGAAGGGTGTCCGCGCTTCCCGATCTCGAGGCTGCCGACGTGGAACGTCTCGAAGAACACGGGAATGTCCTTCATCGCGGAACGCTCAGGTCGTAAGGTTCCACGTCGCGAGAAAGCGGAGTCCTCTCGGGCCGCTTCCCTGTCAGGGCCGTTTCCGGGTCGAGCAGGAGAGCATCCATGAGACGCTGGACGGACGAGAGACGGGTGTCCCTGGCCGCGTTCTCGATGTCGGATATGGTCGGCGCCGCGACGCCGCTGACGAGCGAGAGGTCGGTCTGGCGCAACCCTTGTGCCAGACGCTCCTTCCTGATGGCACTCCCGAGCCTGCGGGCGAGGGAATCGTCTTCGGGCATGTCCGTCTCCCGGAGCGGATTTCAAAGAAGTTTTACAATGGCGCGAAATCCGGGAAAGGCAAGGCTGATTTCAAACATGTCTTAAGCCGGAGTTCGCTCGCGGGAGCAACCAACCAGGTCACGCCTTCTTCGGCAATGCGGCGCCCTTCGTGCGGCGAGACTGCCCGAATTCCGCGCTCAACGCGCGACCCGTCTTGCGGGGAAGACGCAGCCTGCCACGGGATTTGAGGTGGCATCCGTCCATTCAATGGGAATCATGCCGTTGACTGAAACGCGGCACATTGCAGTCTCAGGCTGATTTCACGGGTCGGTGAGGCTGCCGATGCAAACGCCTCTCGTCGTGCAGATGCGCCGGTCCCGGACGCCTCGTCTTGTCTTCCCGCCCACGCGGCGGTCGTTCACGGGGCCATCGGCCCAAATCCTGAAGAAGATTGCCCGGAAACTTGCCCTTCCGGATGGTCCCGAACGTGGCCCATTCCGAAGTTTCAGTCAACGGTACAATCCCCAATGAATTCAACGCGGACGGCAAGGTCGACAAGATTACGTCCTGCTGCGCCGCGAGACATCTCCCGGCGCCAAAGATGCAAGGACGGGACTCCCAGCGTGACTGTGCAAGACCGCTGCGATCCCGGGTCGTGCGCTGGAAGCCACGGCCCGACCTCCGCTTCCGTGACCGCCACGCATGGCGTGCAGACCTCACAGCAACACACCCTGTCTGGATGAATCGGGGGGAGAGAGTCCCAGATGCTTCCAGGCGTTGGCGGTCAGCATCCGTCCCCGCGGCGTCCTCTGGATCAGGCCCTGTTGAAGCAGGTACGGCTCGATGACCTCATCGATCGCATCCCTGCTTTCCGACATCGCCGCCGAGATCGTGTCCGCGCCAACAGGTCCGCCCTGGTAGTTTTCCGCGATCAAGGAGAGATACTTCCTGTCCGCGCCGTCAAGCCCACGGCCGTCAACGCCTAGCCGGGTCAACGCACCGTCAGCCAGTTCACGCGTCAATCGGCCGTCCGATTCGACAACGGCGAAGTCCACGACCCGCCGCAGCAGCCGGCCTGCAATTCTTGGTGTGCCACGGGCCCGGCGCGCGATTTCGTGTGCACCGCCTTCTCCGGTCTCGACCCCCATGAGACGGGCACCGCGCGAGACAATCTCGTGAAGTTCGTCGTCCGAGTAGAACTGCAGCCGGACGGGAATTCCGAACCGGTCGCGCAGAGGGGTCGTCAGGAGTCCCAATCTGGTTGTGGCGCCCACGAGAGTGAAGGGCTGCAACTCGATTCGAACCGTTCTCGCGGCCGGCCCCTCGCCGATCACGAGGTCAAGCTCGAAATCCTCCATCGCGGGGTAGAGCACCTCTTCCACCGCCGGATGCAATCGGTGAATCTCGTCGATGAAGAGGACATCGCGGGCATCGAGATTGGTCAGGATCGCCGCAAGGTCTCCCGCCTTTGCCAGGACGGGGCCGGAAGTCATGCGAAAACTGACCCCGAGCTCGCGCGCCATGATCCGGGCAAGAGTCGTCTTCCCAAGTCCCGGCGGGCCGTGAAACAGAGCATGGTCCATCGCCTCGCCGCGCTGCTTCGCACTTTCAATGAACACGCGAAGGTTCCCCCTCGCCTCTGCTTGGCCGATGAAATCGTCAAGCATCCTGGGTCGGAGCGCGCGGTCCGCATCCTCGGGTCTTGCTTCCGGGCGAAGGGTCGGATCCGGCACGCTCACTTCGAGCCCTCCTGACGAACGCCACGAAGGCGCTGGCATTGGAACGCGCTATCCGGACAAGGATTCATGCTTTCGGGGCCAATCTCTTCAATGCCTCGCGGATCAGCGTCGCGGTGTCAGCCCCTTCGGTCATTCCGGCCGCCTCGGCCACCGCCGCTGACGCCTCTCCGGGAGCGTAGCCGAGATTCTGAAGCGCAGAAAGCGCTTCCGCCTGCCAAGCCGCTCCGGGCACCGGTTCCGGTACCGGCCCGACATCCGAACTGGCGTCAGATACGAGGCGCGCGCCGCCCTGCATCACCATCATGTCGGGCACCTTGCCCTTGAGCTCGTTCACGACCCTCTGCGCGATCTTGGGACCCACGCCCGGTGCCGCCCTGATCGACGCCCAGTCGCCGAGGGCGATCGCACGTGCCACGGCGTCCGGGCCCAATGTCCCGAGAATCGCCATGGAGGCCCGCGCCCCAATTCCCTGAACGCCCATCAGGAGCCTGTGCCACTCACGCTCCACCGGCGTCAGGAACCCGAAGAGCTGCAGGAGATCTTCGCGCACGAGGAGATCCGTATACAGTGACGCCGCCTCTCCGGTCCCGGGCAACGCCGCCAGCGTCCGCTCGCTCACGAACACGACATATCCCACGCCTCCAACGTCCAGGAGCACGTGATCGCTTGCACGATAGTCAATCCGGCCGGACAGGCGCCCGATCATGCCATCACCAACGCACGGCTTTGGGACATGTGCGCATGGCAAATCGCGACGGCGAGCGCGTCGGCGGCGTCCTGCCCGGATATTTGCGCTCCGGGCAGCTGCAGCCGCACCATGTGCTCGATCTGTCGCTTGTCGGCGTGCCCGACACCGACGACCGCCTTCTTCACGGCATTGGGGGCATATTCCCCAACCTCGACACCCGCACGAGCCGGCACCAGCATCGCGATGCCCCGCGCCTGTCCCAGCTTGAGGGTGGACGCACCATCCTTGTTGACGAATGTGTGCTCCACCGCCGCCGCGTCGGGCGAGTGTCGCTCCCAGACTTCGGAAAGCTGCTCGAACAATGACACAAGCCGGGACCCGAGCGGCCCCGTCCCGGTCCGGCAGATGCCGTTCGCAACATGAGTCAGCCGCGACCCGGAGGTCTCGATGACTCCCCATCCAAGGGCGCGAAGCCCCGGATCCAGTCCCATTACGCGCATTTTCCTGACCTGCTCTGCTGACCTCGCTTGGAAATTAGCACAAAACGTGAATATCTGCCAAGAATTTTGGCATGAGCGCTTGAGCGCGCCAGTTTGCCAACGCCCACGTCCCGCCTTCGAAACGCGCTCGTCCGGCTTCGAAAGCGACACCAGGCATGTCGCTTTTTTCCAATTATATTGAAGGTTTACGGCAGTCCTGGAGATATGCAATTCCTGCATACGGGACATGCGGATTCTGAGCCTTGTCCAGGCAGCTTCGCGCCTCTAGTTGCGACTCGAAACGCAACGCCAGCAAGAGGAGAACGGCCATGGCCATCACCATGAATCGCAGCAAAGCCGCCAATGTCAGCGGCACACCATTGACCCTGTCCGGGCTTGTCTCGGGCGTCATTCACTGGAACAAGGCACGCCGCACCCACGCCGTCCTGTCCAGGCTGAGCACGCACGAACTGGATGACATCGGCATTTCCCGTGGAGACATCGACTCGATCTGCTTTGGACGCAGGTAGGCCGAATTCCAGCCTCTGGCGCATGCCAGGCAGGGAATGTGCGGAATTCCGAAGGGACCGATTCTTGATCGGTCCCTTTCTGTCAGTGCCTGTCGGACTCAATCCTTGCAAAGGACAGCAAGCCGGGCCATGAGTCTGTGCGGCAATTCCTCTGCAAGTCTCGCGGCGGTGGCACGGATGACCGACATGGGCAGACCCGGTGCATTTTCGTTTCTTGAAGGCACGCACGTCGGGGGTCCGGCAGCAACGGCCTGTCACTTGACGGAGTCCGCGAAGGCGATGACGCGATGGCTGTCGAAGCCGACTACGTAATCGTTGGCGCGGGCAGCGCGGGTTGCGCGATGGCGTACCGACTCGCCGAAGCCGGTCGCCAGGTCATGGTCGTGGAATTCGGCGGCAGCGACCGCGGGCCGCTCATCAACATGCCTGGCGCGCTCAGCTATCCAATGAGAATGCGCCGTTACGATTGGGGCCTGGCGAGCGACCCCGAACCGCACCTTGGCGACCGGTGCATGGCAACTCCTCGCGGCAAGGTGATTGGCGGATCGAGTTCCATCAACGGAATGGTCTACGTGCGCGGCCATGCCCGCGACTTCGACCACTGGCGTGACCTGGGAGCGGACGGCTGGGGCTACGCGGATGTCCTGCCTTACTTCCAGCGAATGGAAGACTGGCACGATGGCGGACGCGGCGGCTCCGACGCGTGGCGTGGACGGGGAGGACCGCTGCATGTCACGCGCGGGCAACGGCGCAATCCGCTGACACGTGCCTTCGTCGAGGCCGGGCGGCAAGCGGGCTACCCCGTGACCCTCGACTTCAATGGCCACCAGCAGGAAGGCTTCGGCGCCTTCGAGATGACAGTATGGAAGGGTGCGCGATGGTCCGCTGCCAAGGCCTATCTGAGGCCTGCGCTTCGGACCGGGAATTGCAGGCTGGTCCGTGCCCACGCGAACCGAGTCACCTTTGACGGAACACGGGCGACCGGCGTCGAGATCGAGCGCGCCGGACGCACCGAGGTGATCCACGCTCGTGTCGAAGTCATTCTGTCGGCCTCGTCACTTAACTCCCCGAAGCTGCTCATGCTCTCGGGCATAGGCCCTGCAGCACATTTGGCCGAACACGGGATCGAGACCGTCGCGGACAGGCAAGGCGTCGGACAGAACCTTCAGGATCACCTCGAGCTCTATGTCCAGGCGGCCACGTCGCAGCCGGTGAGCCTTTACAAGTACTGGAACCTCCCTGGAAAGGCCTACGTGGCCGTGCGCTGGCTTCTCGCCCGCAGCGGCCCCGGCGCCTCGAACCAGTTCGAAAGCACGGGCTTCATCCGTTCTGCGGCAGGAGTCGACTATCCCGACCTCCAGTTCCACTTCCTGCCGATGGCAATCGGGTATGACGGTCGGATGGCGGCGAAGATGCATGGCTTTCAGGCCCATGTCGGCCCGATGAGGAGCCTTTCCCGCGGCGAGGTGCTGCTGCGGTCGGCGGACCCGAAGGATCCACCGCGAATCAGGTTCAACTACATGAGCCATGAGAGCGACTGGCGGGACTTCCGAACCGGCATCCGGCTGACACGTGAGATCTTCGCCCAGCCGGCGTTTGCGCCATACTATGGTCGGGAGTTGCTGCCCGGACCAGAAGCCCAGACCGACGAGGAACTCGATGCCGTGATCCGGGATCATGTCGAAAGCGCCTACCATCCCTGCGGCACGGCGCGAATGGGGCGGCGCGACGACCCGATGGCGGTCGTGGATGCGGACGCGCGCGTGATCGGGGTCGAAGGGCTCCGGCTCGCGGACAGCTCCGTCTTTCCGAGAATCACCAACGGGAACCTGAATGCGCCGTCAATCATGGTGGGCGAGAAGGTCTCCGACGCGATTCTCGGCCGCCCTCCCCTGGCGCCCAGCAACCTTGAGCCCTGGATTCATCCCGACTGGAAAAATCGACAACGATAGTCCCGCCGAGACTTGATCATGGCGCGAGTGTCTCGGTGTGGCCGTCCACGGCAAGTATCTGGCCGGATATTTTCGACGCCGCGTCCGAAGCCAGGAAATGGATCGTGCCTGCAACGTCTGCGACCGTGACCCAGGTCTTCATCGACACGCTGGCCACATGATTTCGCCGCACTTCGTCTTCGTCGACACCCTGCGCGGCGGCTTCCATCGCGACCACCCTGTCCATGCGCGGCCCCTCGACCGCACCGGGGCAGACGGCATTGACGCGAACCCCTGCCGGCCCGAGTTCCATCGCCAGGGTCTTCGTCAGGCCTACAAGCGCCCACTTTGCCGCGGCGTAGGGACTCCTGAGCGGATAGCCCGCAATCCCGGCCGTCGAGGCTGTCAGGACAATCAGGCCAGCCCCTTCGGCACGCATCACGCGCGCTGCCCATCGGCATGTCAGGAAGCTCCCATGCAAGTTCGTTGCGACGCAGCGCTGCCATGCACTGTAAGCCAAGTCCTCAATCCGGCCAGCGGGTCCGCCCGTGCCGGCATTGGCGCAGACCACGTCGACCCCGCCCCAGCGAGCCTCGACATCCCCGAGAAATGCCGCCATGTCGGCTTCGGACGTGACGTCCGCCACCGCGGTCGTTGCCGCCGGCCATGACGAGGCGAATCCGGCGACCGCCCCTTCATCGATGTCGCAGATGGCAACTTGATCCCCGTCGGCAAGGAACCGTTCAGCGATCGCGCGCCCGATTCCGGAAGCACCTGCGGTTACGACGATCCGGCGCATTTTCGTTCTCCCGTTCGTTGGTGATCGAAACGAAGGACAATCACTGGTTCGCGGCCAATGCGGATTTCCAGTTCGGCAAAATGGCGTGGATGGGCATAGCAGTCCACGGCAGAATCGTCATGCGAAATGCCAGCGCTTGTCCTGCCAATCGCAACTTGCGAAGCAACAGGGCTCATGCGACCAACGATGCCGGAAAAGAGGAATTCGCGCCAGAATGGGCAAGACCGGAAAGACTGCGAAGAACATACTCTTCGTCATGCATGACCAGCTGCGCTTCGACTACCTGAGTTGCGCCGGGCATCCGCATTTGCGCACGCCGAACTTTGATCGCGTCGCCTCGATGGGCGTGCGGTTCACCAACGCATATGCCCAGTCGCCCGTTTGCGGCGCGTCCCGGATGAGCTTCTACACGGGCCGCTATGTCTCCTCTCATGGCGCCCAGTGGAACGGGTTTCCGATCAGGGTCGGTGAACAGACTCTTGGGGACCACCTGCGACGCCTTGGCATGAGCTGCTGGTTGATAGGCAAGACGCACATGAAGGCGGACACCGAAGGAATGGCTCGCCTCGGGCTTGCACCCGACAGCGTCATAGGCGCGCGACAGGCCGAGTGCGGCTTTGATGCCTGGATCAGGGACGACGGACTCTGGGGCGAAGGGCCGGACGGGTACTATGACGAAAGGCACTCTCCCTACAACGAATACCTCAGGTCGAAGGGCTACCCCGGCACGAATCCCTGGGCCGACTTTGCCAATGCCGGGAGAGACGATGACGAGATTGCCAGCGGATGGATGCTCGCCAATTCGGACAAGCCTGCCAACATCCGCGAACAGGACAGCGAAACGCCCTGGCTTACGCGCGAGGCCATCCGTTTCGTCGACCAGGCGACCGAACCCTGGTGTGCGCATCTGAGCTATATCAAGCCGCATTGGCCCTACATCGTGCCGGCCCCTTATCACGCAATGTACGGCCCGAACCAAGTTCCGGCGCCGAGACGCCATGAGATCGAGCGAGAAGACCCGCACCCGGTATTCGGCGCGTACATGGGAAACCGCATCGCCGCCGCGTTCCGGAATGACGAGGCGCGGCAAAAGGCGGTCCGTGCCTACATGGGCCTGATCAAGCAATGCGACGATCAGCTGGGCAGGTTGCTTGATCACCTTGAGGCAACGGGCCGGATGGACAGCACGATGATCGTCCTGACATCGGATCACGGCGACTACCTGGGAGATCACTGGCTGGGGGAAAAGGATCTCTTCCACGAGCCAAGCGTCAAGATCCCGCTCATAGTCTACGACCCGCGCCCGGACGCGGACGACACCCGCGGCCGGACCTGTGACGCTCTCGTCGAGTCCATCGATCTCGCCGCCACTTTCGTGGAGTTTGCGGGCGGCAAGGTGCCGGACCATGTCGTCGAGGGCCGCTCGCTCCTGCCGTTGATTCGAGGCGAGTCCCCGGCGTGGCGTGAATTCGTCATCAGCGAATACGACTATTCCGTAACACCGCAGTGCACCGAGCTCGGTCTCGAGCCGCGCGATGCACGGCTCTTCATGGTCTTCGATGGCCGGTTCAAGATGATGCATGCCGAAGGGGGCTTTCGACCAATGCTCTTCGATCTGGAAACCGATCCGGACGAGTTTCACGACCTCGCCAAGGGAAACTCGCATCAATGCGAGATCGACCGGCTCTACGGATGCCTTGCCCAATGGGGCCGGCGGCTGGCGCAGCGCGTGACCAGGTCCGAGGACGACATCAAGGCCATGCGCGGGAGATCACTGCGCAAGGGCATCCTTCCCTTCCTCGTGGACGGCTCCGAGATCGACGAAGCATTCACCGCACGATATCGCGGCCGGACCCGGGCCAGGTTTGCGGAGGAGTAGCCCATGCGGGTGGCCTTCACCGGCGCAGCGTCAGGAATTGGAGCGGCCACCGCGACAAAGCTGGTGGCGGAAGGACACGAGGTCGTCGCCTTCGACATTGCCGCACCTGCCACGGCAAGTGCCTGGCTTGAATGCGACATGGCGGACCCGACCTCGATCGAGGCTGCCGTCGCCAAGACGCATGGACAATTCGACGCGCTGATCACCTGTGCGGGGATCCCGCCCCGTCCCGGCAATGCAAAGTCCGTCCTCGCCGTGAATGCGCTGGGCCTGGTCCGTCTGACCGAAGCACTCCTGCCGCTGCTCTCGAAGGGTGCCAGCATCGTCAACGTCGCATCTCGCGCGGGCGCGCACTGGCGTGACAACATCGACGAAGTGAGAGCCCTGCTGGCATTGCGGGACCCGTCGGGCCTCGATTCGTTCATCAAGCGCCGCGACATCGACCACGTCCGTGCCTACAGTCTCTCGAAGGAGGCCGTGATCGCCTGGACCGCGGCCAGCACCGAACGGCTGATCGGGATGGATGTCCGCATGAATTGCGTGAGTCCTGGCGCCGTCAGCACTGGCATTCTTGAAGACTTCATCGCCGCCTTCGGCGAAGTTGTGGCCAGAAACGTCGCGCGCGCCGGACGACCGGCATTGCCGGATGAGGTTGCCGACCTGATCATCTTCCTGGCCAGCACTGAAAGCAGCTGGATCAAGGGAACCGATCTCTGCATTGACGGCGGGATGTCGGCCATGGCGTTGTCCGACGCGCTTGGGCTCTGATGTCCACCCGGCTTCCCCAGCACCCCGACACTGCAAGGTTCATTGCCTGAAGCGGATGCGGGAGTGGCTCGATGCGGCGGCACCGGTTGGTTCCGCCTTCGTCACGCTCCGTGGCCCGGAACGGAGAGCAATTCGAACAGGGCGAGTTCACGGGCCTCCGGGACTTCGCCGCCATGCCTGCCCGCATGACGCGGCGGAGAGTGCGTGATTGCGTCGCGAAAGCACGGGCGCGGAAGATTCGAGTGGCGCTTGGGCTACGTAGAGCCGAGCGCGTCCGACAGGACCGCTTCCAGGACGTCAAGCGGAACGTCCTCGGCCACGAACGCTTCGCCAATGCCTCGAGCAAGCACCATCCTAAGCCGGCCATCGACGACCTTCTTGTCCTGTCTCATGAGGCCGATCAACGTGCCTGCATCCGGAAGATCTCCAGGAATGCCGGCAAGATCGAACTTCATGTCCATTGATTCCAGATGCGCGCGCACGCGGACTGGCGCCTCCTGGGAACAAAGGCCCATGCGCGCGGACATCTCGAATGCCAGGGCACACCCAAGCGCCACGCCTTCGCCATGCAAAAGGCGATCTCCGTAGTTCGTGGCCGCTTCAAGCGCGTGACAAAAAGTGTGCCCCAGATTGAGCAATGCGCGGTCCCCCGTCTCGGTCTCGTCTTGCGCAACGATTTCGGACTTCATTTCCACCGAGCGGCGCACTGCCTGAACCCTGAGGTTCAGGTCGCCTTCAACCAGCGTCCTGCCGTTCTTTTCCAGCCATTCGAAGAATGCGACGTCTCCAATAAGGCCGTACTTGACCACCTCTCCGTAGCCGGCAAGGAAATCGCGTCGCCGCAGCGTTGCGAGTGTGCCTGTATCTGCAAGGACCAGAGATGGCTGGTGGAACGATCCAACCAGGTTCTTGCCATGCGGCGAGTTGATCCCCGTCTTGCCGCCGACGGAACTGTCAACCTGCGCCAGAAGCGTCGTCGGCACCTGAACAAACCTGATCCCACGTCGCAGGATCGCTGCGGCGAACCCTCCCAGATCGCCAATGACACCGCCGCCGAGCGCAATCATGACGTCACGGCGTTCGATCCGTTCCTCCAGCATCCATTCGACAGATCGTTCCAGCATGCCCCAGTTCTTGGTAGTTTCGCCGACCGGAAGCGCCAAGACCACGCTGCAGATTCCTTCGGCGGCAAGCCCGGCCTGAAGTGTCGCGAGGTGCAATTCCGCGACGGTCTCATCGGTCAGCACTGCCACGCGAGGACGCGTCAGGAGCGGTCGAATCTCGACTCCCGCGCGCGCAATCAGGCCTTCACCTACGCGGACATCGTAGCTCCTGTCGCCGAGCGCGACTTGAACGACCTCGTCTCTCATCGAAATTCTGCCAGCACGTCTTCCCGGACACGAAGCGCCTTCAGCACGCGATCCGTCATTTCGTCAATGGAACAGTGCGGGTCCGCATCGACCGTCATGTCGGCAAGCGCATAGACGGGTGTGCGTGCTTCGTACAGTGACGCAAGGGTTTGCTTCGGACGCTTGGTATGCAGCAGCGGCCGCGTCGACTTGTGCCGCACACGCTGCCAAAGCAGGTCAAGATCGGCCCGCAGCCAGACCGAAAGACCCTGCTCGCCAATCAGGGTCCGGTTGTTCTCGCGGAGAAATGCCCCGCCGCCTGTTGCCAGAATCATGGGGTCTTCGCCCAGGAGTCGCGCAATCACCTCCGTCTCCCGTGCACGAAAGAACTCCTCGCCATCGCGTTCGAAAATCTCCGCGATGGTCCGGCTCGCCGCCCGTTCGATCTCGGCATCACTGTCAAGGAACGGGACATCCAGACGCTTTGCCAGTGCGGTTCCAATGGCGCTCTTGCCAGCTCCCATCATCCCCACCATTACAACGGTTTTCCTTAGCTTGAAGGGCAAGGCAGACGCTTCCCGCATCACTTTTCGCGTTGCCGACCTGAATGGCGTGATCTTCTCGCAAATACCAGATATAATCTAGCCGACGCGGCCGGATTCGGCACGATACCGCAATACTGGTACAGGAGGCCAAAAAAGGTGCTTCGTCTTCTGAAGCTCGTGTTCGTTGTGCTCATCCTTCTCGGTGGAGCAGTGATCGTCTACGCGTACGTGGGCGACCTGAGCCCGAAGCAAGTCAACGTTAGCGCCCCGGTGGAACTGGATGGCGGCTAGTTCAGCATTCATGCGGCTGGCATGCGGCCTTTTCGTCGCGCAACTCCTGCTGCCTGCCGCCTGGGCAAGCGACCATCCGCTCTCCGCAATTGACTGGCTTTCGAATTCCGTGGCACCTCCACAGGCCGAACCTGCCCAGAACGACGTGACACCGCTTGCCGCGCTGCCATCGGAAATCGCGGTACTGCCTCTCGACGGGAACACGCCGGACGGAGTGGGCCTGCAACCTGCGGAACAGCTCGGACTTGCGCCCGGCCTCTGGGGTCGCAGCTCAGCCGCCGATCTTGCCCGTGCCGTCTCAACCCTTCCCGACGGCAGCAATGGGCCACCTGTACTCAATCGGTTTCTGAGTGACTTGCTGACTGGCCAGTTTGACCCGCCGATAGACGCAGCCATCGACGACAGGTTCTTTCTGGCGCGGATTGACCGACTCCTGTCCATGGGCCACTTGCAGGAAGCGGACGAGATCATTCGCCGGGCCGGTCCGGAGGAGTCTCGGCGGTTTCGCCGCGCCTTCGACATCGCCTTGCTGACGGGAACCGAAACCGAGGCCTGCCGCATCATCGAGAACGCTCCGGACATTTTGCCGACGTACCCGGCACGCATCTTTTGCCTTGCCCGGCTCGGAAACTGGGATGTTGCAGCACTCACGCTTGGAAACGCCGAAGCGCTTGGAATCCTGACGCCCGATGAAGAAGCGCTTCTGCTGCACTTTCTTGATCCCGAACTCTTCGAAGGCGACCCACTTCCGGCACCGCCACGGCTCCCTTCGCCCCTGCAATTCCGGCTGTTCGAGGCCGTCGGCGAGCGCATCCCGACCGAGCAATTGCCGGTTGCCTTTGCTGTGGCGGATCTTTCCAGCACAACCGGATGGAAGGCGAGGCTTCGGGCTGCCGAGCGCCTCGCGGCGGCAAGCGCGCTGCCGATCAGCCGATTGCTCGAAGTCTACGCGGAAGGAAAGCCGGCTGCGTCCGGCGGCATTTGGGAGCGCGTCAGTGCAGTCGGGTCGCTGATGACCGCCTTGGAATCCGAAGACGGCGGTCTCGTGAGTTCGGCCTTGGAGCCGGCTTGGCACGCGGCCAAAGCCGGGGGCTACGAAAAGGCCTTTGCGAAATGGCTTGCGACGCGCCTTGAAGGCCTTGATCTTTCGGATTCGGCCATGCGCATTGCCTTTGAAATCGCGTTGCTGGCGGAAGATGCGGTGCTCGCGGAGCATTTTGCTGGCGACCGCATCGAAAGCCGGTTTCTGCTTGCCATTGCAAAGGGGCTTCGCGGCGCATTGCCCGGTCCGAACATGCTTGCACAAGCCGTCGTTCGCGGTCTCGCGGCACATGGCCCAGGCCCCTCCTACCGCGTCTTGATCGAGGGAGATCGCGGTGGAGAGGCTCTTTTTCGCGCGCTTCTGCAGCTCATGGACGGGGCGGCGGGCAACCCGCATGCCACGCAGCAATCCCTCATGCTGCTGCGAACTCTTGGTCTTGAACCCTTGGCCCGGCAGGTTGCAATCGAACTGGTGCTGGAACACGGCAAGGCATGAACGAGGCGGAGCGAATAACGATCTTTCTCGACGCCCAGGTCGCTGAACTCAATGCTTCCCAGAATACGCAAATGGCTTATGCACGGGATCTGAAGGACTTTCTGGGATGGCTGAAGACACAAGATTCCGGGCTTCTGACCGTAGATCAGACGGGGGTCGAGGACTACCTGATTGATCTTGATGCATCCGGTCTGGCGCGTTCAACCCGAGTTCGTCGCCTGTCCGCCATCCGCCAATTCTATCGCTTTGCCTTTGAATCGGGTTGGCGGCGTGACAACCCTGCAATCCGCGTAAAGGGGCCTGCACCCGAAAGACGCCTGCCTGGAATCTTGTCCGAGGATGAGGTTGATCGCCTTCTTGAAGCAGCGCGCGAGACAGGTCGCCAAAGTGACCGGCTTAGGAACACCTGCCTGATGGAAGTTCTCTATGCGACAGGCTCAAGGGTCAGCGAATTGGTGTCGCTGCCCGTCACGGCAGTACGGGGAAATCCGAAATTGCTTCTCTTGCGTGGCAAGGGGGGCAAGGAGCGGATATTGCCGCTCTCCGAACCAGCCCGTCTTGCACTGTCCGCCTGGCTGGATTGGCGGGACGCACTGGAGGAAGTCGCCCGCAAGGATAAAGGCGTCCCGCCATCGCGGTATCTCTTTCCGTCGCGCGGCAAGTCCGGACACCTTACGCGGCACAGGTTCTATCAGTTGATCAAGGAACTGGCCGTCGCGGCAGGCATCTCGCCAGGCAGGGTCACTCCGCATACCCTGCGACATGCCTTTGCCACGCACCTGCTTGCCAGGGGCGCCGACCTTCGTGCCATCCAGACCCTTCTGGGTCACTCGGACATCGCCACAACCGAGATATACACGCACGTTCTGGAGGACCGCGTCAAGGAACTCGTTCTGGAACATCACCCACTTGCGAGAGATTGAACCGGCCTGGAACGTCCCGCCGGTGCGACGACGGATTCGGACCGGGTACAAGAGCCCGGCCACGCCGGGCGGGCCCCCATGGCCATGCAGCAATGCACCGGTGAACCTCCGTCGCCTGAAGACGGCTCGGCCAAGCCACGCGCCAACGCGCCTACTTCGCGACCGAAGCCAGTCACTGGTCCCAATGCGTGTCAGGCACTGGCTCTGGCTACATGTGACAACATGAAGCGCGCATTCCCCTGCGCGATCCCTATGGCGGGCTCTGGTCCGCTCCCGCACATCTCTTGCTTGAATGACGGCCACCGGCACTTCATATAGCGAGAATGGCCCTGATTGGCGAATAGGATGGACAGCGCCCTTTCACTGATCGACGCCGGTTTCTGGGTGACGTGCGGCGCTATCCTGCTGCTCCTGATCCTGTCCGCCTTCTTCTCCGGCAGCGAAACCGCGTTGACCGCCGCTTCTCGCGGCAAGCTCAAGGCACGTGCCGAGAAAGGCGAACGTGGCGCCGCGCGCGCGCTCGAAGTGACCGAAGACAGCGAGCGCCTCATCGGATCGATTCTTCTCGGCAACAACCTTGTCAACATCCTGGCCACTTCCCTCGCAACGGCCATGTTCACGCGTGCCTTCGGGGAAAGCGGGGTCGCCCTGGCCACGCTGCTCATGACGCTCCTCGTGCTGATTTTCGCGGAGGTTCTGCCAAAGACCTATGCAATATCGAACGCCGAGCCGGCCGCCAGCCGGGTCGCCCGACCCATCGGATGGATCGTCCTTGTCCTGAACCCCGTCGTGAATGCAGTGCGAGCCGTCGTGCGCGGCGTGCTGGTCATCTTCGGTGTACGGATTGACCCGGACAGCCGCATCCTCTCGGTGCATGAGGAAATCGCGGGCGCACTTCGGCTCGGCCATTCTGAAGGCGTGCTCGAAAAGGAACATCGCGACCGAATGCTGGCCGCACTTGATCTCGGCGACCGAACGGTCGAGGAAATCATGCTCCATCGCAGCCAGATCGAAATGATCGATGCCGACTTGCCGCCACAACAAATCATCGAACTCTGCCTGAACTCGGCACATACGCGCCTGCCGATCTTTCGTGGCGAGCAGGAGAACATCATCGGGGTCCTGCACGCGAAGGAACTGCTTCGCGCAATTCACCCCCGCCTGTCAGATCTCGAGGCGAATTCCGATCCGTTTGAGGGGTTCGACCCGATGGACGTGGCGATGAAGCCCTATTTCGTCCCGGAGACCACGACACTGGATGACCAGATGCGTCAATTCCTGCATCGGTCAACCCATTTTGCCCTGGTCGTTGACGAATACGGCGCACTGGAAGGCCTGATCACGCTTGAGGACATCCTCGAGGAGATCGTCGGCGAAATCACCGATGAACTGGATCCTGACGAGGTGCATCCGCTGCAGCGAACCGAAGGCGGAGATTGCGTAGTCGACGGAGCCATGACGATCCGGGACCTGAACCGTGCGACGGACTGGTCCATGCCGGACAACGAAGCCGTGACGGTTGCGGGTCTCGTGATCCATGAAGCCCAGACAATTCCCACGGTCGGCCAGGTCTTTTCGTTCCACGGATTCCGGTTCGAGATCCTGGAACGCCACAACAACCGGATCACGCGCCTCAAGATCTCGGCGCTCTGACGTCGTCCATTCCGGCATCCTTTGCCAAGGTCACGCCACGCCCCGGCGGCAGGCGGACGGAATCCCGAACCCGTCTTCCAACGACGGCGCGCTGCACCGCCAGCCGGCAATTCATGGTCATTCCCGCATGCCTGCGCTCATCGTTCGGTGAGCTTGAGCTCGATGCGGCGGTTCTGCGCCCTCGCGGCGTCGGAGTTTTCCGGGTTGACCGGCCGATACTCGCCGAAGCCCGCGGCGGCCAGCCGCTCGGGCGGGAAGTCCAGCTCCTCGGTCATGTACTTCACCACCGACAGCGCCCGCCCCG
>JAPPCV010000145.1 GCA_028824715.1 Boseongicola sp. | reverse complement strand
AGCAGCGCGATCGTGACGGCGTCCGTGGCGAAGAACGGAATGACGCCCCTGAACACGTCCTGCACCGTGAGGTCGTCCCGGACGCCGGCCACGACAAAGCAGTTCAGGCCGATCGGAGGCGTGATCAGGCAGAATTCCGCCATCTTCACGACCAGGATGCCGAACCAGATCGCGCACATCGGCCCCGACATTCCGAAGGCGCTCTCGGCGGCGGTGACGCTCTCTCCGCCGTTCAGCGCCATCACGGCAGGATAGACCACCGGGAGCGTCAGCAGAAGCATGCCGATCGCGTCCATGAACATGCCCAGGACGGCGTAGGCCAGCAGGATGCAGACGAGGATCAGCCAGGGCGAATGGGTGAGCGACGTGATCCAGTCCGAGAACGCGCCCGGCAGGTCGGCGAAGCCGAGAAAGCGCACGTAGACCAGCACGCCCCAGATGATCGTGAAGATCATCACGGAGAGCTTCGCGGTTTCCCGAAGGGCGTCACGGAACTCCGGCCAGCGCATGCCCCGGCAGACCGCCAGGACAAACACCACGAAGGCCCCGATCGCCCCTCCCTCCGTGGGCGTGCCCCATGCGTCCCCGCCGAACGGGTTGTAGACGAAGCAGATGATGGTCGCGACGACAAAGACGATCGGCAGGGCCGGCGGAAGCGAGACGAGGCGCTCGCGCCAGGAGAAGCCTGTGACGCGCGGGCCGAAATCCGGGATCACCAGCGCCATGCCGACGATGAGCATCCCGTAGATCAGGGCGGAAAACGCGCCGGGCACGAATCCGGCGAGAAGAAGCCTGCCGACGTCCTGCTCGACGATGATGGCATAGATCACGAGGATGGCCGAGGGCGGGATCAGCGACGCCAGGGTGCCGCCGGCAGCGACCACGCCGGCGGCGAACTGCTTCCTGTACCCGATCTTCAGCATCTCGGGAATCGCGATTCGGGCAAAGACGGCGGCGGTCGCGACCGAGGCGCCCGAGACCGCCGCGAAGCCTGCCGTCGCGAAAATCGTTGCGACGGCCAGCCCTCCCGGCACCCACGCGACCCAGCGCCTGGCCGCCTCGAACAGCGCGCGCGTCAAGCCTGCATGGTAGGCCAGGTAGCCGATCAGGATGAACGTCGGGATCAGCGACAGCGCCTGGGATGTCACTTTCGAGTGCGGCACCTGACCCGCCGTCTTCACGGCGACCGACAGGGCCCAGCCGAAGTCGTCCGCCCCGTAGTCCTTCTTCGCCCAGAAGATCCAGACCAGCCCCACCATCCCGGCCAGCCCCGCGGCGAACGCCACGCGCATCCCCAGGAACACGAGAACCAGCATGCCTCCGGTCACCCAGATCCCGATCTCGATCGGTTCCATCAGCGGCCTTCCCCGAGCTGGCCGGCCTCCATGGCCGCCTGCCGCGCGGCGTCGGCAACGAGAGGCACGGCGACGGCCGCGCCCGTGACGACGGCACGCAGGTAGGCCCACAGCTGCAGGCACAGGCGCGCGCAGAGCACGCCGAACGCGATCGGGGCCAGCAGCTTGGCAGGCCAGATGGGCAGGCCAATGTCCATGGAACTGTCGCGGCTCCACATCGGCGCGGCAAGGTCGAAACTTCGCGCAAAGTGCGCCCAGCTTCCCCAGACCATGAGCGCCATGAACGCCAGAAGCGCAAGGACGAACACGAACTCGACGGCATAAAGCGCCCGTCCACGCAGCATTCCCACCAGGACATCCATCCGTACATGGGCGCCCTCGCGCTGGACATATGAGATTCCCATGAAGGCGATGAGCGGCATCGCCTGCTCGATCCAGTCGACATAGCCCGGCAACGGCTGGTTGAAGCCGTTCCGCCCGCCGACCGAAACCACGGCAAGCAGCATGAGGGCGAAGACCGCGATGCCGCTGACAAGCGAAAGCGCGACTTCCAGCTTCAGGAACCGCCGGTCAATCCGGCTGAGGATGCTGTCGTCGGACGCGACCTGCGAACCGATTGCCATTGATTGTCCCTTCAGCGCCACGGACACCGCCCCGCGCCGCGATGGCGCGGGGATCTGACGGTCAAGGGTCTCGGTTCGACTGGGCGATCATGCCCGTGACCAGGTCGTACAGCTCCTGTGCCGGAAGGCCGCGCGCTGCGTTCTCTTCGATCCAGGCAGCCGCAGCCGGAGCGGCGGCGGCGTCCTTGAATGCAGCGATCTCGTCATCAGAGAAGGTGACCTTCGTGATTCCGCGCTCCTCCAGCGCGGGACCCCACGCGGCCATCGTGTTGTTGTTGTAGTTGTCAACGTAGTGCCCGAGCGCTTCGTCGACGGAGCCCAGGAGCGCCTCGCGGTGGCTTTCCGAAAGCGCGTCGAGCGCGTCCGCGTTAACCACGACCGGGCAGTTCACCGTGCCGGGATTGAGGTTGGTGGTCCACCAGGTGGCGTTCTCGATGGTGCCAAAGGACATGTGGGCATGCGGGGCAAAGCTCACCGCCTTGACGACGCCGGAATCCATGGCCTGGCGCACTTCGGTCGCCGACATCGACGTCGGGACGGCGCCGATCGTCTCCAGCGCCTTGCCGATGCCGCCCGTGGCGCGCACTGCCAGGCCCTTGAAGTCGGCAAGCGAGGTTGGTGCGTCGCCAGCTCCAGCTATGTTGTACTGCGGAAGCGGCGAAGGCATCAGCAACACGGCGTTCCAGCGTCCCAGATCGGCGACGGCTGCCGGATGCCCGTACACAGCCATCGAGAGCTCGATCTCCTGTTCGAGCGAGGAAACGCCGAGGAACGGCAGTTCGAGCACGGTGATGGTCGGATTCTTGTCGGCATGGTACCCGGCACAGAACTGCGCCATCTCGAACGCGCCGATCGAGATTCCGTCAAGGTTCTCGCGGTTCTTCGACAGTCCTCCATAGGAAAGGTTCAGCGTGAACTCGCCGCCCGTCCTTTCGGCGACAAGTTCGGCCAGCTTCTCGACATGCTCCGTGAAGGCGCGGCGCTTGCCCCACAGCGAAACGTTCCATTCAACGGCCAACGCCTCGCC
>JAPPCV010000104.1 GCA_028824715.1 Boseongicola sp. | reverse complement strand
CCCGCATCAAGCTGAAGTCGCTTTACCCATCAGTCCAATGAAGTTGAGGTACTAGACAAGGCTGCACGGGTGCTCGCGTTCCCGCAGAAGAAGGGCGACGTTCCCGCGCTCAGGCATCTCGACCGGGACGACGTGAAGGCGCTGTTCAAGACTCCGGAAGCCGCCACCAGCTCCGGAAACCGGGGCCGGGGCGATGCTGTGTCTCGCCTGCAACGCCAGGCTCCGCGTCACCAAGCTTGTCGGCCTCGGACTCGACGATGCCAGGATGCCGCAGTTCGACGAGGTTCGGGCCATGGGCACAGGGCGTTCGACCCGCGTCCTGCCGCTCTGAAAGGAAACGGGCAGTGCGCTCGGGACATGGCTCTCCATCCGTCCCGGGTTTCCCGACCGCCACCCGCTCCTGAACGCGATGGAACGGGGGATGACCTGGCGCGGCCTGCTCAAGCCGCGGTCCGCGATGACGCCTCACCAGCCGCACCGTCCCGAAGACCGGCAGCGACATCGAGGCCGACACCAAATGCCTGACCTGCTAGGCACGATCCGCCAGTTGATCGACACCACGGCCTTACCGTCATTACACGCCTCGCGCGAAACCGCACGATCCAAATTTCGGTCGATTCAAACGCCACTAGGGGCAATTGGGCAAGAGACTTCTTGGAGCAGGATCAAGGGACACCCTGCAAGCCTAGAACTTCTTGAAGATCGCGATGCCGAATCCGTTGTCGAACGACGGAGCGACGCCCGCGTCGACGTCGAACCTGTCCGTCGTGAACCAAACCCATGCTTCGGCGATGACCGCACTCGCGATCACGTCCCTGACGTGATGCCGGTCGGCGCGGACTCGACCAACCGCCGTGGCGACGGCCGCCGCATAGGGAATCGTCGATCCGCGCCAACAACTCCATTCAAGCTCGTAGCACCCAAACCGCCGCTGCAAATGCGCAGCCGCGAACCATGCCTTCGCCACATGTCCGGACGGAAACGAGCGTCTTCGATCTCCCGGCTTGTAGTTCGGGCGCCTCTCGTTGATGGCCCGCTTCAGCAGTTCCGAGGAACCGACCGTGGCGATTCCCGCAGCGGCAAGCTGAAATGCACCCTCAGAGTCCGCTGCATGAAACGTGCGCCCGACCGCCCAGGCAAGCGGCACGTACTGGGTGAAGTCGCTGACATCGGCCCACGTATCGCTGCCAGCGTGAGCACGTTGCGACCCAAACTGCAACGCCGCCATCCATGCACAGACCCAGAGAACGCAAACCAAAAGCCTGGTGAACATGACGGGGTTGAGCTGTCGCTTCATTGTGCGTTCCACTATTCTGGCCTGCTTATACGATTCCACGGTCCAAAGCCACGCCTCACAACAAGTAGGGACGATCCGCGATACGATGGCCGGATTGGGGACAGAAGCCCGCAGAGGCAGCGATGAACGATGAAGCCGAAGATTGCGCTGTCTGGCTTCGGTGAATCATCGAGACCACCGGTCGCAGCGGTAATTCAAGTTGGCTTATCTGTTGCAGATGCTTATTTAAGCCAAGCGGGTATTGCTTAAATAATGTGCCCGCTGCATGGTTCGCGCATGAACACGGACTTCGAACGCCAAAGACTGGGACGATTTGTCGAAACGGCTGTAGCAGGGGAAACGGTACGTGCCTTTGTGCCGCCACCGTTGCCGCCGACGCCTCCCATTGATCTTCTATCACTAATGGAGCCGCTTGGCTTGGCAGAGCGAGCCTTGGGCCGCCTTGACGGGTTCATCACGCTCCTGCCGCATCAGGAGCTCTTTCTCTATATGTACGTCCGCAAGGAGGCGGTTCTGTCGTCCCAGATCGAAGGGACGCAATCGACTCTTTCGGATCTGCTGCGTTTCGAATCCGAGGCGCAGGCCGGAGAGCCCATCGATGACATTCGCGAGGTTTCAAACTATGTCGATGCGATGATGTACGGGCTGGAGCGATTGGAAGCCTTGCCTCTGTCACTCGGACTCATCAGGGACATGCATGCCAGGCTTCTGCAAAGTGGTCGCGGCGAGACAAAGAACCCTGGCCAGTTCCGACGCTCGCAGAACTGGATCGGAGGGACCAGGCCAGGAAACGCCCTTTTCGTACCACCTCCTGTAACGGAAATGGACGCATGTCTTGGAGACCTCGAGCGATTTGTGCACGAAGAAGTGTCACGGCTGCCGGCCTTGATCAAGGCCGGGCTCATCCACGTTCAATTCGAGACAATCCACCCATTCCTGGACGGAAACGGTCGGATAGGCCGACTGATCATGACGCTGTTCCTCTGCGCGGAGGGCGTATTGCGCGAACCGCTTCTCTACCTGAGCCTGTTCTTGAAGGCCAACCGCGCCGACTACTATCGCCTGCTTCAAGAAGTCAGGGAGAACGGTGCCTGGGAGGCGTGGCTCGAGTTTTTCTTGGCCGGTGTTGCCGAAACAGCCAACCAAGCCTTTGAAGCCGGAACGCGTATAGTTGAGCTCTTCAATGCGGATCGGGAGCTCATCACACGAGAAAGCGATCGAGCCGGTTCGGCATTGCGCATTCACGACCATTTCCAGCAGAAACCGTATTTGACTGCCAGCCAGTTGGCGGAACGCACTGGCCGCTCGGCCCCAACTGTCAATGCCGCGCTCGCTGATCTGGAACGCCTTGGCATCGTCGACGAAGTCACCGGTCGGCGCCGCGGCCGCGTTTTTGGATATCGTCCTTACCTTGCAATCCTGAGCGAAGGCACCGAACCGCTCGCCAATGTTTCGGCCGTGTAGGACGAAAGGGACCGGTTGCGGACAGGCCCAGAAAGGCCTTCCGACAGTCAGCTTGCAACGCCGCGAAACACGATTGCAGTTTCGACTGCCAATTCACGAAGAGGCGGCCCATGTCCCGAACCTTTTCCCGCGCCCACGTCTCGGCAACCGGGATCGCGCGCGGCAGGTCCCATCGGGTTCGTTTCGGTTTTTCCCGCCACCGTGTGACGTTTCCCATTGATGCCACCAGGCAGGGCACCAGACAGGCAGGACCACGTCTTCACCAACAGTCAGGATTTTCGAAACGCCACGGGTCGGCATGGCCGGAACCTGTCGCATTGCATCGTCGGCCGTTGGTCGCTCGATTGGCTCCGTTGCCTGCCAAACCGACGACGGAGTCGATCGAGGTCAAGGGTTTGAACAGGATGGAACCGTCCCATCCCACTGCGCGACATTCTTGTCACCGGCAGAGCAGGCTGTCCGAGTTCGAGCAGAACGTGCCGGAGTGTGGCCCGATGCTGGTTGGTTGACCCGGGGCAGGGAAAGGGGCTTATCCCTCTGGCTGTCCACGATACAGGATAAGGATGGTCTTGAACCTCATGAAGAGCGGCATGTTGCGAATCGGTCAGTCAACATTGCACCGGAGTCGCGCGGGAGGTTATTGTGCTGGAAGCAGAAACCTTGGTCCGGATCGGCCCCAGGCTGCCTGAGTCGGATGGACTACTCCCTTGTGCCGCGCTCGGCCCGAAACCCCGTTGCAACAACGAATTTCTCTCGCGAATCGGCGCGGCTCGCCGGGGGCTTCATGTTGACGACCTTGCCGAATCGCTGCTTGAGAACGACCTGAAGGCTGGAATCCGGCCCGCCTGCAAGCACCTTGGCGACAAAGGTTCCATCTTCGTCGAGCACGTCAAATGCAAGATCGGCCGCCGCCTCGCAGAGCGCCATGACCCTTGCGTGGTCTGTCTGCCGGTGCCCGGACGAATTCGCCGCCATGTCCGACATCACGACGTCGGCCTTGCCGCCGAGCCAGTCCCGGATGCGGTCATCCGCGCCATCGGACAGAAAGTCCAGCACGTGAATTTCCGCACCTGGAATAGGGTCGACCTCCTTCATGTCGATACCGATGACCCGCCCGGCCGCCTTGCCGCGCTGCTCGCCGAGCGCATTCACGCGTCTTGCCGCAACCTGGCACCAGCCACCCGGAGCGGAACCGAGGTCCAGCACCCGCGCACCCGGCTTCAGGAACCGGTGCTTGTCGTCGATTTCGATAAGCTTGAAGGCCGCCCGCCCCCGATAGCCTTCGGCCTTTGCGCGTCGTACATACGGGTCGTTCAGTTGCCGCTCAAGCCAGCGGGTCGAGGACAGCTTCCGTCGCCGGGCTGTCGAGACGCGAACTTTCAGGTCGCGTTCCGCTCGTCCGCTAGTCTGCCGTGCCATGAGTCTCACTGATCCGAAGCACGCAAGATTTGCAATACGCAGCGCCTGGATTGGTCGATTGCCACTGGTGCCGCTCGCCACGATTCTCCGCGAGCATTCGGTGCATGCTCTTTCAGCGTTCGAGTGATCCGACTGGATGTTCCGGACGAAACGGAGGCGCGCGATTCAGACCTGTCCGAGAACTTCCTTCACGTAGCGCTGGGTCTCGCGGTACGGAGGAACGTCGCCATATTTCTTCACTGCGTAGGGACCGGCGTTATACGCGGCAACAGCCAGCGGCCATGACCCGAAGAATTCGTACTGTTCGACAAGGTAGCGTGCGCCACCCTCAAGGTTCTGGACTGGATCGCGGGGGTTGATGCCAAGAGACCTGGCGGTTGCAGGCATAAGCTGAGTCAATCCGATGGCGCCCCTGCTCGAACGCGCCTCCGCGTCCCATCTGGACTCTTTCATGATCAGCCGAAGGAACACGTCTTCCGGGATGTCGTAGCGCCACGCCAACTCGCAAGCGACCCTCAGGAACTGCGGCGAATCCGCGACCGGCTTCTCATTCAGAGCCATCACTTCCGGGCTTTCTGATGCGCATGCATCCCGAAGTCTCGGCCGAAGCGAACTGATTCTCTTCGGAACATGGGTGTCCGATGTCGCAGCCTGGCCTAGGGACAGTTCCGCCTTGTCCTCCGACACCGGCGATTCCGCCATGACGGGAAATGCCAGCGCCAGACACAAGGGAAGGACTGCTCTACTTATGCAGACGAATCGATGCAAGAAATCCCCCCAAGGCTTCCATGCCGAGAAGGTCGCAACATAGCCTTGGGGCCTGATTCCGGCAACGGGTAGGCATTGACGATCGAAAATGCTGTGGCAAAAGGGTCACAATGAGCAAAGTCGCCATTGTAACCGGAGCCTCGCGCGGGCTTGGGGCCGCACTTGCCGAGGCCTTGGCCAAAGACCATCATGTCATAGCCATGGCTCGAACGTCCGGCGGTCTCGAAGACCTTGACGACCGAATCCGGGCAACTGGCGGAAGCGCGACGCTCGTGCCTGTCGACCTGACCGATGCCGACGCCTGCGCGGCCGTGTGCAGCAGCGTTCGGGAACGATGGGCGCGCGCCGACCTTTGGGCGCATGCGGCAATCCATGTTGCGCCGCTGGCACCCGCCGCACACCTTGATCCCAAGGACCTGACGAAGTCCCTTGCAACCAATGTTACAGCGACGGCCACGCTGATCGCCTGCATGGCACCGCTTCTTGAGGCCGCCGAAGACGGCCAGGCGGTCTTCTTCGACGATCCCCGCGCAGGCGCAAAATTCTTCTCCGCCTATGGCGCGACGAAGGCGGCACAGGTATCGCTTGCCAGATCCTGGGAGGCTGAGACGGCGCGCGCAGGTCCGCGCGTGACGATTCTCACGCCACCGCCCATGCCGACGGCTACCCGGGCAAGGTTCTTTCCGGGCGAGAACAAGAGCGCGTTGACCTCGCCAGCTGCAGCCGCGCGCAGCATCCTGGCTGCCATCGGCTGACCGGTCGCGAGGGTCGGCAGTTCGCTCATCCAAAGACTGGAGTGACCGGCCGAGGCATGACTCTTGGCGCATTCGGCCACGGCACGGCAAAGTCCCATGCCGCGGCACCAGTCCTTCAAGAAGATTCGGGCGCACTGCCACATGGGCGACAACCGCGCCTTGTCCGGCGCGACGCGCTCCCCTAAAGCAGGGGCATGCGCATTCTCATCACCAATGACGACGGCATCAACGCACCTGGCCTCAGGGTCCTGGACGAAATCGCACGTGAAATCGTCGGCGAGGACGGCGAGGTCTGGACGGTGGCGCCCGCATTCGAGCAGTCTGGCGTCGGACATTGCATCAGCTATACGCATCCCACTCTTCTGTCCGAGTTCGGCCCGCAATGCTACGCCGCCGAAGGGTCGCCGGCCGATTGCGTTCTCGCGGGTCTGCATCAGGTGATGAAGGATGCGCCACCCGATCTCGTGCTTTCGGGAGTGAACCGGGGCAACAACGCAGCCGAGAACGTCCTCTATTCCGGTACATTGGGGGCGGCCATGGAGGCGGCGCTGCAGGGCATTCCCGCGATCGCGCTCAGCCAGTTCTTCGGACCGGAAAGCGCCAAGCTGGAAAACCCGTTCGAAGCCGCCCTCGAACACGGAGCCGCGACCGTGCGAAAGCTCCTGAAAGACGGGATCTGGGAGGACGAATCCTATCGGGTCTTCTACAACGTAAACTTCCCGCCGAATTCCGCAGCTGCCGTTCGGGGCGTTCGGGTCACGTCCCAAGGCTGGCGCGAGGGAACCAGTTTCGGAATCGAACCGCACCGCTCGCCGTCGGGCCGCATGTTCCTCTGGGTCAGGGGCGGCCCTCAGCACACGCCGACGGAGCCTGGCACGGACGTGGCCGCGAATCTTGACGGATTCATCTCGGTGACGCCGCTTCGGGCGGACCTGACGGCGCATGACGTGATCGAGACTCTGCGTGGCCGGCTCGATTCATGACTCTCAAGGACGAGCAGCGCATGCAGTTCGTGTTTTCGCTCCGCCAGCACGGGGTGACGGATGCGCGCGTCCTTGAAGCCATGGAGACGATTGACCGGGGGGACTTCGTGAAAGGCATCTTCGCCGAGCGAGCCTATGAGGACACGCCGCTTCCGATCGCTTGCGGCCAGACGATCAGCCAGCCGGCCATCGTTGGCCTCATGACGCAGGCGCTCGCCGTCGCGCCGCGCCACAAGGTGCTGGAGATCGGCACCGGATCGGGCTACCAGGCGGCCGTCCTCAGCCTGCTGGCACGTCGGGTCTACACGGTCGACCGGCACGGGCGGCTGGTTCGCGAGGCGCAGGAGGTTTTCGAGCGCCTGGGGCTTGCCAACATCACGGCAATGACATCGGATGGATCCCGGGGATTCCCCGAACAGGCTCCGTTCGACCGGATCATCGTGACCGCGGCCGCTGAGGACCCTCCAGGACCACTCCTTGCCGAGTTGAAGACCGGCGGAATCATGGTTGTGCCCGTGGGTCGGTCCGACGCTGTGCAGGTCCTGATCAAGGTCACCCGGACCGAAACCGGATTCGATTACGACGAGCTCTTGCAGGTGCGTTTCGTGCCGCTCATCGAGGGCATGGGCGACGGATAGGACCTAACCTGGAGGGACGTCCCGAGCCTGCAGCGTGCATCAGCATCGGGCGAGCGGCGGCATCGGCGCGGCCGACCCTTTTTTTGTTGGCGTGGATCGGGCAATCAATGTTATGGTGCGGACAGTGTCGCGACGGTGAAGTGCAGGCAGGTGCGTCACGCGACATTGTCGACAGTCCGGAGATGGCTGCGGCATCAGGCATGAGGAGCAACCACATGACTCATTTGGCGTTTCCGATTCGGCTGGCTGTCCTGCTGTCCGGCACGATGGCGCTTGTCGCCTGCGGCGGCGACCGTCTTCGCGATTTCGATTTCGATTTTCGTGGAACGACCGGGCAGCTGGACACGTCGGATGCCGTGCGTGCCGCTCTTGGTTCCGCGCCGACGTCCGACAATCGGGTCGAGAACCCCTCGCTGACGCGCAATGTGCCTGGTACCGGCACAGGTTCGGCAAGCGTTGTTGAACTCGCCGGTTCAGCGATAGACAGGGCCGACGGAACAACCGGAGCTTCACCTGCATCGGTTCCTGTACGCCATCGGGTGGTTGCCGGAGAGACCGTGTTCACGATTGCGAGGCACTATGGCGTGTCCGCCGAGAGCATCTCCGAGAGGAACGGGCTTGGCCCAAGCCCCGAGCTTCGGGTCGGCCAGTACCTGGTGATTCCGCCAGCGGACGCCTCGGGAGCCATAGAAACCACGACAGTGGAAATGCCGGGTTCAGGATCGAAAACGCCCTTGCCACCGTCGGCTTCGAAACCGCTGCCGGCCGCTGCGACTGCAGCGACTGCGCCGGCGGCGAGACCGGCAGGCCTTGAGGACCGGCAAACTGCCGCTTCGGACAATTCCCGCCTCAGGATGCCGGTCCAGGGCAGCATCGTGCGGCCCTTCCAGAAGGGTTCGAACGAAGGCATCGGGATTGCGGCGCCGGCTGGCACTGCCGTTGTCGCGGCAGGTGCGGGCACGGTCGCCGCGATCACGCGCGATACCGATCAGGTGCCGATCCTGGTGCTTCGGCATGAAGGCAGCCTGCTGACGGTTTATGCAGGCTTGGACAATATTGCGGTGGAAAAGGGCGACAATGTCAGGCGCGGCCAGCGAATCGCGGTCGTGCGCAACGCGAATCCGCCGTTCCTTCACTTCGAGGTGCGCGAGGGCTTCAACAGCGTGGATCCCGGCCCCTACCTGAATTAGCGCGGGATTCTCTGACCGAAAGGCCACGTCTGCGGTGGTAATCGTGCGGTATCCGTGGCCAAGATCTGGACTTCCATGTCGAAACCACTCGCGCTCTTCCGCGTCTGGGAATGGCAGGAAATCGCGGTCGCAAACTGCCGGTTGTCATTGGCCTTGACCGGCAGCGCAGCCCGTGAACGGCGCCCCCTATCGGGACGAGATCATGCCGATGATTTCGTAGGCCCTCGCAAGAATTGGCGCTGCGACCTCGCGAGCACGGGTCGCACCTTCGCCCAGGATGCGGTCGATTTCGGGAAGATCACCCAGAAGGCGGTTCATCTCGCTCGTGATCGGCGCCAGGGTCTCAACGGCCACCTCGGCGAGGTGCGGCTTGAACTTGCCCCATCCCTGGCCGGCAACCTCCGTCATCACCGCATCCGGAGTGTGCCCCGTCAGGCCGGCATAGATGTCAATCAGGTTGCGGCCTTCTGGCCGTTCCTCCAGTTCGCCGTAGGTCCCTGGCAAGGGCTCCGGGTCGGTTCTTGCCTTCCGGAACTTGAGCGCGATCGTGTCGGCATCGTCCGAAAGGTTGATCCGGCTCATGTCCGAGGCATCGCTCTTTGACATCTTCTTCGTGCCGTCACGCAGGCTCATCACCCGCGTGGCCGGACCTTCGATCATCGGTTCGACAATCGGAAAGAAATCCACCTCGTAGTCGTGGTTGAACTTCGCGGCGATGTCGCGCGTGAGCTCCAGATGCTGTTTCTGGTCTTCGCCCACGGGCACGTGGGTTGCGTGATAGGCAAGAATGTCCGACGCCATGAGCGCAGGGTAGGCGAAGAGGCCGAGCGAGGCGTTCTCCGCGTTCTTCCCCGCCTTGTCCTTCCACTGGGTCATCCGGCCCATCCATCCCATGCGCGCGACGCAATTGAAGATCCATGCCAGTTGCGCGTGTTCCGGCACCTGGCTCTGGTTGAAGAGGATCGACCGCCGAGGATCTATGCCGCACGCCATGAACGTCGCTGCGGCCTCGCGCGTGTTACGGACCAGTTCGTCGGGCTTCTGCCACGTCGTGATCGCGTGCAGGTCGACAAGGCAGTAGATGCACTCCAGCTCGCCGTCATCCTGAATGTCGACGAAGCGCTTGAGCGCCCCGAGATAGTTGCCGAGCGTCAATCCGCCGGAGGGCTGGATTCCCGAAAACACGCGGGGGGTGAATGCTTGGGCCGGCATGTGGCTGCGATCCTCTGGATTTTCCTGCTCGCGGGCCTTACCGAGACCTTGTTTCTCCGTCAAGAAAGGCAAGCGATGCGAGACGATGGTTTGCAACCGACCTTCAATGCCCTGCCGCCGGCGGTCGCGTCCTTGGCGGCGCTGATTTTCGTGATCGAGGTGGTTCTGGCGTTTGGAGCCCGGGGCTACGTCGGCGGACCAGCCGCCATTGGCTGGCGCACGGAAGCGATTCGCGACTTTGCCTTCTATGGCCCGCTGCTGGCCTGGATCATCGAAACCGGCAACTGGTCGCCCGAGCATCTCCGTCGGTTCGTTACCTATCCCTTCGTCCATCAGGGATTCGCCCATGCGACGTTCGTCATCGTGTTCCTTCTTGCCATGGGGAAGCTCGTGGGCGAGGTCTTGGGCAACCTCGCCGTCCTTGTCCTGTTCTTCTGCTGCGGCGCCTTTGGCGCCCTGATCTTTGCCGGTCTGACAAGTGACGAGTTTCCGCTGATCGGCGGCTTCCCGTCGGTCTACGGCCTGATCGGCGCCTACACCTTTCTGCTCTGGGTCGGGTATGGCGCGGCCGGGCAGAACCAGTATCGCGCCTTCACGCTGATCGGTTTCCTGCTTGGCATCCAGCTTGGCTTCGCGATCATCTTCGGCGGGTCGAATGACTGGGTGGCGGACGCGGCCGGCTTCGCGTTGGGATTCGTGCTTGCTCCGGCGCTTGCACGCGGCGCCTTTCGCGGGCTGCTGGACCGGATGCGGCGGCGATGACCGATTCCCGTCTACCGCTGCACCGCTTTCCTGAATTCGGCAATCGAAAATGCCCCGAGGGCAATGCCCGCTGCGCCATAGATCAAGAGCCCGAGGATGCAGAGCAGGGCGAGGCTGGCGATCGCCGCAAGCTCGCCCGTCATCGCGACGGGGTGCAGCAAGCGATCCAGGAGCCAGAGCCCGGCAGCCATCACTGCCGTTGCCATGAGCATGCGCGGCACGCGCTTCCGGACCTGCGTGTCCAGCTCGGCGGCCCGGCCCATTTTCTTTGATCCAAGGTAAAGCAATGCCAGCATGAACCACGCTGCAAGCGTCGTGCCGATGGCTGCGGCGATGTACCCGATGAACGGCGCAAGCCCGATCGCCAGGATCGCGTTGACCAGCATTGCAGCGGCGGCAAAGCGGAACGGGCGGCCCGTGTCCTGCCGTGCAAAATAGAGCGGCTGCAAGGCCTTTTGCAGCACGAACGCCGGAAGGCCAAGGCCGTACACCGCCGTGGCCAGCGCCGTGGCAGCCGTGTCGGCCGGACCGAACGCCCCGTGCTCGAAGAGCGTGCGCACGATCGCCGCCGGAATCACCGCTAGCGCGGCAGCGGCGGGAATGGCCAGCGCCAGGGACATCTCGACCGCCCTCGAGAACGCGAACTGGCCGCCATCCGTGTCGCGGGCCGCCAGGCGACGCGACAGGTCCGGCAGGAGCACGATCCCGATCGCGATGCCGACAACGCCAAGGGGCAGCTGGTAGAGCCGGTCCGCGAAGGACAGCCAAACGATGGCACCGTCGAAGTAGCTTGCCACCTGCCGACCCACGAGGAGATTGACCTGCACGACGCCGCCAGCCAGCATTGCGGGCGCGGCAACCACGGCAAGTCGCTTGAGTTCCGGGGTCCAGCGTGGCCAGCCAGGCCGGAGTCCGAAACCGGCCGCCCGCGCCGCAATCCAGACGAGGGCGAGCTGCGCGACGCCGGCCAGAACCACGCCGAACGCCAGAAGCGTGCCGTGGCGAGCGCTGTCCGCGTCCCCGATCACGGATCGGCCGTGGCCAAGCTCGGCAAGGATCAGCACGCCGACCAGAATGATGTTCAGAAGCACCGGGGCGGCTGCTGCAGCGGCGAACTTTCCGCCCGCGTTCAGGACGCCGGAAAAGAGTGCGGCGAGGGAGATGAACACGACATAGACAAACACGATCCGCCCAAGGGTGACGGCTGCGTCGAAGCGCATGTCGTTCGCAAAGCCGCTGGCCATTGCAAGAACGAGCCACGGCATGAAAACCGTGCCGAGAATCGCGATGGCGATCAGGATCAGCGTCAGTCCCGACAGGGCGTCTCGCGCAAAGCCGTGTGCATCCTCGCCGACCTCCAGCTTCTTTGCGAACATGGGGACGAACGCCATGTTGAAGGCGCCTTCCGCGAAGAACCGTCGGAACATGTTGGGCAGTGCGAAGGCCACGAGGAATGCTTCCGCCACCGGGCCGCTCCCAAGCCATGCCGCGATCAGGATGTCACGGACAAAGCCGAGTATGCGCGACAGGAACGTCCAGGCCCCCACTGTCACGGCACCGGATATCAGCCGAATCGCGGTCATGAATTCACCGTGCTTCGAAGCATTCGGCAAGTCGCGGCGAAGATCATGGCGCGGCGGCCCGTTCGGCGCCTGCCTCGATGGCGGCGCGGAGACGTGCTTCAAGCGTCCTTTGCTTAGACTTCGAATGGTATTTGAGGCCGAACATGTCCTTCACGTAGAACGTGTCGACGACCTGGGCGCCGTATGTCGCGATGACCGCACTTGCAATGTAGACATTCGACTGGGCGAGCGCGTGTGCAAGGTCGTAGAGCAGCCCCGGGCGGTCGCGAGTGTCGACCTCGATGATCGTGTAGATGTCCGAGCCCTCGTTGTCGAACGAGATGGAAGTCGGCACCCCGAAGGCGCGCTCCTTCATCTTCCGCCGATCCTTGCTGACGAGCGATTCACGCGGCAATGTCTCGCCCTTCAACGTCTTTTCGATCACGCCCCGCAGTCGCCGCATCTGGTCCGTGCCGTAAGGGCTTCCGTCCCTGTCCTGAATCCAGAAGACGGCGGTCGCATAGCCGTCGGAGGACGTGTAGGTCCGCGCGTCGACAACATTCGCGCCTGCAAGTGCCAGCGCGCCGGACAGCCGGGCGAAGATGCCTGGATGGTCCGCGAGCGCAAAGCAGATTCGAGTCGCATCCCTTGCCTCGTCAGGCATCACGTCACTCCGGATTTCGCTGTCGCCGATACCGGAGAGCAAGCGCGCAAGGACCTGGTGCGCGTCATGCGGCAGACCCTGCCAATAGGGCCCGTAGTGGCGCGAGGTCTCGTGCTGGAGGGATTCTTCGTCCCAGTTCGCCAACGCTTGGCGTAGCGCCGACTTGGCCTCTGATTCCATGCTTCCGCGATTGATGGCCTCCATCCCGCGTTCGAGGGCGTCGGCCGTCATCGCGTGAAGGTCGCGCAGAAGCTGCGCCTTCCAGTTGTTCCAGGTGCCCGGGCCGACACCCCGAATGTCGCAGACCGTCAGCACGGTCAGCAGGTCGAGCCTTTCCCGGGATTGAACCGCCTTCGCGAAGTCGCGCACCGTGCGGGGTTCCGACAGGTCGCGCTTCTGGGCTACGTCAGACATGAGGAGATGGTGGCGGACAAGCCACTCGACCGTCTCCACCTCGCCCTCCGAGAGCCCGAACCGTCGCGCGGCCTTGCGGGCGATTTGTGCTCCGAGGATCGAGTGGTCCTGCTTGCGGCCCTTTCCGATGTCGTGCAGCAGCAGTGCCGTGTAGAGGACCTTTCTGTTGACGCCTCTCGCCAGGATGCCGCTCGCCACCGGCAGTTCCTCGACCAGTTCGCCGCGCTCGATCCTTGCCAGGTTCGAGATGCACTGGATGGTGTGCTCGTCCACCGTGTAGTGGTGGTACATGTTGAACTGCATCATCGCCACGATGGGCTCGAATTCCGGGACAAGTGCCGCGAGCACGCCGAGTTCGTTCATGCGCCGGAGCGCTCTTTCGGGATTTCCGTGTTCCAGAAGCGTATCGAAGAAAATCCGGTTTGCCTCGGGCGAACGACGCATTTCGTTGTCAATCAGGCCCAGGTTCGCCGTGATCAGCCGCATGGCGTCCGGGTGGATCAGGTACCCCGTGCTCAGCGCTTCTTCGAAGATCCTCAACAGATTCAGCTTGTCCGCCAGGAAGGTGTGTTCGTCGGCAATGTCGATGCGGTTGTGGCGCAGCATGTACTGGTCGCTCACACGCCTTCGGCGCTGGAAGAAGCTTGCGAGCGACGGCGCCTTCTTGACGTGTTTCGCCTCCAGCGCTGTCAGGAAGATGCGGGTGAGTTCCCCGACCACGGTGGCGTGACGGAAGTAGTCCAGCATGAAGCGTTCGACGGCGGGACGGTCTGTCCCGTCCTTGTAGCCAAGCCGTTCCGCAAGCGTTGGCTGAACGTCTATGGTCAACTGGTCCACCGCGCGGCCGGCAAGCACGTGGAGATGGCACCGGACCGCCATGAGAAATGTCTCGGCTGCCCGAAACTTCTCGTATTCCTCGGCGCTCAGCAGGCCTGTTCTTACCAGCTCCGCCGCATCCGATACGCCGTGAATGTACTTCCCGATCCAGAAGAGCGTCTGGAGGTCCCTCAGGCCGCCCTTGCCCTCCTTTATGTTGGGCTCGATGATGTATCGTCGGCCACCGTGACGGCGGTGACGGGTGTCGCGTTCCTGCAGCTTGGATTCGATGAACTCGGAAACCGTCTTGCTGAAGAGCTCCCTCTTCAACCGAACCGCCAGCTCGTCTGCCAGGGCGCTGTTGCCGACGAGGAAGCGATGTTCCAGAAGCGCCGTGCGGATCGTGTGGTCGTCCTGCCCGAGCCGGATGCAGTCGGAAACGTTCCTTGTAGAATGCCCGACTTTCAGATGCAGGTCCCAGAGCACGTAGAGCATGCTCTCAATCAGGCTCTCGGCCCAGGGCGTGACTTTCCAAGGCATGAGGAACAGAAGATCCACGTCCGAGTATGGCGCCATCTCGCCCCGGCCGTAGCCGCCGACGGCGAGAACCGCGATGCGTTCGCCGTCCGTCGGGTTGGGGTTGGGGTGGAGCCAGGTTGACGTGACCTGGAAGGCGGTCTCAACGACGCCATCGGTCAGGTGCCGAAATGCAAGTACCGTGTCGCGCGACGCGAACGGCTTTGCCTCCAGTGCTTCAGTGATGGTGGCGCGCCCGCTGTGGACAGCCCGTCTCAGATGCTCGATTGTCCGAATTCGCGTCCTGTTGCCGCGCCCGGGAGTCAGGCCACCTATGTCATCCGCCATTCTTGCGAGCACGGACGCGCCGTCATAAATCTGAACCGCGCTCAGACCCAGATCCGGAAAGGCAGGACCGTCCGGGTCCCGTGGGGGCTCAGAAGCCCGCGCTGCCAAAGCTTGTTGGGGCGGAGTCAATAACGATCACCTGGTTGTTCTCGACCTGCGCGACGGCAAGTCCACGTTCATTCGTGCCGTCTGGCAGCAAGCGGAACGGTCCGTTGACGCCAGCAAATCCGGCCGCCTGGGTCAAGGCGTCAGCTCGCAGCGCATTGCTCTTGCCCTGCGCGACAAGCGCGCCGATCGCTGCAATGCCGTCATACGCCAAGCTCGCGATCGGACTGGGTTGCGAGTCGTAGGCTCCGGCATAGCGGCGGTTGAATTGCTGGGCCAGCACCGGTGCGGGAGTCGCAAACCAGGCCCCTTGAAGCCCCTTGAGGGAAAGCGCGCTCGATGGCACGTCGAGCCTCTGAAGCCCGATGAACTGCGCCGTGTCCCTGTCAATGCCGTACTCCGGCAACAACGCCGCCAAAAAGGGCAGTGCGCCCGAATTGCCGGAGGTCAGGAAAATCGTGTCCGCGCCGTAGGCAAGGAAGCTGTTCGCGATGCCGGGAATCGCATCGACCACGCCTTGTTGCGAGAGGGCGAACGACTGGACGCCGAGCACGAGTCCGCCCGCCTCGCGTGCGGCCTGCTCGATCGCTTCGGCGCCCACGCGTTCCGCGGGATCGTCTGCGTGCACGATGAAGATGCCGCTCTTGCCTTGGCTGAGCGCGTATTCCACAAGCCGCTCGGCGGTGGTCTGGAAAGTGTTTCCCAGAATGAAGACATTGCCCCCCGCAGCGGCCGGATTGTTGGAGAATGTCAGGACATTGATGCCGCTGGCGGCGGCCACCTCGCCGACGGCGCGTGCGTTTTCGGCGAACAGCGGTCCGAGAATGATCTTTGCGCCGTCCTGGATCGCCAGTCGTGCCGCTTCCGCAGCACCGTCGGGCGTGCCGACGGTGTCATACACCCTCAAGCCGACTTCGATCGAGCCCAGGTCCTCCACCGCCATCAATGCCGCGTTCTCGAGCGACTGCGCCAGCATTGAGCCGTTCGGAGCGGTCTTTGGCACAAGCAATGCAACCGGCACTTCCTCGTTCGGGTTGATCAAGGGCCCTATCGCAGACGTTGTGGGTTCGCATGCGGCAAGCAAGGCAAGCGCAGTCATCCAGGTCATGACCTTGCGGCAAAGCGGCAATCGGGCAAGCATTGGATTCTCCTCGGACAGTTCGGTGCGAGCCTATGCAGAAACACGTCCCTAGTAAATCACGCAACGCAGCGGTGAGCAAAGCATCTGACGGCGTAGCCCTGGATGCGGGGCTTCATCTCGTTTCCACGCCGCTGGGCAATGCACGCGACATCACGCTTCGGGCGCTTGACGTTCTCCGCGATGCCGACCTGTTGGTTGCAGAGGACACGCGAAGCCTGAGACGGCTGATGAACATCCACGGTGTCCCGCTCGCCGGACGAAGAATCTTGGCTTTCCACGACCATAGCGGGGATCGGGACCGAAAGGCCGTGCTTGAGGCGTTGGGGCAGAACGCGTCAGTGGCCTACGCCTCGGAGGCGGGCACGCCCCTCGTGGCCGACCCGGGATTTGCCTTGGTGCGGGCAGTGATCGGTGAAGGGCACAGGGTCTTGCCTGTGCCGGGCCCCTCTGCCCTGATTGCTGCCCTGACCGTGGCAGGTCTGCCATGCGACCGGTTTGCGTTTGCGGGGTTCCCGCCTTCGCGGCGCAGTGCGCGAAGGCGGTTTCTGGAAAGGCTCGCAGATGTGCCCGGCACACTCATTCTATATGAAAGTCCTCGCCGCGCGGGCGCGACGTTGCAGGATGCGGCCGACGTTCTGGGTGCTGACCGACCTGCAGCCCTGTGTCGGGAACTCACCAAGAAATTCGAGGAAATCCGCCGGGATACCCTCGGTGCCCTGGCGGAATCCCTTGCCGGGGCGCCGCTCAAGGGCGAAATCGTGCTGCTGGTCGGGAATCGCGAAACGCCACCCGATCCGGCACAGGTGGAGCAGGCGCTGCGGGAGGCGTTGAAGTCCCGGCAACTCCGTGACGCGGCAAGCGAAGTGGCACGCCGCTTTGGCCTTTCGCGACGTGACATCTACCAATTGGGAATCAGGATCGGCAATTGATCTTTGCCGCCAGGTTGCCCGGGCAAGAGGATCGCGGGTCTCGGTGCGCTCGGCGCTCATGTGACTGGGTGACATTCTCGTTGCGACCAGACCGCGCGCGGCAGCGGTGCCGGGACAAGGGTCTTTCGGGAGGCCTTCGCACGCCTAGGAATGCCGCAGCGCCAGCATTTGGTGGCGCGCAAGAACACCGGATCACTTATTGCCGCCATACAGCGACCACGCATGCCGTCACGCGTGCTCCCAAGCGCCAAATGCATCGGCCATCGCCCCCGTGGCGGACGCCAGTCCATGGTGCATCCCGAATTGTTCCCCGCGGAGTGGCCGGCTTCACCGTGGAAGGGCCCGTCGCCGCAGCATCTGGAACGAAGGAGTGTCGCGGAACCTGGAGAGAGGCAGGCAAAGACTGATTTGCAGCGGGAGGTTCTGTGGGTATTGAGTGTTGAGTGTCAATGGTCGCTCAGCCTTGTTCCCGCACGCGTTGCGGCGGGGAGGGGCGTCGGGGGATCCCGCAATGTTGCGCAACGATCCGTTCTCCCTTTCTCCTGCGTCGCTGCGACGTCCAGAGGGTCATGCGCTGTCGTCTTCATCAGGAAAGATGAAACGGTTGTTCCAGCCGCTGACCGCCACCGGTGTCCCGCTTGGCGGCATTGGAACAGGGGGAATGACCCGCGCTTCAGACGGACGCTTCAGCAGGTGGACGATCAAGGGCGGGGGCGTGGCAAGGTTTGCGATGCCTTGCAACGGGTTCCTCGTCCGTGTCCTGCGGCAGGACGAGGAACCCGTTGCCATCGCCCTGCAGCCGGCGCCCGAAAGTGGCGAACTGGATTCCTTCAGGTACGAACAGGCGTCGCCCGAGTGGGGCGGTCTCTTTCCGTTTTCGTGGCATCGGCACGCACCGGTGGCAGGCGTCGAAGCGGAATGCCTCTCATTCTCTCCTGTCATTCCACGCGACCTGTCCTGCTCGACGCTTCCGGTCGCACTCTTCAAATGGCGGCTGACCAACACCGGAGAAACGGCCGCCGACGTCTCGCTCGCGCTTGCTTTCGCCAACCTGAACGGATGGTTCGGTTCCTTTCATGAAGGCCGTCCTGTCAGGGTGGCGGCCGGCTGCTTCAACAGGCCGTCGGAATTTCCCGGAGGAGCCGGGGTCGTCCTGGACCGTCGCCGCACTTCGGACGAACCGGCGGAGGGCACGGGAGAGTGGGCCATCGCGGTATCCGCCGACGCAGGCACCGTCTTCTCTCGCACGGTTTGCTTCGATGGCGCAGGCAATGGCGCTGAATTCTGGGACGAGTTTCTCGCGCGCGGCGATGCGCCGGATCTTGGCGGCGGCTGGGTCGCCGAGAGCGGGTTTCGCGAGACTCCGCCGGCACATCCTGCTGCTGCCGTCTCCGCGCGGGTTTCCATGAGTCCCGGCGAAAGCCGCGAGATGCTGGCGACCCTTGTCTGGGACTTGCCGAGGATCTCGTTCGGGCAGGGCCGGACGTGGTTTCGCGGCTACACCGACGAATGGGGCCGGAATGGTCGGAACGCCGAGCGAATCACGGAACTGGCCCATCGGTCGGCGCCGGACTGGGAGCGGCGAATCTCCGAATGGCACGAGCATGTCACCGAGGAGCTTGGCAGCGCGCCGCATCGTGCTGGGATGACGATCAACGAGAGCTACTTTCTCGTGGACGGCCTCACCGTGCTGACTTCGGCCCATGGCTCGCCTGACGGACGGCGGCACTTCGGGATCATCGAGTGCCACGACTATGCACTCTACAACACGCTCGATCTCTGGATCTACGCCGCGGAGGCGGTGGCACGGTTCTTTCCGGAACTTGCCGCGAGTGTCGCGCGTGACTACGCGGATTTCCTGGTTCCTGGAGATTCGGGACTTCGCCACCACGGCCAGGAACGGAAGCTGTTCCCGATCAATCTGGACCGCGCCTGTCCGCACGATCTCGGCGGTCCGGGCGAGGATCCCTTTGTCACCCCGAATTCCTACACCTATCGCGACGGCACCCTTTGGAAGGACCTGAATTGCGACTTCGTGCTGTGCGTGTATCGGGAAGGAAGGCACATGGATGCCGGTTGGCGGTCGCAGCTCTTCCCGGCTGTTCGTGCCGCCATCGATCATCTGCAGCAGTTCGATCGGGACGGGGACGGACTGATCGAGAACGACGGCATCCCGGACCAGACATTCGACAACATCCCGATGACAGGTCCGTCAAGCTATTGCGGCGGTCTCTGGGTCGCAGCGCTCCTCGCCGCGGCAGAGCTGGCCGAGGAGATCGGTGCAGCGAGCCTCGCGGTGAGCTGGAAGGATCAGGCTGACCGCGCAGCGGTCGCGTACAATGAAAGGCTTTTCAACGGGACGTGGTTTCGCGTCGACACGGACGGTCCGTTCTCTGAAGCGTGCTTCATAGAGCAGCTCTTCGGCCCTTTCCTGGCGCGCCGCCTTGGACTTGGAGACATCGTGCCGCAACACAGCGCGGAAAGTGCGTTGAGGACGATCTACGAGCGGAACTTTCTCGAGGCCGGTGGCGGAGAGGGTGCCGTGTCCTTGACAGGCATTCCGGACGACGCAATGGCCTTGCTTCCGCACCAGGAGGACACGAGCTTTCAGACGGCCGAGATACAGCCGGGATTCAATTTCAGCTTCGCGGCCCAACTGGAGGCGTGGGGCATGTCGCGCGAAGCCGACGTGCTTCGCCGTGCACTGTGCCGAGAGCTCCACGAACGACGGAATCTGGTGTTCCAGACACCGGCCGCCTTTGACAGGGGCCGGCTGACATGCCGGGCGGTTCTTAACATGCGGCCGCTTGCGGCTTGGTGGATCGTCGAGGCGAGTTAACCATGTTGCCGTGTCGCTGGACGAGCGTGGCCCTTTCCTGAAATCTGATCGCGACGCCGTATGTGTCGACATTGCTCTGGAGACTGCTCGCGGGAAGCATGTCACGTGAGGCATCTTGTCGAGTGGCCTGCTGTCCTGTCATGAGTTGTCTATTGGAATAGTCGCCATTTGCTCATTAGGAGACCCACCAATTGCTCATTACTTCCTCCCCTACGTGTGGAATTTAACGTGTTGCCAATGGCTTATGCATCGTAGTGGCAGAGCCACGTCATACTGGCACCAAGATCCAGCCTCGGCGGGTTGCGCAATGTGTCCAGATCAAGCGTCACCGGGAGCGTCTCGGTCGCCAACAGGACATTCGGCACCCGCGCCACGGTCGCTGTGTCGACCATGCCGGCATCGTACATGACGAATGAGAACCTGTCGGCTTGTGGCGCATCCCCGCGCGTCTTCCGCGCCGCGAATCAGAATTTGCCCACTTGGGACAAGACACATGACTTTCTACGTGCCAGCGTTCAATGCGTTGCGTGTCCGGCGGTCGACACGGTGCGAAGGACTGCTTGCGATGGTTCCCCACTATGTTGGGATGGCGAACTCTCGTGCAAGGGCATGCCACTGCCAAACCGGCAATGGCAATGGACCACGGGACTGCGCTGCCGCAAATGTAGACCGGAAGGGGCTGGGACTCTTTGGCAGGGCAGCATGACAGGACCAGCTGTTGCATGACCGCCATTGATGCTCGCGTCGCGTTGGGCCAGAAAGCTTCCGCGAGGTGCGCATGAGAGTCGCGATACAGATGGATCCCATCGGCCCGATAGACATAGAGGCCGACTCGACGTTCCGGCTGGCGGAAGAGGCCCAGGCCCGGGGTGCGGAACTGTTCCACTATCATCCGGACAGTCTCTTCTGGGAGGAAGGGCAAGTCGCCGCGCGCGGCTGGCCTCTGGAAGTGCGTCGTGTGAAGGGCGACCATTTCCGGCTTGGAGAAGAGGCGGTCGCGTCGCTGGACACGTTCGACGTCATCTGGCTCCGCCAGGATCCGCCTTTCGACACGGGTTACATCACGACCACGCATCTGCTCGAACTGGTACCGGACACGCTCGTGGTCAACGACCCGTTCTGGGTGAGGAACTTTCCGGAAAAACTGCTCGTGTTGCAGTTTCCGGATCTGACGCCGCCGACGATGATCGCGCGTCGCCTCGATTCAATTCGCGAATTCGCGGCACGACATGGAGACATCATTCTCAAGCCACTCTACGGCAATGGCGGCGCAGGGATATTCCACCTGACGCGTGATGACCGAAACCTTGCCTCGCTGCACGAAATGTTCACTGCGGCATCGCGCGAGCCCCTGATTGCGCAGAAGTTCCTTCCGGAAGTCACGAACGGCGACAAGCGCATCATCCTGGTTGACGGGGAGCCTGTCGGTGCAATCAACCGCATTCCGCCCGAAGGCGAGACGCGCTCGAATCTCCACGTGGGTGGCCGGGCAGAAAGGGCCGGCCTGACTGCGCGTGACCACCAGATATGCAATGCCATCGGTCCGCTGCTTCGGGAGAAGGGGCAGGTATTCGTGGGAATCGATGTCATTGGCGGATACCTGACCGAGATCAACGTCACTTCTCCCACCGGCATTCAGGAGCTTGAGCGGTTCGACGGCATGAACGTTGCCGGCACCATCTGGGACGCCATCGACGCGCGCCTCGCCAGTTAGGAACTGTTCGGCCGGCTAGCGCGAACGACCCGGTCTCCTTTTCGGTCTCGTCGGAGGCCCGGCTTGAAGCAATTCGCCGGGCGAAAGGTTGGGCCGCGCAGACACCACCGGACTGCCTCGGCGATCTGCTGGCATTGTTGCCGGGCGATGCTTGATCATGGCGAAGGTCACGAACCCGGAATGGTCGGGCACGTCCGAGGGCAAATGCGCGTGGAAGGGGACAGGCCAGCACCGGATGCGCAATGCCTTGCCCATTGCACTTCTGGAACTTAACACTTGTGACAACCCAAGGAGCGGCAAGACATGCTGGACGGGAAGCGCGTTCTCCTTATCGTGGGCGGCGGAATCGCCGCTTACAAGTCGCTTGACCTGATCCGCCTGGTCCGCAAGGCCGGAGGGGCGGTGACGCCTGTGCTGACGCGCGCGGCAATGGAATTCATCACGCCGCTCTCGGCCTCGGCGCTTGCCGGGCAGAAGGCATATACCGATCTGTTCGACCTGACCGACGAGGCTGAGATGGGCCATATAGAGCTGTCGCGCAGCGCAGACATGCTTGTCGTGGCGCCAGCGACGGCCGATCTCGCTGCCAAGATGGCCGGCGGCCATGCCGACGATCTGGCGTCAACGCTGTTGATGGCGACCGACACGCCGGTCCTGATCGCTCCGGCCATGAACATGCGCATGTGGCTTCACCCGGCAAACCAGCGAAACATGGCCTTGCTTGAGGACGACGGCGTCGCCCGCGTCGGGCCGTCCGAGGGGGAAATGGCGTGCGGCGAATACGGTCCCGGGCGCATGGCCGAACCCGACGAGATCGTTGACGCCATCGTTGCTCAGCTCGGTACCGGGGCTCTTTCCGGCAGGCATGTAGTGGTCACGTCCGGGCCAACGCACGAACCCATCGATCCCGTCAGGTACATTGCCAACCGTTCTTCCGGCGCCCAGGGATCGGCGATTGCCGCAGCGCTTTCGGGGCTTGGGGCAAACGTCACCTTCGTGACCGGTCCGGCGTCCGTGCCGCCGCCGCCGGGCGTCGCCGTGGTGCGGGTCGAGACGGCCAGCCAGATGCTTGACGCCGTCAAGGCGGCACTTCCCGCGGATGCGGCCGTGTTCGCGGCGGCGGTGGCGGATTGGCATGTTGAGGCGGAATCTGGGACCAAGATCAAGAAGGGGGTCGCAAACACGGACCTGAAACTCAGCCTGACGGAGAATCCGGACATCCTCGCGACGGTATCGCGCATGCGCAAGAATCGTCCCGGGCTGGTCGTCGGCTTTGCGGCGGAGACCGACGACGTGATCGGCAACGCCAGGGCAAAGCTCAAGCGCAAGAAGTGCGACTGGATCGTTGCCAATGACGTTTCGCCGGCGACGGGTATCATGGGTGGTGACGAAAACGCGGTGACCGTCATTGACCGGGCGGGCGAGGAAGCCTGGCCTCGCGCCTCAAAGGAACATGTGGCCCGCAGGCTCGCGCAGCGGATCGCCGACGCGCTTTCATGAAAGCCGAGATTGCCATGTCCTGGGCCGAAGGCGCGGACCGAAGTCTCCCGCTCCCGGCCTACGAATCTCCCGGTGCCGCCGGTGCCGATCTTCGGGCAAACCTGCCTAAGGCGGACCGGCCAGGCATCAAGCTCGCGCCGGGCGAGCGCCGGCTGGTGCCGACCGGGTTCCATGTCGGGATACCTGACGGATTCGAGATGCAGATCCGTCCGCGTTCGGGCCTTGCGCTCAATGAAGGTCTGAGCCTGGCGAATGCACCCGGCACGATCGACAGCGACTACAGAGGTCCCCTAGGCGTGATCCTGATCAACCTCGGCAGCGATCCGGTGGTTGTCGAGCATGGCCAGCGCATTGCCCAGGCCGTCTTGGCGCCCGTGACAAGGGCCAGCTTCGAAGTCGTCGAGTCGCTTGCCGATACCGTGCGAGGCGCCGGCGGATTTGGGTCGACGGGGCGCGGCTGATGGTGTTGGTCGTAGCGTTGGCCGTGGCGCTCTGGTTCGCGGGGCGGCTCTTTCGGGTTCCCACGCGCGTGCGTTTCATCCTGATTGCGGTTCTCTACCTCGCGGTGCTTTCGATGCAGCTTGCGCTCCCTGCGGGCAATTCACTGCGCGAAGCCACCGGCGGATCGGCGGCCGCGTGGCTTGTGGCAGGGGCGCTGGCGGCGGCGATCTGGGGCTACTGGCGCGTCTTGCGCCACCTAAGGGGGCGTGTTCATCCCGAAGATCGGGACGGGGCAGGTTCCGGTGCTTCGACCGCCGAGGTCGAGCGAAACGCGCGTCACATTGCCCTTCGCGAAATAGGTGGAACCGGCCAGAAGCGATTGAAGGGCGCCCGTGTTCTGGTGGTCGGCGCGGGCGGCCTCGGCGCACCGGTCCTCCAATACCTGGCAGCTGCAGGCGTTGGCACCATCGGCGTAATCGATGGCGACGCGGTCGAGAATTCGAACCTCCAGAGACAGGTAATCCACTCGGATGCGCGAATCGGCATGCCCAAGGTGTTCTCTGCGCAGAAGGCGATGGCCGACCAGAATCCCTTCGTCAGCATCCGTCCCTACAACCGGAGGCTGACCCGCGAGATCGCCGCAGATCTTTTTGCGGACTATGATCTGGTCCTTGATGGCACGGATGACGTGGAGACCCGTTACCTGGTCAACGAATTTGCGGTAAGGGCAAGAATTCCGTTGATTTCGGGCGCCATAGCGCAATGGGAAGGTCAGGTCACCGTCTTTGATCCCGCGCGCGGAGGACCTTGTTATGCATGCGTTTTTCCTGAAGCTACGGCACCCGGATTGGCACCGAGCTGTGCCGAAGCCGGCGTTCTTGGCCCGTTGCCTGGCGTTCTGGGCACGATGATGGCGGTGGAGGCGATCAAAGTGATTTCAGGGGCGGGCGAGACACTGATGGGCAGCCTGCTCATATACGACGCGCTCTATGGGGACACGCGAAGCATCAAGCTTTCGAGGCGTCCGGATTGCCCGGTCTGCGCCTGAAACTTCGAGCCGGACATATGCGCAACAGTCTTCTTCTCAAGATGCGAACTTGGTGCTAGTGTCCTTCTCCAAGGGCAAATCGAGCTGAAATGGCAATGAAAATGAGCGTCCAGGGCGACAGGCAACGCCCGCTCAGGCTTTCCAACGGCGGCAAACAAGGGGTGCGGACCCAGTTTGGTGCGTTGTGCTGGCGGCGGCGCGGCGACGAGATCCAGGTGCTTCTTGTGACTTCACGGCGCCGCAAGCGATGGATCATTCCCAAGGGCTGGCCGCAGGATCGCGCCACGCCCGTCAAGGCCGCCGTGATGGAGGCTTGGGAAGAGGCCGGCGTAGAGGGCAAGGCAAAGGCGAAATGCCTCGGAATCTTCAGCTACGACAAGTTCGTCACGGCACGGCAGGTTGCGCCCTGCGTGGTCGCCATCTTCCCGATGCGCGTCAAGAAACTGCGCCGGGACTTTCCCGAAGCGTCCCAACGGAAGCGGAAGTGGTTTTCGCTGGCCAAGGCAGCAACGCTTGTGAGCGAACCCGAACTGGCCGCGATCATAAGGGGCTTCGATCCAGCGAACGTGTGATTCGGCTCCTGCATTGCCAACCGCGCCCGGCAAGCGTAGCAAGACTTCCGCGGTAAGGAGGTTCCATGATCCGGTTCGCGCTCAAATGTGCCAATGGCCACGGCTTCGAGAGCTGGTTCGCCTCGAGCGAGAAGTTCGCTGATCTCGTGTCGGCTGGCCACGTGACATGTCCGGAGTGCGACAGTGCCAGCATCTCGAAGGACCTGATGGCGCCACCTGTGCGCGCCTCGCGCAAGAAGGCTGTCAAGGAAAGGGCTCATGACAATACGCCTACATCCATGGCAGCGGGGACTGACCCAGAAATCGCCGACGCGATCCGCAAGTTGAAGGCGCATGTCGAGGAGAATTCGGACTATGTTGGCGACCGTTTCGTGAAGGAAGCGCGTGCGATGCATGAAGGCGCGATGCCGCAACGGTCGATTCACGGAGAAGCGCGTTCAGACGAGGCCCGGAAACTGATCGAAGACGGAGTGCCGGCACTGCCCTTGCCGTTCATCCCCAGGCAGAGAACCAACTGAAGCTGGCAAAGCGCGGCGTCGCTCGAGGTATCGGGATTGTCTGGCGTCGCGTCCGCTCAGTCCGATGGCCGGATCATTTCGAACAGTCCCGTTATCCGCGAACAGTCTCGATAGCCCAGTCTTGCCAGCGGCTGGTACCTGAGGACGTCGAAGCGTCCGTCCGACAGGCAGTCGTTTCGGAGGTGGATGCCTTTCACCTCTCCAGGCACCATGCCGTTCGCTTCGCCTCTGAGCCGGGCGACTTCCGTAGGCCGGCACTCAAGCGCGGCCGGAGCCCCGTCGACCCGAGAGCACGGAATTGTCGTGCAAGGCGCACGGGCCGGCCCGGCCTGCTCAAACTCGTCAACGTCCCTGCCATAGTCGCCGGAGGTGGCGTTCATCGGGTTCCGCATTGCGAATTCCACGATGTTGACGCAGAAGACGCCTGTTCTGCGGATGTTGGAGACGCTGTCCTTGGAGGTTTCCTGATCGGCCTTTGCGCCAGTTGAGGCAAACATCACTTGGGGAGGCTCGTCGGCAACGGCATTGAAGAACGAGTACGGAGCGATGCGTTCCGTGCCGTCCACGTCCCTCGACGACATCCAGCCAACGGGTCGTGGCGTCACGATTGCCTTGAAGGGGTTGCGGGGGAGTCCGTGGCCATCCTCGGGTCGGTAGGACACGTGCCTTCCTCTGGATTTGTGCACCGCATAACGCATGTGTTACGGGCGCTCCATAGCGAATTGCCGGGGTCGGGCGGTGCAACTCAGCGTCGAAACAGAAGAGGATTGGTGGGAGGTCGAGACGCTGTTCGATCTCAGCTTTGCGCCGGGGCGCGAGGCCCTGTCGTCCTATCGTTTGCGCGACGGCACCGATCCCGTGCGCGATCTTTGTCTCACCGCGCGGGACGAGGACGGCATACTTGGCGGCGCGATCCGGTTCTGGCCCGTGAGGGTGGGCGGAGCACCGGCCCTGCTCCTCGGGCCCGTCGCAGTGCACCCTACCAGGCAGGGCGAAGGTGTGGGCGGGTTGCTGATCGAAGGGGCACTCGCGAAAGCCGCGGGCTGGGAACGGGTCATGCTCGTGGGGGATGCGCCTTACTATGGTCGTTTCGGGTTCAAGCCGCTTGTCGGCGTGAGAATGCCGCCGCCGACGAATCCTGAGCGAGTCCTTGGCAGGGAGCTGGTCGCGCGGGCTTGGAACGGCGTGAGGGGCGACGTGACGCCTTGGGAAGAGCTGCACCGCGCGGAACTCCACCGAGGCTGAAGTTGGCAAGATCGCAGTATGTGCGTCGATTGACCGAACTCTGGATGTTGCCCTGTCTTGGCCAACGCGGCGCGTTCCAGGCGAACGTCAGCTGCAACACGCTCATGTGAGCTTGGCACAGAAGTCCTGGATGCGAGCCATCGCTTCGGACAATTGCTCGTCCGAAGCGGCGTAGCTTATTCGGAAGTTGGGCGAGGTCCCGAACGCGCCGCCAAAGACCGTCGCCACACCGGCTTCTTCGAGAAGCGCGGAACAGAAATCCTCATCCGTTTCGATTGCCGTGCCACCTGCGGAAGTCTTGCCGATGCAGCCGGCAATGGAAGGATAGACGTAAAATGCGCCTTCGGGTACCGGACAGGACATGCCGTCCGTTGCATTCAATGCGGCCACAACAAGATCCCGGCGTCTGAGGAACGACTTGACGGCATCTTCCAGAAAGCCTTGCGGTCCGTTCAGCGCCTCGACGGCAGCCCATTGGCTGATAGAGGAAGGGTTTGTCGTCGATTGCGACTGGATGGTCCGCATTGCAGAGACCAGTTCGCCCGGCCCGCCAGCATAGCCGATCCGCCAGCCAGTCATCGCATAGGCCTTGGAGACTCCATTCACTGTCAGCGTGCGTTCGAAGAGTTCGGGAGCTGCCTGGGCCGGAGTTGAGAACGTGTATCCCGGAAAGGCGATATGCTCGTAGATGTCGTCACTCAGGACCCAGACGTTCGGGTGCCGTTCCAGCACGTCTGTCAGGGCCTTCAGCCGATCGGGCGAGTAGCCGGCCCCGGTCGGGTTGGACGGCGCGTTGAAGATCAGCCATTTCGTCCGGGACGTGATTGCCGCTTCGAGCTGTGCGGGCGTGATCCGGAATCCATCCTCGATCCTGGTTGCGACGATTGAAGGCGTTCCGCCGGCGAGACGCACCATGTCGGGATAGCTGACCCAATAGGGTGCAGGAACGATCACCTCGTCACCGGGGTTCAGCGTCGCCATAAGCGCGTTGTACAGCACTTGCTTGCCGCCTGTGCTCACGATGATCTGTTCGGGTGCGTATGCGAGGTCATTGTCCCGTGCGAACTTGGCGGCAATCGCGTCTTTCAGTTCGGCGATCCCGTCCACGGCAGTGTAGCGCGTGCGACCCGAGTCGATGGCGTTCTTTCCGGCTTCGCGGATGTGCGGCGGCGTCGGAAAGTCCGGCTCTCCGGCCCCAAGGCTGATGATGTCGCGGCCTTGCGCCTTCAATGCGGCGACGAGGCCTGTCAATGCAACCGTTGGCGACGGTTTGACACGGTCGAGTGTCGCAGAGAATTGCCGCATGGTCGTCACCGGATGGAACTGGGGCGCAATCGTGATAGAAGGTGGCCTTGCTGTTCACAAGCGGATTGAGGGCAACGTGGAAGACAACGACGGGAAGAACTGGTTTGCGGAGGACGCTGCGACTTTCGGGGACAGGCTTGCCGCGGCAAGGAGTGCCCAGGGCATGACGCAAAAGGCGCTCGCCCGCCGTCTCGGCGTTTCCCTGAAGACCCTGGAGGGTTGGGAGAACGACGTACGGGAGCCGCGCGCAAACAGGCTCCAGATGCTGGCAGGCGTGCTGGACGTCTCGATTTCCTGGCTGCTGACAGGTGAGGGACAGGGCGTAGGCTCGGAATCCGAGGCAGGGTCGGTACGAATGAGCGAGCTCCTGCACGAAATGCGAATGCTCAGAGCCGAGATGCAACGTTCCGTCGCGCGGCTCGGCGTTCTTGAGAAGCGCCTGGGTCAAGCGGCCGGAGAGGCGCATGACCGAGGATCGTGACATTCGGCTTCGCCGGCTGGGCATTCGTTCCTGGCGACGAGGCACCAGGGAAGTGGACCTGGTCTTGGGCCGGTTCTGGGATGAAGCGGGACAGGCGCTCGACGCATCCGAACTCGATCTGTACGAAGACCTGCTTTGCGAGAACGATCAGGACCTGTACGCGTGGTTCAGTGGGCAGGCGGAGCCTCCCGATCGCTTCATCTGCTTGATTGCACGCATCAACGCACACGGGACAGCTTCCGCCTAGCTCCACAAGCAAGTTTCGCCATTCGGCCTGCAATCAACCGGACGACATCACGTTCGGCGGCATTTGCGGACAAGTCGAGTCGACTCCACAAGCAATGGATCCGGTCGCATGGCGGATTGGCAGGGCATGTGCACATTCAATCCCGGCAACGGGACCGAGGCGCTCCTCGACGCACTCGACTGTCTCAGAGAGTTCCCTGCCAGTGCGAAGCCGGAGAGCCCGGTCACCAGTGTCCGACATTCTCCATGCTCGCCCACGGCTCGGCGGGTGGCAGGTGCTCGCCTCGCTGAAGCAACTCGACCGAGACATTGTCGGGCGAGCGGACAAAGGCCATGTGACCGTCACGCGGAGGACGGTTGATCGTGACGCCGTTGTCCATCAGGTGCTGGCATGTCTCATAGATGTCATCGACCCGGTAGGCGAGATGTCCGAAATGCCTGCTGTCCGAGGGGAGCCCGTCATCACCATCCCAGTTGTAGGTGAGTTCGACATCCGCGTCTTTCTGCCCCGGGGGCGACAGGAACACCAACGTGAACCGTCCGTTTTCGTTCTCGATCCGTCGCGTTTCCTCGAGACCCAGAAGCTCGTAGAAGGCCTTGGACTTCTCAAGATCCTTCACGCGCACCATCGTGTGCAGGTATTCGATTCCCATGTGAGACACTCCTTTTTCCTGGGCAACCTATCGCATTGCTGGGCGCGCTCAACACCGAACCGTCGAAGCAGGTGCCCTTGTGCATTGGCGACGTGTCCTGAACGAATCCTCCGCGCCATCAATGCGCTTTATGGCTGGAAACAGAAAAAAACGCTTGCGGCCCTTCATATTGTGTTGTGATGGGGCGAGACCCCACTATGCTGTGGCCGCCGGTTGAGTCGATTGAAGCGAATTGAGAGCATGTCAGAGGACGCGATCCAGGACCCCGAAACGGAAATTTCCGAGATGCGAGCGGCGAAGCGGTCGACACGGCGCGTGACGGCACCAGGGATGGAGGTTCACCTCTACACGATCTACCCGGTCCTGGATCATGGGTTTGTCCGGGTCATCGACTACATGGGTGACGACGCTGCGATCACCCAGGCGGCTCGCGTGAGCTACGGAAAGGGAACGAAATCGGTTTCCAATGATGAAGGCCTGATCCGCTACCTGATGCGCCATTCGCATTCGACCCCGTTCGAGATGTGCGAGATCAAGCTGCATGTGAAGCTGCCCGTGTTCGTTGCGCGCCAGTGGATACGTCACCGAACCGCCAACGTGAACGAGTATTCGGCGCGCTATTCGATTCTGGATCGCGAATTCTACATTCCGGGCCCGGACGACCTTGCCGCGCAATCGACCGTCAACAGCCAAGGCCGTGGCGAGGCGCTGGCGGGAGAGGAGGCGGCCCGCGTCTTGGGATTCCTGAAGACCGATTCCATGCTCTGCTACGACCACTATGAGCAAATGATTTCCCAGGATGGCCAGAAGGGGCTGGCCAGGGAGCTTGCGCGCATGAACCTTCCCGCCAACGTCTATACCCAGTGGTACTGGAAAACGGACTTGCACAACCTTTTCCATTTTCTGCGATTGAGGGCGGATGCCCACGCGCAATACGAAATTCGCGTGTACGCAAAGGAAGTCTGCAAGCTGGTCGCCGACTGGGTTCCGTTCGCCTACAGGGCGTTCAAGGACTATCGGCTGGGCGGCGCGACGCTTTCGGCAGCGGCGCTTGACTGCGTTCGCAGGATGCTGGCGGGCGAGGACGTGACGCAGGAGGAATCCGGCATGTCAAAGGGCGAGTGGAGGGAATTCGTAGGCCTGATTCGCTGATTGTCCTGGGATGGCTGCGGCCCGCGACACGCTCGTGCGGGACCTGCCGCCGTCACTGTCGCCTTGAGTCTGGCATCGACTGTCCGCAGGTGCGGTCGTGCGCAAGGTCGCGCTGAGTGTCCTTGGCAGTCGCGTTTGCACCCCGGCGTCCTCAGGCATTGGCCGGGACCGAAGTTTCGGAGAATTTGCAAGCAAACTTGTGCGCTGCAAATCCTTCGTGCACGTTCGACGCGCAAAAGCCACTCAGAACAAACATGAATCCGCCAGATGCTTGCGCAACGGCGGGTTCATGAACACCGACAGTTTCAGTGCTGATTTATCAGATGGCCTTCAGATCGTCCGCCATCTGGCGGCCGTCACGGCCTTCGGCCAGTTCGTATTCGACTTTCTGGTTGTCGCTCAATCCGGTCAATCCGGCCTTTTGCACGGCAGAGACGTGAACGAACACGTCCTTTCCGCCTTCGTCGGGTGCGATGAACCCGTAACCTTTGTGGGTATTGAACCACTTCACGGTGCCAGTAGGCATGGTAGTTTTCCTTTGGTCCTTTTGCCCGGAAAATCCGGGCCTGTCTTCGAACAGCAAAAAAAGTCTGGACGAATGCCAAGGTGAGGCAGACGACTTGACGTCCGATGCTGGCCGGAGTCTGAGGCAATTTCCAAAAAACACAAGCGAAACCTTCCATGACAGGGGCATGAGGCAGAATGCTTGCGCTATACGGGCTGAAGAACTGCAGTACTTGCCGAACGGCAAGTCAGGACCTGAAAGGTGCTGGCATGGACGTCACATTCGTGGATGTCCGCGAGAGCCGGTTGGATCCCGGCACGATCGAACGCTTGCTTCAGGCGTTTGGAGACGCTCTCGTCAATCGCCGCTCGACCACTTGGCGCAATCTGACCGACTCCGAGCGTCAGGGAGCGACGGCAGATCTGATCGCCAGGTATCCGTCACTCATGAAGCGTCCCGTAATCGTTGACGGCGAAATGGTCACCCTTGGCTGGGACGCCGCGGTGAGGAGGCGGCATCTCGGCGAATAGGTCCCGCTCGCCGGCTTGAATGCCCGGTTCCGCCCTACCTGTTCCGATCAAAGGCCGCGTAGAGCAATCGGTCGACTGAAATCGGTCCGCCGCCTCGGAAGACCAGGTAAAGAAGCAGAAACACCCAGAACGCGCGCTGGTCCAGGATCACCGCGTCCGAAAGCCGGTCGAACCATGCACCGGTCTCGCCGCCATGTCCGAAAATGTCCGTGAGGCTCTGAACCGTCACGAAGCCGATCATGCCAAGCGCGGCCGCGCGGGTGAACAAGCCGATGACAACGAGGCACGGAAGCACGAATTCCGCCCAGGTGCCGGCGAGGATCACAAGTTTCTGGAAGATCGTTGCCTGCCCGATGTCATAGAGCACGGCTTCGGCCTCCTTGGGGAAGATCTGCGCAAAGGCGTTGAAACTCGGCGATACCAGATTGATCAGGCCTTCGGGGATCTTGGTCAGCGCAGAGTTGAGGTAGTAGACAAGCAGGACCGCAGCAAAAATGAAGCGCGCAAGCGTGGTCAGGACCGGCGTGGACGCCGGTTCGACCAGCGCAAGCAGCCGGTCCGGCAGCAGCAGTATGTTGCTGGACATGAAAGCTATCCTCCGATTTCGATCATGGTCTTCATTTTGACCAAGACGGTGAGCACCGCCGGCAAGTCAAAGTTCCGGGATGCTTCTGATGCCATGTCCATTGCATCCCCGAATGTCGCACCCGTCAAGAGCGCATTGATGAATTCCGCCCCGCCTGGAGGCAGCAGCTCGGGAACCGGATCCAGGTCCGGCCGGGCGACCAGCACGTCTTCGGCGGCCATTTCCGGACTTTTCGCGGCCTCCTCGGCATTGAAACGCCAGATGGAGAGGATCGGCCAGGGTGATCGCACCAGGCGCACGGAGGTGGCAAGTTGCACGCGGGAGCCGACCAACGCTTCCGGAGGCAGCGCCTCGAGTTCCGCAGGGCTGAGCGGGTCCGCATCGGCCGCGTGGTAGCTTTCCCGGATGGCAAGTTCGAGCCGCGCAACGTCCGGCAGGTAGCCGGTTTGCCTCGTGGGTTCGAAATTGGCCAGAAACGAGGGCATGTCGGCCCCGAAATGCATCATCAACGGCGAATGCGGCGGATGTCGGCGCAGATACGCGGAGGCAAGCAACCTGAAATTTTCTTGCCCGACCAGTTTGCGGATGACCGGAAAGCCCACTTCCAGCGCCTCGGTCAACGAGACGGAGACGTTGTTGCGATACACGTCGAATCGGCGCCCGGCCGGTCGGCCCTTGCCGTCGCTCAGGCCATCCGGGCGTGCGGCCTCCGGATCCAGAAGCGCTTCCCGGAACATGGTCTGGTCGACCGTCATGCGGTCGCGGCTTCCAGGACTTTGGCCGCACGGTTGGCCTCGGCCTTGAGAACCGGCCATTCGGGGACATCGTTGTCCCATTCGATGAGACTTGGCTTGGGACCCGACTTCCTGATCGTGTATTCGAACAGCGACCAGACCGGGTCCGCGACCTCGCTGCCATGGTTGTCGATCAGCAGGGGCGCACCATGGTCGTCTTCATCGTCGTCATGTCCGCCGAGGTGGATTTCTCCGACAAGTTCGACGGGGAACGCGTTGATATACGAAACCGGATCGGTGCCGAGATTCGTTGCGCTGACAAAGACGTTGTTCACGTCGAGCAGGAGCCCGCAACCCGTTCGCTTGGCGACCTCGCGCAGGAAGTCGGTCTCGGTCAGCGTGGATTCTTCGAACGCGAGATAGGACGAGGGATTTTCCAGCAGCATGCGTCGTCCTACGACTTCCTGGACTTCGTCGACATGCTCCGCCACGCGGGCGAGGCTGGCCTCGGTGTAGGGCAGGGGCAGCAGATCGTTGAGAAACGCGGAGTCGTGGGTCGACCATGCCAGATGCTCGGAGAAGCTCGCCGGATCAAGCCAGTCGACGAGGTGCTTGAGCCGAGCAAGGTGCTCGGAATCCAGCGGACCCTCGCCACCGATTGAGAGACCGACGCCATGTACCGAGAACGCGAAGCGCTCGGCGAGGTGCCTGAGCTGGGCGATGGGCCGACCGCCGTCGCCCATGTAGTTTTCGGCGTGAATCTCAAGCCACGCAACCGGCCCGGCATCGTCCGCGATCTCGCTGAAGTGCTGCGGCTTGTAGCCGACCCCCGGCGCATCGGGCAGGCGGGCAAATTCGTGGGCGGTGGCATCCAGCATTGACGGAATCCGGAAGGTGAGGCGTCCCCGGCAAAGCGGGAGACGCCGTCAGTCTTCAGAGACTTAGCTCGGCAGGTCGCGATCGAGCGGCTCGAGCGAGCCCATGCGTGCCGTGCCGTCGGCCATTGCAGGCAACTCGATCTCGGCACAGGTGCCCGTGTCGACAAGTGTCCAGGCATTGCCCTGGTAGTCGACCGTGGAGGTGCCGGAGCACGTGGTGCCGGGACCGGCTGCACAGTCGTTCTCGCCGGCAAGCGAAACGCCGTAGCATTTCTCCTTCGTCTGGGCTTGCGCGGGTACAGCCAGTGACGCAGCCAATGCGGTTGCAACTGCGCCCGCAGCCGCCAAGGTCTTGGTCGTTTTCGACATTTTCGTGTCCTCGTTCAGTTGAATTTTCGTCGTTGGATCGACTTGTGCATTCAAGACGGGAATTGGAACGAACTTCCACTCACGGCTGCGTGTGCTGACAGTGTTGTCAAAAACTGAAATATCGCCGGCCGTCAGCCATCGGAGACGTCTATGCCGTGCCGTCCCTGGAACGCATCTCGTCATCCCGCCGAAGATCTGGCGGGAGAGCTTCCGATGCAAGCTCCCGGACAGCCTCGGCGAGCGAACGGGTCTCGGTCGCCTTGCTGCCAAGCTTCCTGACGCTCACGGTCCCGTCGGCCACTTCGCGGTGACCGACCGCCAGGATGACCGGCACCTTGCCAACCGAATGCTCCCGAACCTTGTAGCTGATCTTCTCGTTCC